>MPMI01000066.1 GCA_002238415.1 Desulfurellaceae bacterium bin18 | reverse complement strand
TCGCGGCATTCCAGGATACCGAAACCGCTGTCTCGGAGGAGGCGAATCCAGGACTCCACCGTACGGAAATACCAGGGGGCGGGGTCGGTGAACTCCGGCCCGCACCCCTCCCCCGAGCCGGGTCGCCCGCCGTCACAATAGGGCCGGTCACCACACGCCAGGACAGGATGCAGGGTCTGGATGACCACTTGGCCCTGGGGCTGCATATACTGCGGCAGGGTGTGGAGCATCTGCTCCACCGAGTCTTTTCCCAGCAATGAAAAATTGCAGATGATCGTGTCGAACCGGCCTGCGCTAAACCGACCGGCGGCAATATCCTCGTAGGAACAGAGCTGAAACCGGCCACCACCGATTCGCTGCGCTTCTGCTATCAGTTCGGGCACAACGTCAATACCAACAACCTCGATTCCACGCTCCGCAAGAGAGCGCGCCAGCCACCCTTCCCCGCAGCCCACGTCGAGCCCACGTCGCGGCGTCAGGCTCGTAATGGCTTGGACTATGGCCTGGTCGGTGACCAGCGTCCGACTTTCGATTTCTTGGTTCCGGACGGCTTTCGTCCAGGGACGGGCGTTCGTATGCCACGAAGTCACGATCTGTCTGTCGCTGAATTCCGGCATATATTTGCCTGACTGTAGCAGGGGCGAGGTCAACTCACCCCTGCCAATCAAAACGACTCCGGCATACCGTCCTCTTTTGGCACGTCCGGATGCATTACATCCCACGGCTGGGCACTGGCCACGTAAATATCCCGCTGGGGCCGATACCAGCTCGGGTTGTCCAGGCTGCCCGCATACAGAACCCTGAAGTCCGGCGCAGCCCCGTTGGTTAACAGGACGGGAGAGCCACAGGCCGGGCAGAACCCACGACCCATGGTGTGGCCGCGGTCGGCCGGCTTCTTAAACCAGGTCAGCTCGCCCGTAAGGGAAAAGTCCGGTTTTTTGACAATGACCGCCGCAAAATAGGCACTGCCGGTTGCACGCTGACAGTCCCGGCAATGACAATTCCCCATATAGAGCGGTTTGGCGGTACAGTTGTAGCGAACCGCACCACACGCACAGCCACCGGAAAACGGAACCTCCATATTCAACCTCCTTCAGTAGTATCGAGAATGATATTCTGGAAGACATGACTCCATGTCAGGCCGCAGCCGCAGGATGCAGCTCTTTCAGGCGCGGGTACACTTCTCGGGCAAAGAGCTGCATGCCCTTGACCGTCTCTTGATGATCGAGGAAGCCGGCCTGTCCCATCAGGAGAATCTGACCAAAGCCGCCAACGTGCTCGTAAAACTTGATGATTTGACGGTAGACGGAGTCCGGGTTGCCGGCAAAGACCAGCCCGTGCTCCATAAAGCTCTCCAGCTTCGGGTTCTGGAACATCTTGAACACGCCCGAGGCCGGTCCTTTCATCGCGCCGGCCATCGCCGGCGGCGGATGATAGCCCGGCGGGCTGGTAAACTGGAACGGTACCTTATTGGCCTCTACATACCACATCAGCTTGCGCGCCCCGGCATAGCCTTCCTCATCCGTCTCGCCCGTGTACACTAAGGCGGCATAGGCAAAACGATCCAGGCCGGCGGGAGGAAGGCCGAGTTCGGCCCGGCGTGTCCGATAGGCGTCAAACACCCGCTTTGACCCATCGAAGCCAGTCAAAAAGCAGGCCACAACAGTACCGCGCTCACCAACCGCCTGGGCGGAGCCCGGACTGAGCGCCGTGATCCACACGGGCGGGTGCGGCTGCTGATAAGGCCGGGGCCAGATGTTGACCTGACGGTGGTGAAAGTATTTGCCCTCCCAGTTGAACGGCCCGTCGTGGCTGGTCCAGGCCTTGAGGATCAAGTCATACGCTTCCCAAAAGCGCTCCATCATGCGCGTGGGTCGATGGTTGCCGGCCGACATTTCATACGGCACACCACGCACAAAGCCGACCTCCAGGCGTCCACGGGAATAGACATCGACCATGGCCATCTCTTCTGCCACACGCACGGGCTCGCGCCGGTTGGCAATCGGGTTGCCGAGGATCAGCAGGCGGGCCGTTTTGGTTTCGCGGGCGAGGATACCCATAACAATCGGGCCGGCCGGGTTGAGATTGGTCGCGGTCTGATGATGCTCGTTCAGCATGATGTCGAGCCCCAGTTCCTCGGCAATCAACCATTCGTCAATAAATCGGTGATACAGGTCGGCGCCGAGTTTCGGATCGTAGTAACGATTCGGGAGGGGCACGCGGATCGAATCGTACTCTTTCGCATCGGGCAGGAGATGATAGGCGTTTTCGCTGAAATGCCAGGCACGCATGAACACGGCTCCTTTATCATCTATGTTGAGGCAAGAAACGCACCGACCCGCTCGACGAAGACTTCCGGCTGTTCCACGTGCGGCCAGTGGCCGGCCCGGTCAATAACGGCAAGCTGCGCACCGGGAATAGCGTCACGATAGGCCGTACCATAATAGCCGGGGGTCACAAAACGATCACTCGCCCCCCAGATGAGCAGCGTCGGAATAGCGACCCGATGTAAGCGCTGACGCAATTTCGGATTATGAAAATACGGCTCCCAGGCGTAGAGGGCGGTTGCTTCCCGGTTGCGGGCAATCACAAGGAGTTCGTCATCGGACAGGCTGGTATAATCAGCTGCGCCCTGGGTTGGGTCGTGATATTGCAGCCGCACGACCTCTTCGGGCGGCAGGGCGAAAATATCCGGGATGTCGCGCGTCTCCCGGTCACCGACCTTGATACCGAGCGGTGTGACCAAGATCAGACGGCTGAGGCGAGCCGTAGACTTCACCGCCATTTCGGCGGCTATCCAGCCACCGAGTGAGCAGCCAATGACAGCCGCATCGCGGAGCTCATACTCGTCGAGCAGATCGAGATAGAGGTAAGCCAGGTCATCCACCGTGTCGATATCGGCCGTATCGGGCGCCTGGCCAAAGCCGGGATGGGTCGGCAGAATCACCCGGCCCTGATTCGCCAGCAGGGAAAAAAACGGAGCCTGGGGACACGGCCCGTCTTCCCCGTGTAGCACGAGGATCGGACGGCCCTGTCCGTGCTCAGATATGTCAAGTTGTACACCGTGCAGCGTCAACTGGCGCGACTGGATAGTCCGACTCATGCTTCACCTGTGTCTATGGATGGCGACTCATCACCTCATGCGAGATTTCTACTCATCATACCGCAAATAAACGTTCGACGTTGCCGTGTAATATCTGTTCGCGCTCGTTATCAGAGCAGGCCAGCTTCTCCACCAACTCAATGGGTCGCTGCCAAGAGCCGTAGGGATGATCCGTGCCCAGCACGAGTTGCTGGGCGCCCATCATCGACAGGCACCACTCAAGCGGTTCCGGCTCATAGGCCACCGTATCCATATACAATTTTTTCAGAAATCGACTCGGCTCCTTCACTACGTCATCCCCCCCAAAAGCGCCCAGCATACCGTCCAGCCGACCCATCAGATACGGCACAGTAGCACCAACGTGGGGAATGATGATCGGCGCGTCCGCATAGTCTGCCAGTACCCCGGACAGGGCCAGACGCATGGCGGCCAGCGTATTATCAACCATAAACGCCAGCACCGGCACCGGCACCAGGTCCATCAAATAGCGCTGATTCAAGGGAACAGTGGGGTGAATAAAAATGGGCCGGCCGAGTTCGGCCATACGCGCAAAAACGGGACGGAACTCGGGAGAGTCGAGCGGCTTGTCATTGATATTGGAATACAGTTGAAGGCCGCGAAAGTTGAGCTCCGAGATACAGCGCTCAAGCTCCTTCAGCGCGGCATCGGTGTCCCCAAAGCCCAAAGTCGCATAGCCCCAGAAGCGGTCCGGGTGAGCGGCAATGAGTTCGGCCAGGAGATCGTTCGCAATCCGGGCTAATTCATCCGCCTGAGCACCCCCTACCCGGTCCGGTCCGGGCACGGCTAAACTCAGGATGGAGATGTCGATACCGGCCTCATCCATATGCGCCAGCTTGGTCTGCATATCGTATAAGGGCGGCAGCATGGGAATGGTCAGGCCCTGACAGCAGTGAAAGTGATACGTGCCATCCACCAGCCGGGTATAGGGAAAGTCGCTCCGTTTTTCGAGCGTGCGGGCGATATGCTCGGATAAGAAATGGGTGTGGACATCGATTTTCATGCCCGGCCTCCTCTCTCCTCGCGCCGCCAGGCTTACCCCGCCTTGCGGGATTCGCTCCGTGCGTCAAAACCGCCCTCTTCAGGGGCATGTCCGTACACGTCACGTACGTAGTACTCGGACTGATGCGTCGCGGGTCGTCCGCCCCAGCCATACTCGATCAGCCAGCCCGAGGGCGTACGAAAGTAGAAGGAATACATATGGTCGTTCGAGTGTTTGCCGGGGGTAATGGCGACCGGGACCTTATGCTCGCGGACGATCTCGTAGGTCAGGCCCACATCGTCCAGATTGTCCACCTCGACCATAATGTGATTCAGGCGCTGCTCGGATGGGCCTATCCCAAAGGCCACGGAGTGGTCACGCTCATTACAGTGCATAAAAACTGGCGCAATCGTCTGCTTGCCCCTCTGAATCTTGTATTCCACGCTGCCGCGCATGCCCAGGGCACGATAAAAGCGATAGGCCGCATCCGTATCCTGTTGACCGACAATACAGTGCCCCAATCCGCCCGCGCCGGTCTTGAACCGGCCGTGCATGCGACGTCCGGGATAGAAAGGCTGGCTGAACTGTACCTGCGGGCCGTGGAAAATTTCGACCGGATTGCCGTTGGGGTCTGCGAGTTTCAGCACCTCCAGCACACGGCGCTCGGCGGCCTCGTCCGACGATCCCAGGCGGTAGGCGATGCCCGCTTCGGACAACTGCTGCTGCATCTGCCCGAACTCCTCGGGCCCGGCAACCCGAAAGCCCAGGTAGCGCAGATCGTCGCTAGGGTCGTCGTGCAGGACAATCCGATGATGCCAGTAGTCCAGGCGCGCATAGCAGCGGTCGCCTTCTCCTTCATCCGCAATTTCCCAGCCAATGATATTGGCTGCAAAATGCTTCCAGGTGTCGAGGTCTTTGACACCAACCCCTATATAGCCCAGCTCTGTCACGTGAATCATTGTTTCCTCCTGCGGTTAAAGGTTGGTTCCAACGTCTTCAGCTCCAAAAATGAGATCGGCAATCTCACCGCGTTTTTCGTATAGCAGGTTCTGACAGCATACCTTTCTTTAAGCAACGGCTTGTTTATTGGAGCGAGCTTTCCCCCTCCGTACTTTTTTTCGGGAGTTGCCACTGAGCTTTAAGAGCGCCAGCGCTTGGGGCAAGAGGAAAGCAATATAATCTTCGACCGAATCCAGCTTGCCGACAAACGCCCAGTGGCGGACGGCCCAGGCGTGGATCAGGACCATCAGATTATGCGCCTTCAGCTCGACCGCCTCCGGAGCAAAACAGCCCCGCTCCACCCCGTATTGAATCACCTTGCCGAGGGCGGCCTGAATGCGTTGCTCGCGCTCAATCAGGGCTCGGCGAGTTTCCGGGTTCAGCGACTTGGTTTCCTGATAGGCGAGCAGAATAAAGCGCCGCATGCGATCGACGCCACGAATGAAGGTCGTCAGCACCTCACAGAATACGTCTTCCGGGTCAGCGTGCGTCTGCGCGGCGGCCTCACTCGCAGTGTGCAACTGTTCGACCAGATGCCGCTCTGCTCGCTCCTGTTCGTGACTGATAATAAAGAACAGCAGTTCTTCCTTATCCTTGAAGTAAGAAAAGATCGCACCGTTACTCATACCGGCTTGGCGGGCAATGTCCCGTGTTGTCGTTCTATGGAACCCGTCTCGCAGGAAGAGATCAAAGGCCGCATTCGCAACCTCTTGCCGCTTCTGCTCGCGCAGGGTGGAGTTTTGAATCAGACCGCTTTTCCGTCGTCCGGCCGGGCGAAGAATTTTGCGTGTCATATCCACCCACTTAGAAAAAGACGCTCATGTTTCGCGTGCCTAAAACCGCCTCGTCCAGGCGGACGGAGCGTCTGGCGATGCGTAACCGATCTCCCGCCCGCTGCAGGGCATCTTGGCGCTCGGCTGAGAAGAGATACGGGGCCTCACGTGAACCACGGCTGCGATACAGGAGAAGATTCGATGTGACAACGAATTGGCCGGTCCTCCCTTCCTTTGTTGCAAAAATATTGGTCACAAAGCGGCGCGTAATCGAAGGGGGATTTTCAGCCACCGTGTATTCCGGCGTGGATAGCTGTAAGACGCGCGTTCGCAAAGAGGCTCTATCTTCATCCATGAATAGCACCTCTGGCGCCTGGTCTTCATCTTCAAGTGCACTGACGGTTGGGGCAACAACACGATACACAATGTCGTCAGTCAGCAGCTCAAGCCAAGCGTTCAACTTACGCCGGTCGAGCAGTTGCGCCTCGTAGTAGAGGAATTCGGTTACGTGCCGGTATTCTTGGTCAGTCACGGCAGTCAGGCCAGTCATATTTGGAGATGGTCCTTCAGATGATGACATCGGCAGCCCTCCCTATTCGATGGTGCGTCCGTTCCCTTGAGTCATAAGGGAGTTCCAGTGCCGGAGGAGATTGAACTGCTCACACTCGGGGATGTGTGATCCATACGCGGTTCCTGGACCTGGAAAGTCGGTCAGCGGTTGCGTCGCAAAACCGGCTCGGAAGTCCGTACTATAGCGACGGGCAATAGAGCCTTTTGTGCCTCGGACAATAGACGCCCATATCTCGGCATCATCTTCTTCAAACAGACCCGACATGGCAAAAGTTTGAATCGCCGTTTTTCGCATTTCCATCTTCCACGCGGCCGATGCCTCGTGCTCGGCAAAATACCAGCTCCACAGTTCTATCTTATGCGGCCCGACAGGCTGCCACAGGCGTAAACTCATAAAGGACAAGGGTGGTTTCTCTGGGACGGTGGAGGCCGCGATTTGTATCCAGGACAGATAGGGGAAAATTGTGCCCACACTCACAAAGAGACGCTTCAGAAAGTTGCACTGAGCATAATTGAGCTCACTTTCATAGGTGGGTATCAGTTCTGTTGGAAAGCCCAAATAATCCGGCATTTCTTCAGGAAAGGGGATAATGATACACCCATGTCCGCCCGGAAAACTAATCTGCGGCCCCCGGTCGGCAAGCTGCATGAGGACGGCGCTCGATATGCCGCCGTATTGTTCGGCGATGGCTAATGGACCGTAGTGAGCCCGAATGGCGTGCTGCGTATCGGTCCCAAAGTTGAGCGCCGGTACCTTCCAGTTGGTTTCTACTACCCACCGCTGCGGTGGTCCGAGCACTTCCATACCAGCCGGCGTACGCCGAAAGAGCATATCGAGATACCACCGGATATCTCCTAAATAGGTTTTGAGCGCAGGCGCCTGAGGGTCCCAGGTGGCAAAGATGAGTCCCGCATGGGTATCGAGTTGGGCAACAGGCACCAAGTTCAATTGGGAAAAGGTCTCACTGTTGTAATACCGGTCAAAGGAGGTCTTGAGCAGAGTTCCCTGGGTATTATACGTCCAGGCGTGATACGGACAGGTGAAGCGTTTGGTGTTCCCTGCATCTGCGCGACAAAGCTGGGTTCCGCGATGCATACAGCTATTGAGAAAAGCCCGGAGCGTGCCGTCTTCCCCACGCACGACAATAACGTGGTCATCACCCATCGGCCGAGTGACATAGTCACCGGGGTCGGGCAGCTCCGTTTCGTGCCCCAGAAAGAGCCAACTGCGATTGAAAATAGATTCGACCTCACGTTCGTAGATAGCGGGGTCGGTAAAGATACTTCGGCTGACCCGTCCCTCCTTCTCCTTCACCCAGGATTGGCCCGCCCCTGCCTCGCTATTGTGTGCACGTGTCATACGTCCCTCCCTTTTGAGGCATATTGATTGAGCGCTTGCTCAATATTATAATTTAGGTAGACGAAGCGAGACCCCTCTGTCAAGATCGAAATCGAGTGGGCACGGATTTGAGCAAAAGTCTCCCCGCACATAATTGGCCCTGCCGCTTCCGTTCAGGGCAGTAGTACGCTAGCGTGCCCTTCTCGTCTCCTGCCTGTCAGGCATCGAGGTCTTAGACACCAACACCCATATAGCCCAGCTCTGTGACGTGAATCATATTTCCCTCCTCTGGATTTATTCTCCCACATCCTGCTCTGCCCGCTTCTGACCGTGATCAATCATACCCTTGCTGTCAAGACAGATATAGAGACAGGCGGGATGCGACTTCCGTTCCGGCAAGGAGTACGCTACCGTGACCTTCTCGTCTCATGCCTGTCAGGTGTAAAGCGGGAAGGATATATCGCTGACGGGAGTTGCCATGATCCGCACAACGGTCGTAGGAAGTTGGCCTCTGCCTGAACAGTACCGTAACCGTTTGTTGCAATATCACCGCGGACAATTGCCGCACATGCTCGTCAAACCGACGTTAAGCGGCGCAGCAGAAGTGGCCATCCGGGAGCAGCAGGCGACCGGCGTGACCCAGTTCATGGGCGGCGAGTTCTTCGCCGAGGTCTTCATTCAGCATATTCCCCGCCAGCTCACCGGCATCCGCTTGGTGAAACCGCAAGCCGATGCATTACGGACGTATAGGGATGTTGCCCGCTACGAACTGACCGACGAAATCGACGCGCCCCGCGGCCTGGGCTATGTCGAGGCCTTCCGCCGGGAATCTCACATCGAACCACGTCTGGATAAAGTTGCCGTCCCCGGTCCTTTAGAAGTGCTCGGCCACCTCAAATGGACAGAGGCGGTCCGGGCACAGCTTCCACGGGCAATCGCAATCGTGAATCGGGAACTGCGCGGGCTCGCAGCAGCCAAGGTTCGCGAGATTCAACTGGATATTCCCACGGTCGCCATTCGCTCCGTCCTGGGCCGCCTTGCTCCCGAAGAGGCGGCCGATTTGATTGCCCGCAGTTTTGAGGGGGTGGACACGCTCAAAACCATCCACTGTTGCCTGGGCGACCTTGGTTCGCAGTCGGCCGTCACCACCCATAATCTCCACGCTCTGCTGCCCTATATCGAGCGGCTGGCCGGCGTGATCGATAAGGTCCACCTGGAATGCTCCCACCCCGGCCAGTGGGCCGACCGGGCCGGTCTGCGCGATATTCCCACCGGTATACAGGTCATTGCCGGCATTGTTGATGTCAAAGCGCCGGTCGAGACCAACACGCAAATTGAGGAGCGCATTCGTGAGGTGCTCAAATATGTCGCCGCAGACCGGCTGTGGATTGCGCCGTCCTGCGGCCTGGGCCGCCGCACAACCGATATTGCGCTTGGCAAAGTCTCACGCATGGTTGCGGGAGCGAAGCGCTGCTGACACAGAGTATATGTCGGTGGAGGGAGGGATCAGAATGTCTGCATACACGACCGTGTTTGGTTCCCTGGCGCACTACGAGAAAGGCCGAGTCGAAATCATTCAGGACAAGGCCCGGCATTACGCCTTTTCCAACATCTTTGAGGTAGCCTCTCAAGCACAGCCGTATGAAAAGACAGCCGTGGCGAAAAACCTGGAGTACGTGGTCGAAGTCCTGCGCGCGGAAGGCCGCTCAGACTGGTTTACGGCTGCGCACGATGAATTCGCGGTGGTGATGGATGGCCACCTGGAGCTCCATCTGGTCAAACTCGACGACCCGGCCGCCGTGGTGTCACCGGACGCGCAAGGGTCGGTGCGCCTGCCCGGATCGCCCACTGGCAAAAAGATGGGCTGGATAAAACTCCGACGCGGGCATCAGGCCCTGCTCCCGGCAGGGGCGGCCTATCAGTTTATTGCCGAACAGCCGAGTGTCATTCTGCTACAAACGCTGCAAGGCCCGCTCACCGTCGAAAAATGGGCGGATATCTGCGAAGCCTAAGGAGACGACCATGAGCGACGTCAAAGCCTCGGCCCCCGACGAACAGACCGGGTATAAGCGTTTTGAGCTGGGACGGTTTTCTTTTTCACGTGACGAGTATTTCGTCACCGTCGGCTGGCCGGCCAGAGAGACACAACTCTCCCACACCCTGCCGGTGGACGCCTTCCTTAAGGCCCTGATGCGTGATGTGGCCTGGGGATTCTTTTACGGCTGGGTCAATTTTGATGCCGTGCTCGGCACCCGGAATCGGTATGGGAAGGTGGAGCTGTACGCCGGCCGGTATAACGACAGCTACCATGCCTCCGGCCTCGATTACATGGAAACGTTTGAGACGGCGGAGATTCTGGCCACCTTCAAGGCCATGCTGACCGACTGGACGAATGCCGGCTTTGACCCGTTTGCCGCGCCCGCAGAGACCAGTACCACGGTCTTCGGCAAAAAGAACGGGAGTAATACCGCCGCCATTGAACGCAACCGGGAAACCTGTCGGCGCATGCCCGGTCTGCCCGGCGATGCCTCGCTCCGCTCGGACGAAAACGGTTACCCGATCAACCGTGCCTTTGCCGATGTCGAACAGGACGAACCGGAGCTGCATGTTGAGCCGGGCTTTGAGAACGAAGTCCACGCCTTCAACCTGTTCAAATATCTGTCCCGCTCTGACGTGACCTGGAACCCGTCCATAGTGTCCGTATGTCGCAACAGCCTGTTTTGCCCGACCACTGAGGAACACATCCTGCCGGTCATTCACGGCAATGACCGGGTCGAGTGGTTTATCCAGGTCAGCGATCAAATCACCTGGCAGGTGAGCGATAAGGAGACCGGACAGCCGCGGGCCAGAGTGGTCATGAAGCCGGGCGATGTGGCAGCTATGCCGGCCGATATCCGGCACCAGGGCTTTTCGCCCAAGCGGGCCATGCTGCTGGTCTGGGAAAACGCCACGCCGGGTCTGCCCGAGAAATACGACAGCGGCGAACTCTCACCCTATCCGATCGAGCTGTAACCAGAAGGAGGACCGAATGAAATTTGGCGTGTTGTATATTCCCGACTATTACGAAGAGCGCCACAAATCGTCCAGCCGTTACTACGGCGAAATGCTGGAGCAGATCGACCTGTGTGAAGAAATCGGTATGGACAGTATCTGGTTTGCCGAGCACTACGTCGGCGGCTATGCCTTTCCTTCCCCACCGATTTTTGCCGCCGCAGTTGCCCAGCGCACGAAGCGCGTCCGCTTCGGCACTGCAGTGACCTTGTTGCCGCTGACCAACCCGATCAAGACGGCCGAGGAATACGCGATGCTCGATGTCCTGAGCGACGGACGGCTCGATTTCGGCATCGGCCGGGGGATCCTGCGCCGCGAGTACGACCTGTTTGGAATTAATCCAGACGACAGCCAGGGCCGCTATCACGAGGCGCTTGATATTATCCTCCAGGCCTGGACCCAGGACGAAGTCACGTGTACGGGCGACTACTTCACTGTCGATCAGGTCAAAACGCTGCCCAAGCCGGTGCAGCAACCCCACCCGCCCGTCTGGGCCGCGGCCGTGGCTTCCCCGGAGTCCTTCATCTGGACGGGTGAGCAGGGTTATAACATCATGCTGGTGCCCTTCGCCTATCCGACCTTCGGACCCCTCCGCGAGCGGGTCGATCTGTATCGCCAAACCTTAATGGACAACGGACACGACCCGGCGCAAAAAGAAGTCCAGGGCACCTATCATCTATACGTTGCCGATGACGACGAGCAGGCCCGGCGCGAAGCCGCAACGGAGTTGGAGCGCTATTTCAAATTCTTCGCCGGCCTGGATAAACCCTGGCAGTCGGACGAATACAAAGCCTACGGCAAGGGCCTCGGCGATATCTTCTCTCAGCTCAACTACGACGTTCTGGACAAAGGCGACGGACTGATGTTCGGCACTCCCGAGCGCTGTATTCAACGCATCAAGAACATCAAGGAAGGCTTGGGCCTCACCTATATGCTGTTTGAGGTCAACTTCGGCGGCATGGCGCACGACAAGGTGCTGCGCTCGCTGGAGCGTTTTGGCAAGGAAGTACTGCCGCACGTGCGCGATGTCTAGGCTTGGCTGGCTGGGAGAGGCAGAGTGAAAATCGCCATTATCGGTGGTGGCATCGGCGGCATGACGCTGGCCCTGTCGCTCCACGACGCCGGCCTGACCGATGTCGATGTCTATGAATCCGCTCACACTATCAGTGAGTTGGGCGTCGGCATTAACGTGCTGCCCCACGCGGTACGCGAGCTGGCCGAACTCGGTCTGCTGGGTGGTCTCTCCGCGGCCGGCATCCCGACCGGCGAGTTGGTCTTCTACTCCAAACACGGCCAGCGCATCTGGGGCGAGCCTCGCGGCCGCGCCGCGGGCTATAATTGGCCCCAGTTCTCGATTCATCGCGGCGAGCTATTAAAGGTGCTCCACCAGGCCGTAGCAGACCGGCTCCGCCGGACCCACCGCCGCGAGCTATTCAGGGCCCCCCCCCAGGCCGTAGCAGCCCGGCTCGGCCAGATACGGGTCCACACCGGCCACCATTTAGTCCGCTTCGGACAGGAAGACGGAAAGGTCTGGGGCGAGTTCGTCGATAGAGCCGGGAAGGCATCCGCACGTCGGGTCGAGGCCGCTCTGCTTGTGGCGTGTGACGGTGTCCATTCCGTCGTCCGTCAGCAACTCTACCCTGACGAGGGTCCGCCCAAATGGAACGGGATTACCATGTGGCGTGGAGTCACCGAGGGAAATCCGTTTCTGTCGGGCCGCACAATGCTGATGGCCGGCTATTTTCAGCGGAGGGTGGTTGTCTATCCGATTTCAAAACGCCACGAAGACCAGGGACAGGCGCTCATCAACTGGGTGGCAGAATTCAAGGTCGCCGACGATCAACCCATGCCCCCGCAAGACTGGGCACACACGGCTCGTCTTGAAGACGCCTTGGCCCCATTTGCTTCGTTTACCTTTGACTTTCTCGATGTGCCGGCGCTGATGCGGCAGGCGGAGACCATTTACCAATATCCGATGGTCGACCGCGACCCGCTGCCGAGCTGGGACTCCGGGCGGGTGACACTGCTGGGCGACGCGGCCCATCCCATGTATCCGGTCGGCTCGAACGGCGCCTCCCAGGCCATTATTGACGCGCGCGTATTGGCCCGAGAACTCGCAATCCAGCCATCGATTGAGCACGCCGTGGCCGCCTATGATGCCGCACGTCGTCCGGCTACCGCGGCAGTTGTGCAGGCCAATCGGAAGGTCGGACCGGAACAGTGCATGGAGATTGTCGAGCAACGCGCCCCGGACGGTTTTACCAATCTTGACGAGGTAATAAGCCAACAAGAATTGGAAGACATCTCCCGTTCGTATAAACGCACGGCCGGTTTCGACCCGGATATATTGAACAACCGACCATCGTTGTCGATTGCTTAATAGGACAACCCCTTCCCCTCACCCGCAGGCGGCAAAGCGTTCCAAATGGTGATCCGCGTCGCCAAAGGTCTGGGCGATCATGGTTAGCCGACGAAAGGTGTGACTGACCTTCAATTCCTCAGTCATACCCATCCCTCCGTGCAACTGGACGGCCTCCTGGCTGATGTGACGGCACGCATCCGCAATATGGATTTTCGCTGCGGAGATGATCCGGCGGCGTTCGTCGGCATCCGCACTATCGGCCTTCACACAGGCCAGACAGGCCATGGATTTGGCCTGTTCACAGATGATCGTCATATCCACCATGCGGTGTTGCAGGGCCTGAAACGAACCGATCGGCACCCCGAACTGCTTGCGGGTCTTGAGATATTCAAGCGTGGTATCATTCGCAAACTGCATGGCCCCAATCGCCTCGGCGCAGACCAGGGCAGTTGCATAGTCCACTACGGCTTCGATCAGCGGCAGGGCCTGTCCTTCCTGGCCGATCAGCGCCTCAGCCGGAACAACCGTCCCGGCAAAACGCATATCCGCGGCGCGTAAATTATCAATCGTGCGATAGGACGTGAGCGTCACCCCCGGCGCGCTGCGGTCTACCACGAACAGGCTGATGCCGTCCGCGGCGGTAGTCTGACCTGCGGTGCGTGCCGACACAATGAGTTTATCGGCGCAGGGCGCGTGCAGGACGACACATTTCTCGCCCTCAAGCGTATAGCCATTCTCAGTCTTCTCCGCCCGACAGGCGACATGCGCCAGATTGTAACGCGCCTCACGTTCGGTTTGGGCGAACGCCAGCTTGCACTGACCGGTGACGAGAGCCGGTAGAATCTCTTGCTTTTGGGCCTGACTGCCACCCCTGGCAATGAACTGTCCACCCAGACCGACGCTCGCGAGGTAGGGCTCGACAATCAGCCCGTCGCCAATCGCTTCCATGACCGGCATCAGGTCTACCGCATTGCCCCCAAAGCCGCCAACCTCGCTCGCAAAGGGCAGGCCCAGCAGGCCCATTTCGGCAAACGTGGCCCAGACCTGCTCGCTATAGCCCTGGTCGGACTCGATGACCGCCTGGCGAGCGGCAAAGGTATATTCTTTGGTCAGAAATTGCCGGATACTCTGCGCCAGCAGTTGTTGTTCTTCGCTGTAGTCAAAATTCACGCTGCGCTCTCCTCTTTACAAGACAGTTTACAGACTCGGTTTACAGACCGAGAGACGCCTTGGAAATGATATTGCGCTGGATCTCGTTGGAGCCCGCATAGATCGAAGTCTTGCGGTAATTGCAGTAGCGCGGGGCAATACTCGCCGTGTGTTGGTCAAAGTCCGTGGCGTGCAGCGACCGAAACGGCTGGGCAAACGGCCCGACCGCTTCCAGCATGAGTTCGGTAAGCGCCTGCTGGATTTCCGTTCCACGAATCTTGAGCAGGGAGACTTCCGCGCCCGGCGCCCGTCCGCCTCGCATCTGATCCAGAAAGCGTAGATTGGTGATCTCCAAAGCCATGAGCTCAACTTCCACCCGGGACAGCCGGTCGCGGAAGCGCGGATCGTCAATGAGCGGTTTGCCGTTTTTGTGCTGCTGGGCCGCCAGCTCTTTCAACCTCAGTACTTCTCGTTTTGACGCGCCAGTGTTACCCGTGCCGAGGCGCTCATGGCCCAGGAGATATTTGGCAACGGTCCAGCCATCGTTTTCTTCGTGGACGAGGTTTTCCGCCGGGACGCGCACATCGTCAAAGAACACCTCGTTGACCTCATGGCCGCCATCCATGAGCATCAGTGGTCGGACGCTGATGCCCGGCGTGTTCATATCCATCAGCAAAAAGGAAATGCCCTGTTGTCTTTTTGGAAAATCGGTGCTGGTTCGAACCAGACAGAATATCCAGTCGGCGTACTGCGCCCAGGTGGTCCAAATCTTCTGGCCGTTGACGACATAGCTATCGCCCTCGCGGACCGCGCTGGTCTTGAGTGAAGCCAGGTCCGAACCCGAGCCCGGCTCGGAATACCCCTGGCACCAGAACACATCGCCGTTGTACATGTCGGGCAGAAAGCGCTGTTTCTGCTCCTGCGTGCCAAACTGATGCAGGACAGGCGCGCACATGGATACACCAAAGGGAATCCGCGGTGGGCAGCCGGCATGGCCGCATTCTTCTTCAAAGATATGCCGCTGCACGATGGTCCAGTTCGTGCCGCCCCACTCTTCCGGCCAGTCGGGCGCCCCCCAGCCTCGCTCTGCCGTTATTTTTTGCCAACGCAGCAAATCCTCTTTGGTCAGCTCTTCATAGTTGACCACTTTGTCGCGTAGTTCGTCCGGCAGGTTGTCTTTAAGCCAGGCGCGCACTTCATCACGAAAGACCGTTTCTTCGGGAGAATAGTTGAGATCCATAGCCTCCTCCTCTTCGTCGGGCGCAGTCTGCTCTATGTATCAGGCTGTTGCGGAAATCCTAGTCCGTACTCCGTTTCCCATTCACCCTGAGCCATTCGACTGCGCTCAGAACAGGCGCAGCGAAGTCGAAGGGTCTGGGGGATACAGCCGGCAGACGGTTTGCTATGCTCCTGCCACAAGTCACGACTGGAGGATTCGCCTATGTCTTCCCGCACCGCCCCGCACGCCCACGGCCAGCCGATCTTTGGCATGCAGAAAACATTTATCTCCGAAGTCGCACCGCCCCCCAACCTGGCCGGCCCGGCCTGGTGGTTCGGTTTTCACCGCAACCGACTCCTGCTTCAGCAGACTGACGCAACGTTTCAGGTGCCCTGCCTGGAGCGCTTTGAAGAGTTGGGAGTATCTGCGGGGAATCGGCATTATCTTGGACGATACGACGGGCGGGCGTGTTATGCCATTGATGTACTGGACGCCTCGGTGCCCGCTCACCTGGACTTCCAGGACCTCCGACAGGCACACAGTGGAATTGACGAAGATTTGTTTGTCCTGGGTGGCCGCGCCGTGCAGATTGTTGAGTGGGACCGCACCCATCAGTACTGCGGGCGGTGCGGCACCCGCAACGAAACCAAACAGGATGAACGGGCCAAGCGCTGCCCCAAGTGCCAGCTCTTGAGCTTCCCCCGCTTGTCACCCGCTATTATTGTGATGGTGGAGCGCGACGGAAAAATTCTGCTCGCCCGTTCGCCCCATTTCCCGACCAAGATGTACAGCGTTCTGGCCGGCTTTGTGGAACCCGGCGAGACCATAGAGGAGTGCGTTGCCAGAGAAATCAAGGAAGAAGTCGGCATCACGGTCGAGAATATCCGGTATTTTGCCAGCCAGCCGTGGCCGTTTCCGAATTCGCTTATGCTCGGTTTTACCGCCGAGTATGTGGGGGGCGAGATTGAAGTGGACGGCGTGGAAATCGCCGAAGCAGCCTGGTTCAGCCCGGATGCCATGCCGTCCATTCCGGGCCGTATCAGTATTTCACGGCGTTTGATCGATTATTTTTTGGACACGCATGGGTAGTTCCTACACACTGTTTCCTGCCGGGCTCCGTAGGGGCAATTCATCAATTGCCCCTACCTGATACGAACTGCGAAGAATTTCCAATTGCCTGCATAAAATTTTGGGCTGTTTTTGGGCGAGTGCCAACTCTTGCTAGCAGGGAGTACCCCCCCCTCAAAACCAGACTTGTGGTATTTCAGGGACTTACGGGAAAAAATGCGATTATTTTGTCCGGAAGGACTTTTGGCGGGTATTGAAGGGCTTTTTTGCCCGTTCTCCAGCCATCCTATACCCCCTCATCAGGGGGTGCAAATACCGCCCCGCCGGTAATCTCCGGCAGGGTCTTCCTGCTCATGCGCACGCAGAGCCGCTCTCGGGTGCGCGGTGCCTGCTGCCCCGTGGCGGTCTTATCGCTCCGTGTCATCCCCGGATGCGCACTGCTCTTATATTCCCCGCTAGCGGCTGAGTGTCACACACCAGGGCCTGGCCGCAATCCCCAACGTCCCGGCGGGCCGGGGCGCGGCCGCGCGGACCTGGGCACCAGAGCGCCGGATCGCGCCGCATGTCTGGGGGGGGGCTTGGTCAGGTGGAGAGTGG
>MPMI01000065.1 GCA_002238415.1 Desulfurellaceae bacterium bin18 | reverse complement strand
GCGTACGGTGGCGAACTTGTGGGCGGCGGTGAGCCCGGCCCTGGCTGCCGTCTCCCCTACGGAGTGTGCCAATTACTTCCGCCACGCCGGTTATCGCCTCGCTACATCACCCTGAAAACGGCTCTAGCTTGTCCGTTCCGTATCAATAGTAAGGAGGGGAGCTATGGAAGTTGTTGGTTATGCCGATCGGTTCAGTGTCGCGCCAGGAGAAACGGTTCGATTTCATGTGAGCTGTATGCAGCCCAGCTATCAGGCGGACATCGTGCGTTTGATCCATGGCGACCCCAACCCAAAGGGTCCAGGCTTCAAAGAGGAACTCGTTGCAACGCCGGTCAGCGGCGAGTATCCGGGCCGTCGCCAGGATATCCACACCGGCTCACACATTATCGTGTCCGACACGCGGCTGCTGGGTCTGCACGACGGCTTCACCCTGTACGCCTGGATCTATCCCACAACCCCGCAAAAAGGTGTGCAGGGCATTCTCACCAAGTGGTCCGAGGCGGAAGGCGGCTATGGTCTGGTACTCGACGAGGGTGGTGTCTTGGCCGTGTGGCTGACTGACCCGGCAGGACGTACGGAACAGGTACGGATCAATACCCTCCTCCGCTCCATAGACTGGTATTTTGTGGCGGCCACGTTTGACGCCCACAGCGGCCAGATCGCCGTGTATCAGGAGCCGCTGCGCACGTGGCCACAGGACCAGACCCGGGCGACCGCGACAGCCATGACTCAGCTTCAGGCCACCCCCACGACGCAGGTCGATTGCGTGATGGCCGGTCTTTGGCAGACAGGCGATGACAGCGAGTCCCGGGTTGGCCGGCACTTTAACGGCAAGATCGACCGCCCTGGGGTGTTCCGGCGAGCCCTGAGTCGGGACGAGTTGCTCTCGCTCCAGCGCGGAGCCTCGCCGCTGGCCTTTGGCGACGATCTCGTCGCGGCCTGGGATTTTTCGGCCGAGGTTGCCTCCGACACCATCCTCGACACCTCGCCCCACGGTTTACACGGCCGAGCGGTCAACATGCCCGCCCGGGCCATGACCGGCTATAACTGGAGCGGACAGGAGACGGATTTCCGCAATACCCCGCACGAGTACGGCGCGATTCATTTTCACGACGACGACCTTGAGGACGCTGGCTGGCAGGTCGATTTTAGCTGGACGCTGCCGACCGAGTGTCGAAGCGGGGTGTATGCCGCACGCCTGCGGACCGAGGGTGGCGAAGACCACGTCCCGTTTTTTATCCGTCCGCCAAGGGGCCAAGCCACCGCGGACATTGCCTTCCTGGCCCCGACCAACAGTTATCTGGCCTATGCCAACGAGCAGCTCACCGATCTACCGCCGGCCCTGTTTCCCAATCAGAAGCAGGGCGAGTTGTCACCGGAAGACCGCTACACCAGAGAGAACCGTTTGCTGAGCCTGTACGACAGTCATGCCGACGGCAGCGGGGTGTGCTACTCCAGCCGGCTGCGGCCCATCCTCAACATGCGCCCACGCTACCACATGCGGGCGCTCAACTGCCCGCACCAGTTTCCCGCCGACCTGCACCTGACCGACTGGCTCGAAGCCAAGGGCCACGCCTATGACGTGATTACCGATGAGAATTTGCACGCCGAGGGTCTGGACCTGCTCGCCCCGTACAAGGTCATCATCACCGGCAGCCATCCCGAGTACTGGTCCGGGCCGATGCTGGACGCCTTGGAAACCTATCTGAACACCGGCGGGCGGCTTATGTATTTGGGTGGCAACGGGTTTTACTGGATCACCTCGTTTGCTCCCGGCCGGCCTCACGTGGTTGAGGTTCGGCGCCGGGTCGGCACCCGGAGTTGGCATGCAAAACCTGGCGAATACTATCACAGCACCACCGGAGAGCCCGGCGGCCTCTGGCGGGATCGGGGCCGAACACCCCAGCGCCTGGTCGGCGTCGGTTTCACCACCCAGGGCTTTGATAACAGCGCGCCATACGAGCGGAAGCCCGACAGCTCTGATCCGCGCGCGGCGTTTATTTTTGAGGGGATTGGAGCTGAAGAAGCCATAGGCGACTTTGAGTCCTTAGTCCTCAACTACGGAGCGGCCGGTTTTGAGTTGGACCGCGCCGAACGCTCCCTGGGGACACCGGCCCACGCCCTGGTGGTGGCCTCCTCGTCCGGCCATTCGGACTCCTATCAGCATGTGATTGAAGAGGTCTTGATGAGCGATTCGCAACAGGGTGGCACGGTCAATCCCAAGGTCCGGGCCGACATGGTGTATTTTGAATATCCCCAGGGCGGAGCAGTCTTTTCGGCCAGCTCCATCGCCTGGGACGGAGCCTTGTCTCACAACCAGTATGAGAACACCGTCTCGCGCATTACCGACAACGTCCTGCGTCGCTTCGCCGCCGAGGGCCCACTGAGCGAGTGAGCGGGGAGAGCCTCACTCACCGGAAGGAAAATACATGACCGAAATCGGACTATTTGAAGCGATCTATTCAACCCGCTCCATGCGTCGCCTCAAGCCGGATCCTATTCCTGAAGAAACGCTCAAGAAAATTATTGATGCTGGCGTACATGCCCCAAGTGGCAGCAATTTTCAGAATTGGGCGTTTGTTCTTGTGCAAGACTCGGATGACAAGCGCTTTATCCGCGACCATTATCTGAAGACGTATCAAGAGTTGGAGCGACTTGGGTCTATTCCGGCGATGGCCGACTTACCGCTTGACCGGCAGCGTATGTTTGCCTCAGCTATCTATCTGGCAGAATATCTACACAAAGCGCCGGTTATTTTACTCGCCTGTACCGGGACCGACTTTCCTACATATGCGAATACCGACAATCCGCGATCTATTACGGCAACGCTACACGCGTCAATTTATCCGGCGGTTCAAAACATTCTCTTGGCTTGTCGAGCCTTGGGCGTCGGAGCAACACTGACGACCGTCCATTATTTCTTTGAGGATGAACTCAAACAGCGGCTTGGCATTCCTGAAGACAAGGAGATTGCTAGTCTTATCCCATTGGGCTATCCCGTTGGCCGCTTTGGTCCAACCTCACGCGGCCCGGTTGAAGAGGTTATCCACTGGGGGCGGTGGGGTAAGAGACAGGAAGAAGGCATTCTTCAAGATTGACAGGTCGGTGCATTTGCCCGATAAGGGCTTGCAGGAGGGCTACGCTCAAAGGGGGGAATATGGAGCAGGGTCTACGCACTGATCAGACAGCCGAGCCGGTGCTCGCCTTTACCACCAAAGCGGTCGAGATGATTAGACACGCCATGCGGCTGAAGGGCCTACGGGATGGTGGTATTCGGATGACGGTCGCGGGCGGCGGCTGCAAAGGCTTCCAGTACAGCCTGAACCTTGAGCGAACCGCGCAGGCGGACGATACGGTGGTCGTACAGGACGGGGTCAAAGCCTTCCTCGACCCGAATAGCGCCCAGCATCTCCAGGGAACGCGGCTGGATTATGTGACCAATCGTCAGGGCACCGGCTTTCATTTTTTCGGGATGGAGTCATCCCGGACCATTGGTTGCCGCTCTACGGTTCTGCTGCGCTGGTGCATCGAAAACAAC
The DNA here is from genome assembly GCA_002238415.1 of Desulfurellaceae bacterium bin18. Classification (GTDB taxonomy): domain Bacteria; phylum Desulfobacterota; class Binatia; order Bin18; family Bin18; genus Bin18. The sequence goes on along the minus strand of MPMI01000065.1, from coordinate 13,898 downwards.
ACCCGGACCGAGGGCTGCGTCCAGTGCGCCAAGCGACCGCTGATGGACATAGACCTGGAGGCGGCGACCCAGTTTGTGGACAGCAGACAGAGCATATCCCATCCTGGTCTGCGCCCGATGAAGCTGTGTGAAAAGTGTCACTATGTCATCTGTCAGTGTGATAAAGAGTAAGTCGCGCTACGGGCTCCCTCAGTGACTGAAGTAAGGTAAGCAGCCCGTCTCTTCCAATAGCGACCCAACCTCGTCCAGACTGTCAGCATTCAACGCAGCAAATCGCTGCCGTAGCACGGTGAGACATTTTCTCTGATAGCCGAAGGGCGCTTGAGCGTACGTCTGGCCGAGCAGGGTGAGTTCAACCTTCTCGTCACCTCTTTCTATCGCCTCCGCATTGGCAACGAGAAACGGCAGATATGTTTCTGCCACCAGGCGCAGCAGGCCGACCGTTGCCTCGGGCAGTGCGACGTGAGCGGGATACCACTCGCCTTCCAGACCGGAGGCATCGTCGAGTTGGCGCGTCCAGCTCTCGGTGCGTTGAGCACGCTCGCGCATGATCGCCAGGGGCGTCGGATCGGTGGCCAGTGTCTTGAGCTGTCCAAACAGACCAAAGTCGGCAATGGACAGACGGCTGCCAAAGAGATGGTCGTGGAAGCCGACGTGGCTTTCCAGCATATCCAGGGTACGGGTATAGGTCGCCTCGATAATGGGGGCGTTTTGCGGGGTACAGCCCACGAGCGGCATGCGTTCGATCTGGCGCTGGGCAAAACGCCGGGCTGCGGCGGCGCGCGCGTCTCCCTTTTGGTCGGGGAAGAAGTCATCGGCAATCCAGAACGAGGCGTACCGAATGTCCGCGTCATAGGCCCAGCGATAATGAAACATGGCCTTGGTCAGCCATTCGTCGGCAAAATCTTCAATCAGATAGGCGAGGAAGGCCCGGCCGGGCGAGTCGGGGACGACAGACCGCTGGTCAGGATGGCGCTGCTCCAAATCCTCGATAATCGGTGTTGAATCAACCCGCCACTTCGTCTCGCCCGGAAAACGAATCATGGGCATGAGGAGGGGCTTTACCTCTGCGAACTCAGCCATATTCCGTTCGGTCCGAAGAACCCAGTCAAAGGGTAGACGCCGGTAGCGCATGAGCGCGCGGAGTTTCATAGAATAAGGTGAGCCATTCTGGCCGACAACGACGTAGTGAGTACCGGAGTTCATTCACCCTTCCTTACATCACGGCTAGATTTGGAGCCCCGGCCACTTCGAGAACTCCGTATAGGTCCAGTCCGTGGCGATTTTCCCATCGCGGCAGGTGAGCACGGCGCAGAAGGGCAGTTGCCAATTCGCACCCTGGTCCGGGTCGAGCAGCACCGCCTCGACCACGACGACGTCTCCGGTTGCGTGCCTGCGGTCAACGCGCATCTTTCGTTGTGGTGCGGCCTGGAGGACCTGCCGTTCAATATCGATGAGCTGTTCGTGCCCGCGAATAAAGCCCCCATTCACTTCACAGTCAGGGGTGTAAACTTCAAAGACGAAGCGTTCGATGTCGTTGTTATACATATCCTCATACGCCTGGGCGACTGCAAGACTACGTTCTTCCTGTGTCATCATGTCCTCCTTTGGAATGCCGACAGTTTGAGGATGCAAACGTCAATTTGTCAAGGACAGAAATTCCTCCCTCGGTCTCCTTTGCCCAGAGAAGGCCAGTTGTGATATGGGTAGAGCGCCTATGTGGCCGCTCAGGCCGCTACTGAACAAATCTGGGAAGGGGAAAGTATGGGCGTATTATCTGGATATAAAGTTGTTGAATTCGCGGGCATTGGGCCTGCTCCAATGTGTGCGATGCTGCTCTCGGATATGGGAGCGGAGGTGCTGCGTCTGGACCGGGCTGAAGATGCCGACCTCGGTGTGCCGACCGACGCCAAGTTCAACCTGCTGGGCCGCGGTCGCCGCTCGGTTGCGATTGACCTCAAGAAGCCGGAAGGGACCGAGGCGGCGCTCAAGCTGATCGAGCAGGCTGACGCGCTCATCGAGGGCTTCCGGCCTGGGGTGATGGAACGGCTGGGGCTCAGCCCCGAGGTGTGTATGGCCCGCAACCCCCGCCTGGTCTTTGGGCGCATGACCGGTTGGGGCCAGGAGGGGCCACTGGCCAACGCGGTTGGTCATGACATCAACTATATTGCCCTAATTGGGGCGCTGCATTCGATTGGGCGTAAAGGCGAAGCGCCAGTGCCGCCCCTGAATCTGGTTGGTGACTTTGGCGGCGGCGGAGTCTTCCTCGCTCTGGGCGTGGTCGGTGCCCTGCTGGAAACCCAGAAGTCGGGCAAGGGCCAAGTCATTGACGTGGCCATGATCGATGGCGCGGCGTCGCTGATGACCGCCATCTACGGTCTGCGCGCGGCCGGCAAGTGGACGGACAACCGTGGAGAAAACATTCTGGATACAGGCGCGCATTACTACAATGTGTATGAGACCAGTGACGGCCAGCACCTCTCCATCGGTTCGATTGAAGCGAAGTTCTATGCGGAACTGCTGCGTTTGACCGGGCTGGAGAGAGAAGAGCTGCCCCACCAGAACAACCGGGCCGAGTGGCCATCGCTGACCGAAAAACTGGCCGCGATTTTTAAGACCAGGACCCTGGCGGAGTGGAACGAACTCCTGGAGGGCAGCGACATCTGCTACGCACCCGTCCTGAATATGGCCGACGCGCCCAACCATCCGCACAATCAGGAGCGGGGCACATTTGTCGAGGTCGAGGGGGTTCCCCAGCCGGCTCCGGCGCCACGCTTCAGCCGCACTCCAAGCACCATCCAACGCCCCCCCGCCAGTCCGGGCGAGCACACGGAAGAGGCTCTGCGCGATTGGGGCTTTGACGCCGGAGAGCTTGAGCGGTTGCGGGGAAGCGGCGCGATCGGCGTTCGGACCGCAGCAAAATAATCCCGGTAGCTATACGAACGGTGCTGGGCGGTCCCACGCTCAGCAAGTAAAAATGTCCCTTCAATATCACCCCGTGCAAAATCCCCTCCTCGGAGGGGTGGCCGCAGGCCGGGGTGGGTCCTCCCCTCTTCCACTCTGAAACGGAGCCGACACGATGCAACTCGGCATGATTGGTTTGGGCCGGATGGGTCGCAATATGGTGCGCCGCCTCATGCGCGGTGGACATGCGTGTGTGGTGTTTGATCTGAATGCCCAGACGGTCAAACAATGCGAGCAGGACGGGGCGACCGGATCTGCTTCACTCGATGAGTTGATCCAAAGGCTCACACCTCCCCGCGCTGTATGGGTCATGCTGCCGGCGGGCGCGGCAACGGATGAGACGGTAACCGCCCTGGCCGAGAGAATGGACGCGGACGACATCATTCTTGATGGCGGAAACTCTCATTTTAAGGACGACATTCGACGCGCCAAAGCCCTCAGACCGAAAGGGCTTCATTACGTGGATGTTGGGACGAGCGGTGGAGTGTGGGGAGTCGAGCGTGGCTATTGTCTGACGGTCGGCGGGGAACAAGAGCCGGTCCGGCGGCTCGATCCGATTTTCCGCACCCTGGCCCCCGGCAAGGGGACCATTCCGGAAACCCCGGGTCGTGAGTCGATGGACAGCACGGCCGAGCAGGGCTATCTGCACTGCGGCCCAGCCGGAGCCGGGCACTTTGTGAAAATGGTCCATAACGGCATCGAGTACGGGCTGATGCAGGCCTATGCCGAAGGCTTTGATATCCTGCGAAGTACCGGCGCCAGTGGGCTGGACTATCACTATGAGTTGAATCTGCCGGATATTGCCGAGGTGTGGCGTCGCGGCAGCGTGGTTGGCTCCTGGCTGCTGGATTTGACGGCGATAGCCTTGGCGGAAAGCCCGGAGCTGGCCGAGTTCTCCGGTGAGGTTCAGGATTCGGGCGAAGGTCGCTGGACGATTGCGACGGCTATTGAGGAGGCGGTTCCTGCCGAGGTCCTCTCCGCAGCGCTTTACGCACGCTTTCGGTCCCGTCAGGCTCATACCTTTGCCGAGAAAGTCTTATCGGCCATGCGCTTCAAGTTCGGCGGGCACGTTGAACCGCCACAGACATGAGAGTAAAGAGTAAACGTGTCCAGCATCTACATGCTGGTTGGAGGACACATTTACTCTTTAAAACCGTCATGACAACCCATGTCCTGGCCGGTGATATTGGCGGGACCAAGACCAACTTGGCCCTGTACGCGCTTGAGGGAGGGGATGAGCTCCGCCTCGTTCGGGAATCTTCTTTTCCAAGTATGCAGTACGCCGGGCTGGAAGACGTCATTGCCGACTTTTTTGCGGGGGAAGTTTTCCCCGAGCCCCCTCTCCGCTCCGGGGAGACGAACGCAGTAATAGCGGCCGGTGCATTTGGAATTGCCGGGCCGGTTCTTGACGGCAGGGTCGAGGCAACAAATCTGCCCTGGAAAGTTGACGCTCCCGACATACGCCGGGCTATCGGCGGTGGCCCGGTCCGGCTCATGAATGATCTTGAGGCAACCGCCTATGGGGCGCTGTTCCTGTCCGCAGATGAAATACTGACGCTTAATGCGGGCAAACCCCGGCACGGCAACTGCGCAGTGATTGCAGCCGGCACCGGCCTGGGGCAGGCATTTCTGTTTTGGGACGGACAGGGCTATCGACCCACAGCCACGGAAGGCGGTCATGTTGATTTCCCGCCTCGGAACGAAAAAGAAGTGGGGCTACTGCGCTTCCTCAGAAAGCAGCACAACGGACGGGTGTCCTATGAGCGTGTGCTGTCCGGTCCCGGCCTGGTGAGTATCTTCAATTTTTTGTGCCAAGCATTGCAGCGCCCTGTGGCAGAAGCCCTACGGGCGCGCCTGCAAACCGAGGACGCCGCCGCAGTCATCGGCGAAGCCGGTGTCACCGGCAGCTGCCGGACGTGTGCGGAAGCGGTGGACATGTTTGTCAGTCTATACGGAGCCCAGGCCAGCAATCTGGCGCTGACGGTGATGAGCGTCGGCGGGGTGTATATTGGCGGTGGGATCGTGACCAGGCTGCTGCCCAAGATGACGGCCGGCGGGTTTATGCAATCCTTTACGGACAAAGGGCGCTTTCGTCAGCTCCTGCAGGATATGCCGGTTCGCATCATTCTGAATCCCAAGGCGGCTCAGGTTGGCGCCGCCCACGCGGCCCGAGCGCTCGTGTAGGATGCGCCCCGCGCACCATCCAGGGGCCGGATTACGCCTTGACCGTTCCGGTTTTGGCCGTATCGTAGCCGTCGAGTTGTTCGACGGCGCGTTTGAAAGCGTCGGAGCGGATGACGACGACGAGCCGCTGGCCTTTTTCGCTGTTGAAAAAGGCTTTCTGAAAGACGAGGTCGTACTCCTCGCGCTCGATGGGAACAAAGTCGAGCCCCAGGGCTTTGGCCGCCGATTTGACGCCCAGACCGGTATCCACCAGACCGCTGGCAATAGCTACCGCGACCGCCATATGGGTGGTTTCTTCGCGTTCGTAGCCTGCGATGCGTTCCGGTTTGATGCGGAGCTTGGCGAGCTTATAGTCCAACAGGACGCGGGTGCCCGCCCCCGGCTGGCGATTGATAAAGGTGAGGTCCTTGCGCGTCAGGTCTCTGAGATTCTTGATCTTTTTGGGATTACCGTTCGGCACGATCAGACCCTGTTCCCGAATGACCAGATTCATCACAACCGACTTGGTGAGCAGCCGCTGTTTTTTGAGGTCGGGCAGATTATAGACACCGGTGGCGGGGTCGAGCAGGTGGGTGCCAACCATATGGGCTTCGCCCCGTCTCAGGGCGACCAGGCCGCCGAGTGAACCGATATTGCTGGCGGATATTTTAAGCCCTGGGTGCTGGGCACGAAGCTGGTCGTCAAGTACACCGATGGTCAGGTCGTTGCTGCCGGTAAACAGAATCGTATTGGCGATTTCCTCTACCGGACGCAGGAGTTCGACCTGCACCTCCGTACCGGCGTTCAAGCCTTCGTCCAGGGACGGAATGCGCAACACCCCGTCGGCTTTGACCATCGTGGTGATGACCCCGGCGCCGCGTCCGATGGGGTTGGCCACGATCGTGTCCCCAACCTGACCGAGATTGACCCGGACAAACTCTTCCAGGCCGAGCCGCGATGGAACCTTGCGCGGCAGGATCGCCCCGATCTTAGCGGGTTCCTCTGCCGGCCGGCCGAGATAATGGGCGATCAGCTTGCGCAGGACCTGCTGACAGATCACGACCGCGGAAACTGGATAGCCGGGCAGGCCGATGACCGGCGTGCCGTCAAGAACCGCCAGAATTGCGGGCTTGCCCGGCATGACATCAATACCGTGGACCAGGATGTCGCCCAGCGATTCCAGGGCCCGCAGCGTAAAATCGTGCTCACCCGCGGAGGAGCCGGCAATGATGATGACAATATCGTGCCGCTTGACCGCCTTGGCCAGCGCCCGGGTAATGGTTTTGAGATCATCCACGACCCGGGGTAGACGCTTGGGCGCGCCGCCCCACTCTTCCACAAAAGCCCCGGCAACGCGGGAATTGAATTCGATAATCCGGCCCGGCTCGGCCGGGTCGCCAGGTTCGATCAGTTCCGAGCCGGTTGGAATAATGCCGACCGTCGGCGGGGCAATAACCGGAATGGTGGTGTGGCCGGCGGCCAGCAGCGCGCCAAGGTCGTACGGCCGCAGCTTATGGCCGCGCGGCAGCAGCGGCTCGGTGGCAACAATATCCTCGCCGACGAGACGGATGTGCTGCCACGGAGTGGCGGAATCACGAATTTCAATCTCAACCTCATTTTTCTTGAACACCCGCTCAATCATGACGACCGCATTGGCCCAGGTCGGAATGGGGTGGCCGGTATCGACATATTGAAACGGAGGCGGGGTGGCAGCGCCGCTCTTTTTCCGACGCGGCTTTGTGTCCTTTGCAACCCGCTTGAGCGTCAGCGGGGCAAACTCACTGGCGCCGAACGTATCCTCGGCTCGCACGGCAATGCCATCCATGGCCGCGCCGTGGTAATGCGGAGCGGACAGCACCGCAAAGATGGGTTCGGCAGTGGTGCGGTGGAGGGCTTTTTCGACCGGAACACGCTCGGTTCTGGTTTTGGGCGGGACGGCCCCAAGAAAAATATCGAGAGCGTCTTCCAGCGATTTCTTTTTGAGATAGCGCTTACGGTCGGTTTTGGCGGCGGGCTGTTCGTGCATGTGGGTCGCTCTCGTAGGCAATTCATGAATTGCCCCTACATTGGGGGCTGGGCAACCACAGGGGGTTGCCCCTACAGTTTTCATTCCCCCACCCCTTGGGGGAGAGGGCTAGGGTGAGGGGTTCTCCATTAGAACAGAATCACGTCAACTTCTTCTCCGGCCTCTCGGCCTTCTTCATTATGGGGAATACAGACCATGCCGTCGGCCTGCACTAGGCTAAAGATCGCACCGGATTTTCCCGGTAGCGGCTGGGCGAGCTGCGAACCTCGCTCTCCATTGGGGGGGGCGTTTTGCAGCCTGACCCGGACGTAATCTTCCCGGCCGGGTGCAGAAGCGACATTTTGGGCCAGCCGGGCGCGGGTCGTGCGCAGCGGCACAAAGGCCGTGTCCGCGGACTCACCACCGATCATCCGCACCAGCGGCGCGCCAAAGAGGGCAAAAACAACCAGCGCCGACACCGGGTGACCAGGCAGGCCCATGACCGGCTTGCCGGCTGCGCGGGCAAAGATCGTCGGCTTGCCCGGAGCAATGGAAATACCGTGAAAGAAGAGTTCCGAGCGCGGGAAGGAACAGATGACATCCAACGCCATGTCCTTGATGCCGACCGAGCTTCCACCGGACACCATCACCACGTCGGCGACTTTCAGCGCGGTAGAGAGCGCTTTGGTAAACGCCTGAGGATCATCCCTGATGACGCCCAGGTCGGTCACGGTTCCGCCACATTCGGTAATCATGGCATGCAGAGAATACTGGTTCACATTCCGGATTTGGCCGGGGCGGGGAGAGCGTGAGGGCGGAATGATTTCATCGCCTGTGGAAATCAGCGCCACGCTTGGGCGTTTATGGACCGGCACTTTGGTAATCCCCACGCCGGTGAGCGCGCCGATATCGTGGGCGCGCAGGCGACGGCCGGCAGGAAAAATCGGCTTCTTCTTTTTTATGTCCTCGCCAACGCGGAGAATGTTTTCCCAGGGCGACACGCTGCGTAAAATCTCGACCGTCCCGTCGCCCAACTCCTCGGTGTATTCCACCATGACCATGGAGTTCGCACCTGGCGGGAGCATGCCACCGGTCGCAATCCGCATGGTCTCGCCCTTCTTGAGTCGGCGTTTCGCTTCCGAGCCCATCTCGATTGCTCCAACGAGTTTGAGGTAGGCCGGCAGACTGGCTGACGCTCCAAAGGTATCCTGGGCACGGACCGCATAGCCGTCCATATTCGTCCGGTTGAAATGGGGCAGATCGACCGGCGAAGTCAAAGGCTTGGCCAACGTCCGTCCGCAGGCGTCGAGCACCGGAATCTGTTCGCTTTTGGTCCGGGGAGCAAAGGTGGCAAGCTGGCTACGGGCTTCCTCGGACGTCACCACCCGAAAAAAGGCTTTGACCGGGGCCGGGGCTAGAGCCGCTGATGCGCGAGGCACGGCAGTTCCTTCCTCACTTTTTCCAGATAATCGAGATCAATCTCGGCGGTAATGAAACACTCGCGGTCGGGCGCCCGGGCAATAATCTTGCCCCACGGGTCAATAATCATGGAGTTGCCATAGTCGGCAAAGCCGTACACGTTTTTCCCGATCTGGTTCGGGGCAATGATATACACTTGGTTCTCAATGGCTCGCGCCCGCAGCAGGGCTTCCCAGTGGGCCGCACCGGTCGGAAAGGTAAACGCCGACGGAACGGAGATGATTTCCGCGCCTTTGCGGGAGAGACCCCGGTAGAGCTCGGGGAAGCGGAGATCGTAGCAGACTGAAAGCCCTACTGTGCCGAGTGGCGTGGAGGCCACGACAACTTCGCCCCCCGGCTTCATGCTGTCGGACTCTCTGATGCTGACCTGACCAGGGATATCAACATCAAAGAGGTGAATCTTACGGTACAGGGCCAGCAAGTCGCCCTGTGGGTTAATCAGCAGGCTGGTATTATAGGCACGGATTTCGTCCGATTTTTCGAGGAAGGAGCCGGCCAGCAGGTGGACCCCGAGTTGGGTTGCCAACTCTTGCAGGCGATGTGTGGTCGGACCGGGGATAGGCTCGACCTGTTCGGGCTCTTTTTTATGCCGTCCCCGCCAGGAAAAGACCTCCGGCAACACGACCAGGGCGGCGCCCCGTTCTGCGGCCAAGCGGACAAACGTTTCGGCCTTGGCCAGGTTCTCTTCTTTTGAAGAGGACGCGGTCATTTGAATCGCCGCGGCGAGGTAGGATCGCATGATTCAGACTCCCTCGGTCTCTGAGGACGAAGACTACCGAACGCCTCACGGGGGGTCAAGAGAAGAGGCGGGCTCTTTGCGACTCCCATCTGTTTCGATACAGATACATCAGAACGACTCTACGGCCCATTATGCGATTTCGGAAGAATAGAGTGAACTGGCGGTGGCGGCTTCAACTCATGGGCGGAGTCCTGGCAGTCCTTGGGATGCTCCTCACCGGCTGCCAAACGCTTCAGCATGCGGTGTCTTTTACCGAGTCGCAGCGGGACCCACAGCTCGCCCGGATATTGGGCACACGAGCGGAACTGGAGGAGCAATATTGGCAGTGCCGGGTTGAGCACGGGAGTGCCGACGCCGCCGAGTGTGCTGAGTACAAACGAGAATTGGGCAAGCCGCTGGCGCTGCCGGCTGCCTCAGAGTAGGGGATGGGCGGGCAGGGAACCCCCTGTGGTTGCCCGGTCCCCCGAGAATCAGGACCTCGGCATATCCATAACGGCCATGCCTTCCAAAGCCAGCCCATACCCCAGACCGTCGAGCATCAGTTTTTTGATCTGATGGGTAATGGAGATGCGTGCATACCGTAGCGTCAGCGGAGGCTGTTTGGCCAATTGTTCGGCCAACTCCCAGGCGCGAGCGGACAGTTGATCCGGTGGCAGCACCTCATTCACCACCCCAAGGCTGAGCGCCTCCTGGGCGGACAGCTTTTGCCCGGTCAGGAGAAAATAGCGCCCCCGGTTGGCGCCCAAAAGCAGCGGCCAGACCAGATGGACGCCGTCACCCGGCACAATGCCGTTTGGAAAATGCGGAGCGTCCTGAAACGCCGCGGTCTCGGACGCCAGGACGATATCGCACAGCACAGGAATCTCGGCATGGATGAGGGCCGGCCCGTTGACCGCGGATATCATCGGTACGGGAATATCGAGCAGATTCATCAGCAGCCGCTTCCCTTCCCAATACACGGTGTCCCAGCCGCGTGGCGTACCCAGGCTATCCCCAAAGCTGGCAAAATCGATGTCCGCACAATAGCTGTCGCCCGTTCCCGCCAGAATAACGACTTTATTCTCCGGGTCGGCTCCAATATCAACGCAGGCGTGGCCGATTTCGCGGTGGACCGGTTCATTCCAGACCAGCGGCCCGTCGTTGACGTGAAAGGTGACTTCGAGAATGCCGTTGCGACGCTGCATTTTCATTGTCTCGTACTTATTGGCATAATCTTCCAATTGGCTCATCTGTCCCCTCCTGTGTTCTTTTACATCTTCTTCTAACGCTTCTCTCAGGGCGCTGTCGAGAGATATGGTATATGAGGAACACGTCTGCACCAATAAAAGAAAGGTGAATAGCCATGCCGCAGTTTGAGAGAACCGAGCGAACCCGATTACGCCGTATGCCAGAGCGCGCGTCGTACGACACGGCAGTCGTTGAGGCCATTTTGGCGGAAGGCTTGTACTGTCATGTCGGCTTCAGCGTTGACGCTCAGCCGTATGTGATCCCGACGATCTATGCGCATATTGAGGACCGGCTGTATGTTCACGGTTCGGCTGCGAGCCGAATGCTGCGCACGATGGGGGGAGTCTGCCGGTCTGCGTCACGGTTACCCTGATGGACGGTCTGGTGCTGGCCCGTTCTGCCTTTCATCATTCGATGAATTATCGTTTCGTGGTGATTCTCGGCCAAGCCACAGAAGTCATCGACCCGGACGAAAAGCAGACCGCCCTCAAAGCCATTGTCGATCACGTCATGCCCGAACGCTGGGCTGACGTCCGCGAACCGTCGGCTCAGGAACTGAAGGCCACCAGCGTAATCCGGGTGCCCCTGGAAGAGGTGTCGGCAAAAATCCGTACCGGGCCACCAGTGGATGCGGAGGAAGACTATCAGCTCAACTGCTGGGCGGGTGAGCTGCCCTTGCACCTGGTGCCGCAACAACCGGTCGCCGACCCGCAACTCCGGGCCGATATCGCTCTGCCGGAGTACGCGCAAAACTATAAGCGCCCCTGAGGGGAATTATGTACCGTCCAAAAGCCTTTGTGGTTTCGGACCCCGAGCAGCTACGGAGTTTTATCGAGCAATACAGCTTTGCCACGTTAGTGAACACCGTAGATGGACGCCCCTTTGCGACCCATCTGCCGTTCCTGCTTGAGCCCAACACGTCAGCGCAAGGAGCACTGCTTGGCCACATGGCGCGGGCCAATCCGCAATGGCAGGCTTTCAAGGGCGGTCAGGAGGTGCTTGCTATATTTCAAGGACCGCACTCCTATATCTCCCCGAGTTGGTACGAGACTGCACCCGCCGTTCCAACCTGGAATTATGCAGCGGTGCATGTATATGGCGTGCCTCGCATTATCGAAGACGGGGAACGGCTCGCTACTTTGGTTGACCGCCTCACCGCTGTCTATGAGTCTGGGATGCCACAACCGTGGCCGGGGGATATCCCGGTGGACTTTAAGCAAAAGTTGCTCAAGGCCATTGTCGGCTTTGTGATCGATATCACGCGCATTGAAGGAAAATTCAAACTTGGTCAGAACAGACCGCTTGCGGATCAACAGGCTGTAGCCCAACGGCTCGCCACGCAGGCTGATCCCGTTGCGCAGGAATTGAGCGAGTTGACACTGGCACAGCTCGCAAAAAAGGCTTCTTAGAGCAACCGTGAAATTTCAGCTACTCGGAGAAAGCTTGAGCGGATCGATAACTGCGGTGTAATTTTATAAGTAGGTGAACACGCCCCGGCACGGGCTGGGTAACCTGCGCAAAAAGAGGTGGCAGATGGCCAAAGCAAATATCTTGAACACGCGCACGATCAACTATCTGGAGTTGATCGGCAACGGCAAATCATACCGCGTGCCTCCCTACCAACGCGATTACTCGTGGTCGGAAGAGCAATGGGAGGACTTATGGAACGATATTGTCGAATTACGGACAGAACCGGAAGACGTCCACTACATGGGCGCCTTGGTCGTCGAGGGAAGAAGCGATCGTGAGTTTTTGATTATCGACGGTCAGCAACGGCTTGCTACGCTAAGCCTGTTTGCACTGGCTGTGATCGGAAGGTTACAGGCTATGACCGACGCCGGCATCGATTCAAAGGCCAACACTGAGCGCGCTCAGGGACTTCGCAGCCGCTTTATCGGGGAAAAGGACCCGGCCTCGCTCACCGAAAGCAGTCGGCTCTACCTGAATGAAACAGACGACGACTTCTATCAAGACTATCTGGTTCAGCTCCGGCCACCGCTCAACGCGCGTGGCTTGCCAAAGTCGAACCGGCTGCTGTGGGAATGCTTTCGCTATTGTACTAGGCGGCTTGATGAGATGGAGGCGCTGAAGAACGACGGACAGTCTGTAGCAAGTCTATTGTCCGAAACGGTCGCTCGCCAACTCGTCTTTATTCTGATTACCGTGGACAATGAACTTAACGCCTACACCGTGTTCGAGACGCTCAACGCGCGGGGTCTGGAGCTGACGACGACAGATCTGCTGAAAAATTACCTCTTCTCCCGAGTCCGCGTTACCGCCGACTTGGAGGCTCTCCAGCGTCGATGGCAACGGCTCATCGCGACAGTCGGACAGGCACGGTTTTCACAATTTCTCCGTTACCACCTGCTGTGCGAACAGCCTCAGGTTCGGAGTCAACGACTCTTCAAGCTGGTGCGTGACCAGACGAAGACGACCGCCGATGTGTTCACGCTGCTGGACCGGTTGGAGGGGCGGGCCGAGCTATTTGCAGCGGTTTTGGACCCTAGTCACGGATATTGGATCGAATTGCCCGCAGCGAGACCGTACATTCGGGAACTCAACCTGTTCCGTGTGCGGCAGATGATGCCATTGCTATTCGCCGTCTGGGAGTGTTTCTCTAAAGAAGATGTCGTGCGAGTCTTGAAGCTCGTCAGTGTAATCTCGTTCCGTTACAGCGTGGTCAGCGAGCTCAACACCAACCCACTCGAGCCAACCTATCACCGCGCTGCTAAGGCGGTGCTGGATGGACAGGCGAAGACTCCAGCGGAAGTGTTCGAGCGCCTCAAGCTGGTCTATGTAGATGATGACAGAACGAGACAGGACTTCGCCCGACTTGTCGTTGATACGGGTGGCCAGTGGAACAAACTGACCAAGTACATTCTCGCCCGGCTTGAAGGTGACGCTTCCGGCCGCGCGTGTGACCCGGACACCGACCCCGGTACGGTTGAACATATTCTTCCCGAGAACCCGGCAGACTCTTGGAAAGAGGATTTTGCGCCTGAGTTGTGGGAAGAGAAAGTCTATAGCCTGGGAAATCTGACGCTTCTCGAATCTGCCACTAACCGCAGCCTCGGGAACGCCGCATATATCGAAAAGCTGGCGACCTACAGCCAGAGTAGCTACGCCCTGACCCGACGCATCCCAGAAATCGCTCCCAAACAATGGACGCCGGAGTTACTGGACGCACGTCAACGGCACCTCGCCGAGCGCGCCGTACACTTATGGCGGGCGGATTTCGCGTAATTGACAAGGGATTGTCCATATCCCGTAGCTACCGCCAACCTCAGCAGCCTCCCGGTTAGTCTGGACCGGTAATGGGTT
>MPMI01000064.1 GCA_002238415.1 Desulfurellaceae bacterium bin18 | reverse complement strand
GCGTACGGTGGCGAACTTGTGGGCGGCGGTGAGCCCGGCCCTGGCTGCCGTCTCCCCTACGGAGTGTGCCAATTACTTCCGCCACGCCGGTTATCGCCTCGCTACATCACCCTGAAAACGGCTCTAGCCCGACCGACGCTGAATATATATCATTCATACTAGCCGACAAACCGCAAGGAGGACACCATGTCACATGTCAATTCCCCCGCTCTGGTTGAGACGAACTGGCTGGAAGAGCATCTGAACGATACGGACCTGTGCCTGCTCGACTGCCGTGTCAACCTGATTCCAGAGGATTCCGGCGGCTTCCGCCTGGAGAGCGGGCGGCCCTCATGGGAAACGGGCCACATCCCCGGGAGTGGCTTTGTCGATTTCATCACCGACCTGTCCGACCAGCATAACGATCTGCCGCTGATGATGCCGCCCCCAGACCAATTTGCCGACACCATGACGCGTGCTGGAGTGAGTGCCCACACCCGAGTCATTCTCTATGACGATTTCTATAATATCTGGGCGGCCCGCGTCTGGTGGATGCTCCGTGCGAGCGGCTTTGATAATGCAGCAGTCCTCAACGGAGGCTGGCACAAGTGGACGCAGGAAGGACGGCCCGTCTCGAACCGTCCCGCTACCCCCGTACGCGGCCAGTTCGTATCCACCCCGCGACCCGCTGTAATGGCTGGTAAACAGGAAGTTCTGGAGGCGATACAGACACCGTCAAGCTGCCTGCTGAACGCCCTGACCGCCGAGGATCACGCCGGCACAGGAGGGCTGATTCAATATCCCCGACCCGGACGCATTGCGTCGAGTGTGAACGTCTCCTTTTATGATCTGGTCGATCTGGAGACGCATGCCTATCTGCCTGCCGAGCAGCTCCGCGAAAAATTCGAGGCTGTTGGCGCAACCGGCGCGAAGCGGGTCATTACCTATTGTGGGGCTGGGATTGCGGCCAGCAGCGACGCCTTCGCCCTAACCCTACTGGGATTGGAAGACGTTGCCGTCTACGATGGTTCACTCATGGAATGGGCCGCGGATGCGAGTCTGCCCATGGAGACGGATACCTCCCCCGCCGGACAGTCTTCGTCGTAGCGTCAGTGAGGGAGGACTGACAGACGCGGTTCAGACACGCTAAGGAGGAGCCGTGAACGAAGAAACGCTGGAAGTCTCACTTGTGAACGATCTGAAGGAGATCGCCCGCGTCGCGGAACAGATTGACGAGTTTTGCGCCTCCCATGACCTTACGTCGGAAGTCGCCTATGCGGTCAACTTGGCGCTAGACGAGATCCTGACCAATACCATTAGCTACGGATACGACGATGACGAGCCGCATCGGATCGAGATTATCGTCAGTCTGGAAGCGGAAGCGCTGGTCATCGTCATCGCGGACGACAGCGCGGCGTTCGACCTGTCGAACGCGCCGACACCCGATATCGGGGCCTCCCTTGAAGAGCGGCCCTTGGGCGGACTCGGCCTCTTCCTCGTGCATCAGATGATGGATAGCGTCGAGTATCGGAGGGAAGAGGGGCGCAACATCGTTACCCTGAAAAAGAACAAGGCCGCAGAGCAGAGCCCGGACGAAGGCTGACGAGACGGTCTCCGCCAATTCCCGCCTGGAGTGAGTCGCCAGGGCGTAGGAGCGGAGGCGCGTCTCAACCGGCTCTCCCGCCGTCCAGTGGCCTGCCCTCACCCCGCCGTCTCGCGCCGGAAGGTGTTGGGCATCTGGTTGGTCTTCGACGTCCCATCGCCCGTGACCGCCCCCGCCTTGACCCGCACCGCCACGCTAGGAGCCCGCCGGCTGTAACCCGCGGAGGATGCGCCGCAAGACGACCAGCCTCTCGTGCAGAGCCAGGGCGCCCTCCTCCGCCTGAGCGATATCTACGACCGCCTGAAAGAATAGCGCCCAGAGCTGGCGCGCCAGCGCATCGAGCGGCAGCCGCTCAATGACCCCCTCGGCCATCAACGGCTCAAAGATATCCCGTAATAAGGCGATGGCCGGCGCCCGGCGCCGCTCGCTGGACCAATCCAGCACGACCGGGCCGTCGAGATAGACAATGCGCCGCACACTTGGGTCCAGGCTCCCCTCCAGGGCCAGTGCGACCCACGTCATCAGCCGCTGCCAAGCGTCGCCCTCCGCCGTCGCCATGGCGGCTCGCAGCGCCTGGATATGCTCGCCCCGGACCTCATCAAAGACCGCCTCAAATAAGGCGGTCTTATCGCGGAATTGATAATAGAGCGCCCCGCGCGTCACCCCGGCCCGGCGCACGACCTCCTCGGTCGCGGTCGCCGCATACCCCTGCGTGGTAAAGATGGCCCGGGCCGTGTCGAGTAACGCCCGGCGCGTTTTTTTCGATTGTTCGGCCTTCGTGAGGCTGGTCGTGGCCATATGTCCTCCAAGGCTGGGCTCGGCTCTCGGAATTGCGGCCAGAGTTGGGACTGTAGTGGCAGCGTACCAGAACACCGGCAGCGACGGAAGCGGCGAGAGCGGGCGGTAGTGTCTCATGTTGGAAAAGTTTGACCAGGAAAAACGGGAAAGTCCGCCCTTCCACATGCATCGGGGTCTCTTCTCAGCTCCCGGGCACGGCGCTGACGTACGCATGGGGAGCCATTGGTCCTTTCTACACGACTCCCGGCCCGTGTCTGTCCCTAGTAAAATTACGGGGCGGCCTCAAAAAATTAGCCTACACCTCCGGGGTGCGCCCCCGCCCGCCAAGGCGGTGTAGGCAAGAGATCAGTAGGCTTTGATTTGAAGGAACTACGCCGCCGTAAAACGTGTATTACACTCTCGCGCGGCAACGCATACGCAGGCCGGGCACTCGGCGGGAACGCATGGCGGCACAGTGCCCGACCTGACTCCCCCCTGCCGCCTGCCGCAGCCCCGCTATCTCCAACTCAGCCCTGGCGTCGTCGGGGGCGCCGACAGACCAACGCAGAGCCTCGTGGAGCAGACGACGACCGCGCCCGCCGGACCACAGGGATGGGGAAGCAGCAGTCGCTGCTTCCCCATCCCTATACGCCATCACGCCATCCATTGCGCCCGTAAAATTACGGGGATACCCGCAAAAAACTGACTCGCATCTCCGGGAAGCGCCCCCATGCCATGCAGTTGAGGCAATCCTCAGCCGCCACGGGCATTCAGGAGCACCAAGCAGGAGACGACTCACACCCGTGACGCCTTGCCCGCATCACGCAAGGAAATAAGTCCCGAACACCCGCTAGGGCCGGATTGTATAGGTGCGGGGACCGGTGTGCGCGCTGAGTTGGGGCTGAATCCAGTCCACCCAGTCACACAGCACCGGTCGGGTGTGTCTGGGATCGATCATATCGTGGACGGCAAAGCCTTCGGCCCGGGCGTAGACTGAGCGTTTGCTGGCGAGCGCTTCTTCAATTTCCCGGCGCTTGGCCTCCGGGTCTGGTGCGGCGGCGATTTCGCGCCGATAGGCGACCGCGACTCCCCCCTCCAGTGGCAGGGCGCCACTCTCGGCCGACGGCCAGGCAAACACCATCCCGCCCGGTCCGAAGTGGGCCACGCCGGCCACGCCGTAGACCTTGCGGACGATGACAGACACCCAGGGAATGGTGCATTGCATGAGGGCAAAGATGGTCGCCGTCCCGTAGCGAATGGTGGCGCTCTGCTCGGCCTCCGGTCCGATCATGAAACCGGGTTCGTCAACCAGGCTGACCATGGGCAGATGAAACGTGTCGCACAGATCGATATGCCGTTTCACTTTTTGGGCACCCGCTGCGGTCATGGCGCCGGCATACCACTGCGGGTCGTTTGCCAGAATCCCGATCGGCTGGCCGTTCATCCGGGCCAGTCCGGTAATTTGAGACGGACCGTACAGGGGCGCAATCTCAAAAAACGAGCCGCGGTCAACAACGCACTCAATCACCCGCCGCATCGGATACGCGCGCCTGCGGTTGTGCGGAATAATGCTGAGCAGTTCTTCTTCCTGGCGGTTGCAGTCGTCCTCGCTGGGCCGGACCGGTGCTGCCTCCCAGACATTGGTCGGCAGATAGCTCAGGAATTGCCGGATTTGGACGAAGACGGCAGACTCGTCCTCGGCGACATTGTCCACAACTCCGCTGCGCAGGTGGATGTGCGGGCCACCAAGTTCCTCCTTGGTGATCGGCTGACCAAAGGCGCGTTCCACCAGAGCCGGTCCGCCAATCATCACCTGGGAGGACTTCTGGGTCATGATCGAGAAATGGGAGGCGACCAGGCGGGCCGCGGGCAGGCCGGCCACGGCCCCCAAGGCGGCAGACGCAACCGGCACCATGGACATGGCCTGCATGACCGACATGAACCGGGGCGGGGCGTTCACCGACTCCGTACTGCCGGTTGTTTCGCCGCTGTTCTTCCCACGGGGGACACTCCCACCGCCGCCTTCGAGGAAGCGAATGAGAGGCAGCCGGTAGCGACACGCCAACTCTTCGGCCCACACGCTCTTGCGAAAGCCGGCGGACGAGGGCGAGCCGCCCTTGAGGGTAAAGTCCTCGCCACCGACCACGCAGGGGCGGCCTTCGATCTTGCCGAAGCCAACAACATAATTCGCGGGGATAAACGAGTGGAGCCGGCCCTGTTCGTCGGTTTCGGAGTAGCCGGCAATCGGCCCCTGCTCGCGGAAAGAGTCGGCATCGAGTAACTGGTCCACGCGCTCGCGGACGGTCAGCCGTCCCCGGTCATGGTGCTTGGTAACCGCTTCAGGCCCGCCCAGCTCCCGGGCGAGCTGTCTGCGCTGCTCAATGCCCCGGACTTCTTTTTCCCAGCTCATGGCGTGGTGTCTTTCATGTTTTTTGTGGCGGGGTCCCAGCCGGTCTACTGCATAGGCGAAAACGCAGCCGGCAGGACGATTTTGTTCTGTTGCATCAGTAGCAACTCCCGCGTGCCGGGCGGCCAGTTGGACAGTTGAGCGGCCTCGGCCCAGACGCGGCTACGCTCGTCCAGGCTGGCGTAGGGCCAGATATGGACGAATTTATTGAGCGTCCCGAGATCGCTATACCAGCAGGCGGCCAGGGGTGAAAGCTCGGTCCGGGCATTGATGACTTTGGCCCAACGCTCCAACACGGTCGGCATGGCCCCTGGCCGGTATATATAAGTGCGGATCTCATACACTGGGCCAAGCTTCCGCTTACCGAGCGGTTCCATAAAAGGCGCCGGGATAAAGATTTCGGATTCCATGTGTTCGATGAACGGGCCGATCGGAGGAGGCCACGCCCCGCTTTGCATGGCCTGCGCTCGGGCCTCCGTCCGCTGCTGAAGACTCTCATACGGCCAGACATGAATAATTTCGTTGAGCGGGCCGATCTCAGTATGCCAGAACGCCCCGAGCGGGGAAAATTCCTCGCGCCGCGGCAGGGCGGCGCCAAAGAGCCGTTCGCATTCGGCTAACGTCCCCGGTTTGAGGCGATAGGTCCTGACTTCATAAATCATACTGGTCCTCCTTGCCGGCTTGCTGTCCTTCCGCATCTGCTATTTTGAGGAGTCCGACAAATACACCCAGGATTGCGCAGGCGGACATCATCCATTCGGCGCGGCGCACGCCGAACGGCAACAGGACAAGCGATACGATCATGCCTGTCAGCGCGCCGATAAGCACTCCCCATATAATCTTGTCCCAGCCTAGCGTGTCCATTGCGTTGCAACTTCCGCGTTGTCCCTCGGTTGGCATTCCCGCAGGGCCTGTTGCAGCCCGTCCCGATCAAAACCCTTGCCGATAAAAACGACGTGTTCGGGTGGTTCGGGTAATAAATCCAGCCACTCCATGTCGAATTCGCCGGTCACATACTGGAACATCCACTGCTCGTCCGAGTCGGTAAAGCGCACAAACCCCTTGGCGCGCCACACCGTGTCCGGCAGGTTGCGCATTAACTGCTCAAACTGTTCTCGGACCAGTGGGGCTTCGCACAGACACGTCACCGTATGAAAATGATCGTGCACCGGCGCCTGTCGCGAAGAGGAAACGTGTCCAGCATGTTTATCTGTTTGGCGATATACAATCTGAGCGTAATCCATTTCCCCACGTTCGGTCCGAACAATCTCGGTGCGCGGATTTAACTGACGAATCTGTTTTTCCAGTCCAGCCAGGACAGACTCGTCTGCCAGTTCCCGTTTGTTTAACACCACGATATCAGCGAGCTCCGTCTGTTGGCGGATGCCCGAATGCACTTC
The DNA here is from genome assembly GCA_002238415.1 of Desulfurellaceae bacterium bin18. Classification (GTDB taxonomy): domain Bacteria; phylum Desulfobacterota; class Binatia; order Bin18; family Bin18; genus Bin18. The sequence continues at coordinate 11,289 of MPMI01000064.1, read as the reverse complement.
TTCAGCCAGACGGCTGAAATTGACAGGGTCGAGAACGGCAACCAGCGACGCTAGGCGGACCAGGGGCAGGACTTCTTCTTTTGTGGCTTGATCCATGAGTTCGACCGGGTCGGCGAGGCCGGTGGCTTCAATAAAAATGACATCCGGCTTGAGGGCGGCAACGTCCTGGAGCGCGAGGCCCAGGGTGCCGCCAATCGTGCAACAAATGCAGCCATTGGTCATTTCCCGGATGGTATAGCCCTGCCCGCGGAGCAACTCGCCATCGATGTTGACCTCCCCATACTCATTCATCATGACCGCGGGTTTAAGGCCCTGGCTCAGACAATAGTCCAGGAGGCGACGCAGGAGGGTTGTCTTGCCGCTGCCCAGAAAACCGGAAATCAAATGGACCGGGATACGCTCGGCATCAGAGAAAACAATCCGCTCTTTTTGCTCGGCCATAACGTCAACAGTATTCCAGGATTCACGAGTGTGGGGAAGGCCGGGCACGGGCCATCTTGGCTTGTTGAACGAGAGGTCTGAGGCGTAACGGCAGGAATATTGCGCTTTCGCTGCGCCCCACATAATTTCTGGTCAGAAGGGTCAGAATAGGCGGAGTATGAAAAACTGGCAAGTACAAGAGGCAAAAGCGCGTTTCATCGCCTTGGTACGTAGTGCCGAGACTGACGGGCCACAGACGATTACTGTCCATGGCCGCCGGGCCGCAGTCGTTCTTTCCGCGGACGACTATGACCGTCTGAAGCATCCGCAACCATCGATGGCTGAGTTTCTGCGGGCTTCCTCTCAGGTAAGCGTGGATCTGGACATTCAGCGTGACAAGTCACTGCCGCGTGATATCGATCTGTGAGCTTTCTCATCGACACCTGTGTGCTATCGGAACTGCTCAAGCCGAGACCCTCACGACAGGTCTCCGAGTGGTTCCTCGCGACGCCGCACGACTGGCGAACACAGAGAGTCATTCGGATGGAGCCCTCTTCCCTTACGGCTCCCTAGTGATTACCAGGCCGCTCCCGCGCAGCATGGGTGAACCGTCAATGGCGCATACGGCCGAGGCGTTGGGGACCTGGCGCTTTTCCGCTCGGTCGGTCACCTGCATGACGGCTTCGGCAATATGACCCATACCGTGCAGGCGCCCCTCGCTCAGGCTGCCGCCGAACGTATTGACCGGCAGCTCACCTTCCAGGGCAATGCGCCCGTCCTGGATGAAGCTGTAGGCTTCGCCTTCGCCACAAAAACCCGCCGCTTCCAGCCAGTACAGCGTGGAGGGGCTGAATCCGTCGTACAGTTCGGCGGCACTCATGGTCTGAGGTCCCAAGCCCGAAGACGCCCAGAGCTTGCTGGCCAGCGAGTGGCCGGACTCCATATAATTGTCCAACGAATAGTGAAACAGCGCCCGACGGCGACTGGTGTTCTGTCCGTAGCCGGCGATATAGGCCGGTGGGTGTCGGAGGTCTGCCGCACGCTCTGCCGTGGTCAGGATGAGTGCGACACAGCCTTCCACCGGAATATCACAGTCAAACAAACATAAGGGCTCGGCGATCCAGCGCGCGGCAAAATAATCCTCACGGGTCATGGGTGTGGTGTAAAAATAGGCGTTCGGATTGAGGTTCGCATTCCGCCGACTATTCGTCACAAAGGTCGCGAGATGATCGCGGGTAGCGCCGTAGCGATGCATATAGCGCTGCCAGGCCATGGCGTGCCACTGAAAAATGCTCGTACAACCATAGGGGGCCATAAATTGGGCGTCGCCAGGAGCCCGATTGCCGGACCATGCCCCATAGCGGCCGCGCGGATTGTGGAGCGCGCGCCAGACCAGCACATACTCGCACGCATCAGCTAAAAGAGCGTTGACCCCCTCAATAACCGCGCTCGCAACCAGCCCGGTTTCGATTTGGGCATACCACCGGATATCGGGCGCGAGCGGGAGATGGTTCATCACGTATTCGACGCTGACAATCTGCTCGCCGTCCTGGGTGCCCGCACCGTGAAAAGGCGCTTCAGGAAAGGTGGCAAGACCGTCAACCCGCTCGGCCGGCAGCCCGGCGTCGTCAATGGCGGCCCGGCAGGCATCCAGGCTCAGCGCACCGAGGGACCTCTGGGGCCGACGGCTCAGTTCGGAGTAGCCAATACCAACGATGGCGGTTTTGCCCTTTCCTTTCCAGGTCATGGGTGCGTCCTTTGGTCAGGCGACGAGACAAAACTTGGGCAGCGTCAGTTCCGCATCAACATCCTCGAAATAGACCTCGACCTTCCCGCCGACCCGAACCCGCTCGCGTTGCGCCGCAGGCAAGTCGGAGACCAGAAAGAGTTGCGGCTGTTCTTCAAGCTCGACGAGAATATTGAGGTAGGGCAGTTCGTCTCCGAAACCGGTCACGTTAGGTTGATACATCACACTAAAACTGTAGATCGTACCGCGACCGCTGACCGGCTCAAACGTCAGGGCTGCGCCGTGACAGGCCTGACACACCGGACGCGGCGGGTGATTAAAATAGTGACAGTCCTGGCAGCGCTGGATAACCAAGCGCTGTTCCCTGGCCGCCTCCCAGAACGGACGGGTGAGGTCATCAATCAGGGGGCGCGGTTTTTCCTGTGTGGTTGACATGTCGGCCCCGCATCTTGCCATAAGTCCGCGTGTGGATTCAATGCGAATCCGACGACCAGGGGTGAAGCCGACTGTTCTCTGTCATGAGGGAGGGCTTATCCCGTGCGGATGCTATCAAGCTCTTCAAATATCCGGTCGATTTCGTCTTCCGTGGTATAAAAATGGGGCGAAATACGGAGACCGCAGCGCGGGCGGTAATCGACAAAGACCCGCCGAGCAACGAGTTGTGCTTCGGCTTGATCCGCACCGTCGAAGTCGATGCACACCAGACCGCCACGTTCCTTTGTGGCTTGAGGCGTGTTGATATGAAAACCGCGGGAACGCGCACCGTCGATCAAGCGCTGGCATAACTCGATATTCCGCTGCCGAATCCGTTCCACGCCGACCTCAAGGAGAATCTCGTAGCCGGAGCGGGCGGCATAGACGGCTGACATGCCAGGCGTGCCGCCCAGAAAGCGCCGTGCGCTGTGAGCGTAATCAATATCATCGCCAAAGGCAAAAGGCTGTTCCTGTGAGAACCAGCCGGTCATCACAGGGTGGCGTGACAGAAGTCCATCGGGACGGACGTACAGGTAGGCCGCGCCCGGTCCGCCGCAGAGCCACTTGTGTGAGCCGCCGACCACAAAGTCGGCCTGCCAGGCCTGCACATCAATCGGGACGGTCCCAACGGTTTGATAAGCATCGACAATAACCTGGACGCCACGTGCATGAGCGGCCTGAACAATAGGGGCAATATCGATTAAGGCACCCGAGCGATACAGCCCGTGGTCCAAGACCAGCAGGAGCGTCTCGTCATCAATGGCATCGATAAAACGTTCGGCCGGTTGCCTGATGCCGTCAGGAGAGGGGATCATCACGGGCCGGGCGCCGTGCCGAGCCCGGGACTGAATATTATAGCGCAGGGTGGGAAAGGTCAGTTCGGCATACAGGATCTTATTGCGCTCGCCGCTAAAGTCAAAGCAGGAGAGCGCGGCGTTGAACAGGGCCGACACATTCTGGTGCATGACCACGCTGTTCGGCTCGGCATTGAGAAACCGGCCAATGAGGCCGGTGGTTTCCTCGAAAAACTCCATCCAGCGATCCCAGACCGCGCTCCCTTCCTGCCGCCAGCTTGCGGCATACTCGTTTAGCCGGTCCGTCGTGGCCCTGGGCATTGCGCCCATGGAATGGGAAATCAGATAGGTCGAGGTTTCGAGGATGGGAAACGCCGTCCGCCAGCGAGATAGATCATGCGTCATACGGCCCTCCGCCGAGTTGGGTTCGGACATCCCAGAGAATCGGGAAAAAATGTACGCTGACCCGGCCCTGAAGATAGCGTACGCCTGGGGCTTGGAAGGACGCTTGACCGACAAGTTTTCCGGTGTAGGCGTCTCCCGTACCGGGCTTTGCGCCAACCATACGCTCGGCCATTAAGGCGTGGCGGGAGCGCCAAATACAAAACTGTTCATCATATTCAACCATAACTTCACACAACTGATGCAAATCCAAATGTCGCGGGTCGGTATAGATGCGCTCAACCGCCCGCTCCTGTTGCTCAGCAGTGTCCGTCTCAAAGCCGCGGCTGTGTAAGAGTTCACAAAACGTGCTCCACAGATTAGGGCTGTCGTAGGCCGCCCGGAGGCGTTGCCGGGAAGCATCACTTCCGGCGAACACGTCAAAGAAGCGTTCGTCTCGGAGACCGGACAGGAATTCGAGTTCCCGAAACTGTAAGGACTGTAAGCCGCTGGCCGGCCTCAGCAGATCGCGAAACTCAAGAAAATGCACCGGCGACATGGTTTCCAGCACCTGGATCTGCTGGACCATCACCCGCTCGATCTCAATCAGCCGCCGCATCAGCCAAATCGCCTGTCGCACCCGCCCGGCCCGCAGATGGCCGATGATGGTGCGAACTTCGTACAGCAGTAATCGAAACCACAGTTCATAGCTTTGATGGACAATGATGAACTGGAGTTCGTCATGAGCGGGTGGGTCGGATTGAGGTGTCTGGAGATTGAGCAGTTCCGGCAGGCGGAGGTAGGACTCATATGTCAGGTCCGGTTTGGCCTGGGGCATAAACGGTATTGTACTGCCGAAGGGCGGGGAGGGGCAATGAAGGGAGACGAAAATCCTGTCACCGGGAGGGAACAGTGTAGAATCCGGTCAATGCGAGCGGAGATTCTCCGGGCGGCCATGAGAAAAAACGTTTATTCCCGTAACCCCGCCTGGCGCATCAGCGGCATGACGCGCTCGCCGAAATACTTCAGCTCTTCGTTATAGTCCAGCCAGGAGACAATCAGCCCTTCGATACCGGTGCCGGCCAGCTTGACCATTTCATCGACGACCTGCTCCGGCGTGCCGACCAGGGGATAGCCGCCCCAACCGGCAATAAAGCGTTCGGCAAACTGGGTAAGGGTTGCTTCGCTGAAGGACTGACTCTCGACACCGAGCAGGTTCAGGATATTGCGGGCCGCGGTCCAGTCCCCTTTTTCAACGACGTAATCATAGGCCTGTTTGGCTTCTTTTTCCGTGTCGCGGCAGACGACAAAACCGTAGGACATCATGCCTATCTCTCGCCCATAGGCATTGGCCTGTTTTTTCACATCCGCGACGACCTCTTTGCCGTGTTCCAGGGTATCGACCTGGATGAAATTAAAGTCCACTTCTCGCGCAGAAAAATCCTGGCCGGCAGGCGAGAAGCCGGCGTTAATCAAGGCCGGATAGGGCTGTTGGACCGGCTTGGGCAGCAGATAGCCGTCTTTGACCTGAAAGAACTCGCCCGTATGATCAAAATTCTGCTCGGTCCACAGGCGCTTGATAACCTGAAGCCACTCGCCGGCGTACCGGTAGCGCTCGTCATGTTCCATCTGCCTGGCCGCAAACATTTCCATCTCCGGCGAGAACCAGCCGCACACAATGTTCAGGCCCCAGCGCCCGTGAGAAATATGGTCAATTGTTGCGCCCTGCTTGGCGGCCATAATCGGATGAATGGTCGGGACGTGCGAGGTGGAGAAGAGCATGATGTTTTTGGTCTGGGTGGCCATGGCTGTGGCCCAGGTATAGGTCTCCATGCAGGTCCCATTAAAATCGGTACTCCCGCCAAAGCCCTTCCAGCGTCCGACGGGCACCAGGAGTTCAAATCCCAAGTCGTCGGCCTGCTGGGCAATCCGCACGCTATGTTCATAGGTGGGCTCAAAGGTGGACTCGGCATGCGTGATGGTACAGCCATAGCTACAGTTCTGACCGAAAATACCCAGCTTCATTGTATTGTCATTAAAAACGGGGACGTGCCGGCGGCGGTGTTCTTTAATGTCGTCTGGATGCATGCGGGTTCCTTTTCCGGGTCATTGGGTCATTGGAGTCTTTGGAGTCCTTTGGGTCTATTGAGTCGTTGGGGTGCCTCTTGTATTTGCTCCCCGCCTGTGTCTTTGTGAGCAGGGTCGAAAAAGAATGCAGACGAGTCGGGACGCTGGTGGGAAAACTCGAAATTCATATCTGTACCAAGACCAAGTGTACGAACAGAACAGTTGAGGTCAAGGTCCGTAGCGTCGAAGCTGTGCCTGGTGTCCATACCGGGCCTACGCTGCTGGCCGCGATGCAGAAATTCGTTGCGGAACGGCGGCTCGGAGGAGTGGCAGAAGTCCGCGAGGCGGCGTGCATGTCAAGTTGTCCGGTCGGCCCTCGGCTGGACCTGATGCAGGGCGACACGCGGGTACGCTATATCAAACGCCAACGACCGACGGGTCGGTCGGATTTTGTGACGTGGGGTTCGATAGACAGTATTGAGGACGAGATTCGAAGCTGGCTGGGAGAAAGCCCTCGCCCAGCGGGAGAGGGAATATAGCAGGAAGGTAGGATATGCGGATAGCCGTTGGTGGATATCTGGTCGCCGTGAATACCTTTGCGACCCAGAAAATGGGGCTGGACCTGTTTCAGCGAGCGACGCTGAGCGGAGAGCGAGTGCTGCGGGTGGGCGGTGCTCAGGGCTCGATTGCCGGCTTTTTGCACAGAGCCCAGCAGCACCATTGGGACATCGTGCCGCTTCCGTTTGTGGTGCCCGGCGTTGGGGGGAAGGTGACAACGGAGGCGCACGAAGCGGCCAAAGCCGGTTTTCTCGATCTTTTGCGTAAGAATCCGCCGGTGGACGGCGTGTTTCTCCAACTGCACGGCACGGCCGTGTCAGACGAGTGCGATGACTGCGAGGGCGATCTGCTCAGAACGCTCCGCGAGTTTCTGGGTGACAAGGTGCCCATCCTGGCGACTTTGGATGGCCATTCCAATACCACCCCGCTGATGGTCGAGCAGGCCAGTATGCTGATTGGTGTGAAGACCAACCCGCACTATGATTTTTTCCCTGGCGGCGAACAGGCGGCGCAGGTCATGGCCGGCATGTTTGACGGAAGGGTCACGCCGACACCTGCCTGGGCTCAACCGGCCATGGCTCCGGCGCTGCAAAAAATCTATATCGCCCCAGGCTGGCCCATGGAGGCGCTGATGCGGCAGGCACATCACCTGGGGCGTGACCCCCGCGTGCTGGATGTGTCGTTGCTGGGCGGATTCTTTTGTTCCGATATTCCCGAGACCGGCATCAGCGTGACGGTCACCACGAATAACGAACCGGCCCTGGCTCACGATATTGCCGAGTGCATCAAAGACGCCTGCTGGGCCAAGCGGCAGGCATTTCATACCGACATGGTTCCGGTCGAGGAGGGCGTGCGAGCGGCCATTGAAGCCGGGGACGGCCTGGTCGTGCTGGGAGACCTGGCCGATAGTGGCGGTGCCGGCACACCGGGTGACGGGACCGTCTTGCTGGCGGAACTGCTCAGACAAAATGCCCAGAGGGCGGTGGTCGGAAATATTACCGATCCGGCGGCCGTACAGGAAGCCGTCCGGGCCGGTATTGGCAAAAATGTCACCCTCAGCGTGGGCGGCAAGGTGGACGCCTTCCACGGAGCCCCTGTTGAAATCAGCGGCCGGGTGCGTGTCATTCAGGACGGGGTTTATACCGCGGCGACGGCATTTAATGCGGGTACGTATCGACGTGGGGCAACCGCGGTAGTGGATTGCGGCGGTGTTGAGGTTATTCTGACTTCGCGTCCGACCCACGGCTTTGAAGCCAACCATTTCCGCAGTCTTGGCATTGAACCGACCCAACGGAAGATCCTGGCGGTCAAATCCGAACTGCAACACCGCGCTGGCTTTGCCGGTATCGCCGGCACCTTTATTGACGTGGATACGCCGGGGCGGGCAACCCAGGTGCATGCGCGTTTACCGTATGAAAAAATCCGGCGACCGGTCTTTCCCCTCGATGACATTTAGGAGAGGGCATGAATATCCGTCAAATCGATCACATTGGTGTGGCAGTAAAAGATCTGGATACCTATCTCCGCGTTTTTGGGGACATCCTGGGGCTGGAAATCCACGACTTTGAGGAGGCCGATCCGTATGAGGGCTTACGGATTGCCTTTGCCAGGATTGGTGAGGCTGACTTCGAGTTTTTGCAGGACCGTATGCCGGAGCTGGGCGACAAGGTGACGGATCAGCGCGACATCTCGCGCTGGATAGAAAAACGGGGCGAGGGCATCCATCATATCGCCGTGCGGGTAGACGATATCGACGCCGCCATTCAGGAAGTCAAAGCCAAAGGCTTGCGCGTCCTCGACGAGAAAGGCCGCCCAGGGGCGCGCGGCTCCAGAGTCGCCTTTATCCATCCCAAGAGTACCGGTGGCGTGCTGATCCATTTTGTGGAACGAGCAGAGCGGTCGTGAGCACTTCCGCCGGACCGAGTCCGCATACGGACGACCGGCCGCTGGAGCTATCCGCAATTGCGCTGACGGCGCTGCTGAGCGCGATCTGGGGCGGAGCGTTCGTGGCGATCAAGGTCGGGATCTTCGATATGCCGCCCCTTGGGGCTGCGGCCCTCCGGTTCGGGGTGACGGCCCTCGTGCTCCTGGCCCTGGCCTGGTATCAGCGGGTGCAACTCCGCTTTGGCTGGAACGAACTCAAGATACTGGGCCTGCTTGGACTGTTGTTCTGTTACGGCAATATGGCGGTCTATCTGGGAACAGCGCTCACGACCTCCGGCCGCTCGGCCGTATTCTTTAGCGCCCAGCCTATTTTTATTGCCCTGCTGGCACCCTTTTTTCTGCCTGGGGACCGCCTGACGGCTCGTAAGGTGTGCGGCCTGGGCGTGGCCTTTAGCGGTATCGTCGTCCTCTTCTCGGCTAAATTCGGTGGCGGCCTGACCGATGCGCTTATAGGCGACGCCATTGTCCTGAGTTCAGCCCTGACGATTGGGATCTCCGGCATTATCACCAAGCGCGTCGCCGGACGGATCCATCCGGTTGCGCTAGTGTGTTGGCAGACCTGGATCACCTGGCCCATCCTGACCGTATGCTCCTGGATGTTCGAGGCGGATCAGCCGTTTCTCCTCTCGACCCGCCTGCTCGTCTCCATTGCCTATCTGAGTGTGGTTTCGGCCGCCTTCGGGTTTGTGGCCTACGCCTGGTTGATTCAGCGCCATTCGCCCACGCGCGTTGCCTCGTTGACGTTTCTCACCCCGGTGTTCGCCGTGCTCTTCGGCTGGCTGTTGTTGAGTGAACACATGGGGGTAGTCCAGTTGCTTGGCGTAGCCGGCGTGTGTGTCGGCATTTATATCGTGAATAGCAGCCGAGCGTCCCGGTCGGCTGCGACTGCACAGGTTAGGTCTGTTGGGTCAAGACTCAATAGACTCAACAAACCTATAGACTCAACAGACGCTAAACCAGGGACCGGCTGGTTATACGGAATTGTAAGGCGTCTAGGGATGCTGCGCGGCTCGCAGCACATGCAGCTTCAGGAAGACATAGGCCGACACGAGCAGACAGAGAACGCCCGTACCGCCGACCGTCAGCGGGGCACCAATAAGGGGAGCCAGAAAACCCGCCAACAGACTGGCGAGAGGTGTGGCTCCCATAAGCATGATGAAGAACAGGCTCATGATCCGACCGCGCAGACGGTCCGGCGATAAGGTCTGGAGCAGGGTGTTGGTGGCGGCCATAGGCACCATGAAGCCGGAGCCGACAAGCGGCAGGGCGAGCATGGACAGCCAGAAGTTATGGGACAGGGAGAACAGGATGAGTCCCAGACCAAACCGAATAAAGGCAAAGGCCATGACCCGGCCGAGCTGTTCCGTGCCTTGGTGACGGGCCATCAGCAGGGCGCCCACCACGGCGCCAGCGCCGGCCGCACCCATCAGCAGACCCATGCCGTTTGGCCCGCTGTGTAAGATATCGCCGGCAAAGACCGGCATCAGCACGGTGTACGGGGTGCTGAGCAGGCTGAGCAAGCTGACCAGGATCAACAACAGCCGGATCGCCGGGGTATGCAGGGCATAGCGGATACCTTCCCCAATAAAGGTGGAGGTTGATCGCGCGGGGTGAGGTTCAACAACTCGCGGGGGGAGCCGCATGGCGAGAAAGCCCACGATAATGGCCAGGAAGGTACAGCCATTAAAGGTGAAGCATACGCCCTCGCCAAACTGGGCCACCAGCAGCCCGGCCAGGGCCGGACCGACAATCCGGGCCGCGTTGACCAGAGTCGAGTTGAGGGCAATCGCACTCGCCAGGTCGTCTTTGCCGACGATCTCCATCAGAAAACTCTGGCGGGCGGGCATCTCGAATGCCTGAATGGTGCCGGCGACCAGGGCCAGGACAAAGACCTGCCAGGCGGTTATCCACTCACTCATAGTGAGAAACCCCAGTACGAAGGCCTGCAACATGGCGAGCCAGAGGGCAATCAGAATGACCCGGTAACGGTTGAAGCGGTCGGCAACCACCCCGGCCAGCAGTCCGAACAGGAGGGTCGGCACCTGACCGGCAAAGGCAACCAGCCCAAGCATCAGGGAGGACTCGGTCAGCCGATAGATCAGCCAGGCCTGGGCCATGTTTTGCATCCAGAATCCGGTCCGGGAGACAAACTGACCGACAAAAAAGAGTCGAAAGTTCCGATGGCCGAGCGCCCGGAAGGCATAGGGCAGGGAACAACCAAAAAGGGTCTTGTCGGTCTTTTCGATTGTCGCTGCTGAGGGTGTGGACGGGGAGCTACTCAATGGGCCGCGCTCCTCACTACAGAGGAAACGCTACACAGGAAAGAGAATACAAAAAGGGCGAAGGGGCCGTGTCGCTGCATAGCGTGCAAAGCTATCTGGAGCGTGAGAACCCTGTCAAGGAAAGGCTTGTCCGGGGGTGGGGAATATGGTGTTTTGAGGCGCATATTATTTAAGGAGGGGACTATGGACGTTGGCGTACTGGTGACAGCGACGGCGGAGAGCGGAGACCTGAGCGCGGTGGCCCGCAGGGCAGAGGCGCTGGGGTTTGCTTCTCTATGGATTCCTGAACACCCGGTGATCCCGGTTGGGCATACGACGCCGTTTCCTGGGGCGGCCGATGGCGTTCTGCCGGAGCACTATAAGCGCTGGGCCGATCCGTTTATTGCGCTGACCGTGGCGGCCGGGGTGACGAATCGCATCAAGCTCGGCACCGGGATTTGCCTGCTGCCCGAACGCGATCCACTCATGACGGCCAAGGTGATTGCCAGCCTTGATTTATATTCCAACGGCCGGGTGATCCTGGGCATTGGCGGCGGCTGGCTGCGCGAAGAAACCGAACTCATGGGGACCTCCTTTCGTCTGCGCTGGCGACGCCTGCGTGAGACCGTCGAGGCCATGCGGC
>MPMI01000023.1 GCA_002238415.1 Desulfurellaceae bacterium bin18 | reverse complement strand
CCCCCTTCCGCCCCGGCCCGAGTTGTACGCGGGAGGGGAAGAGGCCCTGAAATTTTCAGGTTTCATGAAATTTCACCCTGGATGAAATATCGTAATCCTGCGCACCCCACCCGCCCTCCACGTCCTCGGCGGCCTCAGGCCGGGCGGCTGGTGCGGGCTCCCCTTCACCCGGCCCCGCTCCTACAAGTGCCCCCCACCCACTCAAACGCGGTTCCCTAATCAGCAATTAAGCGCACGTTAAACGTGAAATAAGCATGAAATATCGTGAAATTTCATGAAAATTTCATTTTGCGTGAAATCCGCCTAACTCCCCGTCCTGACTCGACTTTTTACAATTTCAGCAAAAATCGCCATGAAATATTTCACGATTTCTCATGTTTTGGGGGGGGAAGGTAGTCCTGACTTTTGCAACAACATGGGCCGTCACGCTGCGGCGCGGAGAAGAAATGTCAAAGGGAGACACGACCGGCTTTTCTCTTGACTTCCCCTCTGACTGTCCGTACTATGGGCAGAATTCTTGTTTTTTCAAAGCTCTAGCCAAGGGCATCTGCCCGCCTGTAAATTCTTTTGGATCAACTAAGCAGAAGCAGTTCTGTCGGAGTAGCCAACCCTTCCCCGTGCCTCTATCTATGCGTTGGGATAAGGGCGGAGCTGTGTCCTGTCGTGTTTTGATGCTGTTCATGTAAAGGGGGCTGAAGCGTCCTATGGAAAAAAAGAAAAAAAGAAAAACGGCGACTGTTTTGCAGGCCTCCAAACAGACATCCGCCCAGACAGCGGCGCAGCAGTCTGAAAAGTCCATGCTCATAAAAGCCCGGGCCGTCACCCCTGCGTCTTCAACGTCGCAAAGGGAGAAACCGGCACGAGAAACGGAAACCGTCATGTCCATTCTTGAAGATATGGATATTGAGACGGTTGATGTTCTTGAGGAAGGAGACTCCACCAGCATTGAAGAAGAGGAGACCGCCGCTCCTGAAACTATGAAACGGAACGGAGGGAGCTGGGGAGAGAGAGTGGTAGCGGCTGGAGAGCCTGTAACGGGAGACACTTCAGACCCTGTCCGGATGTACCTCCAGGAGATGGGCAATATCCCACTCCTGAGCCGAGAGGAGGAGGTTACGATCGCAAAAGAGATCGAGGCTGGGGAGAAGTGCATTCGCCAGGAAATCTTCTCCACTCCTTTGGCGCTCCAATATATTTTATCTCTGGGAAGTCGGCTCAAACAGGACGAGACAGAGGCGCGGCGTATTTTTGGCGACGAAGAAGAGGATACGGATACGTCCGGCAAGGAAGACCAGCGGGTTACGCTCTTTCTGGGTCGTATGGGGTCGCTCAAGCGCCTGGCCGGAGAGTGGGAAAAAGCGACCACACTGTCTCGCAAGCGGAGTCCTATCGCAGAGCGGGAGAAAGCGCTGAAGCGGCTGGGCACGCTCCGCGATAGGAGCAGGACTTCATTGGACAGCCTGCCTTTGGGTCGCCGTCATATTACGGTTGTCACCGATAAATTAAAGGAAGTCGGCGTCATGCTGGACAAGCAGGAACGGACGATCCGCAGACAAGAGTCCCTCCTGAATTGCAAGGCGTCTGAGATTATTACGCTGGCGCGGGCGTCCACATCGAAGAATGGGAGTACCCGTCCGAGAGCGAGAGAGATCGGTGGAAAGGCCCAGGAGCAGAAGCTCCAAGAGGCCAGTCAGCTTATCAAGGACGCCCGCAAAGAAATTCAGCGCATTGAGAGACAGCTGGGAACGAATAAGGACGAGCTGCGTCAGGCCCTGCGGACGATCGCGCGGGGAGAGGCACAGGCTCAAGAAGGCAAGCGCCGTCTCATTGAGGCCAATCTGCGCCTGGTGGTGAGTATTGCCAAACGCTATGTCAACCGTGGGCTGGGATTTCTTGACCTGATCCAGGAGGGCAATATCGGCCTGATGCGTGCGGTTGAGAAATTTGAGTATCAACGCGGCTATAAATTCTCGACCTATGCAACGTGGTGGATTCGACAGTCCGTGAGTCGGGCCATCGCCGACCAGGCCCGGACGATTCGGATCCCGGTCCATATGATTGAGACGATCAATAAGGTGTTGCGGACCTCTCGCTACCTGGTCCAGCAGCTCGGCCGGGAACCCTCGCCGGAAGAGATTGCCACCCAAATGGAAGTGCCGGCGGACAAAGTCAGGAAGGTCCTCAAGATTGTCAAAGAGCCGGTCTCCCTGGAGACGCCAATTGGCGATGATGAAGAGAGTTCGCTGGGCGATTTTGTTGAAGACCGGCAGACCCTCTCTCCGGCAGACGCGGCGATGGCCCTGAGTTTGGAGGAGCAGACGCGCAAAGTCCTTGCCACCCTGACGCCGCGCGAGGAGCAGATTCTGCGCATGCGGTTCGGCATTGACGAAAAGACAGACTACACGCTGGAAGAAGTCGGACAACGCTTTGCCGTAACCCGTGAGCGCATCCGTCAGATTGAGGCCAAAGCCTTACGGAAACTGCGCAACCCGACCCGAGCGAAGAGTCTGGAAGCCTTCATCGATAGCTAACATGGAGTCTGTTGGGTCGGACTCAAAGGACTCAAAGGACCCAACAGACCCAACAGACCCAACAGACCCTATAGACCCTATAGACCCAACAGACCCAACAGACCCAACAGACCCAATTGGAGGAACGAGTGAATTCGAAAGACCTGGAACAACAACTCAGACGGTGGCGGGAGGAACGTGGCCGTAAGCCGGTCCAGCAGTCTTCTCCTAGCTCAGATAAACGCACCGTTCGAGTCAACGGCCAAAATGTTGTTGTTGTGAAGCGCTCCCGGAGCAAACCTGCGGGACAAATTCCCTCTCAAACCCCGTCCTGAGCCTACTTCGACTTCGCCCCTCTGGGGGCTACGCTCAAACGGAGGGGAAGGACCCGTCCTGAGCTTGGTCGAAGGGGTCGTAAGAGCCAGTGTATGTGGGTTGACAAAATTCGGGCGCCATCTTTCCCGCTCAGTACTGATTTTCTTTAAGCCCGCGTTGCGCGGGCCGTAAGCCAGAGCGGCGCCTGAGCGGTATAAAATAACCCAATTAAGCCCGCGTTGCGCGGGCCGTAAGCCAGAGCGGCGCTTGAGCGGTGTCAAATCTTTTAGCCAAAGAGTACGTTCCGGACCGCCGCACAGAACGCCGTTGTTGAGGCGGACCCGCCTTGGTCAGGCGGAAGGGTCTCGCCGCCGGCGTACACCCGTGCAATTGCGTCCTCAAGGCGTCGGGCCTCATCGGTCCAGCCGAGATAGTCGAGCAGCAGCGCCGCGGAGAGCAATGTTGCGGTCGGATTAATGATGTTCTGGCCGGCAATATCAGGTGCGGAGCCATGGACGGACTCAAAATAGGCATAGGTGTCGCCGTAGCACCCGCTCGGTGCGAGTCCGAGGCCACCAATGGTACCGGCAGCAACATCGGACAGAATATCACCGTACAAGTTCGGCATGACAACGACGTCAAATTGCGACGGGCTGGCGACGAGACGCCGCGCAAAATCATCGACAATGTATTGCTCATAGCCCAGGTCGGGATATTCTTTGGCCGTTGCTTCGACAACTTCACGGAATAGCCCGTCACTTTTCCGCAGCATATTATACTTGCTGGTACAGGTGACGAGCCCCTTGCCACCCTGGGCCTTGCGCTTGCGCGCCAGTTCGAAGGCGAAGCGGGCGATGCGGCGGGAGCCGTGCTCGGTAATCGCTTTGATGGCAAACAGGCCCGGCGCTGTGGTATCGAGCGGTTGACGCGTAATCGCACTCGTCAAGCCGAGCGGCGCAAGCGTATTCAGGTCGCCCTCAACCCCCATATACAGGTCTTCCAGGTTTTCTCGGACCACAACAAAATCAATGGCTTCCGGGTTTTTGAGCGGGCTCCGAAACCCTGGCCGCCAGCGGGCCGGGCGGACATTGGCATACGTTTGCTTTCCCCAGCGGAGATAGCCGATCCCGCCGGTTGTGCCATTAGTCGAGCCAAAGAGGGTCGAGTCCGATTGGTCTATCGCCGCACGCAGCGCGCTCTCAAATTCCTTCCGTGAGCCGTACTGCTTCACGCCCTCTTCACCTGATGAAAACTCGGTGAAGCGCAGGTCCAGCGCAAAGTCTTTCAGGATTTCAACCGTTGGCGCCATTGCCTCGGGTGCCGCATCATCACCGGGAATCACCACAACACGCTTTGCCATATTGTTGTCCTCTCTGTTAGCGCAACCGCACATCACGGTAGTTCTTACCAGGAATGATTTTTCCAAGAACAGCCGGCAGCCGCGCGCCGGTTGCACTCGGCACGTTCGAGGGCAGGCCGTACACGGTCGCATAGGCGAGAACGGCAAACGCCAAGGCCTCCAACGACTGGCTCTCATAGCCGGTCTCTTCAAGCAGTCGGACGCGGACAGCCGGCAGGGCCTGAGCGAATTGCGCTCGCAGAGTCGGGTTGAGTGCTCCACCACCGGTGAGGTAGACCTCAGCGAGCGGGCCGTGCGGCAGGATAAAGTCGTGATACGCGCGAGCCATGCTCGTGGTGGTGACGGCGCTTGCCGTCGCCACCTGGTCGTTGGGGGATAGCTTGAGTTGGGCCGCGCGTTTGAGAAACCGCTCGGCAAACGGCGCACCGAATTCTTCCCTGCCGGTCGACTTGGGCGGACGCCGGGCAAAATACCGATGCCGGAGCAGTTCATCCCGGAAACGTGCGTGCACGCTCCCGGCTTTGGCCATCCGGCCGTTCCGGTCGTACCACTGCTTGCCCTGAGTAACCGTATGGACAACAGTGTCGATCAACATATTCCCAGGGCCGGTATCAAAGGCCAGCAGATCTTGTTTTGCGGAACGGGGCGGCAGGTAGGTGAGGTTGGCAATCCCGCCGATATTATGCACGGCGACCGCACGGCTGGGCTGTTGAAACAGAAACGCATGCACATAGGGAACGAGCGGCGCCCCCTCTCCGCCCAGCGCCACGTCTGCCGGCCGAAAGTCGGCTATCGTCGTAATGCCAGTCCGCTGCGCAATGACGGCAGGTTCTCCGATCTGGAGGGTTGAGCCTGGTCCGGGTCGCTGGTGGGGATTGTGATAAACAGTATGTCCGTGGGAGCCGATGGCATCGACCTGCTCCCAGGAGACGGCTGCGCGTTCGCACAGCTTGCGCACCGCCCGGGCAAACAACTCGCCGAGGAGCACATTGACTTGTGAGACCTCACCGGCATCAATCCGGGCTCCCTGACTGACCCTCAAGAGACGGGCTCTCACCGGTCGGGAGTACGGGAATGAGCGGAAGGCCCGTTGTTGAATACGGAAGCGACCCCGCACGCGGGCAATATCAACCAGCACGGCATCAATCCCATCATGAGACGTGCCGGACATCAGGCCGATAACAGTCCGTTTTGACATGCGGGTTCCTACGGGAGCATACAGCCGTTACCAGCAACGGGGCATGCTGGTGAAACGATGGGAAGCCCAGAGAGAAGAGTCTCTCCTCCCTGAATGTGAAAAATCTGAGTATTCAGTCAGTCAGATCAAACTGAAAGACGGCGTCCATGCCCTTGGCCGCCTCAGCGTTGAACCCCTCCGGCGTGCCGTCAATGACTTGCTGTACGGTTTCCATCGGCGGGCTGTCGGCCTCCGGCGGCGAAAAGAGGTTTTGGAGCTTGAGCGCCAAGCCCATATCTCCGGCAATTTTCAGCTTGCCGGTCATGAAGGCCATTTGGCCGTTGAGTTTGCCGTTGACCATATCCAGGTAATCACTCGCCTTCATGGTGATGGTAATGTTCGGGGACGCGTGGGTGCCCGTCTGCACCTCAATGCTTTCGTTCGCGACACGGAAATGGTACTGGGTGGCCATCGCGGCTTCCTCCTCATCAGTCCAGGATACAGATACGCTACCATAGATCCTTGCGCTGAGAAACTATAGATCGTGTTGTTGTATAGTAGAGGGAGAGGTGAACATGACACAATGTGACAGAGAGGAAACGCGTCCTCCAACAGACAGACAGAAGCCGACACGTTTCCTCTTTACAGTACGGAAACGTCACCGGACCGGGCTCATGCTCCTTTTTGTGAGCATGTTCATAGGAACGTCCAGCCATGCCCAGGAGAGCAGACTTCAGGACGCCCTGGCCCAGGTCGCCAACGAGTCAACGCTCGAAATCACAACCATAGGACGCAAGAGTGGCAAGCCCCGTACGACACCGATTTGGTTTATCTACGACCAGGGTGCGTTGTATATCCAATCCGGAAAGGACGGGAAAACCCATTGGTGTCGCAACCTGCAAAAAAATCCACAGATGCAATTGAAAATCGGTCAACTCACCCTCACCGGAAAGGCGCAGTTCGTGACAGACACGGCTGAAAGCGAAAAAGTCCACGACTTATTTCGCTCAAAATATGCTCTCGCACGTGCTGCCGGATTTGTCGGGTCCTCAATCGGGCATGGCGAGGTCATTCTGGTTGAGCATCTGACTGAAGCCGTGCCACCGGAGTAGGCAGCGCATGCACGTCAATGTTGTCATTGTCGCCGCGGGAAAAGGCACGCGGCTGCAAAGCGGGTTGCCGAAACCTTTTCTGTCTGTTGCCGGCAGACCGATTCTCGTGCATACCCTGCGGCGTTTTACCCCCATTGAGATGGTCCGGCGCATAGTTGTGGTGGTTGCTGCCGAGCGCGAGACTCTTTGCCAGGAGGTACTCCACACGCACGGCCCCTGGCCACAGCCGATTACCGTTATCCACGGGGGGGCGGAACGGCAGGATTCGGTCCGGAACGGTTTGGCTGCGCTTGAGACCCAGTGTGAGGTTGTGGTGATTCATGACGCGGCCCGGCCGTTCATCAGCGTTGAGGCAATTCAGCGCAGTATTGACGCGGCTGCCGCAACGGGCAGCGCGGTTGTGGCAACCCCGGTCCGCGACACCATTAAGCGCGCCGACGCGCAGCACACGATCCGTGAGACGGTCTCCCGGCATGATTTGTGGCTGGCGCAAACACCCCAGACATTCCGGGTCGAAGTGATCCGAGCAGCCCACCGCTGGGCGCAGCAGCGGGGTATCGCGGGAACGGATGATGCCACCCTGGTTGAGCAAATGGGCCGGCCCGTCCGCCTCGTTCCCGGCGACGCGCTCAATTTCAAGATCACGACGCCGGACGACCTGGCTCTCGCCCAGGCAGTGATACAGGCACCAAACGGTGTGTGGCAGTGATAAGAGAGATTGATACCGTGCAGCCAGTCGGGTGCAGTTTATTGATTTTGAAATTCCTACTGAGACGATCACAAATTTCGTATAACCTGTAAAGAATTCCTGATGGCTCCCACCATTCACAGAGAACGAGGGTTCCGGTTCTTTTTCTTCTCCCGAGAGGAGCCGCGGATACATGTTCACGTTATCCGCGCGGAAGGTGAGGCCAAGTTTTGGCTGGAACCGGAGATTGAACTCGCGAGGAACTATGGATTGTCACGTATCCAATTGAAGGAAGCAGAAGAGATTGTAGAGGAGCGTCAAAATGAGTTCCGAGCCGCTTGGCGTGAGCACTTCGGAAGTTGAGATTACGAGTATCTCTGCACACGGCGTCTGGCTACTCGCCGGCGAAGAGGAATTTTTCCTCTCTTATGAGGATTTTCCATGGTTCAAAGATGTTGCCGTGGGGAAAATCCTGAATGTGAGGGAACCAACTCCCGGTCACTTTTATTGGCCCGAGTTAGACATTGATCTCGGGGTGGAAACCATTCGCCATCCCGATCGTTTTCCACTTCGAGCCCAGCGTGATACTTAGCCCGGCGCGCGTAGGAGTGCCCGACCAACCTGCCCAAAGAGGTTCGGGGTCGGGCTCTTGGCTTGGGCCTCTTGCTGCGTAATAAGCCCTCGCGTAGCGAGGTCAACAAGCGCCCTGTCCATGGTCTGCATCCCATCCTTTTGGCCGACCTGGAGGGCTGAGAGAATTTGGTGTCCCTTGCCTTCGCGGATCAGCGTGCGGACTGCCGGGGTACCCACCAGAATTTCCAAGGCCGCGACTCGCCCCCCACCTTTCTTTTGACACAAAGTCTGGGTGATGATGGCTTCAATCGAGTCGGCGAACTGGGTCCGAATCTGAGCCTGTTGGGCGGCAGGGAAGACGTCAATGATCCGGTCAACGGTCTGTGCCGCGCCGGGCGCGTGTAAGGTACTCAAAACGAGGTGGCCGGTCTCTGCGGCCGTGAGAGCGAGTTGAATGCTTTCCAGGTCGCGCATTTCACCAACCAGAATAATGTCGGGGTCTTCGCGTAATACCGCCCGCAGCGCCTTGGCAAACGAATGGGTATGGACACCGAGTTCACGCTGGCTGACGAGGCATTTCCTGGACTGATGGGTGAATTCGATGGGGTCTTCGATCGTGACGATATGACCTGCAACCGTCTCGTTGAGGTGGTTGACCATGGCGGCCAGGGTGGTCGATTTTCCACAGCCGCTTGGACCGGTCACCAGGACCAGCCCTTTTCTCCGCGTACACAGTTGGCTGAGAATCGGCGGCAGCCCGAGTTCCTCGAACGAGGCAATCACCGTTGGAATGGCCCGCAACACCGCACCCTCACCACGTTGCTGCATAAAGACATTCACCCGAAAGCGCCCTACCTCCCCCAGGTCACAGGAGAGGTCGAGTTCGAGACTCTCCTCAAACATCTTCCGCTGCTCCTCATCCATAATGTCGTACACCAGGGTATGGACCTCATCCCGGGACAGCGGGGTCTGATCAAGCCGTTTCATGACCCCGTCGAGCCGAATCATGGGTGGTGCTCCACTGCTGAGATGGATGTCAGAAGCGCCTGATCGGACAGCGCTGGTGAGGAGTGCGGTTACATCCGTTGACATGGGGACCTCCGGCTGCGGAACAACAGAACACGATTACGCTCGCATCTGTACTGCGACTGTACGCAGAAGAAGAATACGGAACAAGGATGATTGCTGGCGGGTGAAGCTGACCAGCCATTTGTCTCTATGCACTCATGGTCGCCTGTGGTAAGCCAGACGTTCTATTCTCTCTACCAGCAGCCAGCAGGGAAAGGAGAGCCCACTATGGGATACGAGGCCATTATCTACGAGCAGGTTGAAGACAAAATTGTCCGTGTGACGCTGAATCGCCCGGAGAAACTGAACGCGATGAGCTGCCAACTCTTGTCCGAGTTGGACACCGCCCTGGACGAGTTTGAAGCGGACAATGATGCCAGTGTCCTGATTATTCGTGGGGCCGGGCGGGCCTTCTGCGCAGGCTATGATCTCCAGCCGGTTTCAGGGCCGGGGGGAGGCTTTAGTGTCACCAGTGACCGCTGGGGATTGCGCAAGCTCGTCGCCCGCTGGCAGCGTCTGTGGAACCTGCCCAAACCAACCATTGCGCAGGTCCACGGTTATTGTTTGGCCGGAGCGACAGAGTTTGTCGGACATTGTGACCTGGTCTTTGCGGCCGACGATGCCCAGTTCGGCCACCCGGCCGGACGTTCGCTCGGGGTACTCCCGTCGCTGGCCATGTGGCCTTATCTGATGGGGATGCGCAAGACCAAAGAGTTCCTCTTTACCGGAGATTCCATGACCGCAACTGAGGCGCTGGAAAACGGCCTGATTAACAACGTCTACCCAAAACAGCAACTGGAGGACGAGGTACTGCGTTACGCCCGCCGCGTTGCCGCGGTTCCGGTTGACCTGCTGACGCTCCATAAGGCGGCGACCAATCGCTTTTTCGAAGCCATGGGCCTGTATGCGGCTGAACAGTCGGCAACGGAATTTGACGTGATTGCCCACCAGACCAGAACGGTCAAAAATGAGGTCAAGAAAATGATGGAACGCGGGCTCAAGGAAGCCCTGCGTGATCGCGATAAGCCGTTTGCCAAGAAATAACATGGAGAGAGGACTGATGGACGGGCGCCGCATCTACCTGATGCGTCATGGGGAAACCCTGTATCAACGGGTGGCAAACGAAGGGGCGCTGGGGAACGGGGCACTGACCGAACGCGGGCAAGAGCAGATCGCCGCGGTCGCGTTGCTCTTTCGGGGGGTGCCGCTTGATGCGATTTACGCCAGTCCGCTTGAACGGGCGTATGAAACCGCCCAGATCATCGCCACAGAAAAAGAGTTGGACATTCAGGTGGCGCCGGAGCTGAGCGAGATCATCCCGAGTGATACGGTCCTGGCCCAAAAAAGCCTGACCGACATATTCAAGGAGATTCAGGAGTTCTTTAAAAATACGGATTCTGACTGGGACGAATCCTACCTGGGCGGAGAGAGTTTCCGCCAGGTCTATGCCCGTGCCGGGCGACTCCTACAGACCCTCTTGGCCAAAGATGATTGGCAGACCGTTCTCCTGGTCGCGCATGGGGGCGTGAACAACGCTTTTCTGGCTCATGCCACAGGGGTCACACAGGGGAGGATTTTTAATATCGAGCAGGACTTCGGCTGTATCAACATTATTGACTTTGTTCACGGCCGCCCCTTTCTTCGCCTGGCCAATTTTACCCTCTACGATCAGCTCAAAATTCATCTGCGCGAGCACAGCTTGGATATTATTCTCAATTTGTTGCGAGGGCGTGGCATTATTGATGCTGATTGATCCTGAAGGAGTCAACTCGACTTTTTATTAAAGACAAGAATTTTTCATCATCGAAAAAAAGAATAACAAACCTCTTGACTTGAACCCCTACTTCTTTTAACTAGTCTGATTAAATTAGTTTCTGGGGGTGCGACATTAGCGTTCAACTCGTCATTTTAGGGCTGTTATCCGAGAAGCCGTTTCATGGTTATGAACTACGGCAGGAAGTCGAGCACCGGCTGTACGCCAAGTATATCAACCTGAGTGGTGGCTCGCTCTACTATAACCTCGGGCAGCTTGAACAGGCCGGCTATGTGGAAAAGACCAAAGTCGAGCAAAAGGGCAATTATCCGGCCCGGCAGGTCTACCAAATCACGCCGGCCGGCCACGACTATTTACAGGTTGAGTTGCGCCGTCAACTGTTCGACACCAAGGAGCGAACCAAAGTCTTTGACCCCTTGAACGCCGCCCTCGCCTTTAGTCATCTGCTTGACAACTCAGAGCTGCGTGAGGCACTCCAGAGTCAACTTGAGTGGACCCACAGCCGTCTGGCCTGGGTCACTGAGCAGCAGGCATACTGGAATGAGCAGGGTGTAACACTCCCACAAGCCCAGATTATTACGCATGGATTGGCGTATTTGAAAGGGGAAATTTATTGGCTTGAGGAATTCCTGGCCACGATCGATGGACAGAATGGTCAAGGATTGAAGGCCGATGGACCAACCGGCGTCTCTTCTTCGGAGAGAGAAGCGATATAGGAAAAAACGTAGAGACATCCCACACAAGAGGAGGGTTCAGAATGGAAGGTTTAAGTGTTCTCGATATGATCCAGCAGGGGTGGTATATCACCTATCCCCTGATCATAATGTCGGTGGTTGTCATCACTATCATCTTTGAACGGATAGTTGCCCTGCGCGGATTGATTGGGGGGACCTTGCAGATTGCCGGCGGTCTGGTTGGCGTCTTACAGAAGGGTGATTTTCAAGCAGCGATCACCTCCGCCGAGGAGCAGGCGAATAAACCGGCGGGCCGGATATTTCGTGATGTCCTTGCTCAACAAGAGGGCGAATCGCTCGAGTATTTGTCTGAAATCATTGAAGACCGCCGCTTCGAGGAAATCGAGGCGCTCAAAGGCAGCATCTGGGTCCTGGGAACAGTCGGCGTGAGTGCGCCCTTCATTGGGCTGCTCGGCACTGTCATCGGGATTATCAAATCCTTCACAAATATGGCGGTTGAGGGCAGTGGTGGTTTTGC
Organism: Desulfurellaceae bacterium bin18; assembly: GCA_002238415.1. Taxonomy (GTDB): domain Bacteria; phylum Desulfobacterota; class Binatia; order Bin18; family Bin18; genus Bin18. The sequence goes on along the minus strand of MPMI01000023.1, from coordinate 81,556 downwards.
CGTGGTTGCCGGTGGTATTTCTGAGGCCCTGGTTGCAACGGCTCTTGGTCTCGCAGTCGGGATCGTTGCGGTGGTCTTCTATAACTATTTTCATACCAAGCTTGAGCGGATCGAGGCGGCCACAACGATCAGCTCAGACCGTGTCCTCGAAGCAGTCCGCCTGGGGAGGAGAGCTCATGGGAATGACTAACCCACGCAAGAAGAGCGGGAGTGGATCCGATATTATGGCCGAGATCAATATCGTTCCCTTGTGCGACATCTTTTTGGTGCTACTGATCATCTTTATGGTGACCAGTGTGGCGATGGTTCAGTCCGGAGCGGAAATTAACCTGCCCGAGGTGCAGGAAACCGACTCGGAGCCACGGCAGATTGTGATTACGGTCACCCCCCAAAAGGAAATCTTTGTGAACGCCAGACCGGTGACCATGGCCGATCTTGAGGTGGCCATTCGGCAGCAGGTCACGGCCAAGCCGGACGTGCCGGTTGTCCTCGAAGGGGATAAGGATGTCATTTTAGGAGAGGCGGTAAAAATTCTCTCCATTGCCCAACGGGCCGGAGCGGCTCAGGTCGCGATTGCGGCTAGACAGGCAGGGTAAGCGGTCCGTCGTAATCGCCAAAGGAGGGGAGGGCCATGGCTTCACCCGAAGATAATACAACAACATCCGAGAGCACTTCAGTCGAGCGTAAAATCCAAGAGGATTTGTGGCTGTATCGAGGCGGGGGCTTTGGCAGAAATGCACGTTGGTTCGCCTTCTCGACGGCGGCTCATATTCTCATTTTGTCTATCTTTGCCACCACGGCAGTGACCATCATGAAAGAGCCGGAAATGGTCCGGGTCAACGCATTGCCGCTCACGCAAGAAGAACTGGACGCCATGGCGGAAGAGGAGATGCCGGACGATTGGGAGGGTGAGCCCTCGCTGGAGGATATTCCGGGCATCCTGACCATGGAAGACCTCGCACCGAATAGAGCGCGCCCGACTGGTCCGTCATCAACCGGTCCGCTCCAGGCCCCTATCCAACGGGCGGCCATTCCAGTCTTCTCGGGTATCGGGCCGGTGACGATTGAAGTCCAGCGCGCCGACAGTAGTTTTTCTGGTATCGACGCCCAGCTCAGCGGTCTGGTTGGCGCTGGAGACCTCGGCGGGGGCGGGGGCTTTGGCGACTATGGTCGCGGGCTGCGTAAGGTTGGTCTGGATGTCGCCCTGGTGATTGACGCAACTGACAGCATGCAGTTTGTGATCGATTCGGTTCGTGACCGCATGACAAAGCTGGTGACGCTGTTGCGCAAGCTCGTCCCGACCTCACGGATCGGGGTTGTGGCCTATCGTGACAGGGGCGAAGAATATGTCACCAAGTGGGTTGACTTGAGTTTTTCCACACCCAAGCTCAAAGGCTTTTTGGCCAATCTGCACTCCGACGGGGGTGGCGATTGGCCGGAAGCGGTGTATGAAGGCATGGACGCGGCCATGAACGACTTGAGCTGGCGGAAACGCTCCCGTCGGGTGGTGATTCTTGTCGCTGGCTCGCCGCCTCATCCGGAGAGCATGAGCAGCGTGCTGGGCTTGGCGCAAGGGTTCCAGGCGCGCGGTGGGGTGGTCAGTGTGATGGACCTGGCCGATAAGATGCACGAGGACTTTGAGTACGCGCTCTGGGAGCAGACCGGGAAAGTCATGAATATCGCCTTTCAGCCAACGCCGCTACCGAGTTTCTATCGCGACTTCCGGCATACCATGGCATCCGTGGCCCGGGCTGGCGGAGGAGACTTTATCCCGCTGACTGAGGAAAAGGCCTTGACCAAGAACATCATCATTATGACCTTTGGTTCGCGCTGGGAAGTGGAGATGGCGAGATACTTGCGGGACTTGGAGTAGAATGCAGTCTGGTGGTCAAATAGCATGATACCAGAGAACCCTGACTCAGTGCTGGACAAGCGTTTCTCTTCGTGCAGGCGGGGATGGACTGTAGGGGCTTTGAACGCAAGACCATAACGTGCAGGGCAGGGTCGAAAAAGGAGTGCAAGCGTGCGGCGTCTGGTTTCTATTATCGGTATGATCTCTCTGAGCCTGAACCTGGGTTGGTTGAACTCCGAGGTCGAGGCGGCGTCTATTGCTGAACTCTCTGCCCGAGCGAAGCAGGCCCGGAGCAAAGCCAATGCACTGAAACAGGGGAGTTGGGATGCGCAAGCCAAGCTGCAAGCCATTCAAATCCTGGGCCCGGTTGCCTTAGAATTTGTTGCACTCCCCAATTTGGCCCAATCAGTTAAAACCCCGTCGAGCAAAAAAGCCATCCGTGACGTCTACGAGACGCTCCATGGTCCGCTCAACGCTATCTATACCGGCAGTTTCAAGCGCATTGACCAGATGACGCAGGATGTCATTGCGCGGGATGGCGACCTGGAGGCCGTGCAGGACTCACAGGAATACCGTGCTGAACAAGGGGTGGCGGCGCGCGCCTTATATTTCCTGAACTGGCTGAACTACATCGGCTCGTTTACGTTCGATGAGAAGAAAAAGGAAACCCTGTTGACGACAGCCATGAACGGCTTTGGGGAATTCGCGGTTGGCGATCAGGCCTCACGGCTCAAGAACGAGAGTCTGTTCGGTCGAGCGCTGAGCGAGCGCGAACTTGAGAAGTTTGACTGGGCCATCCGGGATTTTGAACTGCTGCTCAAACAGCCCGGCGTGTCTACCGATATGAAACGAAAGGCCCAGAGGGCGCTGGAGCAGACGCGGCGCTATGCCAAGCGTGGCGGGAAAACCCGACCTTCTCCGACGGAAATGGCGCAAGCCCAATTCCAGCAGGCAAAAAATATTGCCAGGCAGAGTAGAAAGGCGAGCGGTAAGAAGCGCAGCCAGTTGCGCGGCCAACTCCTCGGATTGATTCTTGAACTCCGCAAGGCCGGCGGCAAGTGGCAGGACCGAGCCGACGCGTTGATACAGGCAGAGCTGACGCGCGAGGAAGAACTCGTCATTGCCGAGCAGGAAAACCCGTTTCCGCCCTGGTTAAAAGCCAAGGAGCACATGCAGAAACGGCGCTTTGCCAAAGCGGTTCCTTTTCTTGAGGAAGTCATTGCCTCAAACGATCCCAACGCTGCCGTGTATCAGACAGACGCGCAATACTACCTGGGCGTGGGGCTGTATGAACAACGTCGCTATCGACAGGCCATCAACACCCTGGACACCTTTCTCAACAACGGGGGGGCAAAGACCAAGCACGCGTCTGACGCGGAGTACTTTCAGTTCAAGGCGGCGGAGTCCTTATACGCCCGGGATCAAAGTGCGCGGAATGGGAAGCTGTATGTGCAGGCGATTCGCGACTTTGCGCGGAAATACCCCAAGCACCGGTCTATCTACGAAGCCCACTTCCGGCTGGGTGAGTATTACCAGGAGCAAGAGGAGTATTTGAAGGCAGCCGATGCGTATAAAAAGGTGCGCGGTGCGCCGGCGTTCCGGGTGCGAGCCGACTATGCCACGCTCCAGGCCTACTTCGAGGTTCTGCACGCGATTGAAGACGGCGATACCAGTAGTGGGCTGAGTGAGGACGCTATCCGCCAGCGGATTGGAGCCAGTCTGGACGCCTACTGGAAGAACAGCGCGACGTTGGCCAAGCGCAGTCCCAAACTGGTGAATCGAAACCCCTATCGTGAATATCCGGGCAAGGTCAGCGTGATGCACGCGGTCTATTTGAGTCACGATATGGACGCGAACGCCGAACAGATCGTCTCTTTCCTCGACGGCTTTGAAGAGAAATATCCGAAGCAGCCCGATGCGTTTGAAACCGTTGCCCGTACCCGGCTGGTCGCCCTGCAGAAGACCGGGCGCTATGCCGACCTCGCCAACGACGTCGAGAAAATTGCAGATCGCTACCAGCCCGACAAGCAGCAGGAACTCCTGGCCGGACTGTCTGGCGTGCTGGAAAGAGACATCCGTAAGCTCCGCCGTCAGAATGATACAGACAACGCACTCATTGCCAAGCGGACGCTGGCACGTCTGCATGAAGTATGGCTCAAGAACGATGGCCAATTTGCGGAGGATCAGTCTCCGGATCGCTTCCACTATGACTTGGCCCAGCTCTATCTCGATACCAAGCAATACGACAAGGCTGAGATTATCTATACAGACCTTGAGCAAAAGCAGGGCGCCTATGCGCTGGTCGCCATTGTCGGACTCGCCCAGGTCTCTGAGGTACGGGGAGATAAAAAACGGGCGCTCTCCCTGTGGGAGGCTATGCTCAAGGGTACCCAGGTCGGTGATCCGCTCTGGTTTCGCGGGACGTTTGAAGTCGCCCGTCTGAATGACACCCTCGGCAATGCGACCCAGGCGTGTAAGACGGTCAGTAGCGCTCAAAGAATGCTGAAACGACTCGGTGATCCCAGCCTCAAGACCAAAATTCAGGACTTTGCCAACCAAACGTGTGGGGCGTAAGCGCCTCTTTGTTCTTCACCGCTTTCTGAGGGGTACGCGAGCGTACCCCTTGGCTCTTCTGTCTCAGAGGAAAATCCTGACCCATGAAAATCGCTGACAACACTGCAAAGAGGAAGGGAGGACACGTTTCCTCTCTGAATCCACGTTCGGCCTTTCACTGGGGTGGCTATGCGCCTCGGGTCACACAGGGTCGTTTAGTTGCCATGGATGCCACGCCCGAAGACCCGGACCCTTCTCCTCTTGGGCGTTCATATATTGAGGCGGTCAATGACGATCTCCGCATCCGCCAACCCATGGTACGAGAAAGCTGGCTCGGGAACGGCCCGGGCAGTGGCGTCCGTGGGGGCGAGCCTTTTGTCGCGCTCAGTTGGGAGCGGGCGCTTGATCTTGTTGCCGCCGAACTCGAACGTATCCGCAGCACATTCGGTAACCGGTCGATTTATGCCGGCTCATACGGCTGGGGCAGCGCCGGTTCCTTCCATTTCCCTCAGGGTCAGTTGCATCGCTTCCTCAATCTCTTTGGTGGCTTTGTCCGTTCCATAAACACCTACAGCCACGCCGCGGCCGATGTGGCCATGCCCTATATTGCCGGGAACTTTTTTCGTTTGCTGGTCGAGCAAGCCTCGTGGCAGACGATCGCTCAACATTCCGAACTGGTGGTGGCGTTTGGCGGCATGCCCCTCAAAAACGCGCAGGTGGCCTATGGCGGAGTGGCCCGGCATCGCACCCGAGCGGGCCTTGAGGCCTGCCGGCAGGCAGGGGTCGAATTCCTGAATATCGGTCCGGTGAAAAACGACACAGCCGACTTTCTACGGGCCGAATGGCTGACCCCGCGCCCCAATACCGATATGGCGCTGATGCTCGGTCTGGCTCATACCCTGGTCACAGAGGGGCTGGCCGACCTCGAATTCCTGGCTCGGTACTGCGTTGGCTTTGAGCGGTTTCAACCGTATCTCATGGGCGAAAGCGATGGCCATCCCAAAGACGCGCAGTGGGCGGCCAATATTACCGGCCTGAAGGCAGAGACGATTACCACGCTGGCCCGGCGTATGGCCGCCAAACGCACGCTGATTACGCTAGCGTGGTCCCTCCAACGGGCGGACCATGGCGAGCAGAGCTATTGGATGGCCATCACCCTGGCCGCCATGCTGGGACAGATCGGCCTCCCCGGCGGAGGGTTTGGCTATGGCTACTCTTCCGTCGCCACGGTCGGAAACCCGTCCTCTCGCATTCCCTGGGCCACCTTGGACCGCTGTGCCCACCCGGTTGAGGATGTCATTCCGGTTGCCCGAATTGCCGACCTTCTGCTGAATCCGAACACGGAATTCGACTATAATGGACGCCGGGCGACCTATCCTGATATTCGCCTGGTCTACTGGGTCGGCGGCAACGTCTTCCATCACCATCAGGATTTGAACCGCCTGTTACGGGCCTGGCAAAAGCCGGAAACCGTTATCGTCCATGAGCCGTGGTGGACGCCCATGGCCCGCCACGCAGATATCATCCTCCCGGCGACGACCCCGCTCGAACGCAACGATATGGTCTGCACGCCCCGCGACAGCTTTGTGGTGGCTAATAAACAGGCGCTGGAGCCGGTCGGTGCGGCGCGGAACGATCATGATATTTTTGCAGACCTGGCCGAGCGTCTTGGCTTTCGGGAAGGGTTTACCGAAGGACGGGACGAAGCGGGTTGGCTGCGCCACCTCTATGCCCTCTCCCGCGAACGGGCGAGCGAACGCGGTTTTGCTTTGCCTGACTTTGAGCAGTTTTGGGAAGACGGTTATTTTGAACTGCCGCTCCCGTCTGAGCCCCAGCCCTTTCTGTCCGTCTTTCGGACCGATCCCGACACTCATCCGCTGGACACGCCATCCGGGAAAATCGAGATCTGGTCAGAGCGGATTGCGTCCTATCACTACGACGATTGTCCGCCGCACCCGACCTGGATGGAACCGGCCGAATGGCTGGGGAGCGAGAGAGCCGTACACTACCCCCTCCACTTGACTTCTAATCAGCCGGTCGGCCGTCTGCACAGCCAACTCGATCAGGGATCGGTCAGTCGCAGCTTAAAGGTCGCCGAACGCGAACCCCTGTGGATTCATCCGGCCGATGCCCAGGCGCGAGGGCTGAGCGAGGGCGATATTGTTCGGGTCTTTAATGACCGGGGCCAATGTCTGGCCGGTGTGCGCATTACCGCCAACATCCAGAAAAGCGTAGTCCAGCTTCCCACGGGCGCGTGGTATGATCCGCTCGAACCGGGAGTGCCGGGGTCATTGGAAAAACACGGCAACCCCAATGTGCTTACTTTGGACAAAGGCACCTCAAAGCTGGGTCAGGGACCCAGCGCGCATACCACCCTGGTTCAGGTCGAACGCTACCAGGGCGACCCACCGCCCGTGACCGCGTTTGTTCCTCCGGAGATTCGTCAAGAATAGGCAGAATATGGGCGCCGTGCCCACCGGCAAGCCTAGAAGTCTACGCTAAACCCCTCGTTCGCCTGGGTGCGTTCCTCAACGAGAAAACCCCGTGCGCCTGTATAGGAGCCAGGCGGGAAAGAGAGATAGCCACGGACCTCCGCGCCGGGCGCAATGGTCTGATCCGTGAGGACAGGAGTCGGACTCTCTTCGTTTGCTTCCAGCGGTCTCACCCGCTCGCCGGACTCGGCGCGTAACGAGACCTTATTGGCTTTGATCAGATAGGCGCGGTCGGTCCCGTTGTGAATCTTCACTTCCACCACAAAGTTTTCACTGTCCCGAGCGCGCTCCCACCTGTCATCCGCGGCTCTACGCATGTCGTCCGTGGTCCTGCGCATGGCGGAGGAGCCTCTCCCCGGCGGGACGACGATCTCCGGGGCTATTGCGTTTAATGGCCGGACCTGGACTTCCACATTCTGCGGCTGAGCCTGAAGAAGGGACTCCGGGAAGACAGACAGAACGCAGGCTCCAAGGCCAATCAGACAGAGTCGGTAGAAAAAATGCCGGTGGAAAAGGATGGCCGTAATTGAGCGGAGAGTTTTCAAGGGGTTTCTCATAGCGGTGTCCTTATAGCGCGTTATGATGAAGCAGACTCGGAGAGGGGCTTTCTTCTCTCCTTAGCTTTTTCCCAGCATCACATATGACGCATAAGACGACATTGCTTCTTCGTCATGTAGCCCCACGAAAGAACGGTTCTGTTGTCTGGATCACTTGCGGAACATCATTGTCGTCAAACCACTTGAGTGCTGAGACGGCCCATGTTTCCAGCAGGCTCGACATGTCGCTGGTTTTTGCCAAACGCTGTAAGCGGCGCTTCTTCTCCGGTGGCATATATATTGATTGAGAATTTCGCAACATCGCGTTGGGAAATCCTGAATAAAGTTGTTGTAATTAGTCATAGCAGCCTCAATCTTGTATACGCCTACGATCCCCGAGAAGTGCGGCGCAGGCTTTCCCTTCTCCGCAGAGTCTCCGGAAAGAATTCAGTATCGAGAATTTCTTCCAACCGAAAAGGGCAGGATGCGGGAAAGCGCGAAACTGTCAGACCGGTTTGGTTGGCGGCGCTCCGACGGGCACGGGGGTATTGCCGCTTGACAAATTCTGGGAGCTGAGGGCGAAGACTGGGACTGTCTTGGAGCAAGTCGGCAAGCGCATCTCGTGCATTGTCAATACTGTCTCGCCAGCTTCCTGAGCGACGTTCCCTTTGCTTGGCCCATTTCAAAAGGTGGATGAGCAGATTCTTCAGATGGCTTTCAACCGCGCGCCGTTCACTCCGCCCCATATCTTCCAACTCCTCCGCGAGCACCTCATAATCAATCTGGTCAAACTGACGAGCACGAAGACGGGCCGCCTGTTCGAGGAGCCACGCATGGTAGTCGTGCTCAGAGAGTGGTGGTTTTGCTACTGGAACAGCCATGGTGTTTCCTTATTCACATCGTTTCGTGCGATTTCGCATCCGTATATTTTACCGGGACCAACCTGTGGTCGAGCATATCGACGGCCGCTCCGCACTGCTCAAGCGCGATATAGCCCAGTAATGGCTCATATTCGCCGTTCTCTGGCTGCATGTCTATAAACAGCACTTCGTTGTAAATAGATCGAAATCCTTCCACGGTTATTTTCACCGGACCGCAGACTGTTCCTTGGACGACTTCTTGCGTCGCTGTGTGCAGTTCAACCGTCTCCTCCGAAGCAAACGTGCCGAACCGACTTTTCCAGTGTGACGGTAAGGTAAGATAGCTTGCTCCGGTATCAACGAGGGCGTCCAGTTTCATGGACGAGCCGGTTTCGGAGAAATTTTCGATGTCCACTGTTGCGACTATTCTTCCCATTGCAGACTGCCTCCTAGCAATTCTCTGCGGCTTACCAGTCGGATAAAAAAAAGGAAAGGTCTGAGCCGGGTTCTTCCTTGTCTCCGAGTATCCTGAGCGTAGCCGAGCGAAGTCGAAGGACGCTACCCTTCCCCTCAGAGGGGAACTCCGCTACATATACCGCGCTATGCCAACACAGGTGGACTCTCCGGGAATTCTGTATTTTATCGACCAGGGCGGGAATGTGATGTACCTCATCATCGCCCTGTCTATTTTCGCGCTGGCTATTGTCCTTACGAAGTTTTGGGGCTTGGCGCGATTTCGATCGCAGCTCAATCGGCTGTGCGAGCGTCTGCACCTCCTCATTCAGGGAGGGCATCTCGACCAAGAGGGTACCCTGAACGCGGCGCTCCAAGTCTGCCGCGAGCACGACACGCCGCTCGGCCGGCTGTTCGAGACGGCCTTCCTGTATCGCCTTGAGGAACGAACGGAGCTGACGCGACGCCTGGAACGATTCGGAGGCGAGGTGGTGGCCGGGCTGGAGGCGTATATGACGGCCCTGGCAAGTGTGGTCGGGGTCGCGCCCATGCTGGGCTTCCTGGGTACGATTATTGGCCTGGTCGAAGCCTTTATGAGTTGGGAGACGCTGGGCGACCAAATTACCGTTGGCGTTCTGGCCGGTGGTATTTATAAGGCCATGTTGACCACGGCGGCAGGGCTGGCGGTCGCCATCCCTTACTATCTTTTGTACAACCACCTGACCTCACGCATACAGCGTTTGACCCGTCTGACTGAGACGCGTACCGAAGAACTCCTCGATGCACTGACCGGGACGACCGCGCAAGAAGCCCTCCCGGAGGCCGTGCCGCTACAGGAGCCAACTCGTCATGCAGTTTAAGCGCAAAGCGAAAATCTTGACGAGTATGGAGCCGCTGGCGCTCACTGATATCATCATCAATATGTTCATCTTCTTCTTCATCACCTTCAGCTTTCTGGCAACCTTTCAGAAAACACGCGAAGGCCAGGTCGACGTGAGCCTGCCCAAGGCCGCATCGGCAAAACCTCCGGCTGAAAAAAAACGCCTGAGCGTGAGCCTAAAGAAGGATGGTCAACTCTTCTTGGGTGAGACACCGACGACTATTGCCGAACTCGAAGCCCGCTTTAAGGCCGAAAAGAGCCAAGGCGCAGACGTGACACTTGTTATTCGGGCGGACGGCGATGTCACCCATAATCGAGTCGTTCAGGTCATGGACCTGGCTCGCACCGAAGGGCTCGGTCGTTTGGCTATTGCGACCCAGAGCAGGTAGGAGCTAGGGAAGATACGGTCCGGCCTGAGCTCGAATAGCCAATATCCAGACCCCACTTAGGCATGTCCCCCTGGCAAGAACACAATCTGGCGGCAATCACCCGTCGCCTTGCCCCACTCCGTCGCTCCCCACAGGGCGTCCTCTTTGAGCGACGATCTGCCTACAACCATGTCGTCGTCCGCAGAAAGCACAATCAGCTGCTGCTGTGCTATCGACACCAGCAGAGTCGCGTTGAAGAAGTCCAATCCCGGCTCGACCCCCGCTCTCCCTTGGACCTCCTCTCCCCTTACACCCAGGCTATGGTGTTAGCCCTGGTGTGGTGTGCTCAGCCACGGCGTATTCTTTTGATCGGCCTTGGGGGCGGGCGGCTGCAAATGGTATTGCACCATGTTTTTGAAAACGCGCAACTCGATAGCGTTGAACTTGATCCCCTCGTTGTTGACATTGCTACCCGCTTCTTCGGGTTTTTCCCGGACGAGCGTCAGCACGCTGTGATTGCCGATGGCAGGTCGTATGTACGCGCACGAGCGGCTGGGACGACCTACGATCTTATCATGTTGGACGCCTACCGAGCCGAAGGGGTTACTCCCCATCTTTTGACCTACGATTTCTACGCCGAATGCCGTGCGTGCCTGGGTCCCCACGGGCTGGTCGTTTCCAACCTGCACTCTTCTACACCAGTGTATGATGCCGCGCGCAGGACGTTTGCCGCGGCCTTCCGGTATACGACTGCCTGCTCGGTACCGAGCGGCAATGTCGTTGTGATGGGCAGTGATACGGTTTCCCTGGACCCCAGGCTAATACGGAATCGAGCCGCTCTGGCAGAGCGCTCCGGGACAAGCGGTCTGCCGCTTGCAGCCTGGGCGAAGAATGTCTCTTTCCACGCTCCCTACCGAAGGAGGGCATCTATTCTGCAGGATAGCGGGCTTTCGGCGTGAATCGTTGGCGTGGACCTCGCTGTCGCTTTTTCATCACTTGCTTCCATCGCTACGTGTTTTCAGCTACAACCCTTGCAAACGCAATCTGACTTGCCCGTAAGGCTGCCGCATGTCTGCCAAACACCGTTTGTATCTCCGGGTTGGAGATTATGTGATCCATCGCCACTATGAAGAATGGGGGACGGGTGAGGTGGTTGAGGAAATGACCTCGGTCCTGGAAGGGGGGACCTGCTTAGCGCGGGTGAACTTTGAGGATGGTCAGCAGCGCACCTTTGATAATAACCTCGATAGCCAGTCCTGTTGTTATTTTTTTGGGATACGTCTCCATCAGCACCCGTTGTTAGCTCCGGACGGTGACCCTGATTTCGCCGTGGCGTCTCAGAAGCCTGTGAAGCGACGTCAACGGCCAAAGCCTACAGCCAAGCGTCTCTCCCGAGGCTAGACGATTTATTCGTTCGGCTCGGACGCGGTTTCGGGCGGTGCTTCGGCAGCTTCCAGGGTTTCCCCTTTGGGGCCGGTCCGTCCGACCTGCCTCAGCGCAAGCGTTCTGACGGTATCGGGATTCACCCATGGCAGGCCCATCGCACAGGGTTTTGCCATGCCCTCCTCCTCAACCTCCTCGTACTGCGGAAAGCCTTCCTTGCCGAAGTTGACCATCATCCGTTTGCCCATCCGCACGGTCTCCTCTCAGTGTGACGCTTGCCGTCTTCTTTTTTCTTGATGGTCTATTCATGGCCCTTCTGTGACACAGGGTCAAGTCCGCCCGTTTCGAGTGCCCTCTAGCAAAAAGATAGCCCAATCGGTAGCCTAGACGGCAAATCTACTCTTCGGGTGAGGAATACGACGCGATGAAACCGGTTGCGGAAAACGTGAAGCTGTCCGAGGTCGAACTGGCAGTGCTACAGGCGTGGGACAAACACGATATTTTCAAGAAGACCTTGGCCAAAACCCAAGCGCAACCGCCCTTTATTTTCTATGACGGCCCGCCCTTTGCGACTGGATTGCCGCACTACGGACATTTATTGGCTGGGACGATTAAAGACATTATCCCCCGTTTTTGGACCATGCGCGGGCGGTATGTGGACCGTCGATTTGGCTGGGACTGTCACGGTCTGCCGGTCGAGATGGAAATCGAACAGGCGCTCGGGGTGAGTGGCAAGGCCGAGATCGAAAAATTCGGAATTGCCAATTTCAATAATGAATGCCGGAAGATTGTTCTGCGCTACACCCAGGAGTGGGAAAAAACGGTGCGGCGGATGGGCCGCTGGGTCGATTTCCGGAATGACTATCGGACCATGGACGCCTCCTTTATGGAGACGGTGTGGTGGGTCTTCCAGCAGATGTGGGACCAGGATTTGGTCTATGAAGGCTATAAGGTCCTGCCGTTTTCCACCCGGCTGGGAACAGTGCTGTCAAATTTTGAAGCCAATCTGAACTATAAAGATGTTCAAGACCCGGCCATCACGGTTCGCTTTGCCGCCGAAGGCGAAGAGCAGGTCTTTTTTGTTGCCTGGACCACCACGCCCTGGACCCTGCCGTCGAATCTGGCCTTAGCCGTCGGCTCTGACATCGACTATGTGAAGGTCCGCGACCACGCGGATAAGGTCGGCTATATTATGGCCGAGGCCCGGCTCAAGACCTACTTCCCCAAAGAAGACAGCTACACCATTGAGGCCCGCTATCAGGGCAAGGACCTCGCCGGACGGACGTTTACTCCGCTGTTTCCCTATTTTGTCGACCAAAAGGAGGCGGGCGCTTTTCGGGTCATCGAGTCCGAGCATGTGACCACCGAAGACGGCACCGGCATCGTTCATATGGCCCCGGCCTTTGGGGAAGAGGATTTTTACGCCTGCCAACAGGCGGGCATCCCGTTGGTGAACCCGGTCGATGATGACGGCCGGTTTACCCCGGTCGTCAGGGATTTTGCGGGCCTGCACGTCAAGGAAGCCGACCCCAAAATCATTCAGCAGCTCAAGCAGGCAAAACAGCTCGTTCACCAGGGCACGATCCAGCACAGTTATCCCTTCTGCTGGCGGAGCGAGACCCCGCTCATCTATAAGGCCGTCACGACCTGGTTTGTCCGGGTTGAAGCCTTTCGTGAGCGACTGGTGAAAAATAATCAGCTGACGACCTGGGTCCCGGATCATCTGCGAGACGGGCGCTTTGGCAACTGGCTGGAGAACGCGCGCGACTGGGCGATTAGCCGCAATCGGTACTGGGGGACGCCGCTGCCGATTTGGAAAAACGAGACCGGCTCCGAAGTCGTGTGTCTGGGCAGCATTGATGAACTCGCCAAGCGGACCGGCACGCGGGTGGACGATCTCCACCGTGAATTTGTCGATGACCTGACATTTCCCGATTCAACCGGGACCGGCGTCATGCGGCGGGTGCCGCAGGTGTTCGACTGCTGGTTCGAGAGCGGTTCGATGCCCTACGCGCAAATTCACTATCCATTTGAGAACGCAGAACAGTTCTCACGGGTGTTTCCCGCGGACTTTGTTGCCGAAGGGCTGGACCAGACCCGAGGCTGGTTTTACACCCTGGTGGTCGTCGCCGCTGCGCTGTTTGACAAGCCGGCTTTCCACAACGTTGTTGTCAACGGAATGGTGCTGGCCGAAGACGGTAAGAAGATGAGCAAGCGGCTCAAGAACTATCCTGAGCCCGAAGAGATTCTGGACGAGCATGGGGCCGATGCCCTGCGCCTCTATCTGATCAACTCGCCCCTGGTCCGGGCCGAAGAACTCCGCTTTAGTGAGCGCGGCGTGCGGGAGACGGTCCGCCGCCTGCTCCTGCCCTGGTGGAACGCCTATAAATTCTTTGTCACGTATGCCTTGGTTGACGAGTGGCGCCCGTCACACGCGCTGGAGGAGCCATCACCCAATATTCTGGATCGCTGGATTCTTTCGCGCAAACAGACCCTCATTCGCCGGGTCAGTGCCGAGATGGAGCAGTATCGGCTGTATAACGTAGTCCCCGCGCTGCTGGATTTTCTCAACGAGTTGACCAATTGGTATGTCCGTCTCAACCGGCGTCGTTTTTGGAGTGAGGACGATGTGGCTGACAAGCAGTTTGCCTATCAGGCCCTGTACGATGTCCTGTTGACATTTTCCAAGCTCATGGCCCCGTTTACGCCGTTTCTGGCGGACGCCATTTATACCAATCTGGTCACGCTCCAGGAGGCTGGGACAGAAGAGAGTGTGCATCTCGAACCGTTCCCCGATTATGATGAAAGCCAGGTGGACACTCGGCTCGAAGATGCCGTGGCTCGGATGCAGCGGGTGATCTTGCTGGGGCGGAGTTTGCGGAACGAACGGAAAGTCAAAGTACGCATCCCGCTCCAAACACTAACGATCCTCCATCGTCAACAAGCGATTCTTGATGAGTTACTTCCGTTGGAAGGCTATATGCAGGAAGAGTTGAACGTCAAAGAGATCGTGTACAGCACAGCGGAGGCTGAGAAAGTGACGCTCAGTGCGAAGCCAAACGCGCAGCTCCTCGGCCCTCGCTTTGGAAAGGCGTTTGGTCAGATTCGCAAACGGATTACCGATCTGCCCCTCGATCAGATGCTCATCCTTGAGGCGGGAGAACCGATTCAACTCAATGGTGACGCCTTCCAACCCGAGGAGATTCAGATCCTACGCCACGCGCGTGAAGGGCTGCCGGATATCCGTTCGGATCGATTTATCTCTATCGATTTTCCGTGCGAACTGAACGATGATCTGATCGTGGAAGGGTTGGCACGTGAGGTTGTGCATTATATCCAACAACTCCGCAAGGAAGCCGGCTATCAGGTAGAAGACCGCATTGCGGTCACCTATGAAGCGGACGGGCGCTTACGTGATGCCATTACGCAGCACAAAACCTATATCCAACAAGAGACCTTGGCCCGCGCCCTGGTGCACCGCCAGCCAAGTGGAGATCAGGTCCAGAGTGTAGAGATTGATGGAGCGAACCTGACGGTGGGCGTACAACGTGAGTCTGTCTAACTGCTGCTCAAAGATTGATTCCTTTCTTGTCCATTCGCACGGGATATGAAGGGCCAGCATTCGCTGGATGGACGCTGCGGCTCTCCTTGGGAACGGACCCTATATGGATCGCGTTTCGGTGTCATTCTACCGAATCCTACGCGGATTCCCCCTCGTGATATTGACCCGATACCAGGGGCCGATTAAGGTGGAAAAGGTAAGGATTTATTCCGATATCAGAGAAAGTATAGGAGAAGATCGGAGTCTGGGAGGTCTGAGATGTATACGAAGAGCGGAATACGATGGGGTGGAGCCTTGGTGCTGGCGGCGTTTCTTGTGAGCGCCTGCTCTCAACCACTCTCAACTCGGGAGAAGGGGACACTGGGGGGCGCGGGTCTCGGTGCCGCAACTGGCGCAATTATCGGCGCCGTCGTTGGGAGTCCTGGGGCTGGAGCCGCCATTGGTGGAGCGCTAGGGGGCGTCACCGGCGCCGTCGTCGGGGACAAAATGCAGAATCAAGAAACTCAGCAGCAGAACCAGCAGCAGCAGCTCGAGCAGCAGCAGCTCGAGCTTGAGCAGCAGCGGCAGGAACTCGAAGAACTCAAACGGCAGCAGGAATACTAGACGGGAGTAAAGTGTTGGCTATGAGAAAGACCGTTCTTTATCTGTTGCTGTTCATGTTTGTCTTCACGGTCGGCTGCGCGCAGCCGTTGTCAACCCGAGAGAAGAGTACCTTGGGGGGCGCGGGTCTTGGGGCCGCCACCGGCGCGATTATTGGCGCTGCGGTTGGGAATCCGGGAGCCGGGGCTGCTATTGGTGGGGCGCTGGGGGGTGTCACCGGCGCCGTCGTCGGTAATCAATTTCAAAAACGCGATACGGAACTCGCGGCGAATGAACAGCAAATTGAGCAGCAACGCCAGGAAATATCACGGAATCGCCAACTGCTTGAAGAACTCAAGCGACGTAATATTGAGGCGCGTGAAACCGAGCGCGGTGTGGTGGTCAATCTTCCGGATGTCTTGTTTGAATTTGGTCGGTCCGATTTGACCGGTGATGCTCAGAGTCGAGTTCAGAGCATTGCTGACGTGCTGAATGATCAGGCGCGTGGACGACGGATATCAATTGAAGGTCACACCGACGCTATTGGCGGGGAAGAAGCAAATCAACGCTTGTCTGAAAGACGGGCAGGTAGTGTCGCCAGCGCCTTGGCGACCTCGGGTGTCGACCAGGCCCGTGTAACAACAACGGGGTACGGCGAACGGTATCCGGTTGCGCCAAATACCAATCCCGATGGGTCGGATAACTCAACTGGTCGAGCCAAAAATCGCCGGGTTGAAGTCGTGATTGAAAATTAGTGGTCTCATGAAATGCCGCGTCAGCGGCGAGGTGAGGAACCCACCCCGCCGCTGACGCGGCACCCCTCCAAGGAGGGAATTATATACTTTAGTCACATTCCTTGACCCGAAAGGGCTTGAAAAACGCAGACTTGACTTTCTCCAGGGACCACCCCGGCATGTCTTGGGTTTCTTCCTTTTCCGCTTTGGTTGGCTGGTAGGTGCTCGGCTTCAGTTCCACGTCAGTGGGGGGTTCGGGGGTGGGTCGTTTCTCTTCCATGTCGTTTCCTCCTGTCACTTCACGAACGAATCAGGTTATCCAAGCCTGCTTCCCGGAGCCGGTCTTCTATTTGCGCTTTCTCTTCTTCACTGGCCACCAAGTCTTGAATGGTCGCGATAATGTCATGCGGGTTCAGTTTGGCCCAGTGGTCTTGAAGCCGCAGGGCCGTCACACCGGAGCCACACCGGAGCAGAATCGCCGCTTCATAGGCTGGTTTGGCCGCCTCCTGGAGCGTTCCCTTCAAACAGGCAATCTTGCGATTCACGGCGCTGTACCGGGTCGCTAATCGGCCAATGCCTGCATCCACCTCTGTGTCTGTCATACGGGGAACCCTCCTTCATGCGGCCATTTTCCGCTTGATATAGCCCTTATCGGTCAAGGCCACAATGAGTTCTGCTTGTGTTTTCGTGCCCTTGATGGTGTTGCACGAATTGCAGAGCAGTTGCAGGTTGCTGATATGGTCCGTGCCGCCTTTGGCACGGGGAATGATATGGTCAATGGTCAAATGCCGGGCCTGAAAGTGCTCCTGGCATCCCAGGCAGAACCCGCCTTGCTCCCCATACAGCCAGCGCTTGTTCTTGGCGTCGTTGTAGGGCAGCACCTTGCCGAGGTCGGTCCGCTTCGGAATGTCGGTTCTGTGAGAACCCTGAAAGAACAAGCCTAACTCGTCCTGCATCCTGGACTGTACCAAGGCCGCCGCCTTCGGGGAAATATCAATGCCCACCCAGTGCCGCCCCTCCATCTCTGCCGCAATGCACGCCGTGGCGCACCCGCAAAAGGGGTCCAGCACTATGCCATCTGGGGGCACGCTCGTTTGGACCAACCGCCGCACAAGCGTGAGGGGTTTTTGCGTGGGGTAGCCTTGCCGTTCCTTGGCACTCCCTTGGACTGGAGCAATATCAGCCCATATGTCACTGACCGCAACGCCTGGCATTTCATCCAGGTAACGCTTGTAGGCCGGGACACGACCGGGGGCGGTTTGGATAATGCGCCCGGCGGCAAGAAGCTGGTGCATTTTTTCCTCATTATAGCGCCAATAGCGAGTGACGCCTAAGAGTTCATAGCGGGGGTGGCCACGTTGCCCGCCTCCAGGAGCGCTCAGGTTATCAAGGCGATACCGCCGCCCTGTCTCCGGCTCAGTATGGCGATACGATTTCTTGATATAGTCCTGGCCATACGGGACAAAGACTTGCTGGTAGGCGGCTTGCGAAGCATTCTTGCTGTAATACAGCAGCACGTCATGCACACGGGGATAATTCGTTGCCCCTTGGCGCCAATCGCCTTTTGTGGTTGTCCGTCTCCAGCTAATTTCGTTCTGAAAATGGGCCTTCCCGAACACGCAATCCAGCAACAGCTTCAAGTAATGGCTGGCTGTCGGGTCACAATGCAGGTACAGGGAGCCGGTCGGCTTCAAGAGCCGCTTCATTTCCATGAGCCGGACGGCCATGTAAATGAGATACGACATCATGCTATCGCCGTGGATGGTGCGAACTGCCGTCAGCAAGTCATACAGGCCGGGGTATTCGTGCTTGATTTCGCCATACCAGGCCAAGTTGATATCGTCTAAGCCCCACGTATCCTTAAAGGCGGCTCCGGCGGCTTTGGAGCCAATAGGGGCGGCATAGTTGGCATTAGAATTAAAAGGCGGGTCCGCGTAAATCAAGTCTACGGACGCGCTGTTCATCCCGCGCATAATGTCGAGGTTATCCCCGGTCCACATGGTTTGATTGTTCCAGTTCGGTTGTCCCGTCGTTACCTTGGTATATTGCTTGCTTGCTTGCGCCATGTCTGCCCTCCGTCGGTCCTGCGGGCAGACCCTATGCCACCAAGTCTTTATACTCTAGGCGCTTGCCGACCATGCCGTGCGTGAGCGCCTTCATCTGTTCAATCGTGTCAAGCGGTCGGTCATTATGCCGCTCGGCAAACTCCGTCACATACCGGCCCAAGTGCTTTTCACTGACATGATGGTAGGTGCCGTGGTAGCCCCGTTTGAGGGTGGCCCAAAAGCTCTCTATGCCGTTCGTGTGGGCCATGCCGTTGACGTACTCACTCACGCTATGCTTGACCGTTTCATGGTTGTCTAAGCCCACATAGCCGCCATGTTCGTCCGTGTAAATCTTGGTGCCGGGTTCAATCCGGTTGGTCACAAAGCCGTGGAGGGTTTCTTGGTTCGTATGCTTGACCACTGTGGCGCTGACCTTGTTGGTCTTGCGGTCCTTCATGCCGACCACAGGCGTCTTGCCGAGCGTCCCGGTGGCGTTCGGAATCTTCTTGCTGGCGTGCTTATTGGCATTTTTTCCGCCCGTGTAGGTCTCGTCCACTTCCACCGGCCCGGCAAATACGGACGTGCCCGTCTCAGCAGCCTTGCGGAGGCGATGCAGGACAAACCACGCTGACTTCTGCGTAATGCCCAACTCCCGGTGAAGCTTCATGGAACTGATGCCCTTCAAGTTCGTCGTGTAGAGATACATGCCAATCGCCCACACCCGGTACTTGAGGCGGGTCTGTTCCATGATGGTCCCAATCCGTACCGTGAACATCGGCTTCTTAGGGCATTCGCGGCAGCGGTGGGTCATGCTCTTATGCTTGATGTTGGCCTGTACGTTGGTGGTACCGCAGTACGGGCAGGTCGGCCCGTCCGGCCAGCGCAACGACTCCAGCCATTCCCGCGCTTTCTCCTCATCACCAAACTTGTCGGCAATCTGTAAGAGCGTCAGTCCTTTGCGGTGTGATTTTCCAGGTGCTTTTGCCATCTTTGGCCCTCCCTCAATGTGACTATATCGTACCAAAGAGGGGGCTAGATGTCAAGTAAAATGTGACTAAAATATATAATTCCCTCCAAGGAGGGGAGCTTTTTATCCCCTCTTGGGAGGGGTGGCCCAAAGGGCCGGGGTGGGTTCATTCCAGCAATTCTTCTTGAACATCTGCCCCTGCCCTGTGCTCTGAGGCGGGCGTTTCCTCTGCGCTCTCCGTTTCCGGCTCCGGCTTTTCCCAAAAATCCTCCGGATTCTTATCGAACCGGGAAAAAACATAATCCCGCAGAGTAAAGACGCTCTCTCCCCCTGCCCGCATGGCAAAGTGCTTTTCCGTTTCCTCTTGGGTTGTCTGGCCGAGAAAGACAGTCGCGAGTTTTTCGCCGGTCTCATCTGTGGCGACAAGGGTGATCGTCGGATCATCGAGTCCATACGGACTCAAGTCTTCCGGGTTATCGGCGGCGATCTCGAATCCGCGTAGTTCTCGCAGGTCAGTGACAAATTGGCTGAGGGTTGCTGTCTTGAGCGTTCCCTCAGATTTGCTGTCAATTTCCCACGCGTTCTCTTCCCCTCGCGAGAGCGTAAATCCCGCTCCCCCTTGGCGCGTGAGCACGACTTGGGTGATTTTCCCTTCCGGTATGCTGACGACAGCCTTATCTCGGAAATCGGTGACGGACTTACTCAGGTCTTTCAGCAGACCCGCGCGCACAAGATACAACGTTTCTCCATTGTCACGCTTGAGGTAACGCTGCGTTGTCCCAGCATCCACGCTTTTCTCGTCTCCAACCGATAGTGTTCGTTTTGTGTCTTCCCCAAGGTGGAGCGAAACGGTCAGTTGAGCCGGGTCGAGTCCAAAAGCTGACAGGTCGAGCAGCGGTTGCTCAACGAAGTCCTCTGCCCGGATGCCCTCCAGGGTCGAGAGATAGGTTTGTATAGCGCTGGCGTCGACGGCGTATGGAGCGGGATGTTCAAACGTCCAACCAGCATCCGTCTTGGCCAAAACAATACTGGTCTCGGAGGTATCGATGGCTATCCGAGTGACACTGTCTCTCTCAAACGGTAGCACCGCTTTATCTCTTAGTTCTTTGACGTGTTTGGTGAGTCCTAAGCGAAACGCCTGACGGGTGAGATGAAGCTGCGGATCACCTTCCTTTTGGACATAGACTGAAAATCCGACAGGCGTGTCTTTGCCAACCGACACTTTTGGCAGTGTCGTGCCGTCCTGCAGGACAAGGTGCACAACGACGGGCGGCTGAGCCAGGCCATATAAGGCGAGGTCGGTCGGCTCTTGGGGGGTCAGACTGCGGGTGACCTCTTCGTCTTCCAGGGTGGTCAACATATTATTGACCGCCGTATCGTCGGCTTTCGCCTGTATGGGGGCCGTGAGGTTCCACTCACCCACTGCGGTCTGTTGCAGACTGATTTCTCGCTCGGGATAGGTCAGGGTCAGCGTATCCACCGACTCCTTCTCAAATGTCAAAACCGTCGGCTTTTCGGTATCCTGTTTGGCTTTTGGCAACTCAACAAAATAGACGTACGCCCCCAGGCCCAGGAGGACGACCAGCATGAGAATAGTTCGTGGCACACTCATACGCAGCGTAGAGGAGAGACAGACCGCTTACCGCCGTCGCCACCACGTGGCGAGCCCGGCAATGAGCAGTATCTCGGGTAGAATCAGGACGGAGAGATAAAAGACCGTCGTTCCTTGATCAGCTGTGAGCTGAACGCGCGAGGCGCGAATAGTCCGGGGGCGGATGGAAATAAGCTCCTCTTCCCCGACGAGCCAGCTCACGGTGTTCAGTAACAAGTCCCGGTTAAAATACTGGCCGATAAACTGGTTGTTGGCAAAACCTGCATTGCCAAAGACAACCATCCGGGCGGTATCCTCAAGCTCCTGATCTATTTCTTTCAGCTCCACGGTGACTGCAGTAGCCAGCGAGATAGGGCCTTTGCGGTCATGGTCGTCGAGCCGCACGCTTTGGTTTTGGAACACCTCCTCAAGGTCGGTTTCCGCCCAGGCGTTCGGTCCGGTCTTGACCAAGCTGGTTGGTGTGATTCCAGCCCGGCCGTCGGCGTCCGCTTCAACCGAGCGGGAAATTCCGTAGGTCGTGAGAGCCGCCGAGCCGCGTCGGCTCAGATCCGCAGTGATCGGATGTTCCCCATAGGTCTGAGCCAGCGGGGTGAGAGTAAACGTTCGTCCGCGCAGCAGTTGGAGTTGTTCATCGACGATGACATCGTTGCCGACCTGAATCCCCCACTGGGCCAGATACGGAATCAGCTCTGGCGTTGCCCGCGGGTTGAGCAGGAAGAGGGCCGCGCCGGCCTTTTTCAAATAGGTATCGATCAACTGGGTCTCGTGCGCCAGGAGAGAACGCTGCGCGCCGGCCACGACCAGCAGATTGGTCTCTTCCGGTACGGCTGTATCCGGCGCGAGGACCAGCGTGTTGACGGCATAGCCCTCGTTTTCAAGGGCGGTCCTGAGTTGCCCATAACTCCCGGCATCCTGGAGGTCCTGGCTGCTGGGCTCTCCGTGACCTTCGAGAAAGTAAATGGTTTTCTTGTCCGGACGAGAGATTTTGATGATGCCGTTGGTCAGGTCTTCTTCTGTTGTTCTGTTAATGAGATTGGTCTGGTCCCCATACCGCAACACAACGGTCGGCAGGGTAGTGACCTGGAATCGCTCGGCCAAATCCGGTCGCTGATCAGGATCGATGATCCGGGAAGAAATTTTGTCCGAATCATACTCATAGCTACTCAACAGTTCGCGCAGCTGCGGGTCCGAGCCGGCTTGGACAAAGGCGTCAATTTCAAGTTTTTTATCCAACTGACGGAGCACATTCTCTGACTGTGGAGACAGGCTATAGATATTGGCCTCAGTCAAGTCGAAGCGGTGATGGTGACGGGTAGACAGGTAATTCACCAGAATGAGGATACTGATAAAGAGCAGGGAATAGACCGCAGCACTGGCTCCGTATTTGGTCGAGCGCTCACCAAGAAAGGTTTTGACCGAC
Organism: Desulfurellaceae bacterium bin18; assembly: GCA_002238415.1. Taxonomy (GTDB): domain Bacteria; phylum Desulfobacterota; class Binatia; order Bin18; family Bin18; genus Bin18. Next base: position 59,260 of record MPMI01000023.1, on the reverse strand, counting down.
CCTCTGGACGAGACGAGTGCACCAATCACAGCCACGAGGCCGGTCAGCGTATGAACGAGAACATAAGCCGAAAAATGGCGAGTCAAGAAGTAGGCCACCCCGGCGAACAGCAGCAGAATGACTCCGACTACTCCGTAAAACGAACCAAGACGCGCCATATCATTACCTCCAGCGCAGCGATTCAACCGAACGCTGGGTCAAGAATAAGGACAGCAGGATAAGGCTGGCAAAGTACACTAAATCTTGGGTGTCGATCAGGCCGTTGACCATATCGGCAAAGTGATCGGTAGCTGATAAATAGCGCAAGAGAGGTCCGAGCACCTCACCAGCCGTATCTGCCGGCCAACCGATAATATACAGCAGCATCGTGGCCACCAGCCCGCTCACGGCGGCAATGATCTGGTTTTCGGTAAACGACGAGGTGAGGAGCCCGACGGCCACAAAAGAAGTCGCCAACAGCAACAAGCCGAGATAGCCGGCCAGCAGGACTCCAATCTCCGGATTGCCAAACGCAATCAGCACCGCCGGGTATACCCCTGTCATGCCCAGCATGATGCAGATGAACACAAACGAGGCCAGGAATTTTCCTAACACAATCTCACCCGTGCGGAGCGGAGAGGTCAGCAGGAGTTCGTAGGTGCCACCTTTTTTTTCTTCCGCATAGGCGCGCATCGTGATCATGGGAACGAGAATGACCAGCACAATCGACAGGTTATGCATCAGCGGGGCGATGACAAACTCGTTCAGATTCAGCTGATCTGCCGCTCCCTGCTGGAGCTGGGTATAAATACTCAGCAGCATATTAAAGCGGGAGAGGAGGTTAAAGAAAAACCAGCCGCCCAACAGGAGAAAGCCGGTCAGGACGACGTAGGCAATGGGCGACACAAAATACGCCCGCAGCTCTTTGCGAACGATGGTTAAGACGTTTCTCATTCCGCGGCCTCCTTCACCGTCTCCTCCGTTTCCGCTGCGCCTGGCTCTTCCTGGGCAATGGCTTTGAGAAACACGTCTTCGAGCGTCTGGTCCTGGGCGAGATTCTCTAGCATATCCTCGGCCACGACTTTTCCGGCGTTAATGATCACGACCTTCTCACACACCTGAGCGACTTCGGGCAGGATATGCGTAGACAGGATAACCGTATGTTCGCCGGCAAGCTCTTTAATCAGGGAACGGATACCAATAATCTGCTGCGGGTCGAGGCCAACTGTTGGCTCGTCCAGAACGAGGACGCTCGGGTTATGGATAATCGCTTGGGCAAGGCCCACCCGTTGCCGATAGCCTTTTGAAAGGTAGCCGGTGACACGAGAAGCCACCTCAGTCAGGCCACAGCGCTCCAGCGCACGGTCCAAGGCGTCCGGGATATCCGCGCGAGCCATGCCCTTGATGTGGGCGACAAAACGCAAATATGCGGTGACCGTCATATCGTTATAGAGCGGTGGGGATTCCGGGAGATAGCCGATCCGTTTGCGCGCCTCAAAGGATTCATCAAAGATATCAAATCCGGCCACTTTGACGGTTCCCATGGTCGCCGGCATAAAGCCTGTAATAATGCGCATGGTCGTGGTTTTCCCAGAACCGTTCGGTCCGAGAAACCCAAGGATCTGGCCTGACTCAGCCTGAAAAGAGATGTCGGACACTGCGGTCAGGTCACCATAGCGTTTGGTAAGATTCTGTACTTCGATCATGGTTTTGTTGCGCCTGAGAATGGGCAATACATAGGATGATGAAAATATACTTTTGGCAGAAATCTTTAAGGCCGGTTTCCCGTCTTGTCAAGTTGACCAAGGGCTAGGGGGAACTGCATCTGCCGCTGTTGGACGTAAAAACTCCTGTGCCATTCACACCTCTTTCGTTTTTTCTCCTCCAGTTAGCGACGAGGGTCTGTTAGGAAAGACGCGAGCCCGATACTATGGCCGGGGGGGTGTACCTCCGTATTTTTTCGCGGCTTTGTGCTGAATAGTCATGTCTCCTTTCACGTCTCACCCTAAGGATGCTGGAAAACGGTGGAAGTAAGCGATTGGGAACTCGTCCGGCGTTGCAAGCAGGATGACCGGCAGGCGTTTCAGGAACTGGTCGAGCGGTATCAGCGAAAGGCTGTCGCAATTGCGCTGGGAATGCTTCATGACCGGGAAGATGCACTTGAGGTTGCCCAAGAAGCGTTTACCAAGGTTTTTGCGAGCATCAGCAAGTTTAAAGAAGAGTCCAGTTTCTATACGTGGCTTTATCGCATCATTGTAAATCTATCTATTGACCGACAGCGTCAGCGTAGCCGAAGAGCACTGTTCGAGCGACATCAGTCAAGGGGAGATGACGATGACGATTGGATTGAGAGCATTCCAGATACGCAGGGCCTTGATCCTTCAGATCAGGTTGCCGAACGCGAATTTGGACAGCATATCCGGGCCGCTATTGACGAGTTGACGCCTGCCCATAAAGCGGTCATATTACTACGGGCGGTCGAGGGGCTGTCCTATGAAGAGATCAGTCAGGTGTTGCAGTGTTCCAGAGGAACGGTGATGAGTCGCCTGCACTATGCAAGAAAAAGGCTGCAAAAACGCCTCGGACACGACCTCTAACCAAGACTTCTGGCCTATGATTCGCATCCGTTGTCAGACACCGCCCCCCTCCTTCCCCCGCACCGTCAGGTGGGAAGCTCGTTAAGAGCAGGATAGCCCAACGTATGGCGAGTTGTTCTCACCCCTCACAACTCATTTCTCTTGTGTACGACAACGAGCTTGATGAGGCTCGGCGTTATGCAGCTGCTGATCAGATCGCCGATTGTCCAGCGTGTTCCCACCGGATGCAATTGCTCGAACACACGCACGAGGCCCTATGTCAAACGCTCGACGAGGAAGTCTCTCGTCTTGATTTCTCAGATTTCTGGCCTCGCATTGAGCAGGGCATAGCAGCCCAACCTCCATCTCTGGCGAGCCAGTGGGCGGACCGTTTTCGACACTGGCGCATGCAGTGGCACGCTCCCCTCTCGTGGCATATTCCGGTGTGGGCAACGACCGTTGGTCTGTGTCTCTTTGCCGCGGCGGTCTCCACTCAGCTCCCGACTTCGAGGGGAGCAGTGCATATCCAGACTGCCAGGAAGCCGGTGGTCGTCGCCCTCAATAATCAAGCCCAGATCGAATCTCTTTCCGCGACCTCGACCGTCCTGGTCTGGAATGAGCCGACGAGTAATGCCACGGTTATCTGGGTCGATGAAACACTGGGGGAAAAGCTGCCATGAATACGTGTCGCCTGTCTTTTCCCGTGCCGGCCGTCCTCGTGTTTTGCCTGTGTACTGCCTCAGTCGCCGCAGAGGATATGGTTCATATCCGTGTTGAGACCGTCCTGGCAACTGACACCTCACAAGAATTTGATAATCGTCTGACCGGAATGCGTTCTCAGCTTTTAGCCTTCCGCTATTCGGCCTATCGTCTGGTTCAGGAGGAGCGTCGCCAAGTCGAGTTTGGCAAACAGGCAAACTTCTCCTTGCCCGGTGGGCGGTTCCTCCAGGTCGTTCCAAAAGAGTATGTGAACGAACAGATTGCGCTGCACGTGATGCTGATGGAAGGCGCCTCCCCCTCTCCGCTGATGAGCACGCTGTTATCAATTCCGAATCGGGGCATGCTTTTTGTCGGTGGACGCAAACACCAAGGCGGGACGCTCATCATTCGTATCGGCGCGGCGGCGGACACCCTCCCCCCCACAATCATCAAGACGGAAGAATAGCCTCGCTCTGCTCCGGACGCGGCGCTTCCGGCAGGATCGCCGGAGGTTATTTCACTTGACAGAACGGGAATGCTGTTACCCCAGCAGGTGGAATCCTATACTCACCAGACCACCGAGGGGCCATAGATACCACGCAAACAGGTGAAACCGCTCCTGTTGGACGAGGCGAAGGATGAGAGCAATCGCCGCATAGCCGACGCTGCCGGCGACCACCATACCGGCGACGTAGGGGCCGAGGGGCGGCAGGGCCTGCTCCTCCAGCTTTGAGACTTCCAGCAGGGTGGCCCCAAGAATAGCCGGAATGGAGATAAGCAAAGAGAAGCGCGCCGCGAGTTCTCTCTTGAGGCCCAGGAGAATGCCGCCTGTAATCGTTACCCCAGAACGAGAGATGCCAGGGATAACGGCAAGGCCCTGAAGGACACCGATGACGAGCGCGTGGAGCGCGTGCATCTGTGTTGTCGGAGTGCGGGCTCCTTGTCCTTTGCCCCACCAGAGCAAGCACCCCGTCAGGAGGAGCATGCAACCGACAACATCGGGCCGGAGGAAAAACGGGATGAAGAGGGTGTCGATATACAGCCCGAGGAGTGCGGTCGGAATCAGGGCCAGAACGATATGGAAAACGGTTTGCCTTTCGCGGCCAGAGAAGACGCTCGGCGAAGGAGGCGCGGTGCGGATGAGACCGGTGCACAGTCCGTAAAGGTCGCGACGGAAATAGGTCAGGAGAGCGACTGCCGTCGCAACATGCAGGACAATATTGTACAGCAGATCAATTTCTCCTGAACTGCCGAGGAAATACTGGACAAGGACGAGGTGGCCGGAAGAAGAAACAGGCAGAAACTCGGTTAAGCCTTGCAGGACGGCGAGTAGACAGGCGTCAGAATATCCCATGGCACAGTTTATCGGGTGCTTCCCATAGAGAGACCAGTGGGCAAGCCTTTAGTGATATAGCAATAAATACATGGGATGTTGCCTCCTCCTGTTTCGCCCGCTTGAAGGGCAGGGAAGCGGAGAGTGCGCCGCTGCTCCAGTCTGTGCTGTTTCAATCCGTTCCTGGCTCTGGCTGAAATATGGGCAGGGATGCTTCAATGTCTCGCAGAAACGGAGCGGCCAAGTCTTTTGCTGAGAGCAGCGGCGTCTTCACTGGCCACTCAATACCGATATCCGGATCATTCCAGGCCAAGCCGATTTCATCAGTGGGATCATAGAAATCCGTACACTTATAGATAATTTGAGCGCGTTCACTCAGGACCGCAAAGCCGTGGGCAAAGCCGGGCGGAATATAGAGCTGCCGAAAGTTTTTTGCTGAGAGGACGACGCTTATCCATTGGGCAAAGGTTGCGGAGCCTCGTCGAATATCCACCGCTACGTCAAAAATTTCGCCTTCCAAGGCTCGGATCAGCTTTCCTTGAGGGTGCTGAATCTGGGCGTGGAGCCCGCGGAGCGTACCATACGATGATTGAGAATGGTTATCCTGGACAAACGTCGCCGTGATCCCGCCCTCCTGATAGGTACGGGCGTGGTAGGTTTCGAGGAAGAAGCCGCGTGCATCGTGATGCACATCCGGTTCAATCACCGTAACGCCAGGGAGTCTGGTCGGGAGAAAGCGCATGTCTGCTCTCTTCATTCTGATTCATTCTGAATCAAACGGAAGAGATATTGGCCATAGGCATTGCCCTTCATGCTCTTGGCCTGCCGGAGCACTTCAGCTTCAGAAATATACCCCAGGGTATAGGCAATTTCTTCGACACAGGCGACCATCAAGCCCTGCCGGTCTTGCAGCGCTTGAATAAAATTCGAGGCGTGGAGCAGCGTCTCATGTGTCCCGGTGTCCAACCAGGCGATTCCTCGACCGAGTTTTTCCACATGCAGACCTCCCAGACGGAGATAGGCCCGATTCACATCCGTGATTTCTAATTCGCTCCGGTTTGAGGGCCTGAGGTCTGCGGCAATGGAGACAATCTGGTTGTCATAGAAATAGAGACCGGTAACGGCGTAGCTCGAGCGCGGCTTGGACGGCTTCTCTTCGAGACCGATAGCGCGTCCTTGAGCGTCGAAGTCCACAACTCCGTACTGCTCCGGGTTACGGACTTGATAGGCAAAAATGGTCGCCCCACTCGTCCGCTGGGTCGCCACGCGCAACGAGTCCGGAAAGCCATGGCCATAGAAGATATTATCGCCGAGAACAAGCGCAACCGCGTCACTGCCAATGAAATCACGACCAATCAGAAAGGCTTGAGCAATGCCTTCGGGGCGGGGTTGGGTCGCATAGCTGATATCCATGCCAAGCCACTGACCATCTTTCAGGAGACGCCGGAAGCCTTCCTGCTCATGGGGTGTGGTAATGACCAGGACCTGACGAATCCCCGCCAGCATCAGCGTGGAGAGCGGGTAATAGATCATCGGTTTATCGTAGATGGGCATGAGCTGTTTGCTGACTGCCCGGGTAATGGGATACAGCCGCGTACCAGAACCGCCGGCGAGGATAATACCTTTCATGATCTATCCTTTGTCAGGGGCGCAGCACCTAATCCCAGACGCGCTCGGTTATACCTGTCCGCCCCAATAGCTTCGCACCACCGCCGATTGTCCACATACCAACGGACCGTCTGTGCCAGGCCCTGCTCGAACGTATAGCGTGGCCGCCAGCCGAGCTGGGTTCTGATTTTTGTGGCATCGATGGCATAGCGCCGGTCATGGCCAGGACGGTCGGTCACACATGTTATCAGGTCAGCGTAGGCGGTAATGCCCTGCCTCTTGAGAGCCACATTTTTTGAGACGGGCAGCAACTCTTCAAGAATCGTACAGAGCTGCTCCACAACCGCGCGATTGGTCCGCTCACTCCCCCCGCCGATATTATATTGTTCACCACTCTTACCCTGCCGCAGGGCCAGCAAAATGCCCTGGCAATGGTCTTCAACATGCAGCCAGTCGCGGACGTGTTGCCCATCGCCATAGATAGGGAGGGGTTGGCCCTCAAGGGCGTTCAGAATCATCAGCGGAATGAGTTTCTCGGGAAACTGATAGGGGCCGTAATTGTTTGAGCAACTCGTGGTCACCGTCTGAAGACCATACGTCTCGTAATAGGCTCGGACAAAATGGTCCGCGCTCGCCTTTGAGGCGGAATACGGCGAATTCGGCGTGTAGGGGCTGGACTCGGAAAAGCTGCCCACAGGTCCGAGGCTGCCGTAGACCTCGTCTGTCGAGACATGCAAAAATCGGAACGGCTCCTGGGCGCGTAGGGAGGCCATATATTTTCGGGCCTCTTCCAGCAGATAAAATGTCCCGATCAGATTCGTTTCAACAAATGGCCAGGGATTATCAATGGAACGGTCCACATGGGTCTCCGCGGCACAGTTCACTACGGACTGGGGCCGATACGTCCGGAATAATTCCGCCACCGCCGGCTGCTCGGCAATATCGGTCCGGGAAAAGCTTACACGCGGATTTTGGAGGACGTCTTCAAGATTGTTCAGACTGCCGGCATACGTCAACTTATCAACGATAACGACAGACGCCGTTGTTTCGGCCAGAGCGAGGCGGACCAGATTACTCCCGATAAACCCGGCCCCGCCAGTAATCAGCATGGTCTCCATACGCGCTCATGCCTATGTCTATGGAGTCTGTTGAGTCAATAGGGTCTATAGAGTCTGTTGACTCAATGACCCAAAGGACCCAAAGAACTCAAAGGACCCAAGCTAAGGCAGTTATGGCTGAACCGGCGGCGGCAGGAGGCTGGCCAGCACCTCGCGATAGCTGGTTGGGTTCAGGCGGAACGGCGGGTGGTCCCGGTCAACGCCGGTGTAATAGCGGAGCAGGGTCAGGTAGCGCCGCACCAATTCCGGGAGCAGGAAATTTTGGCGGACGTGTTCCTGGGCTTGCCGACCGAACTGTGCCGTTTGCTCTGGCTCATCAAGAATCCGGGCCATTCTCGCCGCAATTGCCTCAACGTCCAGCGGTTCAACCAGATAGCCCGTCTGCCCGTCAACGACCTGCTGCACAATCCCTCCCACACGCGAGCCAATGACCGGGGTACCTTGCCACAGCGCCTCGGACACGACCAGGCCAAAACCTTCGCGGGTTGAGACATGGACGAAGCCCCGGGCCAGACGCATCAGCGAACCGACGACCTGATCGTTGTTTTCGACATTGACCCAGAAGCGGATATCGGGGTCAGCGCCAGCTTGCGCTTGCAACTGCTCCAGCATGGCTGCACCCTCGGGGTCGTCGGTTGCGGTATTGCCGAGAAAGATCAGGTAGGGCGCCGGGTCGTAGGTCTTCTCCTGACACAGGCGTTTGAAGGCGCTCAGGATAGTCGCCTGATTTTTATGGATATCGTAGCGGGAAATGGCGGCCAGAATCGGACGGTCCGGGTCGATCTCATGCTGCCGGAACAGTGGGGTGAGCACCTCTTTTGCCCGGTTTTCGGTATGCTGCCTATTTTTTTCCGCCCGCGGGTCAATGCACGGCGTAATTTGGTAGTGGGGGATCTGTAGTCCCGGTCCGACAAACTCGGGCATGGTAAAAATCGCACCCGCATACTGATTGAGGTAGGGAATCAGGAAGCGCCACACCGTCGGGTTCGGCGTTGACGTATCAATATGGCACCGCCACAGCACATTGCCCATGAGCAGGCCACTCATAATCAGCGCTGCGGGTTGCGGGTCATGGACCACGATCAGATCAGATTCGATTGCGGGGTTTTTGGCGTGAGCGGCCAGATTATCCAAATAGATGTCAAAAAGCTCCTGAAGAGCAATCGGCTGGTCCACGCCCTGGAGTGTATTGTGAAACTTCTTGGTGACGTGAAAAAATGCCTCGTGGCCCTGGATGGTAAACCAGCGAGCGTGGACGCCGAGCGAGCGGGCCAACGGAATCACGCTCCGCAGCATCTCCGCCACCCCACCGCCCACAAAGGTCGAGTTGATATTCACCCAGCCTTTCCCCTCAACGGGGGTGGCAAGCTGCTTGAGCGCATCGACCCGTTCCTGGCCAATATAGGGCTCGTATTCGTCAATCGTCAGGAGAGATTCCGGTGCGTATTCTTCCAGCATGACAGGTCCGTCACTCATGGTGTCTGTCCTTATGTCAGTCGCAAAAATCCTTCTACCTTGTTCCGCGTAAATATTGCTCTCATACCACGTAGAATAGGGGCCAGCCAGAAAATCTGGCGCTATAAAAAGTCTCAATTGGGTCGAGTTGTCAATGGGGGAACAGGGATGGACTGATGCTCAGGGCGCAACAGGTCCATCACCGTCTTGACGGGGTGGAACGTACTACCCGGCACTTCCACAAAGACCGTATTCCAGTGCGTCATCGCACCGTTCCACAGCCCCGGTAATTCCAGGGCGCGCAGAGAACGTCCGTCTTTTGATTTCTCGGAGATCAATCCAGTCGCGGGGTCGGTGAATTGTGATAGCGGAAAGGGGCGTCCACGGTAATCACGCACACCGCACACGAGATCAACCGGATTGAAGTGCGTGGCCGCTTGCCAGCGTGCTCGTTGCTCCGCGTTTGTCATATCGACTTGGGCAGACTCGACAATTTGGAGCGAGGCAGCGCCGTTGGCCTGGCTGACCCAGAAAGGCCCTCCCCCCGGCTCTCCGGTATTTTTCACCACTCCACACACACGCAACGGCCGATTAAATTGCTCGATGAGAAAGTCGCGTTGGGTTGGGATTGATATGCGCTCAAAGTCTGGCGGCAGGACAAGTGACAACTCGTCCTGAGCAAAACGACGGGCGGCCTCAATAGGGATACGCGCACCGTCCGCTGTACTTGGCTGGGAGGCTTTGAGTTGGGCGATATGAAAGAATGTCTGTTGTTGGAGGTGGAGCAGATAGCCGCACAGGAGTTTTTTATACCGGTAGGTATCGGGCTTGAGTCGGTCGGGCAGGACATTATCGATATTCTTGATAAAAATGATATCGCCTTGCAGGTCGGCCAGGTTTTCCAATAAAGCGCCATGCCCGCCGGGACGGAAAACAAGGGCACCGCTGCTATCCCTGACCGGGATGTTGTCCGAGTCCACGGCGATGGTGTCTGTCGCGGGCTTCTGAACGGAATACGAAATATCGAGTTGAGCGCCCCGCTGAGCGTAGCGGTGACGCACGCGGTCAAGATACGTCTGGATGGCCTGCTGGTGGGACGCAGCAACCGTGAAGTGCAGCCGCGCAACGGCTGCGGCATCCCGGACATACTCCAGTGCTTCAACCAGATGTTCCTCAAAGGCGGTCCGGCTATGGTCTCCGTAGGCGTGAAACGGCACGAGTCCTTTGGGCAGGGTGGCGTAGTTCAGTCCCGTTGGTGTGAGGAGATAGGTGAGAAGCGTGTAATACTGCTCTTGACTCAGGACTCCCTCTAGCGTGTAGCCGTCTCTACGTAAGACGGCCCGCAGTGCCTGGGCAAAAGCAAAGTGGTCAAGCTGGCCGAGAAAGCGCTGGAAGGTCTGACAGTCGGCATCTCCCTCGGCCGCTCTCCTGGCCAGCGTCCGGTTCGAGAGCAACTCCGGCTGCTGGAAAAAAGAGAGGGGCAATTGAAACATCCGGCTGGCCGCACCCGAGGCCGGAACAAACTTGATCAGGCGACCGGCTGCGGCAGCCTCGGCATATAACCGCTCCAGGCGAGTCGTCTCGGCCGGTATGCGGATAATACCATCACCAAGCGTACACGCTCGCTCCAATTGAACAGGAGGGAGCCCCTGCTGAAACTGCTGAATATAGGTCGCAATCGTCTCGAGTAACATCCCGCGGGCCTGGAGTTCTGTACGGTCCTGAGCCGTCAGCTCATAGTGCATATACGACTTCCATCCATAAGAAATGTCTCCCCAGCAGGGAAAGGCTGTCCCATTTCCTTTACAGCCAGAGTCAGGCGGTTCGTCAAGACCAATTGACCCCTTCCTACTAGGCAGTCGGGTTGGAATATGGTTGCATGCGCAAGCACACTTCTCCGTCTTTCTCACGCAGACGAAGCGATTGAGGGGAAAGGCTGTCCACCAAGGAGAACCGTATGGCCGTTGAGATTCCTGTCCTCACACAACAATTACAAGCATTCTGTCTGAGCCATTATGGCCAAGACGCGATCGTCCATCAGGTCGAGGCCATGCCGGGCCATGCCGGTCTGAGTTTTGGCTTCAGTGTAACCTATGAAAAAAACGGATCACCTGAACACGAATCTCTGGTCATGCGTTTACCGCCCAAAGGCGTTCGCCAAAGTGGGAATACCGATGTCCTGCGCCAAGCGCCTTTACTGCGCGCGCTCAAGAAGAACGGGGTGCCTGTTCCGGAAGTGCGTTGGGCGGGGGATGACCTGCGCTGGTTCGAGGTACCCTACCTGATGGTCGAACGCCTGCCCGGCCGGACCTTCCACGTCTGGGAACCCGACGCGTCGTTTGATCGGGCCGCCGAGGCCGTCGCCCTACTCTACCGGCAGGGGGTGCAGGCTTTAGTCCAGGTCCACCAACTCGATTGGAAGACCGAACTGGCGGGCTGGGAAGCGCCCCGCTCGCTCGAACAGGAAATCCGTTTCTGGGACCCCATTTTAGCCAAAGCCGCAGAGCCGGAATGGGTCACCTGGGGCGAAGAGGTGCGCGCGCTCCTGCTGACCCACCAGCCCGCAGACCCTCCAATCGGCCTTTTTCATGGCGACTATCAAGGGACCAACCTGCTGTTTGACAAAAAGAGGAAACCTGTCCTTCCGCGACCGGCAGATGCGGGACAGGTTTCCTCTTCACAACCCGCGGGCGAGCAACTGGTGGCCCTCCTGGATTGGGAGATTTCCGGTATCAGCGGGCATCTGCTCGATCTCGGCTGGCTGCTGGTCTTTATTGACCCGGAAAGCTGGGATGCCGAACGCCGTCCAATCTCAACCATCCCGCCGATTGACGAACTCGTGGCCTTGTATGAAGACGGCATGCAACGCAAAGTCCCCGATATCAATTGGTATCGTGCCTTGGCCGGCTATCGCTTTGGCGCAATCAGTTGCTTTAACGTGATGCTGCACCGTCGCGGCAAGCGCCACGACCCCGAATGGGACCTGATCGCCCCGTCGGTGAAGACGCTTTTTGGCCGATCTAAAGAATTGCTGCTTGGTGTATGAATGAGAAATGGGAAGGGTCAGCCCGCCTCGACCATAATCCGTTGGGCGCGCTGCACGAGTTGAGGCACCTTCCACGCAAACTCGGCGGCCTTCGGATTGGCCGCGGTTCCTTCAAGATAGTGCCGATACAGGCCCTCCAGAATGATGGCGTACTTCCAGACCGCCAAGCAGCGATAAAAGGGAAAGTGTTCCATGGTCCGGCCGGTACGTTGTGCATAGCGCGCGGCCATCTCTTCGCGGGATAAAAAACCCGGCAACTGGGTCATGGCATTGCTGTCAATCAGGTCCGGGGTGTCTCGCTCATCACCGGTGGGTCCCCAGAAGCTGAGCAGCCAACCCAGGTCGGTCAGCGGGTCGCCGAGGGTCGCCATTTCCCAGTCGAATATGGCGACGAGGCGGGCCGGGCCGGACGCTCGAAACATCACGTTATCGACTTTATAATCCCCATGCACAAGCGTGGCTTCACTTGTCGGCGGCAGTCGCTGTTGCAACCAGTCGCCGACTTCCTTGAGTCCGGGCAATGGCCGGGTGTGCGGCACGGTCAGCGCATACTGTTTGGTCCAGCGTTTGAGTTGGCGTTCAAGATAGCCCTGTGGCCGGCCAATGCCTTCGAGGTCCGTACCCTGCCAGTGCACGGCGTGGAGCTCAGCGAGGGCGGCAATTAATTCTTCTCCGAGTCGTTGGCGTTCTTCCTGGGCGGCAAAAACTTCCGGTAGGGTTTCGCGGATCACGATACCGTCCACCCGCTGCATCAGATAAAAAGGAACGCCGAGAACGTCTCGATCTTCACACGCAATCACCGGCTGTGGAGTCCGCACATCAAAGCCGGACAAGGCCGACAGCACCCGGTATTCGCGCAGCATATCGTGGGCGGTCGGCAGGAGGTCTCCACTCGGCGGACGCCGCAGGACCCAGCGGTCGTCTCCCCAGGAGACAAAAAACGTTTCGTTTGAATAGCCGGCTTCGTGCCGTTCAATCCTGATGTCGCCCTCCGTCAGGGAGAGCCTGTCACGCAGAAAACGAATAAGATTCGGCAGGTTAATGAGCGAGCTGTCTTCCTGAACCATTGCGTTTCTCTCTTCTCTCCCGTTGTTCAGACTTGGTAGGCAGCGTGTTGACGTCGCCGCTCACTGATACGTTCTTCCACCGTTCCCGCGGTAACGACTTCGTACAAAACCGCCTGCTTACCTTCCCGTTTGCGTAGAATCCGGCCCAGACGCTGCACGTGCTCGCGGGTGGAACCGGAACCGGACAGAATAATGGCGACACTGGCCTCCGGGATATTCACGCCTTCGTTCAACACTTTTGACGTGGCCAGGGCCAGATACTCCCCGTGGTTAAACGCTTCGAGTATGGCTTTGCGCTCCTTTGTCGGCGTTTGATGGGTGAGGGCAGGAATCAAAAACGCGGTCGAGATTGCGTGGACCGTATCATTATCACTGGTGAAAATAAGAGTCCGGTCACGGGCGTGCTTTTTCAGCAGGAAATCAAGGGTGCGTAGCTTGGCCTGGGTGCCCAAGGCCAGTTTCTTTGCCCGCTGGTGGGCGAGCAGGGCACTGCGGCCCTTCCGACTCGTCGCGCTTTCACGGATAAAGCGATGCCAGCCGGCTAAGCCGTCCAGGACGATGCCGTGGTCCACGATGAAATCATAGAACGTACTGCGGGCCTGACGGTATTCCTCTTCCTCCTCTGGCGTGAGCGTAACCTTGAGGCGTTCAACCACGTAGTCGGCCAAATACTCCCCGGCCAACTCGGTAATCCCTTGGGCATACACCTGCAGGCCAATGAGGGTATCGAGCAGAGCCTCACGACCGTCGGCCCGTTCCGGCGTCGCCGTCAAGCCCAGGCGATAGGGCGCCAGACACATTTCCGCGGCATGGCTATACACTTCGCCCGGCAGGTGATGGCATTCGTCAAAGATGACCAGGCCCCACCTATTACCCAGGCGGTCCATATGCCGATATGCGCTGCTATAGGTTGTCACCGTCAGATCTTCGATTTCATAATATCCCCCGCCGATAAGCCCGACCGTTTCACCAAACGCCGCGCACAGCAGGTCGTACCACTGATTCATGAGATCGATCGTGGGAGCAATCACAAGGGTGCTCCGCTGGACAATTTCTATGGCCTTTTGGCCGACGTAGCTCTTCCCGGCACCGGTCGGCAGAATGACCGTGCCGCGCCGTCCCGCGTTGGCCCAGGCCTCCAGCGCGTCGCTCTGAAATGGCCGCGGCGTTTGGGCCAGGCGACTGGACAGGGTGAGCGTACGGTAAGCTGGCGCGGCGTTTGTATAGGCGATGTCGTGCTGCCTCAAGGTCTCAACTACCTGGCGATAGTGATGGGCTTGGGTCCGCCACCGATCGACCCGACCGTCCCACCGAAAGCAGGCGGGAGGGATGAACCCTGCGGGCGGGTCGTAGAGTGCAAGCGTCCCAAGGTCGAATGACAGGCGCATGGGCTGGGAGTTGGGAGTTAGGGGTTAGGGGCTGGGGGTTGGGCTTCCCCAATTCCCAACCCCCAGCCCCTTTTTCTACACCACCTGTTTCTCGCGGAGCTGAGCGATTTGCTGGGCGCTCAGGCCCACGTCGCCCAGGACTTCGTCCGTATGCTGGCCGAGTGCAGGCGCAAAGGAACGGATCGAGCCCGGTGTGTCCGACAGCTTAATGGCCACGCCGGCCTGGGTCACTTTTCCGGCTTGGGGGTGATCAAGCTCGACCGTCATCTCGCGATGTTTCACCTGTGGATCTTCAAAGACTTCAGGCACATCGTAGACTTTTCCGACGCACACATCGGCTTGCGTGAAAAAATCGTACCACTCATCGCGTGTTTTGGTGAGCAGAATGTCTTGGAGTTCTTTTTTCACCTGCTGATGACGCTCGGTTGAATGCTGAGAGAAATCTCCCATCTTCATGCCGCAGTCCTTCCAATCCGGCCGGTCCAGAGCGTCACAGACATTATTCCACAGCCAGGGCTCGGTGCAGCCGATGGAGAGCTGTTTGCCATCTTTGGTCTGATACACACTGTAATAGGCGTAGCCGCCGCCAAAGACTCCCTTGGCCCGGCCCGGCATGATCCCGTCGGCAAAATAATCCCGGACATTCGGCGTGGCCGCCAGCAATGAGATCGTGGTGTCCAGATAGGAGATATCAACCAACTGCCCCTGGCCGGTCTGTTGTCGGGCAAACAGGGCAAACATGATGCCTAAGGCGCCGTGCATGGAGGCGCCGGCATAGTCGGCAATAATATTCAACGGAATCGAGGGCGGCCCCTCGGCTGGCCCAATCAGGTCCAGAACCCCGCTCAAAGAGAGATAGTTCAGGTCGTGGGCCGGGAAATTCCGGTACGGACCGTCCTGGCCGTAGCCGCTCAAAGAGCAGTAGACGATACCGGGGTTGACTGCCCGCAGGGTCTCATAGTCACCGCCCAGCCGCTGCATCACGCCAGGCCGGAAGCCTTCGACCAGCACGTCGTACTCCTTGGCCAAGGCGTGCAGGATGTCCTGTCCGTCCGGGTCTTTCAAATTCAGGGTGAGGCTCTTTTTGTTCCGGTTCGTGAAGTTGGTGGCCAGCTTGCGAGCCTCATCCGGCTTGGGTGACGCCCCCGAACCGGCCAGCTTCCCGGTGGGGGGCGGCTCGATTTTCAACACCTCGGCCCCCATGTCCGCCAACATCATGGTACAGAATGCCCCCGGCCCGACCCGCGTGAGTTCAAGAACTTTGATGCCATCAAGCGCTAATGCCATACTGCCCTCCTTACAAGAATGAAGAGTATTGTCGGGGATTGTTATAAACGATCCGCCTATACGGGCGCTAGGGCTATACGGACATCAGAGGCCGCTAGGCAGGAACCGTGCGGAACCCTTCTTGAGCGAAATGATGGTCAAGTGTGAGCGCCAGCCCGATTTTTTGTCGCCGCATCACGATGAAGCTCGTACAATCCGTAAAGCTATACGATTTGTCGGCACGTTGCTCAAAAAGCCTCCAGGCTGCCCTTTCATCCGACGGCGTGACATGCAGCAGGGTGACAAGCTTCGGATCCAGGAGGATATTGCCGACGAGGCGGGCGATGCGATGACCGAGGCGGGCTCGCGTGAGGGTGACGATTTCGTCGAAGACATAGCTTGAGGTCAGCGGGGACGCCGCATAGGCATCGAGAATAGCTTGCAGGCGTTCGTGGTCAGGGTCACGCGCGTTGATATAAGAAAACCATGCGCTCGTGTCCACAAAAAGCGCTTCGTTCATCGTTTTTCTTGTCCATACAACCAGCGGTCATGATCCTTGCCGCTTGCTTCTGAATCTCGCCCTATCCCAGCAATTGCCTGGAGTCCTCTCCGCGGGGACGGGGAAGGACGAAGGTGTGAGGTGAGAATCTGGCGGAGCATTCCTGAGAGACTGATGCCCTCGCCTTCGGCCATACTCTTTAAGGTTCCATATTGCCATTCTTCCAATAATACTTGAGTGCGATGATAGCTGCCCATATCCCTTTCTCCTTCTGAGATGTATATACATTATGATGTAATAATGTTTTATAAAAGATCACAGACTTTCCGCCAAGCGGTTATCAGAGCCGAATTGTCGCCCTCCCCCCTATCTGCTAGCCTAAGATTCCTCTCCTGAAGAGAGCGCTAAAGGGTCGGGCTCGTGACTCCGCAAGAAAAACTGCAAAAAATCCGCGCAGAGCTCCAACATAGTTTCCTCGAACGGCACGCCCTCATCGATGGCGCGCTGGCGGCCTTGTTGGCCTCCCAGCACGTCCTTATTATCGGCCCGCCGGGGACGGCCAAGTCAATGCTGGCTGATGAGCTGTGTCGGCGTATTACCGGGGCGCACTATTTCCAGTGGTTGCTGACGAAATTCACGACACCGGAAGAACTCTTTGGAGCGGTCAGCCTCAAGGCGCTCGAAGCCGACGATTATCGCCGGGTCACGGATAACAAACTGCCCGAGGCGCACATCGCCTTTTTGGACGAGGTCTTCAAATCCAGTTCATCGATATTGAACGCGATCCTCAGCATTATTAACGAGCGGGTCTTTCACAATGGCAAAGAGGCCACGGCGGTGCCGCTCCTGACGCTCTTCGGGGCAAGCAACGAACTCCCCGAGGACGATGAACTCGTCGCGCTGTACGACCGCTTTCTGCTGCGCTTCGGCGTGGACTATATCCAGGAGGACTTTCGCTTTCTGCACATGCTCCAGGCGCACAAACCGGCTGAGCGCACAACGCTGACCCTCGACGAGCTGCGCCAATTGCAGACCGAGGCCCGAGCCGTCACCGTCCCTGACGCGGTTCTTGGGGTCATCGCCGAGCTGCGCCGAGAGCTGCGGACACAAGATATTATCGCCTCCGACCGTCGCTACCGCCAGAGTGTCGGTCTGCTGCAAGCCGTGGCCTGCCTGGATGGACGCCATATCGTCACCGAAACTGATGTCTTCTTTCTTGAACACGTTTTATGGAAGGAGCCGTCGGAGCAGGCCGCTGTGCATAGCGTGATCCATGGCTTGATTCATGGCTATGAGGATGAGGTGCAGGAGCTCCTGTTTCAGACCAAGGAGTTGCGTGACTATGCCGAGCGGCCCTGGGAGGACGCCGAGCAGCGCGCCCGCGCGATCATCGAGGCGCATACCAAAATTCGGAATATTCTGGTCAAGGTGGAGGAGATCCACCAACATGTCCAGGAGGTCGGACGCGCCCTCGATAAGGTTGAACGGGCCAAACGAGAGATTCAAGAGATCCAGGGCCAGCTATTGGAACGGCTCTAAGACCTCCGAAAGATCATCATGCCGCGCCGCCGTGCCAGGAAAAAATCCCGGTTCAGCCTCCCGCCACCGGAGCCCCTACCGGATAATGTGTATTGGGTTGAGAGCGACTCGTATGACCGGGCGGTCTATGAACAGCTCCGCGCCGCCTCCCCCTCTTTACAGAGCCTTGAGGAGAGCGGGGCGCCTCTTCTACCGCATTTTCCTGCGCTCTTGCGCGACCTTTTTTGCGCACTCTTCAAATATAACGTTGTCTTTTTCAAAGCGGACGACGTGCTCCCCAGCGCGGCGGTAAACCGGGAGTTACTCACCGCGCTGCATACCGGCGAGTTGGCGAACCTGTTGCGAGAGGCCACCATCCTGGATGAAGGGCAGGCCGGACTGGCCACCGTACTCTTGGGCGAAGGGGCGCTGCGCGTGCTGAAATCCGAAAAGCCGCTGACCCGACGCGACTTACTCGATGTCTGGAACGTAGAAAAGCAGGAAGCGCTGGTACAGCAGAACATCGACGAAGCCCGGAATGCAAAAGAACTCGCTGAACAAGCGGATACTGCGGAGGATATCTCACAAGAAGTCACAGAGATGCTCGAACAGACGGCCGAGCGTATGGCCAGCCAGGCGCGGGCGGAAGACACCCGGCTGCGACGCCTGGCCAAACAGCTCGACCAGGACCTGTCCCAGGTACAGACGGAGGCCCACAATCGTTTTCTCAAAGAAGCGATTACGGTTGCCCAAAATCTCGATGACGCGACCCAGGAGGCCGAATCGTGGGGGCTGGCCGTTGGGGGTGGCCACCAATCTTCTCCCGGCCGCCAGATTGAGTTGGGAAAGCGCCTGGCTGGGAACGACAAGCTGAAAAAGCTTGCCAAGATGGTCGGGCGGATGAAGCACCAGGCGCTCGCCCTACGGCGGAAAAACTTTGAACGCACCAGTGACGAGGTTTTCGAGGTGGGCATCGGAGCCGAACTCAGCCGCTTGCTCCCTCACGAACTGGTGAGCTTGCAGCATCCCCTGTTACGCCAGGACTTTATCCGGCGCTTTGTGGATAATGAGCTCTTGCAGTATGACTTGCGCGGGGTGGAGGCGCAGGGCAGAGGCCCGCTTATCGTCTGTCTCGACGGCAGTTCGTCCATGCAGGGAGACAAGGAAGTCTGGGCGAAAGCGCTTACGCTCACGCTGATTGAAATTGCCCGGCGCGAACGGCGCCGGTTTCGGGCGATTTGTTTTTCGTCCGCGGATGCGCCGCTGTACAGCGTCGATCTCAATACGCGGGTACGCCATGAAGCGGACATGGACAAGGTCCTGGAACTGGCCGAATACTTCCCCGGCGGCGGAACCGATTTTGAAAAACCCCTTGACGCGGCCCTGGCGTGTATCAAAGAGGGACCGTGTCCCGCATCTGCCCGTCAAGGAAGGACACGGTCCCTCTTTCAGGAGTCCCGTTTTCAGCGGAGTGATATCGTGTTTATTACCGACGGCGAATGCCGAGTCCACGCCGACTGGGCCGAACGCTTTGCCGTGGAAAAGAAGGTGCTCGGCTTCTCGCTCTTCTCCATTCTGATCGACGTTGGCACCAGTTCGCTTGGTTCTCTCACACCCTTCAGCGATAGAATTACGAGCGTCTCCCAATTGACCAGCGAAGAGGCCAGAGACGTGTTTGTCAAATTGTAGCAAGAAGAGGGAGTGCTCCTGCATGACTGCCTTGGCTGGACTGCGGATTCTTGACCTGACCGACCTCAAAGGCTCCCTGTGCGCCAAACTCTTTGGCGATATGGGGGCGGATGTCATCAAGATCGAGCCACCGGAGGGAGACGCCACGCGTCGCATCGGTCCCTTTCTCGATGGCAAACCGCATCCCGAGCGGAGCCTGCTGTTTTGGTTCTATAATACCAGCAAACGGGGCATCACCCTCGATCTGAACCAGCAAGCCGGCCAGGAGTTGGTCAAGCAACTGGCGGCAAAAGCGGACGTACTGGTCGAGTCAGCCGCGCCAGGGACCCTCGCCCGACTCGGCCTGGGCTATGACGAGTTAAAGCAACTCAACCCCAATCTAGTGCTCACCTCGATTACACCCTTTGGGCAGACCGGGCCCTACCAAGCCTATCGTTCCTCGGACATGGTAGCCGAGGCCCTGGGCGGCATGATCTGGACCAATGGGTTTCCCGATAAGCCACCGCTGCACGCTCTGGGCCTGCAAGCCTACCATAGCGCCTCCTTTTTTGCCGCGATCGGCACGCTGCTGGCCCTGTTGGCGCGGGAGAGCCTGGGCGAAGGCCAGTGGGTGGACGTGAGCATGCAGGAATCCGTCGCCGGGGCAGTCGAACACGTGGCGCCGTTTTATCATCAGGGGCTGGGCATTGAGAGTCGGCGCGGCAGCCTGCACTGGAGTCGCTATTTTCGTGTGGCTCGATGTCGTGACGGCTATGTCATGCACTGTTCGTTGGGGGATTGGACCTCGCTGGTCGAATGGGTCAAGGGAGACGGGAAAGCCCAGGACCTTGAAGATGCGCGCTGGGAAGACCTGACCTATCGAAAAGAGCACGCCGAGCACCTGTTTGATATCCTTGATGACTGGGCCAAAGACTACAGCGTGGCGGAACTCATGGAAGGCGCCCAACTCCGACGTATTCCGTACGCCATGGTCCGACCACCCGAAGCCTTGGTGGACGATCCCCAGTTGAACGACCGCGGATTTTTCTCCCCTATTGAGCATCCAGAGTTAGGCCGCACGGTGCAATACCCCGGTGGTCCCATCCACTTTACGACAACGCCGTGGCGCATTGCCCGCCGTCCGCCCCTCCTGGGCGAGCACAATAGCGAGGTATATGGTAGCGAGCTCGGACTTGAGGCAGACCGCCTCTCAGCCTTGAAGCAGGCCGGCGTGATTTGAGCTATAATAGCTCATGATCCGAATTGGTCCGACCCAATCCGAATATTGAGGGACAGCCCGGTCCTGGGGGATGTAGAGAAGAATCGTCAGTCTGATAGAATCATACTGTTGGTCCTTATAATCGATTTGTTCAGGAGAGAGAAAACAGCGTCATGAGCGAGCCCATTATCCTAACAACAAGTGTAGAGAGCCTTCCTCCACCCCGCCGCGGAAAGGTCCGCGATATTTACGAAACCGACGAACATCTGTTGATCGTCGCAACCGACCGGGTCTCGGCCTTCGATGTCGTGCTGCACGAAGGCATACCGGGCAAGGGACGGGTCTTGACCCAGGTGTCCCGCTTTTGGTTTGAGCGCCTGTCCGACATCGTGCCGCACCATCTCATTTCGGTTGACGTGGATGCGTTCCCGGCTGTTTTTCAGTCCGCCCGTGACAGTCTGACCGGTCGCTCCATGTTGGTCAAAAAAGCGGAACCGCTACCGGTCGAATGTATCGTTCGGGGTTATCTGGCCGGGTCCGGCTGGCAGGAATATCGTGCCAGTGGAACCGTGTGCAGCATTCCGCTGCCCTCAGGACTAGAGGAGAGCGCCCGCTTGCCCGAGCCCATCTTTACCCCCTCAACCAAAGCCCCGCAGGGCGAGCACGACGAGAATATTGCCTTTGCGGAAGTCGAACGCCTCATTGGTGCGGACCTGGCCGCTCAGGTGCGGGACCTCAGCCTGGCCCTGTACAAGAACGCCCATGCCTATGCGGAAACCAAAGGCTTCTTCCTGGCGGACACCAAATTCGAGTTCGGCCAGTGCGATGGTCAGCTCATTCTTATTGATGAAGCCTTTACGCCGGACTCGTCGCGCTTCTGGCGGACCGAAAACTATCAGCCCGGCAAATCTCAGGACAGCTATGACAAGCAGATTATTCGGAATTATCTGATTTCCCTGGGTTGGGACCGCAGACCACCCGCTCCGCATTTGCCCCAGGAAATTATCGATCAGGCGGCCTCCCGCTACCAGGAAATCTACGAAAACCTGACTGCTACAGACGGCTAAACCCACGAGCATAAGCATGGCATCCGGCATCGGCCTCTGGATCGGTTTCACCCTTATTGTTCTCGTCTTGCTGTTCCTGGACCTGGGGGTTTTTCATCGTGAAGCGCGTGAAGTGTCGCGCAAGGAGGCCGGTATCTGGAGCACGGTCTGGATCGGCCTCGCCCTGGTTTTTAACGCCTGGATTTATTATACCAGCGGCTCGGAGCCGGCCCTGGAATTTCTGGCTGGTTATTTGATCGAAAAATCGCTCAGCGTGGACAACATCTTTGTCTTCTTGCTGATCTTCTCCTATTTTTCCGTTCCCTTGGTCTATCAGCACCGTATTCTGTTCTGGGGAATTCTCGGCGCGCTTATCATGCGCGGGATTTTCATTGCCCTCGGCGCAACGCTGCTGCATTATTTTCACTGGGTCATGTATCTCTTTGGCGCTTTCCTGGTCTTCACCGGAATCAAGCTGGCCATCTCCGAGGAGACCAAATCCGACCCCGAGGACAATCCCGCAATTCGACTCCTGCGGCGGGTGCTGCCGGTCACGGACAAATACGAAGGCCAACACTTCTTCGTCCGGCATCAGGGGAAGCTCTTTGCCACCCCCCTCTTGGTCGTCCTCGTTTCCGTAGAAAGCACGGACTTGGTCTTTGCGATCGACTCGATTCCGGCCATTTTTGCCGTCACCGACGACCCCTTCATCGTCTACACCTCAAACGTCTTTGCCATTCTGGGCCTGCGCGCCCTCTACTTCCTGATTGCCGGCGTGCTCGATCTGTTCGTCTATCTGCGCATCGGCTTGGGCGTGGTGCTGGGCTTTGTTGGCGTCAAAATGCTCCTGGTTGACCTATATCCCATCCCGATTGGTCTCTCCCTGGGCGTGATCGCCCTGGTCCTGACCGTCACGATCGTCGCCTCACTACTCTTTCCGCCCACCGAGTCGGCCAAGGAAGATATTTCCGAGGCGGTGTAGGTTGCCCTATGACCTCCCAAGGCCGGCGCGCGCTCGAAGGCATCCGCATTCTTGATTTCACCTGGGTGGTCGCCGGGCCGGTCGCGGTACGTATCCTGGCCGACCAGGGTGCCGAGATCATTAAAATCGAGCGGCGCGATACGCTTGATCTGGGGACGCGGCGCGGCGGCTTTTCCGGCAATCTGCACCGGGGCAAGGAGAGTACGGTTATCAATATGGCCGACCCGCGTGGGATTGCCATCGCTCAACAGCTCGCGGCCATATCGGATGTCGTGATCGACAATTTCAGCGCGCGGGTCATGCGCAACTGGGGGCTCGACTACGACAGCCTCAAAAAAATCAAGCCCGATATCATTGCGGTCTCCATGTCAGGCTTCGGGCATACCGGGCCGCACAAGGATTATGTCAGCTATGGGCCGACGCTCCAGGCATTGTCCGGCTATACGCTCCAGATGCGTCACCCCGGTCAAGAGCCGGCCGGCTGGGGCTATTCGTACGCGGACATGACCGGCGGCTATAGCGGCGCGCTGGCCGTATTGATGGCCCTGTGGCATCGCAAACAAACCGGCCAGGGGCAATTCGTTGACTTGGCGCAGTTTGAGGCGATTTCCAGCCTGGTCGGACCGGGCCTGCTCGACATTCTGAATAATCAGACGCCCAGAAAGAGGAAACGTGTCCTCCATACACATGAAGATGCGGGACACGGTTCCTCTTTTCAGCCGGTCGGCAATCGTTCCCAGGAAGCGCCGGCGGCACCGCACGGGGTGTATCGCTGCAAAGGTGACGACCGCTGGTGCGCGATTGCCGTCTTCACCGACGCAGAATGGCAGAGTCTGTGCCGTGTCTTGGGGCAGCCGGCCTGGACGCACGAGGCACACTTTGCCAGCCTTGCAGACCGTCTCCAACATCAAGACGCTTTGGACGAATACATTGAATCCTGGACACAACAGCATACGGCCGAAGAAGTCATGACCCGCCTGCAGGAAGCCGGTATCGCCGCCGGCGTGGTTGCCAACGGGGAGGATTTGGACCGCGACCCGCAACTACGGGCTCGGGGCTATTGGGCGCAGTTGCCGGCCCAGGAAAACGGGAAGACGGAGGATGTCATCCTTGACGGGCCGCCATTCAAGCTCTCGAAGACACCAGGCTACGTAGCCACCCCAGGCCCACTGCTGGGTGAGCACACGGATAGTGTGCTACGCCGCTTGCTCAACTATTCTGACCAGCAGATCGCTCAGCTCAAAGCAGAGCGCGTCATCGCTTCGCACGCAGAGATTCATGCCGAGCGATCGGCACAGGACTAGGGAGACACAATGCCGTTTGCCTCAGTCAATGGGATTGAACTGTATTATGAAACCCACGGAACGGGCCCCGCCCTGGTGTTAGCGCATGGTGGAGGAGGGAGTCACCTCAGTTGGTGGCAGCAAGTCCCGGTGTTCTCCAAAACGTATCAGGTGGTAACCTTTGACCATCGTAGCTTCGGCTATTCCCGCGATGGGATCGCTGGCCCGGGCCCGCAGGCCTTTGTTGAGGATTTGACCGGCTTACTTGATCATCTTGGGATTCAGAGGGCAGCACTTGTGGGGCAGTCCATGGGTGGCTGGACGGTATGCGGCTTTGCCGCGGCCTGTCCCGAACGTACCAGCGCGCTTATTTTGTGCGACACCACCGCGGGTATTGAAACGCCGGAGATCGATCGAACGCGTGCCAGCCTGCGTGAACGCGCACAAGGCAATCTGGCCCAGCTTCTCACCAGCGCGTACGCCATGTCTTTTCCTGAGCGGGAACCAGCGCTGTGTTTTCTCTACCAGCAGATCTCAGCTCTGAATCAGCACATTTCTCCCAATCTCGTTCCAACACTGATGAGCCTGCACACCAACGTAGCGCCAATTGTTGAGCACGGAATTCCCACCTTGCTTGTGGTTGGAGAAGAAGACGTACTGGCTCCGCCACCCGCCATGCAAAGCATCATGACCCGTATTCCGCAGGCACGTTTTGTGACCGTTCCCAAGGCCGGCCATTCCGCGTATTTTGAGCAACCGGCGGTTTTTAACCGTTTGGTGGACGAGTTTGTGCAAGAACACCGGTCGTCGTGACCCAGAGGGGCTGAAGTCGCCCACATTGATTCATGGACCGAAGCTGGCATATTTCAGCCAGCCGCCGGCAACTCCCAATGGCGCTGCTGTACGGCCCGGACGTTGGTGAGCAGCCCCTGGCGTTCATAGGCGGGGAGCGGGTGGTCGAGCCGGTCGCCGCCCATTTCGTCCAGAACGTGGATCACTGAGGTTTCCAGCCCTTCCAGATCGTATCCACCTTCGAGAAGGGCGACACAGCGGCCCTGGGACTGATCCCGTGCCACGCGCAGGAGAATACGTGCCAGGGCCGTAAAGCCTTCTGCCGTGACGGTCAGACCACCGAGGGGATCACGGGCGTGGGCGTCAAAGCCGGCCGAGATTAACACGAACTCGGGCTGAAACTGGCGACAAATAGGATCGATCACCTCTTCAAAGAGCGGCACAATGGCGGCATCTCCCCAGCCGGCGCTGAGCGGCAGGTTGACGGTATAGCCCTCGCCGCTGCCCTGGCCGGCTTCTTCTGCGGCCCCTGTGCCGGGATAGTACGGGTATTGATGGGTCGAGACGTACAACACACCAGGGTCGTCGTAGAAACTGTGCTGGGTGCCATTGCCGTGGTGCAGGTCCCAGTCCATCACCAGAATCCGGCTCAGCCCAAACCGTTCCCGCAGATACTGCGCCCCAACGGCAACGCTGTTGAAGAGACAAAAGCCCATGGCCCGGTTGCGTTCGGCGTGATGACCGGGCGGTCGCACCAAGGCAAAACCGTTGTCCACCTCGCCCTCCATGACCGCATCCAGAATGGTCAACAGACCGCCCGTGGCGAGGAGGGCCGTCTCATACGACTGTGCGGACACGCGAGTATCCGCGTCAAAGGCCGCAGCTTCGAGACCGGCAGAGGCGGCGACCTGGCCAATCAAGCTGGTGTCGTGGACCAAAGCGATCTCCTCATGCGTCGCCCGTCTGGGCTCAAACCGTTTCAACCCGTCGCGCTCATAGGACGCGAAGCGACTGAGTAGGGTACCGATCCGCTCCGCCCGTTCCGGATGTCCCGGACCTGGGTTGTGGTCCTGATAGCGTGCGTCCAACACAATGCCTGTCTGTAACATTGGTCGCTCCTTACCGGGCCGGGAGAGTGTTCCCCTACCGTACCCTGGCCATAACTTGCGCCGGTTTTTCGATTATACTACGAAGAGTAAACGTGTCCTCCACTAGACATACGATGCTGGACACGTTTACTCTTTCGTAACCCGAGAGGCAAATATGTTTGGAATCGGGATGCCAGAATTGGTGGTGATTATGGTCGTGGCGCTGATCGTCCTCGGCCCAAAGCGCCTGCCCGAAGCGGCCCGCGGTTTGGGCAAAGCCTTTGCCGAGTTGCGCCGGGCAACGAGTGGGATCACCGAAGAGCTCGATAATGCCCATATCATGCTGGACGAAGAAGTTCGTGCCGCCGAGCGTAACGTACGGACCAGCTCTTCAGCCATACCGCCCTCTGCCTCTTCCGCCTCGCCCCAATCTTCGGAAACGTCAGAAAAGAAAGAGAGCACCGGAGGGGACAACTAGGACATGGTCTATGATGACCGGTCCATGCCGCTCACCGGCCATCTGGATGAGTTGCGCAGCCGCCTCATTCGGTCCCTGCTCGCCATCTTTATTGTCTTTCTCCCGGCCTATTTCTTTGCCAATGTGCTGTTTGATTTTCTCGCTCAGCCCCTCCATCACATCACGACCGACCCCCATTCGCTGATTGGCACCAGCCCGACCGAGGCGTTCTTTACGAAAATCAAGGTCGCTTTTATTGCGGCACTCTTTGGCGCCAGTCCCGCTATTTTCTACCAGCTCTGGCAGTTCGTTGCGCCAGGCTTATACCCGCAGGAACGCCGTTACGTCTGGCCGTTTGTCATATTCTGTTCATTTTTCTTCGTGCTGGGGGCCGGCTTTTGTTATACCGTCGTCCTGCCGATTGCGTATGCGTTTTTTCTGGGGGAGTTCCGCAGCATCGGGGTACAGGCAACCTTAAAGATCAGCGAGTATCTGACCTTCACGGCCAGAACGCTGCTCGCCTTTGGGGTCACGTTTGAACTGCCCGTCTTCGCCTTTTTCTTTGCGCGTGTGGGGCTCATCACCCACCAGACCCTCATTGGCGCATTCCGTTACGCCGCGGTCGGTGTCTTTATCCTGGCCGCCATCCTCACCCCACCCGATGCCATCTCCCAAATGCTCCTCGCCGCCCCTCTGCTCCTGCTGTATGTGCTCAGCATCGGGGTGGCCTACGTGTTTGGGAAAAAGGGAGAGGCAGGCGAGGGGACGGAGGTGGAGAATGAGGACGAGTAACGGCTTTTTGATAGGCCGGTGTTTTCAGGCGGGATAAGATATCCAGTGCGGCTCGGATTGATACATCCACAATTATATCCTATAGGGTATGATTGTGGATGACGTACTAAACCCCAAACCGCTGCATTTCGTGGAGTCTATACCGTGAGGTTGGCCGGTGTGGTGTACGTGCTCCATACGTTTCAGAAGAAGTCAAAGCGCGGTATCCAGACTACCAGGCAGGATATTGGACTGATACGACAACGGCTGAAGGTTGCTGAGCAGCATTATCGGGAGCAATCTGCTCCGGGGAAAAAGCCATGAGTACAGACATCAAAGTAACGCCTTCAAGCGGAAACGTGTTCGCTGACCTCAATCTGCCAAATCCAGAGGAGCGGTTAGTGAAAGCGACCATCGCCTTGAGCATAGGAGAACTGATTGAGAAGCGGGGCCTTACCCAAGAGGGAGCGGGTGCTGTTCTTGGGCTGCCACAATCGAGCGTCTCGAACCTGGTTCGAGGCAAACTGGAGAAGTTCACAATCGACCGGCTGCTCCGCTACATGCGGAAGCTTGATTACGATGTCACTATCAGTTTTAAGCCCAAGCCCAAGTCCCGCAATGAGGCTACAATACATGTCAAGGGAGCGCCCCTGCCAGCCTAGAGCAGTTTACGATTCTGTGTAGCCAAGAAGGGAAGAGCCTCGGGACAGCCTCCCGGAAAGTCCGGTATTCCAGTCCTCATCGTCATTCTGGCGAAAGCTGGAAGCCAAGCTCCCAGAGGTGACGTTCTTGCAGGAATGACGGGCGGCTACACTGCATCGTAATTTGCTCTAGGAACGACTCTCCATAATGGCGGAATCACCCAAATTCAAAGCCGGCACCAGGGGGGTGGTAGATATGACCGAAGAGGGCTTGGTCGTCAAACCTGCTGTCCGAGAGAAAAGCAAGCTCCATTTTCCCTATACCGAAAAGGAGTTACTGGCTGAAATAACACCGGAAAAAGCGCACGCCGATGCGGTGGCCCAACCCGCAGGCCCCGAGACCGGAGACCAAACGGCGTCCTCACGTTACATCCCTGCACGAAGGGAGGTCGTGACGCGGCTCAAACGCCTGAAGGAGATGTTACGATGAGAAAAACACGTGGGGAAGAACTCGAACTAGTTCACGGTAGTGGGAACGTATTCCGTGACTTCGATGATCCGCAAGCCGATATCTTACAGCTCAAGAGCATACTCGCGGCTCAGATTATCGGTATTCTGGATGACCGGAATCTGTCTGTTCGGAAAGCCCAACAATTAACCGGGGTCGCGGCAAGCGAGTTCTCCCGTGTCCGTAACGCCAAGCTCACTCGTTTTACGGTAGATCGCCTGATGACTATCTTGAACAAGCTCGATCAGGAGGTAGAGGTCGCGGTTACGATCCGGCCACGTACCCACACCCCCCACCATGTCTCGGTATAAGAGGGAAACCTTCGTCTACTCTCACACTAACCGCTGCTCGCAATTCTGACGCTGACTACAGTTTCGGCACTTGGCGGGCGTGGTGGGTGGGGAGAGAGGCGCGTCGAGCTGCTGGCGATACGCTCGAATGCGGTCTGCAATACCAATCACCCGCGAGCGCAGCCGGCGCGTGTTCTTCACCTTGACCCGCTCGCCGTCTCTCAAAATGATGAAGCCGTAGGGGGGCCGGACGCCGTACTCTTCTTCGACCAGTACCAGATACACTCCGAGTTGGGCTTGATAGCTCTCGCTCATCTGTCGTCCGGACTTCTTTTCTTCCGGAATAAAATATCGACCGCGTTGGACAATGCGGTCCGGTTGCCCGCGGAGCATATAGCGCTCGGAAGACAGCCGCACGTCATCGTGGCTGATGGTCTTGCCGTAGCCAAAGCCCGCCCGGCGGCGACCTATGAGGGCAACCACAAAGAGCAGGACGGAGAGACTGAGCAGCAGCGTCAGGATGACCATCACGATAGGTATGCACGCAGCAGGATACCGGCCAGGGCGAGACCCGCCACAATGAGAGCGGCTCGCATGAGCCGAGCGGTCAGACGTTCAACCCGTTGCCAGGCGGCATGCGTTTCCGTACCCCGGCGGAGCGCCCGCACACTACCCGGCGGGATTTTGAGTCCATGCGTCAGCCGCCAGGCTTCCTCGCAATAGACGTAGGTGCCGATTTCACTTGCGGTGACCCACTCGGAGTGTTTGGCCATAGTTGATCGGGTAGGGAGACACGGAGCAGGAGGGACCGATGATCCACCTTACGCTGCCCCCGTCGTCTCCGGATGCATCTTCTCCATCAACCAGTCATCATACGCGGTCGGACGGGGGACCTGGTGCCAGTCCATGTGCTGACGAAGCGATTCGAGCGCGGCCCAGGCGTCATCGATAAAGTCCGGCACGATCAGGAGCACGATAATAGCCTTGGTATTGTCAATCGTGCGGACAATACCGAGTTCTTCGTAGGACTCAATGACACATTTTATGAGCGCAATATCGGCCCGCTCAACCCGCAAGTAAATGTCGATCAGCTCCATGTCCGCACCACAAAGAGTAAACGTGTCAACAGCTAGTATCGATTGGAGGACACGTTTACTCTTCGAGTACTGTGTGCCTGGGCTGGAGTCAAGCTTGACGTGACACCGGCAGCCTACTAGAGTCTGACTTTGCTGTGTCGGAGCTACCCGACCGGCCGGCCGGAAAGAAGGAGGGAGTATGCCGGGTGCCTTATCAGGTTTTCGGATCATTGAATGCGGAGAGATGGTCTCTGCCGCCTACGCCAGCAAGCTCATGGCCGACATGGGTGCAGAGGTCATTAAAATTGAGTCACCGCACGGGGGGGACGCGGCTCGTCAGCGCGGTCCGTTTCCAGGCGGAGAGCCACACGCGGAAAAGAGCGGACTCTATCTCTTCCTGAACACCAATAAACGTGGGATCACACTCGACCTGGAACAGCCCCAAAGTCAGGAGGTCTTTCAGCGTCTCGTCAAAGACGCGGACCTGCTTATCCACAATGTCCATCCCAAGCATATGCCGACCCTTGGTTTGGACTACGACCATCTGGCAGCCATGAATCCCGGCTTGGTCATGACCTCCATCACTCCTTTCGGCCTCAGGGGACCGCATACAGAGTATGAGGCGTCTGACCTCACCCTGTGGAATGCCGGTGGGCTGTGCTTTCTGAACGGCGGAGGGCCGGGCACCGATCATCTCCCGCCGCTCAAGGCGTTTGGCCAGCAGTCCGGGTTTACGGCTGGGGTGCATGCTGCGGTGGCGTCGCTCGGCGCACTGTTTGCCCGCCTGCGTGGAGGGATGGGTCAGCACGTCGAGTTCTCCGTCCAGGAGTGCCTGATGGGCATATCGGAGTTCGGCACCATGATGGCCGCCTATGCCGGTATGGCGGTGACGCGGCTGGGACATAAACCGATCCAACCGCTGGATCTGTTGGAGTGCAAAGACGGCTGGATCTTCATCTGCTGTGTGGAGGAGCACCACTGGCACTCGTTTGTTGATCTGATGGACAATCCGGAATGGGCCGCCGAGCCTATTTTCGAGGATCGACTGAAGCGGGGCGAGAGCTGGGACGCGCTCAAACTGCTCATTCAAGACTGGGTCAAGGATTTCACCGTACAGGACTTATACCTCAAGGCGCAGGCGCGCCGGATTCCCTTTGCCCCGGTCTCAACCATGGGCTATTTGCTGAACTCCGAACATCTCAACGCCCGCGGCTTTTTTGTCCAGCTCGACCACCCCGAAGCGGGCAGCCTGACCTATCCCGGTGCGCCCCATATCTGCTCGGAAACGCCGTGGGAACTGCGCCGTCCGGCTCCGTGTTTGGGACAGCATAACACCGAGGTCTATACCGAACTCGGCATGACCGCCCAGGACCTGGCGACGCTTCAGCGAGCCGGGACCGTCTAGGGGAAAGCACAAGGAGAAGATCATGAGCCAACCGCCGTTGGATGGAATCCGCGTTGTTGACTTTTGCTGGGCTTGGGCTGGCCCCTATGGTACCCTGCAAATGGCTCACCTGGGCGCGGACGTCATTCGGATCGAAAGTGCCAAGCGCTTATGTCCGTCACGCCTTATTCCGCCCTGGCCGGACAACGAATCGGGTGTGAATCGGGCGGGCTATTTTAACCAGTACAACCAGGGCAAACGCTCCCTCACTCTGGACCTGAAAGCCCCGGAAGCCATCGATATTGCGAAGACGCTGGTCTCAAAGAGCGATATCGTGATGAATAATTTCGCCTCCGGGGTGATGGAAAAACTTGGAGTGGGCTATGACGTTCTGCGCCGCATCAAGTCTGACATTATCATGGTCTCTTTACCCGGCTATGGAACAAGCGGACCGGAAAAAGACTTTGTGTCCTATGGTCCGCCACAGGTCGCCCAGAGCGGCCTGTCAGCCCTGACCGGTTATGTCGGCGGTCCGCCCATGATGGCCGGTTTTTCCTACGGCGATCCCAACGGCGGCATCCATGCCACGTTTGCTGTCATGGCTGCCTTACTCCACCGTGAAAAAACCGGACAGGGTCAGTATATCGACCTCTCCCAATGGGAGGCGGCGATCATGTTATTGCCCGAGGCCGTCATGGACTACAGCATGAACGGCACCCAACCCGAACGGATGGGCAATCGCGATCCCCACATGGCACCCCACGGCGTGTTTCGTTCCAAAGGTGACGACCGTTGGGTCAGCCTGTCGGTCCGGGACGAGGCGGAATGGCAGCGCTTGTGTGAGGTCATGGGCCAACCCGAGTTGAGTTCGGACGCGCGTTTTGCCAGCTTGGCCGCGCGGAAAGAAAATGAAGCGGCTCTGGAAGAGATCGTCACGGCCTGGACCCAAGCGTGCACGGCGGACGAGGCCACCCAGGCGCTACAGAACGCCGGCATTCCTGCTTATCCGTCGCTCGATGCGATTGACATGATCGACAACCCGCACGTTGGCGCACGGGACTATTTTGTGGAGCTTGAACATCCCGAGGTGGGTACCCGCCGGCATATGGGTATCCCCTGGACCATGTCCCGCACACCGTGTGAGATACGGCGTCCGGCTCCCTGCCTGGGCCAGGACACGGATGCCGTCCTGACCGACATCGTCGGCCTGAGTCAGGACGAGATCGCCGCGCTCCGAGAAAGGGATGTCCTGACCTAGACAGGGAGAAGTGGAGACCGGCTACTTTTATAATCCGTACAAACGCCGCGCATTCTCATAGGTAATCTTGCGCTTGATCTCGGCGGGAATGCCGGCAAAGTTCTGCTCTATCACAGCTCGTGAGCGCGGCCAGGTAGAGGCACGGTGGGGGAAATCCGATGCCCACATCAGATTGTCCGCACCGCTCAGCTCATGGGTCATGACCCCGGCCCGGTCGTCTTGAAAGGTGGCATAGATCTGTCGTTTGAAATACTCGCTGGGCAGGAGGGTGTTCGGAGTGGGGTCCACATACTTGAGCGTTTCGGACGAGATGTCCAGACGACTCAGATAATGGGCAATCCAGCCAATATCGTTTTCTGCGGAAACCAGCTTCAGCCGGGGAAAACGTTCGCACACGCCGTTATAAATAAAGTCGGTCAGCGAGTTTTGGACTTCGTGAATAATGGACATATTTGAGGCGACCCGTCCCTTTTTGAGCCGGATGTTTTGCTTGCCGGTCAGAATATGCAGGCTGACCGGCAGGTTCAGATCCTGAGCGGCCGCCCAGAACGTATCAAAGGAGGCATCGCTGTAGGGCACCTCCCGGGGAGAGGTGGCGTTAATCATGATCCCGCGCAAGCCTTTGTTGGCCACGCGTTGCAACTCGCCCACGGCCTGCTCGACATCCTGCATGGCAATCAGCCCCAAACCAATCAGGCGCTGGGGGGCGTGACTGACAAATTCGGCGATCCAGTCGTTATAGGCCCGGAAGCACGCCCACTGAAGGTTGGCGTCTTTGAGGTGGAAGAGAAACATGCCGAGGGTCGTGTACAGCACTTCTCCCTCGACCCCGTCGATATCCTGATCCTTGAGCCGTTCGACCGGGTCCCAACCGCTCGGACGCGCCTGCTCGTAGCCGACGTTCTGATTGGTCGCCAGATCTTTGGGGTCCTTGCCCGCGGCAAACCCGCCACCCACAGGAAAGGGTGTGAGCCCTTCTGCCACGAAAAAGCTGCCCGGTTTGTCCTGATAGTCTTTGATGACGCGTGGCGCCCGGTCTCGAAGGCCCCGGTCTACGCGTTGAATCCAGAGATCCGCGGGCTCTATGGTGTGCGAGTCTGCCGAAAAAATCGCATTTGGTGTTACATCCTGTGCCATACTGTCCCCCCTCCTTGGTGGCTGTGATTATCCTGCGGTTGGCCGGGAAATGTCAATCCGATCGAACCGTTCAAGGTTTATTCTGTTCGTCCTGTCGAGTGGGGTGTATAGACGCGTGGGCGAGGGGTAGAATCCAACCCTGAGTGTATTGACAGGACGGGGGATTCCCATGCGCTACATCATCTACGGAGCGGGTGGCATCGGCGGGGCCATTGGGGCGCGGCTGCTTCAGCACGGGCATGAAGTTATTCTGATCTGCCGTGGTGAACATTTACACGCCATCCAATCCACAGGCCTGACCTTGAAGACCCCCACGGAAATCCTCCAACTCGCAATCCGTGCGGTCAGCCACCCCGAAGAGATCACGTTTACCCCGGATGATGTGGTGTTGCTGACGATGAAGTCCCAGGACACGGAAATGGCGCTACGCGACCTTGAGCGCGCGGGGGGTCGGGACCTGGCCGTCATCTGCGGGCAGAACGGGGTAGACAATGAACGCCTGGCCGTTCGCCGATTTGCGCGCGTCTACGGCATGGTAGTCTGGATGCCGGCCACCTATTTGGAGCCCGGCCTGGTGCTGAATCATGCCGAGCCCGTTGGCGGGATTCTGGATGCCGGGCGCTACCCCAACGGGGTTGATCCGCTCATTACCCAGGTGACGCAAGATTTGACCAATTGTGGCTTTAGTGCCGCGCCTGACCACAATATTATGCGCTGGAAATACACCAAGCTGCTGAGTAATGTGCGCAACGCCTTTCAGGCGGCGTGCGGATTTGAGGCGCGTTCGCGAAAAATTATTCGAGCCCTCCGCGCCGAAGCTCTCGCCTGCTACCAGGCTGCGGGTATTGAGTTTGTGCCCGAAGATGAATTACAAGCGCGGGTACGCTCTCAGATCAAGCTCGTTGATATTGAGGGTCATCCGCGGACTGGCGGTTCGTCGTGGCAAAGTCTGATGCGCGGTTTACCGACGATCGAGGCTGACTTTTTGAACGGGGAAATCGTCATGCTGGGTAGACTCCACGGTATTCCCACCCCCTGCAACGCCCTGCTGCAACACGTTGTCAACGACATGGCCTCTACCGGCCGGAAGCCGGGCAGCATTCCCGTCGAGGACCTGGAACGCCAGCTCGATGAGGTCAGCAGCTAGGCTCTCGTGTGGGAGACGTTCTGTCTTCCGCATAGATCGGGTATAGTAACGCCATGCCGTTTTCATTTGAACCCAGCCTGCCCGTGTGGATGACGTTTACCGCTGGCGAGGTTCCCATCGTTTTAGTCGCTCCACACGGAGGCCGCCGCCCGGCTGACGCCCCAATTACCGATAGTATCAAGGTCAACGATCTGTATACGGCCGAGCTCACTCACGACTTAGCCGAACACACCCGCAGCTATGCGCTGATCAACCGCTCGCATGACCGCAACGAGCTGGACTTGAACCGTGTGAGTCAGGTCAAGCACGAGGCGCCGTGGTTTCTGCGCGCCCTGGTTGAACTTCTGTCTGCGCTGACGGCGCAGTATGACTCGGTGCGCGTCTTTTTCATTCATGGCTGGAACGTGGTGCAGCCCGTGTGCGATGTGGGGATAGGCCTCCGCCAACGTGTAGGAAAACTGGTCCGAGCGGGCAAGGGGGAACCGACGCTGGGTGTATCGTTCTTTTCCGATGTCATGCTCCCCTTTTGTGAAGCCGCCCAGGAACAGCAGATAGATGTCGCGATTGGACGACGCTATGCCGCGGCCGCCAAAAATAATTTCATGCAGGTCTTCAGCGCGCGCTTCCTGCACGATGACTCTGCGCAGATACGAACGTTGGCCGAGCTGACCGTGCAGGGAAAAATTAACGCCGCCCAGTTGGAACTCGGTGTGGGCCTACGCTGGCCCGGACCAGAGCGCGAGCGCTTTGTTCGCGTCTTTTGCCAGACCTTAGGCAATTCTCTGCACAACGGCGCCGGACCTGATCGGAAGGGGGAGCGCGACTTTTCTGCTCTTTCTTTTCTTGAGGCTCCGCCTGCAGAGGACGCAACGCCGTACGATTCTTTGCTGCCTGAGACCTGGGAGCGTGAG
Source organism: Desulfurellaceae bacterium bin18 (assembly GCA_002238415.1). GTDB lineage: Bacteria > Desulfobacterota > Binatia > Bin18 > Bin18 > Bin18. The sequence continues at coordinate 24,050 of MPMI01000023.1, read as the reverse complement.
CCTACCCGCTTAGCCTTGCACTTTCACGACCCGAGAAGCGGGTTGGGGGTAATGGGGGGCGTGGAATTTGACCCTCAGGCATCTGTCCATTCTGGCCGTCTGCTCCTCTCCCTCGGCGGGACTGAGATGGTGCTCTTTACCGGTGAAGACAGGCGCGGACCGGACCGGGGCCACGTGCAGATCGGACAGTGCGTGTGGCGGCGACAACCGAGAGGGCTCTCCATCAGCTACCGGGGAACGCTCATGCGCTTTGCCCATCCTCAGGCATTTATCCGGCTCGAAGACGGGTTGGCCGCTTCCTGGATAGAGCCGACCGAGGTGGACCTGCAAGTGTTGTTTCCCGCGGTGAAGGCCAGCCGTCCGGCTCTTATTCAGCTGTGTCAACTCCAGGGCAGCGTGGCTTTTCCGGACCGAGAGTATACCGTTGACGCTTGGGGCTTTGTTGACGTGCTCAGACCTGACGAAACCGACCGTCTCCTGCCGCGCCGCTTGCTGTCATTACCCTTTGGGGCTGATCTGGGTATTTTTCTGGCCCGCTCCGAAACTCCCGAAGGACCCCATTCTTCCGGCATTGTCTATCAGCACGGCAACCCACAACCGCTGGACCCCGGAGACTGGGAGCTCGAATACGCCTTTGAGCACGGCCGCCCCACACGGTTCTCTGTCTCCTTCTCCTCCTCTGCCCCGCTGTCGCTTGCGTGCCAGGGAGAAACCCTGACGGCTATTCCCATCGTGCGCCACACGCATGACGGGCCGGCCCTGGCGGTCACCTTTGGGCTGTCCCGAACCGTGTGGCAAGGGCAGGAGGCGTATGGAATCTATGAATTCTCCGAGTACCTGAAGGATGCGTCAGCACGGGTCGGGTCACCCGGAGCGTGATTTCCGCGCGTCTCCGAGTCTGGGACATCTCCGGGAATAGCTCTCAACCTCAGGAGAAGAACGGGGCGGGCATCTCGCCCATCGCCCGGCCTCTTATGCAATGGCCTGGAGAACCTGGTCCGAGGACTCTGAAGACTGCTGGGCAGGTTTGTCTTTGAGGAAATCGATAAACTTTTGTGTCGCCTGGGTAAAACGGCGCCCCCGCTTGGAAATAAGGCCAAGCGGGCGCATCAGGACTTCGCCGGAAAAATGGACAACCTTGAGGGTCTCATTATTGACCTCAAGAGAAACGGAAGGCTCGGGGACAATAGCGATCCCCGCGCCTATTTCGACTGCGCGTTTGATCGTTTCAACATTATCCATTTCCATCATGTATTGGACCTTGACCCCATGCCGTCGGAAGAGACGATCAAGCGCTCGACGCGTCGGAATATCGCGCTCAAAACCGATAAAATTCTCGCCGTCGAGCTTCTTGATATTGAGACGCCGGAGTGAGGCAAATCGATGTTGCGGAGCGCAGATCAAGACCAACCGGTCCTCCCGGAACGGGGTGAGTCGAATCTGGGGTCGCTTACTCGGGTAGGCGACAATACCCAGATCGATATCGCCGCGGCTGACATCTTCGTAGATTTTGTTGACGCGAGTATACTCCAGGTGGATATTGACATCGGGAAAGGTCTGCAGATAGCGCTTGAGTGGCGAAGAGAGCTCATAGAGCCCGACACTATACACCGTGGCAACCCGAACCGTGCCCGCAACCGAGTGTGAAAGGGTCTGGATACCGTCTTCGATTTCACGATACTTCTGCACAATCTCCTTGCCAGCGTCATACAAGACCTGGCCGGCCTGTGTCAGGCGCACATTTCCCTTCGAGCGTTCCACCAGCTCTCGGCCGTAGCGTTCCTCCAGACCGCGAATCTGCTGACTGACCGCAGATTGGGTAATGAAATTTTTTGAGGAGGCAAGCGAAAAGCTGCCTGTCTCAGCCAGATCACAAAAGACCTTCAGTGTTTCAATATGCATGATTACTAATAATGGAAAGAAGATTTTTTCACTTTACTTATAGATGAATTTTCGCTATTTTTCCACCTTCACACGCGACCCCCATTACCCATCAATTTTTTGTGGAGGAGAGGCTCTATGTTTGAACCAGACACCCTCTTGCCGGAGCAATACTTTACCTTGCTCGGGCGTAAACCCTTGCAGGGTGAAAAACGACTCCTGCTCGCTATGCTAGAGGATGCAGTGCATTGTTTCCAGACCTATCTGTTAGCAAAAAAACCCCACGAGCGGCGACTCTTTCAGGAAGCCGAGGAGTGGATTGTTTCCACCGATGGACTCTGGTTCTTCTCTTTTGAAAATATTTGTGACGTGCTGGGTATCAATCCGGGCCGGATGCGGGAAGCGCTCAAGGCGTGGAAAGAGGAGCAAACGCTCCGCTATGCGCAGCGCGGCGAAGCCCTGGTTGATGTCGCTCTCAGCGCGGAGATTCCGGTCCGCGCCGACATCTGATCTCCCCCTAGTCTGACAATAAACGGATGGGGAAAGCGTCGCGTTGAGGCTTTCCCCGCCCCCATCATCGCCCCGGTTATCTACACTGGGGCAGCGGTCGTCCCCCCTCTGGCGAGGAGGACGAAGAGGCAGAAGGCGGCGGTCTCGACGAGTTCCGCCATCGCCCCCCAGTGGTCTCCGGCGACGCCGCCCAGGCGACGATTGCAGAATAGCGTAAAGCCGATAATCAGTCCGCCCAGGGGCAGAACCAGCGCAATCCCAGCAATTTCAATCAGCGTGAACAAGACCCCCAGAGCGATGAGGCTGGCGAGGGCAAACTCATTGAACTGGACACCATGCACAAATGTCGTGCCTGGCCCCTCGTCCCGAGCAGGACGGGAGCTATAGGCCATCACCACGCACGCCCACCGACCCAGCATAGGTCCGAGCAGGAGAGCGATGTCTCGATAGCCGCCGAGCAACAGATCCAAGGCGCGGACTTTGCATACCAGGATAACAAAAAGGGCCAGGACGCCAAGCAGTCCACGCGCAGATGTTCTCCGCGCTGGGTCCGAACCGCCAAACAGCGCATCTGCGCTCTTCACCACCCCATCAAGATGAACTCCTCGACTCACCACGGCCAGCAACCCAACGAGAAGGATGCTCAGTAATGTCGTTGGGAGTACGGGCCGGAGCAAGTAGTCTACCCCCCAGACCAGTCCACCGATGAGAAGCCCAATCAGCGGGAAAAAGACTGCGGACCGCCGACAAGCCGTTGCATCAAAAGATAGTTCTCTTTTCGTCCGGATGATGGTGAGAAAGTGTAAAGCCGTCAGGAAGTCGGTCAGCATCCTGGCTCGCATACCTCTTCCCCGCCGGCGCGCAAACGGCCAGAGTCACCGCAAGCCTGCAAAGCGGATACGGATGCGGCTAGCCTCATCCTAACGACAAAAACGACGCTCCGGCCAAAGACATGGACGCGGACGGGAAGACACCCATCAGCACTGTGCCGATGGCGGCTATCAGGATGGCCACCCCTAATGCAGAACGGAGGGAGGGTAATTCGACAATAGCCTCGCCCTCACGCATATACATATTGACGACGACGCGAATATAGTAATAGGCGGATACCACGCTGTTCAGCACGCCGATCACCGCGAGCCAGATATAGCCGGCCTGCACCGCGGCGCTGAAAATATAGAACTTGCCGGTGAACCCGACCAGCGGCGGAACACCCGTAAGAGACAGCATGAACACGGTCATGGCCATCCCCAGGGCCGGATAACGAAACCCGAGGCCGGCATAATCGTCAAGCTCTTCATGCGGCTCACCCCTGCGCCCAACAGCGACCATCACTCCGAACGCGCCCAGATTCATCAGCCCATAGGCCACCAGGTAGTACAGCAGCGCCGCGCCGCCCAAGTCCTTACCGGCCACCATGGCGACCAGGAGATAGCCGGCATGGGCAATACTTGAATAGGCCAGCATGCGTTTGATGTTGTGCTGAACAAGCGCAGTGATATTTCCCACCGTCATGGTAAGGGCGGCTACGACCCACAGAATACCCTGCCAATCCGCATGGACCGCGCCCAAGGTGTGCAGGAATATCCGGGCAAATGCGGCAAAGGCGGCGGCCTTGACCCCTACCGCCATAAAAGCGGTGACGGTTGTCGGTGAGCCCTGATACACATCCGGGGTCCAGACGTGGAACGGGACGGCGGCCACCTTAAATCCAAAGCCGACGATCAAGAGGCCCATACCAATCAACAGCAAGGGCGAAGAGCCCTGGGTACCGACGTGTTCGGCAATAGGTCCGAGCTGCACGCTGCCCGTCGCCCCATAAATCAGGGCAATGCCATACAGCAAGAATCCGCTCGCAAACGCCCCGAGGAGAAAATATTTGAGCGCCGCTTCATGCGAGGTGAGATGTTGCCGCCAGATCCCGGCCAAGACGTATACGGCAATCGACATGGTTTCCAGACCCAGAAAGATCAGAATGAGGTCGGTGGCAGCAGCCATGACCGTCATACCGACCGTGGCAAAGAGAATGAGTGCGTAATACTCTCCGTGCCGAATCTCTGCGGTTTCGAGATAGCTCAGAGACATCAACACCGTCAGACCCGCGACCAGACAAAAGACAAGATTAAAGAACAGGGCATACGCATCGAGGGCGAACATGCCGCTAAACGACTCAACATCGTTATGGCCCCACAACAACCAGGAGCACAGCGCCGTGACAACAATACCCGTCAGGCTCAGCCAGCCGAGCAAAGAACGCTCATCGTCTTTGATCCAGATGTCCCAGAACAGGGCCAGCATACCGGTCGCGGACAGGAGCAGGGTCGGCAGGACCGAGAGCCAATTAACGGCGGGGAGTGTTATATCCATACTCAACTCGCCCCTTTTAGGTCTATTGGGTCTTTGGGGTCCGTTGGGTCAAGACTCAACCGACCCAATGACTCAACTGACCCAATGGACTCAACTGACTCCACCGACTTATTATCGGCGGTTTGATGAATCCGCGCCAAGGTGGCTTCCACCGACTTTTCCATCCGGCTGAGGAAGGGCTTGGGGTAGAGACCCATCAGCAACATCAGGGCGATCAACGGAACGAATATGGCTAGCTCGCGGCGGGACAGGTCGGTCAGCTTGGCGTTCTCCGGCTGCGTCAGCGGTCCGAAAACAACCCGCTGATACAGACGCAGCATATAGACGGCACCCAGAACAACGCCGGAAACCGCTATCGCACCGACCAGCGTATTCGCCTGAAAGGTCCCCAAGAGGATGAGGAACTCCCCAACAAATCCGTTCAAGCCCGGCAGGCCTATCGAAGACAGCATGGTAATCAGAAAGACCGAGGCAAAGAGCGGCAGTTGTTTCCATAAGCCGCCATACTCGCTGATAAGCCGCGTATGGCGGCGTTCATATATCACGCCGACCAACAGGAAGAGGGCACCGGTTGACAGGCCATGGCCGAGCATCTGATACAGCGCGCCTTCGATCCCCTGTATATTGAACGCAAACAACCCCAGCATGACAAAGCCGAGGTGGCTGACGGACGAGTAGGCGACCAACTTTTTCATATCCGGCTGCACCAGAGCCACCAGCGCTCCATACACGATACCAACCACTGAGAGCGCCATAATCAGCGGCACCGCGGCATGGGCGGCATCAGGAAAGAGCGGCAAGGCAAAACGCAGAAAGCCATAGGTGCCCATTTTGAGGAGCACGCCGGCCAGGATGACGGACCCCCCGGTCGGGGCTTCGACGTGCGCGTCCGGCAGCCAGGTATGAAAGGGGAAGAGGGGAACCTTGATGGCAAAGGAGAGCGCAAATGCGGCGAACAACCACATTTGGGCGCTGACCGGAATCTCAAGGGTATACAGACGCAGCAGGTCAAAAGTGAGCGTACCGTGTTGAGTATTATGCAGATAGGCGAGATACAGGATGGCCACCAGCATCAAGAGACTGCCGACCATGGTGTAGAGCAGGAATTTGAGCGCGGCGTAAATGCGCCGTTCGCCACCCCAGACGCCAATCAGGAAGTACATGGGAATCAGCATGACTTCCCAAAAGACATAGAAGAGAAAGACATCAACCGCGACAAAGGTCCCGATCATGCCGGTTTCCAGGATGAGAAAGAAAAAGAGATACTCCCTGACCCGATGTTCAACGCTGCTCCAGGTGGACAGAATCACCAGCGGCGAAAGAAACGTCGTCAGCAGAACAAGAAACAGGCTGATGCCATCGACACCAACATAGTATTCGATCCCGAATTCGCTAATCCAGGCATAGCGCTCAACGAATTGAAACGCGGCGGTCTCACTATCAAAGCCGGTGAACAGGCCGAGCGAGATGAAGAACGTGAGCAGCGACGCGCCAAAGGCGGTTCGACGGACCAACTCCACCGCATTCTTGTTGAGGGCCAACAGGAAGAACGCCGTCAGCAGCGGAATGAAAACAATGAGGCTTACCACAGATAATACCCCAGAATAACGATCGCTCCGCAACAGAACGACAGAGCATAGGTCTGGACATTACCGGTTTGCCAGAAACGCAAGACCGAGCCGTTGGCCTGAATCACCTGGGCCGTGCCGTTGACCAGGCCGTCAATAACGACCGTATCCCACACCTTCCACAGCCAGTCCGAAGCGGCCAGCAGAGGCCGGACAATCGCCGCTTCGTACAACTCATCAACATAGTATTTATTCAGCAACAACTGGTGCAGGCCGGAGAATTGCCGGCTGAGGCGGTCGGCCCCTCCTCTACCAGGGACAAAAGGGGGGTCTTGCACATACAGCCGATACGCCAGCCCGATACCTCCCAGCCCAAGTAGGGTCGGCAGATATTTCACCAGGAGCGACACATGCGGATGCTCATGGCCGTAGAGCGGGCTGAGCAGTTCGGGCAGGGTAAAATAGCCGCCGATTAAAGACAGGATGGCAAGCACCACCAGGGGCACGGTCATGACCTGGGGCGATTCATGAATATGCCGGGCGACCTCGGGGTCGGAACGGTTTTCTCCCCAAAACGTGACAAAGAGTAACCGAAACATATAGAAGGCGGTCAAGCCCGCCCCTAGGGTACCAATCAGCCACAGCAGAGGAGAGCCGTGCGGACTCCCAAAGGCGTGTTCCAGGATGAGGTCTTTACTGAAAAAACCGGATAGGAACGGAAACCCGGCAATGGCCAGACAGCCGACGGCAAACGTCCCGTAGGTGGTCGGCATCTTACTTTTCAGCCCGCCCATCTTACGGATGTCCTGCTCTTCACTCATGCCGTGGATGACACTGCCGGCACCAAGAAAAAGCAGGGCTTTGAAGAAGGCGTGGGTCATGACATGGAACACGCCAGCCGCATACGCGCCCACCCCCAGCCCCAGAAACATATAGCCCAACTGACTGACTGTTGAGTAGGCCAGGACCTTTTTAATATCAGTCTGTACCAGGGCGATCGTGGCGGCAAACAAGGCAGTGACGGCTCCGACCACGGCCACAACGGCTAGTGCGGTGTGGGACAGAGAATACAGGAAATGCATCCGTGCGATCAGATAGATGCCGGCCGTCACCATAGTCGCGGCGTGAATGAGCGCGCTCACCGGGGTGGGGCCGGCCATGGCATCCGGCAGCCAGACATAGAGCGGAATTTGGGCAGACTTGCCGGCCGCACCGACAAAGAAGAGCAGGCAGATCAGCGTGACCGTCGTCACCGGCAGCACCGAGGCGTGCGCCGCGATTTCGCTGAACGACAGCGTCCAGACGCCGTGGGCGCCCAGGCTCCAGAACAACAGAAACAGGCCCAGCAGAAAACCGGCATCACCGATCCGATTGACGATAAACGCCTTTTTCCCGGCACTGGCCTTTTCGTCGTCGGTATACCAGAAGCCGATGAGCAAATAGGAACACAGCCCAACGCCTTCCCAGCCGACGAAGAGCAGCAGGATGTTATCGCCCAGCACCAGCAGCAGCATGGCGGTGGTGAAGAGGTTGAGATAGGCAAAATAGCGCACCACATCCTCGTCGTGGGCCATATAGCCGACGGAATAGACGTGGATGAGAAAACCGACACCGGTGATGACCATGATCATGGTGCCGGACAAGGGATCGACCCGCAGCGCAATATCAACCTGTAGGGTGCCTGAGTAAATCCAGGGGTAGACACTATCGACCAGGGCGCCGCCGTCCGGCAGTTGGACAAAGGCCGCAAACGCAAAACAAAAAGCCAGGAAGACCATACCCGGCGAAACCCAGTTCACGACCTGTCGGCCATAGCGCGGCCCCAAGAAGAGGTTGAACACCACTCCGAGCAGGGGAAAGAGTACAATATAGCGCAGGTACGAGACCGTCTGGACGGCGACTTCAGCCGCGTGCGGATGTTCCATCTCTACAGCACCGCTCCCGGTCGATGTAGGGGCAACCACAGGGGGTTGCCCGTGATGTCGAATGAGGACAGGCACAGGGGCCTGCCCCTACAACTCGGTAATTGTGTCATACGCTTTACCATCGCATCAGGTTGAGTTCGTCTGCATTGACCGTCTCCCGGCCACGAAAAACAAGCAGGATAATGGCCAGCCCAACCGCAACCTCTGCCGCCGCCACCGACATGACAAAGAACACGATGATCTGTCCGTCCATATTGCCGAAATGCCGGGCCAGGGCCACAAAAGACAGGTTGACGGCATTCAGCATAAGTTCAATCGCCATGAAAATAATAATGATATTGCGGCGCAAGAGAACGCCGGTCACGCCGATGGTGAACAGGATGCCGCTCAGAATGAGATGATAACTGATTGGAACCATAGTGCGCTCGGTCGCCCTCAAAGAGTATTGGGTCTATGGGGTTTGTTGGGTGTATTGCGTCTGTTGGGTCGGACCCAGAGGACTCAACAGATGCAAAGGACTCAACAGACGCATACATCTACTCTTTCTATCGTTTTGCCAAGACCACTGCCCCAACAACCGCGACCAACAGGAGGATGCCGGTGATTTCAAAAGGCAGCAGATACGTGGTGAAGAGCTGACTCCCCAAGGCTTCGACCGTCCCGAAGTTCTCGGGCAGGGCGCTCTCGGCCTGCTCGGACGAGGAGCGTTGCAGCAGCAGACCCAGTTCCGCCACCAGGATGACGCCGCCGATAATAGCCGCCCGGCCCAAGCCGCGGCTGGGTGTCGGCTGGGTGTCGCTCTGCAAATTGAGCAGCATAATCACAAATAAAAACAGGACCATGATCGCCCCGGCGTACACAATGATCTGGAGCGCGGCGACCATATGAGCGTCCAGAAACAGAAAATAGACCGCCAGCAGAAAAAGGGTCAGGACCAGAAAGAGGGCGCTATAGACCGGACTGGGATGGGCAATGACCATAATCGCGATCACGACCAACGGAATAGCCAAGGCAAAGAAGGTCACGAAATCCATAGCGTTTACTCGAACAGGAGAATAATCAGCGCGGTCAGCATAACGTTGGCCAGCGCCAGCGGGAGGAGAATTTTCCACCCCAGGCTGATGAGTTGATCATAGCGGAAGCGGGGCAGGGTCCAGCGAATCATGATCTGGAGCCAGCAGAAGAAGAGTACCTTCAGCGTAAACGCCCCGACCTGAAGAAGCGTCACGAGGAGTGAGGGCAGCGCGAGAGTGCCGCCCCACGGAAAATGAAATCCGTCGCGCAGCAGAAACGGGACCTGCCAACCGCCGAAGAAGAGCGTGGTAATCAGCCCGGCAACGATAATGGCTTCGACAAAGTCGCCCAGCATGAACATGGCCTGCTTGGAGCCGGAGTACTCGGTGAAATAGCCGGATATCAGCTCGGACTCAGCTTCGGGCAGATCAAACGGAATCCGTTTGCTCTCGGCTATTCCGGCGGCCAGGAAGATCAGAAAGGCCACCGGTTGATAGACAATGCCCCAGGCCGGAATCCAACCGCCGATCAGCGCGCCTTGGGCGCGCGTAATCTCCTGTAAGTCCAGCGAGCCAAAGGCAAGGACAACGCCGATGAGCGCCAGCCCCAACGGAATCTCGTACGAGATCATCTGGGCGGAGCCCCGAATCCCGCCCAAGAGCGCCCAGCGATTATTGGAGGCCCAGCCGCCCAGGACAACGCCGTACACGCTGAGTGAGACCATCGCCAGGACATACAGAATACCGATGTTCAGATTGGCAGCCTGAAGCGTAATTTCCCGCCCGCCGATAATCAGCACGTCGCCAAACGGAATCACAATAAAGGTGACCAATAAGGGTACCAGGCCAATAGCCGGCGCAAGCGTGTGCAGTAGCTTGTCCGCCCCCTGAGGCACAAAGTCTTCTTTAGTAAACAGCTTGATGGGGTCAGCCACCAGGGTGTTCACGATGCCAAGATTAAAGGGGAGTTTTCCAAACACAGCGGCTCGATTGGCCCCAATCCGATCTTGCAGAACCGCGCTGCCTTTGCGCTCTACCCACAGCAGCAGCCCACCGAGATTCAACACCATCAGCACCATCAGCAGGGTCAGGCTAAACGTGATGAGAAAATCTATCATACGGCGTCTGACGTTCAGGCTCCTGGTGTGGAGGCAGATTCGGCCTGCTTTGCCAACTCATCGATCAGGCTGAGCATACTCTCCGGGGTCTGCTTCTCGTGATAGTCGTCGTTGACCTGGATAACGGGAGCGGTGCCGCACGAACCCAGACATTCGACCTCGCTCAGTGAAAACACATTATCGCCAGTGGTCTGACCGACTTTGACGCCGAGCCGGTCTTCCAGGCAGCGGACAATTTTTTCAGCGCCGACCAGGGTGCAGGACAGGTTGGTGCAGACCTGTACGTGACACTGCCCCATCGGTTCCTTGTAGAACATGGTGTAAAAGGTCGCGACACCCTGCACATAGGCCGGCGACAGGTCGAGCAAATCAGCGACATGCTCCATCGCTTCGGGGCTCAGATAACCGAACTCGGTCTGCGCCAGCCACAACGTGGGCAGAATGGCGGCCTGCTTGGTCGGATACCGGGTCAGTACCTCTTCAAATCGCTTGTGCGTTTCCGCTGAAAATTGGACAGCCATAATCTGCTCTCAGCACTTTTATGAGTCCATGGGGTCTATTGAGTCCATGGGGTCTGTTGGGTCAAGACCCCATAGACCCCGTATTAACGGTCACACTCTCCGCCTATCATATTAACCATACCGAACGTCGTAATAATGTCGGAGATCAGACAGCCGCGTAACATCTCGCCCAGCGCCGCCATGCCGAAAAAACAGGGCGGACGAACCCGGACGCGATAGGGGCGACCGCTGCCGTCGCTGACGAGATAAAAGCCGAGTTCGCCGTTGGCGCCTTCTACACTCAGAAACGCCTCTCCGGGCGGAATTTTAACCCCTTCGATGACCAGCTTGAAATGATTCATCAGACCCTCGATATTACCGTACACCTGTTTCTTTTCAGGCAGCGTAATCTGCGGGTCGTCAATCCGAATCGGGCCGCTCGGGATACCGTTCAGGGCCTGCTCAATAATCCGCATGCTCTGTCTGATTTCCTCAAAGCGCACAGAAAAGCGGTCGTAATTGTCACCCTGGGTGCCCGTCGGGATGTCAAACTCAAAACGGTCATAACCAGAGTAGGGCTGTGCTTTCCGCACATCGTAAGGCACACCGGTTGCTCGCAGGAGCGGGCCGGTGAGGCCGTACGAAATCGCGTCTTCCGGCGAAATTGCTCCCACGCCGGACATACGGTCAATGAAGATCCGATTCTTGGACAGCAGCTTGTCGCAGTCGCTGAGGATGCGCCGCATATCGGTAAACGCCGTCCGCACACGCTCGGCAAAATCGTGGGGCAGATCGTGCATGACGCCGCCGACCCGTGCATAGCTGACCGTCAGGCGGGCGCCAGTCACGGCCGTAACCAAGTCGTATAGGGTCTCACGCGCCTCCATCAGATAGAATCCTACGGAAATCGCCCCCGCTTCCGTAGCCGCCATGCCCAGACACGTCAAATGGTCGGTAATCCGCGAGATCTCGCTCATGATGACCCGGATATATTGGCAGCGTTCCGGGACTTCAACGTCGAGCAGTTGTTCGGCCGTTATGGCAAAGGCCACGTTGTTGATGAGCGGCGAGGCATAATTCAGACGGTCGGTATAGGGGATGCAGTGATTCCAGGTACGCTGCTCGCACATCTTCTCAAAGCCGCGGTGCAGATAGCCGATCTCGACATCGCAGTTGAGTATTTTTTCCCCGTCAAGGGTGAGGTTGAGTTTGATTGTGCCGTGGGTTGCCGGATGGGACGGTCCCATCTGCAACTCCATGATTTCAGAGGTGGGGTCGTGTTCAGCAACGTCTTTTTGCGCACCAAGAAGAGGGGCCGCAGCTTCCGCCATAGATTGTTACCCTTTATGCCATGGGTTGGTAATGGGGTCGCGTTCTTCGACCAAGGGTTGACGTTTGTTGACCGGATAGTCTTTGCGGAGCGGATGGCCGCGGAATTCTTCATACATCAGGATGCGACGCAGGTCGGGATGATCGGTAAACTTAATCCCAAACATATCCCAGACTTCGCGCTCCAGCCAGTCTGCCGACTTCCAGACTGACGCAGCCGAGGGCAACTGGGCACTCTCCTCCGTAAGTCGAACTTTGACCCGCAGGCGATGATTATGGGTCAGTGAATAGAGGTGGTAGACGACCTCGAAGCGCGGCTCTTTCCCGAAAAAATCGACCCCGGTGATATCGAGCAACAGGTTGAAGGCAAAATCAGGATGCTCCTTGAGCTGGCTCAAAACAGTCGGCAGGTCGTCCCGATCAATGACAATCGTATCATTCCCGTGCGAGGAGTGCTGTTCTTGTATCGTGCCGGACAAGGCCGTCTCGATATGAGAGAGAATGTCTGCTTCAGCCATGTCTGCCTACGGGCTGGTCAGGTCGATTCCAGCCCCCCCTTTTTCACCTCATAGACCAAACCCACAACCAGCACGAGCACGAAGAGTAACATGGCCATGAAGCCGAACAGGCCCAACTGGCGGAAGACGACCGCCCAGGGATAGAGGAAGACCACTTCGACATCAAAGACAATGAAGAGGATAGCGGCGAGATAGAATTTGACAGAAAAGCGCCCCCACGCAGAACCACTGGGTGGATTGCCGCACTCGAACGGTTCGTCCTTGACCGCCGAGTGGGTTTTGACGCCGAGCAGCGTGCTCGCAAAGGTCATGACCAAAGCCACAACCCCACCCAGGATCAGCGCAATCAGGACGGGAACGTATTGATCCATAGCAAGCTCTTGTCAACTCCGACAGCTACGGTGGGCAACGTATGATCGTGTTGTCATCTGCCCAATGCCCTCGGCACAAGATACAGAGGCCCGGCACGGTGTCAACAACCCCAAGCACCGGCTTTCTCTACCCTAGACACGGAGCTGTGGTCCCTTCTTGCTGTTCGCTTTTTCGTGCAGGCGCGCTCGGTCCGTTCAACCGTCCACGGTTGCCTCGTCCCTTCCTTGCAGGAGGACTAGGGAGGTGGTAAACCTCTTGCACACACGCGGCCATGGAGGAAAAGAGGAAACGTGTCCTCTAACAGCGTGAAGATGCTGAACACGTTTCCTCTTTCAGGCATATTTATGGGAGAGGTGCCAGAGTTAGGCCGATCGGGCACGACTGGAAATCGTGTGTACCTTCGGGTACCGAGGGTTCGAATCCCTCCCTCTCCGTCAGTGGTGATAGCTAGGTCCTGCGCAAGGGAAGCCGGGAAATCCGTCAGGTCCGGAAGGAAGCAGCGGTACCGGAACTCTCCCTGTGCCGCAGGGTAGCCTAGCTATCACCACTGACGACCGGCTCATCATCAAAGAGGAAACGTGTCCTCCAATAAACATGCAGATGTTGACACGTTTACTCCATTATACCGCGTGAGTAGAGTAACACCGCGGCGGAACACACCGGACAACCCCAAACCGTCGGCTATGCTATGAGCTATCTCGTTCTTGCCCGGAAGTGGCGCCCTCAGACGTTCGATGACGTCATTGGGCAGGAGCATGTCACGCGCACCTTGCGGAATGCGATTCGCAGCGAGCGCGTGGCGCATGCTTTCTTGTTTACCGGGCCGCGCGGGGTAGGGAAAACGACAACCGCCCGGCTCTTGGCCAAAGCCCTGAATTGTAAGCAGGGGCCGACGCCGGACCCGTGTAACGCCTGTAGCCAGTGTGAGGAGATCACGAACGGCAGTGCCATTGATGTCCTGGAAATCGATGGTGCCTCGCATACCGGCGTGGACAATGTGCGAGATTTGACCGAAGGCGTGCAGTATCGACCGGCCACGGGCCGTTTTCGGGTGGTCATTATTGATGAAGTCCATATGCTTTCAAATGCCGCCTTCAACGCCCTGCTGAAAACCCTGGAAGAGCCACCGGCGCATGTCAAATTTATTTTTGCGACAACGGAATCGCATAAAATCTTGCAGACGATTCTGTCTCGCTGCCAGCGCTACGACTTCAAGCGTATCCCGCTACGCGACCTCATACAGCAACTCCGACACCTCACCCAGGCAGAAGGCTTTGAGTGCGATGAGGCCGGGCTGGCCCTGCTGGCGCGGGAGGCCGACGGGAGCCTGCGCGATGCCGAATCGCTCCTCGACCAAGTGGTGGCGTGGAGCAACGGCCGGGTCGACGAGGCGGCGGTCAGAGACGCCCTGGGCGTGGCCGACCGTCAGGCCCTGTTTCGGGTGGTGGAAGCAATCCTGGCCGAAGACCCGGCTCAAGTGCTCCGGCTGACCGGCGATCTGTATCAATACGGCTATGATCCGCGTCGGCTGTGTCACGATCTGCTCACCCATTTTCACGATCTCGTGGTTGCCAAAGTGAGTGCTGACGTATCTGTTCTGGCCGACCTGCCCGACCACGAGGTTGAGATCGTACATAAACAGGCAGCCCTCCGCTCACGAGAAGATCTTCAGCGCTTCTTTGCCTCTCTGTTGGAAACAGAAGAGGCGGTGCGGAAGTCGGCCTATACTCAGCTCGTCATTGAGATGGCGCTGGTCAAGCTGGCCAGTCAGCCGCCGGTGCTCCCGATTCAGGAAGCGCTGGCCAAACTGGAAGAGTTGCAAACCCAATTGGGAAGCAGCAGTAGTCGCCCGGCCCCGGCAAGACAGCAACGCTTTCGGCCTGCCGCTTCAGCTGGGTCTGTTGGGTCTATTGAGTCTGTTGAGTCTGTTGAGTCTGTTGGGTCTTCGGGTCTCAAGGACCCAAAGGACTCTACCGACGCAAAGGACTCTACTGACGCAAAGGACTCAAAGGACCCAACCGCAGAGCATTTGGAACAGGGCGAGCAGTGGGACGGTTTTCTGGCCACGGTGCGGAGCAGGAAAATCTCGCTCTTTTTTGCCCTGAAGGCAGGCTATTTGCTCGACGTGACCCCGACCGCTTTACAGATTGGTGTAAACAAGGACCCCTATCTGAAAGAGTTGTTACGCCAAGAGAATCGGACCGTTTTGGAGGAGTCTGCCGAACAGTTTTTCGGACGCAAGCTCAGCGTTGAAGTGCAAAAGGATAGACCCGGGCCGGCCACAAAACAGCCCAGCTCACTACCAGGGGAGGGCGACCGGCCGCAAAAGAGCACCCAAGACCCGGCAGGCTCGGTAGACCCACTCGTCAGAACCGCGCTGGACATTCTTGGCGGAGAAATACAGACAAGGCGGACGTCGAGAGCAAGCGGAACCTAGACACGGGAGGCGGCATATCGTCGCAGAGTGGAGGACACAGCATGGCACACAATATGGGAGATATGATGAAGCAGGCCCAGCAGTTGCAGGCCAAACTGGCTCAGATTCAGGAAGAGGCCGGGAAAAAGACGGTCGAAGCCTCCGCCGGTGGCAGCATGGTCACCGCGACGGTGAACGGCAAGTTGGAGCTCGTCGCGCTGCGTATTGATCCGGCAGTGGCCTCAGCCGATGATGTTGAAATGCTGCAAGACCTCATTACTGCCGCGGTGAACGAGGGCATTCGGCAAGCCCAGAACATGATGGCCAACGAAATGGGAAAAGTTACCGGTGGACTCAAGATTCCTGGGCTGAACGCGTGAAAGAGGAAACGTGTCCAGCCTTTGCATGTCTGTTGGAGGACACGCTTCCTCTTGAGAGCATTGACGACGAGGGATGTAAAAGAGTAAACGTATCCAGCATCTGCATCTTTATTGGAGGACACGTTTACTCTTTATGACGACGCTGACCCCCGCCCTGGCGCGCCTGGTCCAAGAGTTGGGGAGACTGCCGGGGATTGGAGAGAAAACCGCGACGCGCTTGGCCATGTTCATCCTGGGTGCGGGGCGGGATTATGCCGAAAGCCTGGCTGAGGCCATCTGGGCGGTGAAGACCGAGACCACCCTGTGCCAGGAATGCTTTGGACTGGCTGAGGGCGATCAGTGCGCCATTTGTCGCGATCCGCAGCGGAGTACCGAGTCGATCTGTATCGTCGAAGAACCGGCCGACCTGATGGCCGTCGAGCGGGCACACGAATATACGGGTCGCTATCATGTCCTGCACGGCGTGTTAGCCCCACTTGACGGCATTGGGCCGGATGAACTCAAGATTGCTCCCCTCCTGGACCGTTTGCGCTCCGGTACGGTGAAAGAGGTTATTATTGCGACCAACCCTAATGTCGAAGGAGAGGCCACCGCGTTGTATCTGGCCAAGGTCATCAAGCCGCTGGGCGTCCAGGTGAGCCGGATTGCTCATGGCATTCCGATGGGCGGCGATGTAGAATACACCGATGCGGTCACACTCGGCCGGGCGATTGAAGGCCGGCGAGAGATGTAATCCCACCTTTACTCTTATTTTTTCCTTTGCTAAAACTGCGCTGGCAATAATACTGCCTGGCTCTAATCCTCGGTAGCTCAATCGGCAGAGCAATCGGCTGTTAACCGATGGGTTGTTGGTTCGAGTCCAACCCGAGGAGCCAACTTCTGACCGTCAAATCTGGCGACTCGTCAGCGAACGTAAGACCCCGAGGGCTGACCCCTCGGGGTCTTGTCGTATTTGGCCTGTTAGCAAAAACTTGTGTACTTCCGTGCTCCTTGAGGCCCGATTCGTTGAGCGAAGATTACTATTTTCATATACTTTAGTGATATTCCTTTGGTTCTCTTGAAGAGAGCTAGTCAAAGAGAGCTGGAGCAGTATCGAAGAATGCTCGATAGACAGACATTGGACGAAATCATCCAGCGGGTTGTGGAAATAGCCCAGCCAGAAAAAATCATTCTCTTCGGGTCTGCGGCTCGGGGCAATATGGGTCCCAACAGCGACGTGGACCTGCTCATCATTAAGGCGGGGGCGGATACGCTCAACCTCATGTCCCAGATATACCGGAAGCTGCACGGAGTCGGTGCGGCGGTTGATGCCATCGTAGTCTCCCCCGAGGATGTAGAGCGATTCAAGGATAGCCACGCGCTAATCATCAAGCCCGCCCTGCGGGAAGGCAGAGTGGTGTATGAAGCCGCCCGAGTGTCTGGAGAAGGGGTCAGGCGATCTCGACGAGCTGAAGATCGAAAGTCAGATCCTTGCCCGCCAGGGGATGGTTGGCATCAAGCGTAACGGTCGAAGCAGAGAGACCGAGGACTGAGACCGCTACCGATTGTCCATTTTTTTGATTGATTTTGAGGCGCTGGCCAACTTTCAGCACAACGCTATCCGGGAATTGACTGCGCTGGACCTGCGTGGTCATCTCGTCCCGATGCGGGCCGTAGGCTTCCGCAGCCGGAACGAGGACGGTTTTTGATTCCTGGGGCTGCATCCCGATGACGGCCTGCTCAACCCCGTGGAGCACCTGGCCTTTCCCAATGGTAAATTGCAGCGAGTCGTTCTCCATGGAGGAGTCAAAGACTGATCCATCTTTGAGTTTCCCGGTATACTGAACGCGAACGGTATCACCGTCTTTTGCCTTAATCATGGGACTCCTCCTGAGAAGCCGACCACCGTGCGGTCTGCACAGTGTTGGGTTATGAGGAAGGCGTTTCCCATACTTACGCAGTCGCGGACAGACGGCAAACACCTTCTCTCTATGGGGCTCTTCCTACCAGTTACGGTCGCCGCCATCCCCCCTCGGACCTCGTGAGCGTTCCCTCTGCGGACGGGCTTCGTTGACGGTCAACGGACGCCCTTGCAGTTCATTACCGTTCAGGCGCTCTATTGCCGCCTGCGCTTCCTCTTGATTGTCCATTTCGACAAAGCCAAATCCCCGCGATTTTCCAGAGAACCGATCGGTAATGATATTGACCGAACTCACTGCCCCTGATTCGCCGAAGAGTGCTTCGAGTTCTTCCTGGGTGGTGTTGAAGGGAAGATTCCCAACAAAAAGTTTCATACTATTCCTTTCCGAGGGAGGAGGACCTCCTGACACGATTAGAAGCCCTGAGAACCACATGAGAGGGTTCCCAGGGCTTCTAATCGTGCGAACCAGCTCAAAACCGACAGACGTAGGCGACTGTCTGCGCTACTTTATCTGACAGAACTGTATTGCTTTTTCGATTTGAACGCAAGCGCGCGACATTCCCGCCCAGGGAGTGCTTCCATCTCTGCGGCAACTCTTTTACAGTGAAGCGCAGCACTCTCATGTAGAGCGGAGGAGCATAGACTATGTTTGTCGTCACGAACCGGATTCCCGTTACTGAGGGACATGAAGCAGACTTTGAGGATCGATTTCGGCACCGGGCTCATCTGATTGACCAGTCCCCAGGGTTTATCAAAAACCTGGTGATGCGGCCGGTCCAGCGCCGATTCAACCACCAGACGGGCGAGTGGGAAGAGAAAGAAGAGCAGGGATTTTATTTGGTCCAAACCTACTGGGAAAGTGAGCAGGCGTTTTGGGACTGGACGAAAAGCGAGTCCTTCCGCATTGCCCATAGCAACCGCCCGCCCGCGGAAATGTTTGCCGGTGCGAATGTGCTGGAAATCCATGAAGTCATTCTGAACACGGAAAAACAGAGCTAAACAGGCATGGAGCAGCCACACGAGCAGATAGCCGAACGCTTTCGGCGCATCATGCCCAGCGTCGAGTTTTGTTCGCTCCGCATTGTGCACGAGCGGTCAGAGTCGCTGGCGGTCCGTCAGGATGTCTTACAGCCCGTGTCAAACGGCGACGACCTGGGGGTCATGGTGACGGTCGTCCATCAGGGAGGCTGCGGCTATGCCGGGACGAGCGACCTGACTGAGGCAGGCTTAGCGCGCGCGCTCGAACACGCCAGGGGGTGGGCACAGCGCAGCGCGGCGTGTGGCGTGATAGACTTCTCCCAAGTGACCTTTGCCCAGCCGCAGGGTGAGTATGAGACGCCGGTGGCCGTCGCCTGGGATGCCGTGTCCCTGGCCGATAAAATCGCGCTGCTCCAGCAGGAGAGCGCCCGTCTACAGAGGGGGCTTGGGGGGCGCTCCCCCCACAAAAAAACGGACGAGCGGATTGTCGATTGGGAGGCCAGCCTGTGGCATACGGAGAGCGACACGCTCTCGATCACAAATAGGGACGCCCACACCCGCCAGCGCTGTTCCTATATCGTTCCTATGCTAAGCGTCACCGCCAACGCCGGGACAGAGACGCACACGCGGACGTTCGGCGGGCGTGGCTATTGCCGCCAGGGAGGCTTGGAAGTCCTGGCGCAAACCGGGTTTCATGCGGCCGCACCGCAACTCAGCTCTGAGGCAGTCCAACTCCTGAGTGCGCCTGATTGCCCCGCCGGGCAAATGGACGTGCTCCTCGCCCCGGATCAAATGATGCTTCAGATTCATGAGTCGATCGGCCACCCGCTTGAGCTCGACCGCATTCTCGGGGATGAGCGGAATTATGCCGGTACCAGCTTTGTGACGCCGGATATGTTCGGCACGTATCAGTATGGCTCGGACTTGTTGAACATCACCTTTGACCCCTCCCAACCCGAACAGTATGCCAGCTATCAATTTGACGACGACGGCCAGCCCGCCCGCAAAGAATATCTGATCAAGAACGGCCGTTTGCTGCGCGGGCTGGGCGGAGTAGTCTCCCAAGCGCGGCTGGGGCTGCCCGGGGTTGCTAACGCCCGTGCCACCACGTGGAACAGGCCGACGATTGACCGTATGGCGAATCTGAACCTGGAACCAGGACAGTCCGATTTTTCATCCATGGTCAGCGCCATTGAGCGGGGCGTGTATATGAAAACCAACTGTTCCTGGTCCATTGATGATTCGCGCAACAAATTCCAGTTTGGCTGCGAGTGGGGCCAACTGATTGAAGACGGTAAGCTGACAACGGTGGTCAAAAAACCAAACTACCGGGGAGTGTCGGCCACGTTCTGGCGCAACCTGGACAGGGTCGGCAACCTGGACAGTTATGAGGTGCTCGGCACCCCGTTCTGCGGCAAGGGCGAGCCCAATCAGGTCATCCGGGTTGGGCATGCCGCCCCGGCCTGCGTGTTCTCGGACGTTGAGGTCTTTGGCGGCGAGAAAGCGTAAACGTGTTCAGCATCTGCGTGTTTATTGGAGGATACGTTTACTCTTTATAGGGGTGGGGATGTATGCAGGAGTATTTCTACCAGCTTGCCGACTTCATCGTCAGCCACCTGACCGGAGAGGAGCATGCGCTGTGTAATTTTGCGGCCGAGGACTCGGACTTCGTCCGTTTCAACCGCAGCGCGATCCGCCAGGCGGGAACGGTGGCGCAACGTTCCATCGCGGTTGAACTCGTTGTCGGACAACGCCACGCAGCCGGGGATATCAGCCTATGCGGCGACTTTGCCGTGGACAGTCGGCGCGCCCGCGCCTTACTGGATAGCCTGCGTACCCAGCTTCCCTATCTACCGGAGGACCCGCACCTCTTGTACGCGACCGAAGTCCAGTCGAGCGAGCATCACGGCGAAAACCGGCTCCCGGAAGAACGGGGGATGATCGTCGATGCGGTCCTGCAAGCCGGGCAGGGACGGGACTTGGTTGGCTTCTACGCCGCTGGTGGCATCCACGCTGGGTTCGCCAATTCCTTTGGCCAGCGCAACTGGTTCTCTACCTATACCTATAGTGTGGACTGGAGTTTCTATCTTAGTGGAGACAAAGCAGTGAAAGCGGCGGATGCCGGCTTTGTGTGGAATCCGCACGGGTTTGAACACAAGATCGATACTGCAGCCCGGCAACTGGCCGCGCTTTCCATGCCGGCCAAGACCATTACGCCGGGCCACTACCGAGTGTATCTGGCACCTCCGGCCGTGTGTGAAATTATGGAACTGCTGAATTGGGGTGGATTTGGTCTCAAGGAGCAGCAGACCAAACAAACACCGCTGATCAAAATGACCCAGGAGGGAGCGGAACTGCACCCCGCTGTCACGCTTATTGAAAATACGCAGGACGGAGTGGCCCCGAACTTCCAGGAGGACGGCTTTCGGAAACCGGATCAGGTCCCCCTCATCACCCACGGCCGCCGGGCAGATTGTCTGGTGTCTCCCCGGTCGGCCAAGGAATACGGCGTGGCACCCAACGGGGCATCGAGTTGGGAAGCGGCCGAATCCATTGACATGGCCACAGGAGAGCTGACGCAGGATACGCTGCTGACGCAACTGGACACCGGCATCTATATCAACAATTTGTGGTATCTGAACTATTCGGACCTTGCGGCCTGCCGCATGACCGGCATGACCCGGTTTGCCACTTTCTGGGTGGAAAACGGTGAGATTCAGGCGCCGCTCAATGTGATGCGGTTTGACGAATCGCTCTATCGCATGCTGGGGACGAACCTGGTTGGCATCACCACCGAACGGGACTATATGCTCGATCCCAACACCTATCATGCCCGCTCGACAGGCAGCAGCCGACTGCCGGGGCTTTTGGTCGAAGACTTCACATTGACCTTGTAAGGAGAGGAGCGGGCAGGAAGCCCGGCTTCTCTCAAGACAAGTGAAAGGAGAAAAGGTGGGCCGTCGCCGCCCTGTTTTCACACTTGCTCTCGTTTTCTCCCTGCTGGGAGTATGGGCGGTCAGTGCACCGCCCGCCCCGGCCCAAGACGAGACCCTCACCGGCTGGTTCAGCTTCACGGTCGCCGATTACCCGACCGAGTCCGGTCTTGCCGCTGAGATCACCTACACGTTGACGGAGGACTCGGGCGCCCGGCATGAACTCCTGGTCGCTATCGAGCTGATGGAACCGCTCGGCGGCCCGGTGGCGTTGAATCGCAAGCGGGTGACAGTCGAGGGAGAGTGGGAGCCCGACCCGGTCCGGTTCCGCGTCCGCTCTATCGAGTTGACTGCGTCACCGTCGACCGCTGCGCCAGGGGGGACCTTCGCCGCCGATGTGTCTCCAGATGAGCCTCCCCCGCCGAGGTCGGCGCTCCCGTCCGCAGGGAGAGCTACCCACGTGCGTAGCTCTCAGGCCTGGGTGACTATCTTATGCCGGTTTGCCGATGCAACCGATGTCACCCCCTACCCCATCGGCTTTTATGAAGGGATGATGGGAGCGTCCTATCCCGGTCTGGCGCATTATTGGCGAGAAGTTTCTGACGGGAACCTCCCCAACCTGAATGGCAGCGTCGTGGTCGGCTGGTATAACCTACCCCACCCACAATCGTATTATGTTACTTCTCAACCTGCTCCTAGAGTGGAGGATGGAAGATTGTATGATTACGATGTTGAGAAAACAGCGGCAGATTGTGCTGCGGCGGCAGATGCGGACGTCTTTTTCCCCGACTTTGACGGGTTTCACATCGTTTTGAACCAGGATTTTGATCCCCCCATCAGTAATCTAGCCAAGGGTAGCGGTCTATTCATGACGTTGGATGGGCAAAGGAGATTCTGGAGTGTCACATGGATGCCTCCAGAATTTCAACCGTATCAACATGTCTGGGCACACGAGATGGGCCATGGCTTTGGCTTGCTGCATTCCTCCGGTCCGTATGGCCAAGATGACCCCCCCCACTACCTATGACTCTTATTGGGATGTCATGAGCGGGTGGCCACCGACATTGTTCTCTCATCCTGAGTACGGTGATGTAGCAGTGCATACCATCGCCTATCACAAGGACTTTCTGGGCTGGATTCCCCCAGACCGGAAGTATGTGGCCGCGCCCGACAGCACCCAGACCATTACCCTCAAACGGCTGGCCCAGCCCGGGGCTGAGGGCTACCTGCTGGCCCAGATTCCAATCGGGAGGTCACGGACCGACTTCTACATCATCGAGGCACGACTGTTTGCCGGCTATGACGACGAGATACCGGATGAAGCGATTGTCATCCATAAAGTCGATACCGCCCGGGAAGACCGACTGGCCCAGGTAGTGGACGTGGACAACAACGGCGACCCGAACGATGCCGGCGCGATGTGGACGGTCGGCGAGATTTTTACTGATGCCGAGAACAATCTCCAGGTCTCCATCGATGCGGCCTACGCCAGCGGCTACCGCGTGACCATCAACACCGACCCGACCACGTTCAGCACCTGTATCGATTTCCTGTCTACTTCCTCCCATCTATTTGGACCAGGGTGGAACCAAGCTAGCGTCCAAGTTGAGGCGGCGAGTGAGTGTGACTGGTCGGCAACGAGCAATACGGACTGGATTCGCGTGACGGCCGGGGGCAACAACAGCGGCCCTGGCCGTGTTCACTATACAGTTTCGGCCAATCCCAGCCCCGCTGTCAGGACCGGCACACTCACTATCGGGGGCTGGTGGACGTTCACGGTGACTCAGGCCGGAGCTAATGAGGTGCTGTTTGAAGACGATATGGAGAGTGGAACAAATGGCTGGGGGGGGATGCGCCCTGGGCGCTGACTACAGCGTCCGCCCACAGTGGGCAGCAGGCCTGGACAGATAGTCCCGGCGGTAATTATCAGAACGACCTTAATATTGCCCTTTGGTCTCCGTGGCCTTCACTTGATCTGACCAAGGCCGCTTCCGCCACCCTGACCTTCTGGCATCGGTATGCCCTTGCCAGTGGGGATGGGGGCAACGTGTGGGTATGCCCGGAGAACGGAGATTGTATACACTTGAAATCCCTCACCGGTTCACAGGCAGGATGGCATCAGGCTGCGATTGACCTGACGCCTTTTGTCGGACAGTCGATACGCCTGGGATTCCAACTGGTATCCGACGCGAGCGGGACCGCGGACGGGTGGTACATCGACGACGTAGTCGTGTCCGCAACAGACTTCGTCTCTCCCGTGACCCTGGAGAATCCCCGGGCCGCCTCCTTCCAGAGCGGGGTGGGCGTCATCTCGGGCTGGGCGTGTCACGCCCACGAGATTG
>MPMI01000022.1 GCA_002238415.1 Desulfurellaceae bacterium bin18 | reverse complement strand
GGCGCGCGCAAATGGCACGTCCCGCCGGTCGGCTGTGGCGACCGACCGCAGTGCAGCCCGGCCCAGTCGGCGGCCGTGTCAGCCCTGCCCGGCGTGGTGTTCTCCGGTTCGGTGGATGGCCATCTGCGCGGCTATGCCACCGACAGCGGGAACGTCGTCTGGGAGTACAACGCCGATCAGGAGTATGAGAGCACCAACGGCGTCAAGACCAAGGGCGGGTCTTTTGACGGCCCGGGGCCGACCATTGTCGACGGTATGCTGTATGTCAACTCCGGCTACGGCCTGTGGGGCGGCATGTCGGGCAACGCCCTGATCGCGTTTTCGGTGGGTGGGGAATAGTCACCCTTCCCCATTGGAGGGGCGGGTCTTGGGCCTGCTCCTCCAATGGGCGTAGTGTCTGACCGGTGTCCTGGTCGTCAGGGGGCCGACTTGGTGGCCAACGCGTCGGCCAGATCGTGAGCAAGTCGCTCAAGAATATCCTGCAAATTTTGGCTCATGGCTTCCGCCACCGCCGCGGGATTGCGCTTCGTTGCCGGTCGGGTTGCGGTATAGGAACGGAACCAAAACGGGGCCGGCTCCCGCGAGCGGGACAGCCACACCTCGATGCTCAGGACCGCCTGCCAAGAGTGAGTCTGATCGACCTCTTCGTATTGCCGGACAACGCCTCCGAGACGCAGGTCGGCCTGAGCGTCCGGGGTAGGATAGACGGTGGTGAAGAGACCCGACTGTTGCAAGCTCCGTCGGGTCAGGCTGGTCAGCATATCGGCCGGTTTCGTGACCCAGCGGTGATAGTGATAAAAATCAAACTCATAGGGCGAAGAGCGATAGACCATCCGGTCACGATGATACGGCGGTTGAGCACTAAACGGCCGCACGACGAGCGACGCCGTGAGGGGTGCCGGACTGGACGGGGCAGAAGAGCGCGTGGGCAGGGTCAAGGCGTAATACTGCACCTCTTGTTTGGAGCGCGTGAGGCTACACCCGCCGAGCACAAGGCTGGTGAGAAGAATCGGAAAGAAGAGCCTGGGATACCTCATGGATCGGGAATTTCTCTGGCCGAGACCGTTGGCCCCCAGACCAGTGCCGACGGGTCAGTCCGTAAGG
This sequence comes from Desulfurellaceae bacterium bin18, assembly GCA_002238415.1. Taxonomy (GTDB): domain Bacteria; phylum Desulfobacterota; class Binatia; order Bin18; family Bin18; genus Bin18. Next base: position 94,796 of record MPMI01000022.1, on the reverse strand, counting down.
ATTCGCTCAGCTCCCTGAGTTCGTACGAGGTGTGGGACAAATTGTTCAGGACCTGCTGGACCTCATGGCGATTATCGACCACAAGCGCGTCCACGTGTTGGGTCAGGCGACGCACGTCGCTGGCGAGGTCGGCGGTGACCTCCGCGGTGTGCCGAATCTGGACCAGCATGGCTTTACCATCCTGAAACAGCTCTTCCCGAATCGTGTTGATCGCCGCGGTGGCGCTTTTCAGCCCGGCGGCGGCCTGGGCTAAATTATCGACCATCTGGCGTAAGGCCAGCCGCGTGTCCGGCGTTGACACCTCGGCCAGCGAGGTACGCAGGTCTGTTGTCAGCAGCGACATATTTCTCAAGAATTCCGTGACCGCGGTCAAATTGGATTCGCTCAGAACCCCCTGTTCAATGCGGGTCAGGGTGTTCAGCAGGCGTTCGGCAATGGCCCCGGCACGGTCCTGGAACTCCTCAAGTCCCCCGCGTTGCACAGGAATAACAGCCCCAGGCTCCAGGACCGGCGCGGCACCCGACCCGCCCGCCAGTTGGATATAGCGAATGCCGGTCACAAAGGAACCGATCAGATGCGCCGTTGTATCCTGTCGGATCGGGGTGCCCGGCCGGAGCGCAATTGTCGCCTGGACGCGGGGCGGTGCGTCCAGGGTCAGGCCGATGGTTTCGACTTTTCCGACGGTCACCCCCTGGTATTCGACCGCGGCGCCGGGTAACAGCCCGCTGACCGACTCGGTAAAGAGGATGGTGTAGGTATCGACCGGCTGAAAAAAACGTGAGCCGGCCAGCCACAGCAGGGCGCTGGCAAATAAAAAGAAGCTGAGCGTGACGAACAGGCCGACCTTAACCCGATCCTGTCCCATACTGTTCTCCATTCACGATAAGGCTGTCACGCAAATCCCCACGCAGGGTCCTGGCGCGGGGCCGACGATCAAAAAAGGCCCGGATCTTCGGGTGGTCGGTCTGCCGGACTTCCTCCAAGGAGCCGGCGGCAAGGACTTTTCCTGCGTCCAACATGACGGCCCGGTCGGCAATCGTTTGAATACTCCCGAGCTCATGCGTCACAATAACGATCGTCACGCCTAAGTGTTCTTTTAAGCGCAGGACCAATTCATCTAATTCCCGTGCGGTGACCGGATCTAGACCCGCCGAGAGTTCGTCGAAGAGCAGCAAGCCGGGGTCTAGGGCCAGAGCGCGGGCAACGGCCGCTCGTTTCTTCATACCACCACTGATTTCGGCGGGTAACAACCGGGCGGCGTGTTCCAGGCCAACGACGCAGAGCTTCATTCTGGCCAGCATGGTCGCGGTGTCCCGGTCTACCTGGGTATGTTCGATAATGGGTAGGGCAACATTCTCTTCCAGAGTCAGAGAGCCAAACAAGGCTCCGCCCTGAAACGACATGCCGACGTCGCGCAATATCCGCTCCCGCTCCTCTTCGCTGGCGGCATGAAAATCCTGTCCGTTGATACAGACCCGGCCGGCCTTGGGCGTCAGCAGCCCGACAATATGGCGCAGCAGGGTTGTTTTTCCGCAGCCGCTTTCTCCCAACACCACCGTGATTTCGCCTTGCTGGGCCTGCATGCTGACGCGGTCAAGAACCGCCCGCCCGTCGTACTCGGCCACGAGTCCGTCAACCTGAACGGCGGGAGGAACGGACGGTGAGGCGTGCGTGGTTGCCATCGTGCTGACTCACTATTGGTTAGGCGAGATAGAAAAAGATCGTGGTAAAGACGGCATCCGCCAGAATGCACAGCACAATGGAAGCGACAACGGAGGCCGTGGTATTCGTCCCCACGCCTTCGGCCCCGCCGTGCACATAGCAGCCCCGGTAGCAGGCGACCAAACCGATCAGGACGGCGAAGACCAGACTTTTAATCATGCCCGTGACCAGATCGCCCATCAGCAGGGCCTGGCCGGTTTGCTGGAGATAATTCCGACTGCCAAGCCCGAGTACCAGTACGCCGATCCAATATCCCCCGAAAATACCGGTCACATTTGAGAGCATGGTCAGACCCGGCACGGCGCACAGCAGGGCGAGCATGCGTGGCAGCAACAGAAAGCGACCCGGACTGAGGGCCATGGTACGCATGGCGTCGATCTCTTCGGACACCACCATGGTGCCAAGCTCTGCGGTAATGGCCGACCCACTCCGCCCGGCGACAATAATCGCCGTAATCAGGGGAGCCATCTCGCGCGTCATGGAGACCGCGACGAGATTCGCAATATAGATGGCGGCGCCGAACTGTCGTAACTGACTGGCCGCGTTCAGGGCCAGGACTGCGCCGATCAGAAAGGACAGAAAGGTGACAATCGGGATGCCGTCCACGCCAATTTTCACGATCTGCTCGTGGGTCCGGTCCCATTTGATGTTTTTCCCGCGCCAGGGGGCAAGACATAACCAATAGGCGAGCTCGCCAATCATTTCGATCAGCCGCCGGCCCGTTGCCACGGCGGTCAGGGTATGGTCGCCAATCGACTCCAGCAGCGACAGTCTGCCGCGCGCGGGTTCGGGTGGATCGAGCAGGCTCAGATCAAGCCCGATAAACGCCTGATGGGCCTGCTGACGGACGCCGGTAAACTGTACCGTCACCCCTCGCCTTCTGCCGTGCTGTACGAGGCGCAGCAGGGTTGCGGCTTCCAGACCGTTGAGACGCGGAACCTGTCCCAAGTCGAGGCAGTGCCGAGCGCCGGGCCGTAACTGCTCAATCCGCCCTGTATGTTCGTGAACCAGGGAAAGAATCTGTTCGGAGACACGGAGCGCATGTACGATGGCTGCTCGGTCCTGTTCCACAATCCGCGCTCTCCTTCCCGGTGTGTCCGTCCCGCCTCACTGCCTCACAGACCCTTTCTTCTTCATAGAACGTGCCACACCGCCTGTAAAGCGAAGAACGGCTTCGGCCACCCCTGCGGCCCCTGCGGGATGAACGGAGCGAGAGACGCAGACGCTGGGAGAAGAGGGGCACCGCTTTTGCCTTTTTTGTGTTTTCATAGCATAACAGAGCCTGCTTCCTGGCCGGATGCCCGCTCACGCAGCGCCTGTACTGAGGAAGAATACCCATATTGGAGAGGATGCATGCTTTGGTGTGATAAAATTGCCGCCCGGGTTGAGGGAGAACAACTCATCAACGACTCGAAGACCCCCTCGGGCCGGGCCCACGTTGGTGCCCTGCGGGGCGTACTCATTCACGATGTCGTTTTCCGGGCTATTCAGGCCCGTGGCCTGCCGGTCCGCTATACCTTTGGGGTTGATGACTACGACCCTCTGGACGAGTTGCCGGCAGGCGAAGAAGAGTTTTTTCGGCCCTATCTCGGCGTGCCACTGTGTCAGGTGCCGCCGCCGCCGGGCTCTGCCTTTTCCGATATCTCCGAACATTATATTCAAGATTTTTTCAGCGTGTTCCGCGACCTGAACGTCGAGGCCGAGACCTACCGGCTGCGCGATATCTATCGCTCGGGCCAATTCAATGAGGCCATTGACGATATTCTGCGCAACGCTGCAACCGTCCGGCGTGTCTACCAAGAGGTCAGTAAGGCCGAGCGGCCGGATAACTGGTATCCCTTCCAGGCCGTGTGCGAACAGTGCGGACGTATCGGCACGACCGAGGTCAGCGACTACGATGGCAAAGAAGTCACCTACACCTGCCGTCCCGACCTCGTCACCTGGGCTACCGGATGCGGCTACCAGGGAAAAGTTTCGCCGTTTGACGGCAAGGGCAAATTACCGTGGAAGCTCGAATGGACCGCCAAGTGGAAAACCTTCCCCATTACGATTGAGGGCGCGGGCAAAGACCACACCACAAAAGGCGGCTCTCGGGACGTGGCCGCGGCCTGTTTGCGTCGGATTTTCAATCAGGCTCCGCCGCTCAATATTCCGTATGAGTTTTTTCTGGTCGGCGGCGCCAAGATGAGCTCGTCCAAGGGGCTGGGGGTTTCGGCGCGGGATATGGCGGATTTCCTGCCGCCTGAAATCCTGCGGTTCGTCATGATCCGCACCCAGCCCAAACAGCCGGTGAATTTCTCTCCGGACGAAAAATCCATTATCAAAATCTTCAATGACTTTGACCGATTTCATACTCGCACGTATCGCGACCCTCAGGTATCGGAAGACGATAAGCGGGTATATCAACTGGCGCAGACCACCCTGGCGGACGATTTCTGCGCTGCGGACTTTCAACTGGTGGCGACGATTGCGCAACTGCCGCATCTTGACCTCACCGAAGAGATCGAAAGGCGCAAGGGCACGGCCCTGACGGCCATTGAGCGCAAGCAGCTCGAACGCCGGGCTCAGGCAGCCCGCTACTGGTTGGAGCATTACGCCAGCCCCGAGGAACGGATCGTCTTGCAGGACAGGCTACCGGAGCGGGCCGACGAGTTGACCGCCAGCCAGCGCGCCTTTCTGCGCCAGCTCGCTGACCGTCTGCCCGGTATTCCGCAGGACGATAACGCCTTGCAGGCGGCGTTATTCGACTCCGCGCGTCTCGTTCCGATCGCGCCGGCCCAGGCATTTAAAGCCCTCTACCGGGTCTTGCTCGATCGCGACTCCGGCCCCAAGGCCGGTAATCTGCTGGCCTTTCTGGACCGCGACTTCCTGCTGCGCCGCTTCCGGGAACCGCCTTACGATCAAGCTGCGTTCTGGGACGAGACAAGTATCAGCCAGGAGGAGTTCGACGCTTGGTTGACGGAGCACCGGAACCAGATCAAGCAGATGACCCCCGAAGCCAAACTCCTGCCCCCCGAGGAGGTAGGTGAGGGAGCCTCAGCCCGCCGGGGGGTCGTGGAATGCGTGGTCGAACTAGACGACGGCAGAACCCATATGCAGCGCGTGCAGTTGGGGGAGTTTGCCGACCAAGCTACGTTTGATGCGGTCGCTCGGGAATATGTCAGCCAGAGGCAAAAATAACCTTGATTCGTATTAGGAGGTTCCTGGTGGGAACATTCTTGGCCGGACTCAAAAGACATCTGTCTATCTACTCGCACGAGGGGAACGCCTTCGATCTTGCCCCTGATACGATGATCAAAAAGAAGCCAACGAAAAGGTGTTGGCATAAGATTGTCAAGCGAGATCGTATCGCGCTCAGTAAGGAAGCGGTCTATCGACTCGCGCCTGCCATTGCGCCGAAAGATTGGGCTATGGCCGCGAAGGACGTGGACCGTAGCGTTGGGTCTCCCACAGGGGATTATCGCGTTGAAACGTATGCATCACAGCTATATAAAAAGAACAAAGACAAAGTGGACTACGTTATCGCCAATATCGGCACAATCGAGCGTTTCCTCTCTGATCTAGAGACCGGGATTGATGAGGCAGGTGTTAAGTCTTCTACTAAGAAATCGACTCCTAGAACCACGAAGACGTCTACGACTCGGAGACGACGCAACGCTGGACAAACGTCCAAAAACCAACCACAAAGGAACGATTTCCCGGACGAGATCGGTGAAAATGCGTCCCTGCCAGAAGGAGCGAAACAGCGAGTCACCGTCAACAAGTATGAACGCAATCCACGAGCCCGCCAGCAGTGTATTGACCACTACGGTAAGAAGTGCTGCATCTGTGGCTTCTCGTTTGAGGCCACATACGGTGAGGTCGCCAAGAAATTTATCCATGTGCACCATGTCAGACCACTGTCGGAAATAGGAAAGAGGTACACTGTTGATCCAGTGGAAGACCTCCGTCCGGTGTGTCCTAATTGCCACGCGGTTATCCACCGTAAGGGAGAGCCTGCGTTCAGTATCGAAGAGGTTAAAGCGTTTTTGCAACGCGCCGAGCCCCGCTAACATTCCTCGGGCGACCAATTACGTACGAAGCGAGACGGAACTGTAGGTCGGATTAGCGTTGCGTAATCCGACACCTCACTGTAGGCATTTGTAGGCCAAGCATTGAGCAGTATTGCGCATTATAGAGGAAAACTGCGGCAAAGAATTGACTTCTGAGTAATTCTCCTCCACGATGGCCCTTATGGCTGCCAAGCCAAAGCCAGTAAAAACTTCTGTTCTCCTCCCGCCAGACGAGGCGGCCCGATTTGATGCCTATTGCCGTGAGCGCGGTTATAAGAAGAGCACACTGATAGCACGACTCATTCGGGAATATCTTAATCGTGAGGGATTCTCCGTCCAGAGGAAGCTGTTCGACGAGCACAGGTAAGAAGCAAGACGGAAAATGAGAAGGCAAGAGTTACCACCTGGGATTAGCGTATAAAACGTATAACAACATGGATAAGCCGCTACGTTTCATTGATCTATTTGCTGGCCTCGGGGGGTTTCATCTCGCACTCAAGGAATTGGGCCTCCACTGTGTTTTTGCCTGTGAGATCAATGAGGATCTCGCAGACCTTTACGAAAAGAATTTTGGTCTTCGGCCCTTCGGGGATATCCGAGACCTTGATATCCCGTCGCTACCTGCTCACGATGTTCTCTGCGCTGGCTTTCCTTGTCAGCCTTTCTCCAAGGCAGGTGGCCAGCAAGGTCTTGAATGCCCACAATGGGGCGACCTCATTGACTACGTCATCCATATTCTTAGGACCCACGAGCCGCGTTACTTCATCATCGAGAACGTGCCAAACCTGGTACGGCACCGGCAAGGGGAAACCTGGAGAGTGATTCAGGAGAAGTTACGTAGTGCCGGGTATGGTGTCCAGGACAAAGTGCTATCGCCCCATAATTTCGGCGTACCGCAGATTCGAGGGAGGGCGTTCATCGTTGGCCGTCACGGCGGCCTAGACAATTTTTCGTGGCCATCTCTTTCCCGAAGGCCTGAGCTTTCCATATGCTCGATACTAGACCAGCATCCTGATGATGCTCGGCCGTTGCCGGCACATTTTATACGGTACCTAAATGTCTGGCAGAAATTCCTTGAACGCTTTCCTAAGACCGTAGAGTTACCGTCTTTTCCCATTTGGGCCATGGAGTTCGGCGCTACCTACCCATACACAGACCAGTCACCTACAGGAGCGGGGCTCACAAGCCTAGGCTCTTTCAACGGAAGTTTTGGCCGCCCGCTTCGTGACCTGCCAGCGGAGGAGGTTCTCGCGGCGTTGCCCCCCTATGCCCGTGACCCCGCACCGTCTTTTCCGAAATGGAAGATTGACTTCATCCGTCAGAACCGCGCCCTTTACCTACAGCACAAGACATGGATCGACCCATGGCTCCCCTCGATCCGTGAATTCTTCCCGAGCTTTCAGAAGCTCGAATGGAACTGCAAAGGAGAGCCGCGAAATATCTGGCAGTATCTTATCCAATTCCGCGCCTCTGGCATTCGCGTCAAGCGCCCGACGACAGCCCCCTCCCTTGTCGCCATGACGACAAGTCAAGTACCTGTTATTGCCTGGGAACGCCGATATATGACAATTCGGGAATGTAGTCGTCTTCAAAGCATGGGTGGTTTGCGGCATCTTCCGTCAACCCAGACCGCTGCTTTCAAGGCCCTTGGCAATGCGGTCAATGTTGATGTAGTACGGGAGGTCGCCAGGCATCTGCTCATGAATGATGTAGACAGGTCAGCAACGGTAATCCAGCCCGACCGCAGACCACGGTATCATGAACCGACCGGTCAGATGGAGGTGCTGAAGCGTGTCGCTTAGACAATTTACACTCCATGGAAATGGGGACGAAGAGTATTGGCACCCAAAAAAGTTGATATCAGCCCCGGCGTCAGTGTGCTGGCCGTCTTACGGCACCTCAACTACAAGCCCTGGTATGCCTTGGGCGAGTTCGTTGATAACGCGGTAGAGAGCTTCGTCAAGCATCGGGAGGCGATTGAAGAATCGCATGGCAATCGTCTCAAACTCCGAGTCAATATTGACATAGACACAGCAACGCCGGCTCGTATCTCTATCCGTGACAATGCGGCTGGCATCTTTGAGTCTGAGTATGGGCGAGCCTTTCGGCCAGCCGCCATACCTCCGGACCGATCTGGTCTTGCAGAATTTGGTATGGGCATGAAGAGTGCGGCTTGTTGGTTCGCTCCACGGTGGACTGTCCGCACCTCCGCACTCGGTGAGCCAATCGCCCGCACGGTTCACTTTGATATAGCGCATATTGTGCATGACAACATCGGGGAGCTTGACATCAACGAGTTTCCAGAAAAGCCTGAGCACCACTATACAGAAATTATTCTTGAGAATGTCTTCCATATCCCTGTCGGGCGCACGATTGCCAAACTCAAGGACCATCTCACCGACATCTATCGAGCTTTCATCCGTGATGGCCTACTCGAATTACACTTCAATGGCGAGGCTCTGACTTATAGAGAGCCGGGGATACTGAGGGTGCCTTACTTTCGGAATAAGGAAGGACCCGAACGCATCTGGCGCAAGGAAGTAGCATTTGATTTTGGGCAGGGTATGTCCGTTCACGGCTTCGCCGCGCTCCGAGCAACGGGAAGCACGACCAAAGCGGGCTTCGCGCTCTTCCGGCGCGGTCGTGTGATTCAGGGAAGCGGAGACGAAGGATATCGTCCCGTCCACGTTTTTGGCCACTCTAACAGTTATCGCTATCAACGGCTGTTCGGCGAGTTGCATCTTAATGGCTTTGAGGTCAGTCACACGAAAGACGGGTTCCAATGGGACGAGAATGAGCAACCATTTCTTGAGTTGCTTCGTGAACATCTGGATAGCGACGATCTCCCCCTGCTGAAGCAGGCCGAAAACTACAGGGCCCGTGAGCCCGTCGCACGTCTCAGAACCGTGGCCAGGCAAGCTGTTAGCAATACAACACAGGCGATGGAGCAGTATCTGCCGGAGACGTTACCGGCTGTAGCCACCGCTCCACCGGTTGAGACGCCTGAGGAAGAACTGCCGCAAGTTTCTCTCCTGGCTGGCCGTGAATTCAACATTCGTTTTCGTGACAAGGATTGGTTAATTAACGTCGAGCTAACCAACGATCCATCCGAGAGCCAATGGGTCGCGATAAGTGATATGCCCGAGACGCCTAGTAGGCCGCACCGGTTGGCTCTCAAGGTATCCATGGTTCACCCGTTCATGGTGCGTTTTGCACAGACCGACACTGAAGATGTCGAAGGGTTGCTTCGAGTGGCGGCTGCAATTGGGTTAGCTGAGGTTCTGGCTCGGGACTCCGGCGTCCGTCAGGCCGGTACCGTTCGACGTAACGTGAATGACATCTTAAGGAACGCGCTTTCAGAGCCATAAGACGAGGTGCTCATCGATGTCTGAAGATACCCCTATCATAGTCGAGCCTGTTTCTGCCGGCTCTAGCGGAGGCCGCTGGATGCCTACAGTAAGGTCAGAAACCCTGGATTTTTTAGAGAATGTGGTCCCACGAAATAGCCGCGAGAGCATGCGTGATGATGCCGTTTCCATCCTCGGCAAAGGAATTGCTCCCACGGAGACTGCTGGTCAGGAAACAGGTCTGGTGGTCGGATATGTGCAAAGCGGTAAGACAATGTCGTTCGAAACCGTCGCCGCTCTTGCTCGAGACAACGCCTTTCAGATCATTATCGTTATCACTGGTACATCTACTTCTCTACTCAGGCAATCGACAGACCGGCTGTACCGTGACCTGAGGCTTGACGAGCCGGGACGTGCTCGTCGTTGGATTCGGTTTCAGAACCCATCTAATGATGACGCAACGATCCAAGCCATTCGCGATGTGCTAGATGGCTGGCGCGATCTCGGAACACCTGAGGAATATAAGAAGACCGTTCTCATCACGGCCCTCAAAAACCATCGGCGCTTGCAGCATCTTGCTGACCTTGTTGGTACCCTGGAGATGCAGAACGTACCCGTGCTCGTTATTGATGATGAAGCGGATCAAGCTAGCCTGAACACAGCGGTGACGCGAAGAGAGGAAAGCACAACTTACCGACGGCTTATGGCGCTCAGGCGAACACTCCCTAGCCATACATATCTGCAATACACTGCAACACCCCAGGCCCCCTTGCTTATAAGTATAATCGATTCCCTGTCTCCGAATTTCGTTGAAGTTCTTAGTCCTGGTGACGCCTATGTGGGAGGGCAGGAGTTCTTCGGTGGCAATCTCAGCTATGTCCGTGTCATTCCCCCAGGAGATGTGCCTACACAGTCAAACCCTTTGAGCGATCCACCCGAATCTCTGATGGAAGCGCTCCGAGTTTTTATGGTGGGCGTTACAGTTGGCCTTCTCGTCAGTCGCGATACCGGCAACCGCTCGATGCTAGTTCATCCGTCTCACCTTACCGTTCAACATCGGGAGTTCTACAACTGGGTGCAGGACATTTTCGAGGAATGGAAGCGCACCTTCAACCTGTCGGATGATAATCCCGACAGATTAGAATTGGTTGAGGAATTTCGTGAAGCCTACGATGATCTAACTCGTACTGCCGGGCCGGATTTGCCCGCTTTCCGCGAACTCGTACCCTCGTTGCTTCTCGCGTTTCGTAATACTCGTGTCTTTGAGGTCAACTCCAGTTCCGGGCGTACCCCGCCAGTCGACTGGCGGAGTGCCTATGGCTGGATACTGGTCGGTGGACAGGCCATGGATCGTGGCTTTACCGTTGAGGGTCTCACGGTCACTTATATGCCCAGGGGTATCGGCGTGGGTAATGCTGATACCGTGCAGCAGCGTGCTCGATTCTTCGGCTACAAGAGATCATACCTTGGCTATTGCCGTCTTTATCTTGAGCAAGGCACGCTCAATGCCTTTCAGAGCTATGTAGAGCACGAAGAGTACATTCGGGGGCAGTTGGAGGTTATTCAGCAAGCGAACCGGCCACTGAATGAATGGAAACGAGCCTTCGTCCTTGATGGAGCCCTGCGCCCCTGTCGTCACAACGTGCTTGAGTTCGACTATATGCGTGGTCGATTCTCGGACGATTGGATAGCGCCACGCGTTGTAATGGCGCCCGATCCTGTCGTCCAGGCTAACAGAGAGGCTGTCACGGCATTCTTGAACGGGATGGAGTTTGTCGATGATGATGGGCATCCTGGCCGTACTGATACACAGCGTCATCTGGTCTGCCGTGGGATTCGTTTGTACGACGTGCTTGAACAACTCCTCGTCCGCATGCGTATCACCGGTACATTGGATTCACAGCGTAATACCGGCATGCTTCTTCAACTCAGCCGTGCACTGGAAAGCGTCCCTGACGAGCGTTGTACTATCTACAGGATGAGCCGTGGCGAAAAACGGCACCGTGGCGTCAAGGAGAATGGGGAGGTTACTAATCTCTTCCAAGGTGAAGCGCCCGTCCACCCACGTCAGCGCCGCGGCGAGATATATCCCGGTGATCGGGCAATCTGCGACCGAGACACGGTAACCATTCAAATCCATATGCTTGATCTTACGCAGGGAGACAACGTGGTTATGGAGACTGTACCCGTGATTGCCGTATGGATGCCAGCACGGCTAGCTCGCGCCTGGGTCATTCAGGATCAGCCGGTCTAGGGCAGCTAATGACCGTATCGCTCAATACCCTATTTGAGACAATCGGCGTACCGACCAGTGATGATATGGCAAAGCCGCTCTACGCGGTACTGCCGGTCCCTGGCTATCAGAGCTACTTTATCGGAAAGGATCGTGATTCCCGTGCTTGCCTTCTGGTCGCCACAATAGATGATTCACAAAGACAACCTTCGCCAATCCGCCTTGAAAGCCTCGATGTACAGTTTGAATTACCCTGTCGTCTAAAGAAGGAACGCGAACTCGCTAAAAATGGGCGGTTCACGGTTATTCGTTGTCGATCTCTCGACGGTGAGACCGTCCGCTACTTTCTGTCGGTATGCGAGGTAGTCTTGCGCACGATCGGTGATAATCCGGCAAGGCGTGAAATTGCCTCGGCCGTCCATCGGCTTGCGGTGATCTTCCAAAAAACCCAGAAGCCACCTGCACGGACTGTCAACGGCCTCTTTGGGGAACTTTATCTGCTCTCTCGCAGTTCTAATCCTGCCAGAGCCCTGACAGCTTGGCGTATTGATGATGCAGCGCGTTTTGATTTTGTCGATGGTGACGTCCGGCTAGATGTAAAGACAACATCTAGCCGGGAGCGTACTCATATCTTCTCTTATGAGCAATGTAATCCGCCTCCTGGCACAATAGCCGTCGCCGCGTCCATGTTTGTTGAACGTGTATCGCGGGGTATTTCCTTGCGCTCCCTTCTTGACCATATCGCAGAAATTGTCGGTCCTCAGATTGATCTCGCGCTCAAGTTGCATGAGGTGACGGCTGCTACCTTGGGCACCAGTCTCAACGAGTCTATGTCTTTATCTTTTGATGGAAAGCTTGCCGAATCCTCACTTCGCTTCTTTAATCTGACCAACCTGCCCGCTATTCGAGGCCCTTTGCCAGCAGGAGTAAGCGGTGTACGATTTCGTTCCGACCTGTCAATGTCAAATGCCATTTCGATTGCAGACTTAATTGATCTTGACCCTGTTTTTTCTAGTCTCCTACCGAAACGGAATGAAATTTGACCACGCCGCAGATTTAGTCTGGCAGTCGAGAATTTGGGGTTGGTGGCAGATTATGCCAGCAGGGTCTTGATAATTGTCTTGGTTTCTACTTCCCCGTCATCCGGCACCTTCCCTTGTAAGAACGAAAAATGTTGCGAGAAGCTGATGACGGTCAGACCGGCGACTTCTTCGGTCACCGGGTCAAGCCGCAGCAGAAAGTCTGCATTCAATTCCACGGTTTTAGCTTTTCGCGGACGATGGAAGTAAAAATACATGACATCCGCTTCACGATCGTAGTGATAACGCAATTTCCGTTGCTTCATTGCTTCCATCTCTGGGTGATACGTAACGATGTGGAACTCTCTCTCATCTGTCCCCCTCACCCCAGCCCTCTCCCTCCAGGGGAGAGGGGGTAGAAAGCTCCCCAACGCTACCCCGTCCGCTCAAAATACTCCCGCAGGTTCTCGGCCTCGCGTTGCTGGCAGGCCACCGCGACGTGCAGCTTCTCCAGGTGCTGGGCCATCATCTTGCCGGCGTTCGGGACGGGGTGATCGGTAAAGAAGGCGTTGACCTGGGCCTCAAGCTCGGGCGTGACGAGCGCGACGATCCCCTCACACATGCGGACGATGGACACGTCCGGGAACTTCTCCAGCATGTCGGCCCAGCGTTCCTGGAGAAAACGCCAGGCCAGCTCACGGCCCTCGGTGTTCATCAACAGCGATCGCATGAGGTAGGGTGCGTTCTGGGTGCGGACCTCGCCGTTGAGCGTCATGTCCAGGGTCCGGGCAAGGAGGTCGGGTTGACGGAAGCTGGCCAGCGCGAACTGATAGCGCTGCTCTTCTTGCGGTGTTGCGGCGTTGTGCGAAATCTGACGAAATTCGTCATATATCGCCGCGTCGCCCGTATGGGCAAGAATCGATACCAGTGCGGGAACCAGATTGCGGTCCACGGCGTTCCGATCGGCCTGATACTGCGCATAGAGCGCCTGCGCCTGCGCCTGGGTGGCCGCATCGTCTCCAAGGGTGCCCAGCGCGCTCAGCAGTTCTCCTCTGAGCTGGCCGATAAGGGCATCCTCATCCGCGTGTGGAGACCAACCCAACTGCTGGCTGAGCGGGGTGAGCAACTCGCGGACATGACGCTGCAAGGCTGGACGCTGTTCCGGGCCGAGCAGGCGGTAGAGATAATGACACGAGCCGAGAATAGCGGTCCACACATTGTGATCGGACTCTTCACGGAATACGGGCAGGAGGTCGAGATAGGTGGGCAGTGGAGTCAGACCGGCCTGCGCGGTCGCCCAGGTATCGTTGAGCAGGTTGAAGCGCTCGATCGGCGAGAGCTGGGTGTAGACATCTGCGGTAAGTTGGCCCAATAATTCCGGCGCGTACCGGACCCGATAAAAGCCGTGTCCCCCCGCGTTGACGACGACCCAGTCCGGCCTCTCTGAGAGGGGGAGGCGCAATTCGTCAGTGGTCAGCAGGGCGGTCTGACTCTCGGTTTCAGCCGCTCCCTTGGTTTTAATAAAAACCGGAGCCTGCCAGCGTTTGTCTTCCGCCTGGTTCTTGCCGTTTTGCACGTAGTGAAACGGCTGTTGAGAAATCACCAGTTCAGCACCGTCCACAGCAACGGAAATCAAGGGATAGCCCGCCTGGAAGACCCAGCTATCCATCATGGACCGGACCGGCTGCCGGGTTGCTTCCTCCAGGGCATCCCACAGGTCGGTTGTTTCCGCGTTGGCATATTCGTGTTTCCCGAGATAATGGCTGACGCCTCTTTGAAAGGCCTGGGGGCCGAGGTATTGTTCCAGCATGCGCAGAACGGCAGCGCCTTTCTCATAGGTCAGAATATCGAACATGCCGGCCGCTTCGTCCGGGTGTGCGACCGGAAACTCGATGGGGCGGGAGCTGTGCAGGCCGTCAACCTGCAGCGCCGCGGCCCGCGAGACGGCAAAGCTGGTCCAGCGCTGCCATTCGGGCTTCCAGGCATCGACGGCCATCATTTCCATGAACGTGGCAAACGCCTCGTTGAGCCACAGGCCGTTCCACCAGCGCATGGTTACCAGGTCGCCAAACCACATATGCGCATTCTCGTGTGCGACCACGTCGGCAACGCGCTCCAGCTCACTCCGGGCGGCCGTCTGTTCATCGATGAGCAGGGCGGTTTCCCGAAACGTAATAGCGCCCAAGTTCTCCATCGCCCCGGCCGCGAAATCCGGGATGGCAATCAGGTCGAGCTTGTCGCCGGGATAGGGCCGCCCGTAGTAGTCGCTGAAGAATTGCAGCGACGCAGCACCGATGGCCCGCCCGAACGCAGTGAGATGCTGCTTGCCCGGTACGGCCCATACGCGCAGTGGTGTGCCGTCAATAAGCACGGCTTCGCTGGCCTCAAATTCACCCACGATGAAGGCCACCAAATAGGTTGACATCTTTATCGTGTCGGCAAACACGACGGCTTTCTTGCCTGTCCCAGGGATCGGATCTTCACTCACCACGGCCGTATTGGAGATGGCCGTCAGTCCCTCATCAATCACCAGCGTCGCCTGAAAAACGGCTTTGGCTGCCGGCTCGTCCCAACACGGAAAGGCCCGCCGGGCGTCGGTTGACTCGAACTGGGTTGAGGCCAGTATGACGTCTTCACCCTCGGCGTTCTTATAGGTGCTGCGGTAAAAGCCGCGCAACTTGTCGTTGAGTATGCCCTCAAAAGCGAGTCGTAAGGCATAGCGGCCGGGGCTGACGACCTGCGGAAACTCGAGTACCGCCCGCTCGTTTTGCTCGTCAAGGGTCGCGTTGCCCGCTTGGGTTGCGCCCGTTTCGTCAGTCAATGCAACCTGCTGAATCGTCAGCTCACAGGCGTTCAATACGAGGGTGGGGGTAGCCTCATGGACGGTGATGGCGATCGTTTCCTCACCCGTAAAAGTGAAATGAGTGAGATCGGGGGTCAGGCGAATCACGTACCGCTCAGGAGTCGCGGTTTCCGGTAGCCGATAGGACACTGTGTCTGGCATACTGCCTCCGTAGAGAGATAATCACCGGTTTCTCAGATCGTGTGTGAGGACCGTGCGAATAGGGATACCAGACGCACTTTGTCCTTGGCAATTGGTACAGGCAGCTCAGGGTGATGTCTTGGTGAGGGGTTTGGTGGCTGTACGCTTGTCTCGATCCTCTGATCGCGGTATGGAAGCAGAGGAGTAGATGCAGAGTGCGAGGGCGTTATGAGAGATCAGAATGATCGTGACACGGATCTCGACCACGGCGTAGTTACCGAAACCGAAAAAAAGCTCAAGAAGCCACCGCTCTACAAGGTCTTGTTACATAACGATGACTACACCACCATGGAGTTTGTGGTTTACATCCTCCAGAGCGTCTTTCGTCACGACGCGACCAAGGCCACCCAGATTATGCTGCACGTCCATCGGCAGGGGACTGGCGTGGCCGGCGTGTATACCTATGAGGTGGCGGAAGCGAAAGTCTCCCGCGTGGAGAGTTTAGCCAAGAAACATGAATTCCCCTTAAAGTGCAGTATGGAAGAAGCCTAGCGAGCGGTCGGGAGTCCTTACCATGCGAATTAGTCGAGAACTGGAAGTCACGATTAGTCTGGCGATTAACGAAGCCCGGCGGCGGCGGCATGAGTTCTTATGTCTGGAACATGTGCTCCACGCCCTGCTGTTCGATGAGACCGTGGCCGAGATTGTGCGGCAGTGCGGCGGAGACGTCAAAGAGCTCCAAGCCGACCTTGAGGAATTTCTCAAAGAGAATCTGGAATCGCTGCCGGAGGATGCCGGTGAGGTTGACCCCCAGCAGACCCTGGCCTTTCACCGGGTCTTGCAGCGGGCGGCTGCCCATGTGCAATCCGCCGGCAAAGAAGTCATTGAGACGCGCAATTTCTTTGTTGCCCTGTTTCGCGAGGACAACAGTCACGCGGTCTATCTCCTGGAGAAGCACGGCGTGACCCGGCTGGATGTCCTCAATTATATCTCGCACGGCATTTCCAAAACGCCGTCCGACGAAGAAGCCGGACCCGGCTCCGCGCAGGACAGTCCGGACGAAGACGGCGAGCCCCGTCCGGTCAAAGACCCGCTTGAGGCGTTTACCACCGATCTCGTGCAAAAGGCCAAAGACGGGGATATCGATCCGTTGATCGGCCGTGAGATCGAGATCGAGCGAACCATTCATGTGCTGTGCCGGCGGCGCAAGAACAACCCGATCTATGTCGGTGATTCGGGGGTGGGCAAGACCGCGATTGCAGACGGCCTGGCGCTCAAGATTTCCGCGGGCGAGGTGCCCGAGGTCTTAAAAGAGGTCCGTATCTACTCGCTCGATATGGGCTCCGTCCTGGCCGGCACAAAATTCCGGGGTCAGTTTGAAGAACGGCTCAAAGCCGTGCTGAAAGCGCTTGACAAACAACCGGGGGCCATCCTGTTTATCGATGAGATTCACACCATAGTCGGGGCCGGGGCCACCAGCGGCGGGTCCATGGACGCCTCGAATATCCTCAAACCGGCGTTGGCGTCGGGCAAGCTGCGCTGTATCGGTGCCACCACCTATCATGAATACCGGAGCTATTTTGAGCGGGACCGCGCCCTGGCGCGGCGCTTTCAGAAAATTGAGGTCCACGAGCCGAGCATTGAAGATGCCGTGGAAATTCTGAACGGCCTCAAGCCGCACTACGAAGAACACCACGGCGTGGAATATACGCGTGACGCCCTCAAGGCCGCGGCCGAACTGTCGGCAAAATATATCAATGATCGTTTTCTGCCGGACAAGGCGATTGATGTAATCGACGAGGTGGGGGCGTCCTTTCAGATTCGCCCCGCCCCGGAGGAAGACGGCAAGAAGATCATTCATGAAACCGACATCGAGTCCATTGTGGCCAAGATCGCCCGGATACCGCCCCGCAGCGTGTCCGCTTCGGACAAAGAGCGCTTGCAAAGTCTGGATGCCGACCTCAAGGGAGTCGTCTTTGGCCAGGATACGGCGATTGAAACCCTGGTGCGGGCTATTCGGCTGGCGCGCGCCGGCCTGGGCCAGCCCGAAAAACCCGTCGGCTCGTTTCTGTTCTCGGGGCCGACCGGCGTAGGCAAAACCGAGGTCGCCAAGCAACTGGCCGAAACCCTGGGCCTCCAATTTCTGCGCTTTGACATGAGCGAGTATATGGAGAAGCACACGGTCTCGCGTCTGATCGGGGCGCCGCCGGGATACGTCGGCTTCGATCAGGGCGGGTTGTTGACCGACGCAGTCACGCGCAATCCGCACGCGGTCCTCTTGCTGGACGAGATCGAAAAGGCCCATCCCGACCTGTTCAATATTTTATTGCAGGTCATGGACCATGCCACCCTGACCGACAACAATGGCAAAAAGGCCGACTTCCGGCATGTGATTATTATCATGACCAGCAATGCCGGCGCCCGTGAGATAGCGGCGCATGCCATTGGCTTTGGCAATATCTCAAACGAGGGCAAGGATCAGCAGGCGATTGAGAAGCTCTTCAGCCCGGAATTTCGGAACCGCCTGGACGCCATCGTGCACTTTCGCTCCCTGCCCATGCAGGCCATTGAGCGGGTGGTTGAAAAGTTCGTGAAGGAACTGGTCGAGCAGCTCACCGAACGCAAGGTGTCCATTACGCTAACGCCGGCCGCGCGCCGGTATCTGGCGGAAAAGGGCTATGACAAAACCTTTGGTGCCCGCCCGATGGCTCGCCTGATCCAGACTGAGGTGAAACAGGTGCTGGCGGATGAGATTCTGTTTGGGCAGCTCCAAGAAGGGGGCGAGGTCGAGATCGACTTTGATGAGGAAAAGCTGACGTTTTCCTACGCCCCGACAGACAGCGAAGAAGAAGAGTCGGTTCCGCCAGTCGAGACGGTTGAGTAGGCCGACTCTCGTCGCCGGCTTTTTTGCCAGGGCGCTACGGGGTCTTGCGCAGCACGACACACAGTCCCCGGACCGGCCTGCCGTTATCAAGGCGCAGCGTGACCGATTCGAGAGAACTGACGGCGAATCCGCACTGCGCCGCGCGCTCTGCCAGATAGGCCCGGCCGTGCATATAGTACCCGGAGCTGTTCACGATCAGCTCCGGGGTCGGGTTGTCCTCAGCCGTGAAAATGAACAAGCCGGAGTCCCGGAGTGCGCCGAACGCGGCCCGAAAAACAGGGCGGGGGTCGCCGATATGTTCAAACACGCCAGCGGCAACAATCACATCATACCAGCCCGCCTTTTTCTCCAGAAAAGGGTAAAGGTCGCCCACGGCCAGCTCATTATAGATCGCGCGCTGTCGGGCTTTGGCCAGCATTTGTGGGGACAGGTCCACACCATCCAGGCGTGTGGCCATCGAGCTGACCGCCTGGCCACACAGGCCGGTTCCACAGCCCAGGTCAAGAATGGCGACTTTGTCCCGGCAGTGCCGCTGCAATGCCGCCCGAATCAACTCCGGACACTGGTAACGTAGACTGCTCACCAGCTTCTGGTCGTACGAGGCGGCGTAATTATCATACAGGCGCGTAATATAGGCCGGTGCCGGTCGCTCCGGGACCGCCTCTGCGCCCGTATAGGCGAGGAGCAGCTTGGCCCCGATATGATCCTCCGGCACCAGGCGCAGATAGTGGCGCAGGTGCCGCGTCGCCTGGGGGAAATCATTGTTCGAGATGAAGAGCCGACTGAGATAGGCATGTGCCACAGGCTCATCGGGTTGGATGGCCAGGACGCGCTGAAAGCTCCGTATGGCTTCCGGGTCGCGGCCTGTTTTCATCAAAGCCAGGGCTAATTCGAGATAGGTGCGGAGGATGGCCGATATGAGGTCTGCAGCCCCTGGAGTCTGCGGGTCCTCTTGGAGTGCCTGCACGTAGAGTCCGAGGGCCTGGTCCAACTGACCGTTGATATGATGTTCGATCGCCTGGTCGATACTGCTCGCAGACATACCGTGCTACTTCTTATTCTTATCGTTGGCTAAAGGGTTGAATACTTTCTCCGTCAATCCGTACCGGGAGGACGATTCCCGAAAAAGCATGGGCTGGTGCGAACCGGTCGTGTAGGGGGTCATTTGCCGCTCCGCGATACGCCGCGTAGTCGGAGTCCAGGCTCCCGTCTTCTTTGCCAGACAGGCGAGGTCCAGCAGATTCAGCAGCTTAGCCGTAATCGGACGTTTGGAGTCCCAGAATACGAGGGATGACCAGAACTCGAGCGCAAGCGGCGATGACACGAGCTCGTACAGAGACAGGCATTCTTCCTCGCTGTCACACGGGAAGAAGTAGCAGGTATCGTCAAGCAGTATGGGCTGGCCATTGATCGGTCCGATCTTTGTGAAACGTAGGTTCTTGTAGAGTCCAGAGATTGCGACTTTCCAAGGGGCGAAGGAGTATGGCCCGACTCCGAAGATCGAGAACTTTGGCCTCTTCTTGTAGACAGCACTAGCGCGGGCTTCCAGAGTCCGTTCGTGAGCAGTTAAGTATTGCCACGCCCGAGGCGCGTGACTGCGAAGCTCGAGCGACGATTCCTCCATGGACCGGTGAGGAACCAAGAGGTATTTCCGGGGGGGACGGTGACCGGCGACATCGGAACTCTTCAACAGAGGAAAGACAACATCGGTCTCCAGCGATACGACTTCACCAAGGCCGTTGGTCAATTCTCCGTCCTTGACTGAGAACTCGAAGACCCGACTACAGTCGTGCTTTACACCTGAGCGCCATCCAGTCAGACCGTCCGAGGAAAGGGATTGTAGGCGTTTGTAAGTCTCCAAGTCGGATACGAGGCGACGGTTCATACGAACCGGCTGGGAGCGGGAAGAGCAGGCCGAGCGGGTTGAGAGTGTTGAAGTAACCGGGCATCCGGCGTAGCACTGCATGGTTACACTCTTATGCGGCGATAGTCTCAATGCTTGCAAAATCACTCTCGTTAAGTTGGCTTAACTCCCAATTATTTTGCAGGTTGAGCCAAAATTGAGGACCCCCTCCTAGTGCTTTTGACAACTTCATCGCCATTTCTGCACTAATACCCCGTTTCCCCCGACAAATTTCATTGACTGTCTTAGGTAACACTCCGATGTGCTTAGCTAGGGCCGTTTGTGTGAGTCTGATTTCCTCTAACTCATCTTGCAAGACTGCACCCGGATGGACTGGGGTGACGTGTATCTTTTCCATTGAGGGACCTCCCTGATTTCATGAGTGGTAGTCGCCAATCTCGACATCAGTGGCCTGCTTGTTTTCCCACCGGAAACAAACGCGATACTGATCGTTGATGCGAATGCTGTACTGGCCCTTTCTATTGCCCTTCAACATCTCAAGACGGTTGCCTCGGATTTCTCGAAGATCTTGCATTGACGTTGCGGCCCCGAGACGAGCTAACTTGACCCGTGCTTTGCGGTGTAACATTTTCGGCAGTATCTTGAGGGCATCTTTTGAGTTCCTGCCATAGTTGATGTCTTCCGTCCCTTTATTTTTGAAGTTCCGTATTCCCATTAGGATATGCAGTCTGTATCTATCCCGCTATACCGGGCAATGGGAAGGTCCGCAACTGCTATTGCTATTCAAGTGAGGAATAGTTTGGCGTTACAGAGTCCCTATATACACTCCAACCGTCTCCTCTCACGTTCGTTCTGAGCCGGTACAGGGCTGCGGTCGAGTGGAACGGCTTTGTTAGGCCGTGCTCTCAGGGCCAGCTCTCAAGTGGCTTCACATACCACTCCGAGGCGACATCCGCTCCAGCTTTCTGTAGCATGGCACGTTTCGTCTGGTCCCGCTGAGGGCACTCGACGACCGATAGTACAGCACCACGAGCTTTTGCTTCGCGCTCCACTGCCGCAAGAAGCTCCGCTCCGACTGAGTCCCACTCCTGCGGCTTGGCAACCGCAAAGTCGTCAATGATACAAACGAGGCCTCCAGGGTTGTAAATCGGAGGGGCCATCGTGACCGCGCCGATGATGAACCCCAAGAGGGTATCTTCCACCTCGGCAACGAGTGCGATCACATCGGGGCTGGTAAGCAGGCGCTGAAAGAATAACTCCTGTTTGGGGGATGAATCAGGCGCTTTCCGCCAAAAGACGGGGGAGTATCCCTCATACTCAATCCGCTTGGTCTCTGCGATAGTGACCATTCGCGGGATGTCTGCATCTCTGGCGGTGCGGATAGACATAGTAATCCTTCCTTAATTCTCTATGATTCAGCCTCTGAGCGTACATCATGGTCAGACTCACGTCACAATAGCCGAGTAACTTATTACGGCTGGACCTCTGCCCGCTGGCCCGATATGCATGCGGCATTCCACTCAAAGAGGAGAAGCTGATGGATTTTGGGGTGACCTTTCCGGCGCGGGTCGGCGATTTTGAACTGGTCGAACTGGCCGAGCGGCTGGGCTATCGCCAAGCCTGGTTTTACGATTCGCAGATGATCTATTCGGACGTCTATGCGACCATGGCCCTGGCCGCGCATAAGACCTCCACGATTCGACTCGGGACCGGCGTGGCCGTGCCGACGACGCGCCTGGCCCCGACCATTGCCCATTCCATTGCGACCATCAACCAACTCGCCCCCGGCCGGGTGGAATTAGGGGTGGGAACAGGCAACACCGCCCGGCTGACGATGGGCCTGCGACCCATCAGCCTCACGCGTATGAAAAAGGAAGTGCGCTTGATCCAGACCCTGCTTGCCGGTGAGACGGGAACGCTCCGGGAGGAGGGCGAAGAACACGCTGTCCGTTTTCTGCATCCGCACCGCAGTTATATCAACCTCAAAGACCCCGTGACGGTCAGCATCTCGGCCCTGGGTCCCAAGACCCTGGCCTATTGCGGCTCGGAATCGGACGGCCATATCACCTGGGGCATAGACCCGGACGGATTGCGGGCGGCCCGGACCATCATCGACGACGCGGCCCACAAGCGCGGCAAATCACCGGGCGACGTACCCTCAAAATGTTTCTTCCCTACTGCTGTCCTCTCTCCTGGTGAGACAACCGCGACGCCGCGTATCATGAGTTTGGTCGCTCCGTTCATCATGAATTTCCTGCACGTCCAGGTAGAGTGGGGAACCGCTTTGCTGCCGCCCATTCCAGCGGTGGCGGAATGGGTAGAGCGCTACAAAAAATACGCGGCCGAGCTGCCCGCGGACACGCGTCATCTTACCCTCCATGAAGGCCATATCATTTATCCGCGTGAGGACGAGGCGGAATTTATCGTGCCGGAACTGGCCGACGTGGTGGCCATCATTGGCCAGCCGGACGAGATTATTGAGCGCATCCACGCCCTCGAAGACGCCGGCCTGTCGCACTTTGCCTTTCAGGTCATGGACGACGACCCGGTCAGGCAGATGACCGACTTTGCCGAAAAGGTAATGGCCAAGTACTAAAAGGGGAGAGCGGCAACCGCGAAGGAGTCTGTATGCATATCGGCGTGTTTAGTTATAACACCGAGTACACCATGGCCGCGGATGAACTGGCGGTTGCCTGCGAGGAGCGGGGTTATGAATCCTTGTGGCTGCCGGAGCATACGCATATCCCGGCCAGCCGGGAGTCGCCATTTCCCGGTGGTGGCGAGCTGCCCAAAGAATATGTGCATATGTCCGATCCGTTTATCGGGCTGGCGGCCGCGGCCGCGGTGACACAGACGCTCAAGCTGGGGACGGGGATTTCGCTCGTGACCGAGCATGATCCCATTGTCCAGGCCAAGCAAATTGCCTCTCTGGATCGCCTTTCTCAGGGCCGGTTTCTGTTCGGCATCGGCGCGGGCTGGAATAAAGAAGAAATGCGTAATCACGGCACGCCGCCCAATCGGCGCTGGACCGTCTTGACCGAGCGCGTTGAGGCCATGCAGGCATTGTGGACGCAAGACGAGGCCTCGTATCACGGCGAGTTTGTCAACTTCGATCGGATCTGGTCCTATCCCAAGCCGTTGACCGTGCCGCATCCGCCGATTCTGCTCGGCAGCCTGAGCTCAAAAATTGCGCTCAAGCGCGTCGTCGATCTGTGTGATGGCTGGATTCCGGTTGCGGCCGCAGTCGAAGACCTGCCGGGTTCGATTGCGAAAATGCATGAATACGCCGAGTCTATTGGGCGCGATCCGCAGTCTATTCCGATTACCTGTTTTTGTACCAACGCGCCAAAGGCGCATATCCTTGAGCGCTTTCAGCACTACGGCGCGGTCCGGACCGTTGTCCGCATACCGACCGAAGACCGGGGGCGGGTGTATGCGTTTCTGGACGAGTACGCGCCCATGCTCCAAAAGTTCGCTTGATATTCTCTCTCCAACCTTGCTATGACGAAAGCATTCCAGACTAAAGGAGGGATGCTATGGCTTCGTTCATGGAAGCATATGGGGGACAGACATATGCGCTGATGCGGATCGTCTTGGGATTTACCTTCCTCTTCCACGGGACCCAGAAGCTGTTGGGCTTTCCCTTACCGCCACCGGAAGCACCCGCGTTTATCATCTACGGCGCGGGGACTATTGAGCTGGTCGGTGGGGCGTTGGTGATGATCGGGCTGATGACCGGTTGGGCGGCCTTTATCTGTAGCGGCCTGATGGCGGCCGCCTACTGGATGGCGCACGGCATGAATGCGCTTCTCCCGATACAGAATCAAGGCGAGTTGGCCGTTGTCTACTGTTTTGCCTTTTTGTTTATCTCCGCGCATGGCTCAGGGATGTGGAGCGTCGACGCCAGCCAGGGCGGCGCCTAGCCCCGTCGGCCGGATGAATTTCGCATAATCCACCACCTTCTTCCGGTTGGACCACCGCCTTTCGACACCGCATACCGCAACCCGTCATTCCGGCGAAAACACACCGCCCCCGTAAAAACGGGGGCCGGCTTCTTCCAGGCGTGCGGGCACCGCGCCCGCAGCCTTCCCCCAGATTGCCTTGTCCGGGACAGGGCAGACCCTACCCGAGCGACAGGATTCCTGGTAGGCTGACCAACCTGCCAGAAGGGTGAAGATTGGAGTGTATTGGTATGGCTGAACTTGCCTATGCGTCGCATATCCAGGTTGGGGAGAAGCGGTTTCGAGAACGCTACGGACTCGACTTCGAAGACTTCCAGGTCGGGCAGATTTTCAAACATCGGCCCGGTTTGACGATTACCCAACAAGACAATATTGAAGAATCGTTTGATACACTCAACCAGGCCATGATCCACTTTGATGCCCACTACGCCTCCAAGACCGAGTGGAAAAAACCTCTGGTCGTCAGCACGCTGACCCTGCAACGCCTGATCGGCATGACCTGGAAGACGTTTTTCAAGAAAACGCGCATCCTCGGCTGGTCCGCGCTCAATATGACAGCCCCTGTCTTTGGCGGAGACACGCTCTACGCCGAGACCGAGATTACCGCCAAGGAGGACGTTGAGGGCGATACCGCGTGTGGAAAGCTTACGGTCGAAACCAGAGGCATCAATCAAGACGGCAAGCTCGTGTGCGTGATGGGCTATGACCTGCTGGTGTATAAACGTGACGCCGTGCCCTTTGAAGCCGTCAATTACTAGACCGAAGGGACACGACCATGAGTCAGTTTCATTCGCACCGAAAACTTGAAGAAAACGTGTTCATGGAGATCGCGGGCATCGAGTTTGAAGACTTTGAAGTTGGTCAGGTCTTTGAACACCGACCGGGACGAACGTTTACCGCTGAGGACAATCGGCAACATACTTTTCGGTCTGCCGACCTCTCCGCCCGTACCGCCGACGCGGTCTATAATCACCAGGTCCATGGCGGAGAAAACGTCATCAGCGAAACCCTGGTGGTGAGCGCGGTCACCGCCATGACAACCAAAACCTTCAATAAGGTCGTGGCCAACCTCGGCTGGACCGAGGTCAGACTGCCGACTCCGGTGAAAGCCGGCGATACGATTTATGCCGAGTCCGAACTGCTCGACAAACGGGAATCGCGCTCCCGCCCGGCTCAGGCCGTTCTGCACGTCCGGACCCGGGCGGTCAATCAGGACGGACAGGAAGTCTGCTCGTTCGAGCGAAAACTCCTGATCTACAAACGCGGTCTGGGACCGTACGAAGACGCAGGCTATTAGGAAGAGGTGTCCCCGCATGAATACCCTTGAAGAAGGCAAGGCACTTACCCTCGATTTTAAGAAGTTACGCAAGGTCGCCGAAACCGACCAGGATGTCATCCCGGTCGTTTTGCAACACGCCGAGAATGGCGAGGTGCTGTTTATCGGCTATGCGAATGACCTGGCACTCCGGGAGACGTTCAAAACCCGACAAGCCGTGCTGTGGTCCACCTCACGCAACGAGTTATGGCGCAAGGGCGCCACCTCGGGCGATGTGCTCGATCTGATCGACGTCCGCGTCAACTGCGAACAGAATTCCGTGCTGTACCGCGTCATCCCACGCAAGGGCGGAGTGTGTCATACCAAAGACGCCACCGGCCAGGCCCGGCAGACGTGCTATTACCGCTCTACCACGGCCATGGACCGGGAGCTCGAATTCGTCTGAGACCCTTTGATCTGGAAGGAGCAGGTGTATGAAGCTTGGTATCTTCAGTTTTAATACCGAATACACCATGCCGGCGGCAGAGTTGGCGGTCGCCTGCGAGGAGCGCGGCTTTGAGTCCCTGTGGGTGCCCGAACACACCCATATTCCGGCCAGCCGGGAAACCCCCTGGCCGGCCGGTGGCCCGCTGCCCAAAGAATACATCCACATGTCCGATCCGTTCTCAAGTCTGGCCGCGGCCGCGGCCGTGACCGAGAAAATCCTGTTGGGCACCGGGGTCTCACTGGTTATCGAGCACGAGCCCTTGTACCAGGCCAAGCAGGTGGCAACCCTGGCCCGTATTTCCAACGGCCGTTTCCTGTTCGGCGTGGGGGCCGGCTGGATTCGGGAGGAAATGCAGAACCACGGCACCCCACCCAACCGGCGCTGGCAGGTCTTCAAAGAGCATATCGAGGCCATGAAAGCCCTGTGGACGCAGGAAGAAGCCTCCTACCACGGCGAGTTCGTGAACTTCGACCGGGTCTGGTCCTACCCCAAGCCGCTGACCGTGCCGCACCCGCCCATCATTCTGGGCAGCATGAGCTCCAAACTGGGCCGGCAGCGCGTAGCCGATCACTGCGACGGTTGGCTGCCCATCGAGACCCTGATTGACGACTGGCCGGCCGCCGTGGCCGACCTGAACGAACGCGTGGAAAAAGCCGGGCGTGCCCTAGGCTCCATTCCCATCTCGTTCTTCTGCATCGACACCCCGGACGAGCAACGCCTGGGGCGCTACCGGGATATGGGAGCCGTCAGAACCGCCGTGCGCATTCCGACCGAAGGCCGCGAGGTGATTCTGCCCTTCCTGGACACATATGCCGAGATTGCGCAACGGCTGGAGTAAGGCAGACCGCTCTGTGTCGTAGAGAGCGGTTGGTCGCCCCGCACGGGAACACCCTTCAAAAATGCTTGAATATTCCCCACCGTCTCGGCAAAGCTTGATACGTTCCCGCCGTCACATAGCCGATATGAGGAGTGATGAGGTGTTTGCCTCGCGTCTCAGCGGATGGTCCAGCTGCTCCTAGACCCTTAGGCGGTGCCTACTGATAGCCCTATAATTTTAGGGTATTCTCTAAATTTTTCGTATGATCCCCCCAATTCTAGGTGTGTAAGACGCGACGGAATGGTGTATAGGAGCGTTCCAGAAGCGTTGGTACCTGCACCCTCGCTGCTCCTGATGTCCAGCCTCTGTGGCGCAGTGGTCGCAATCTACCGGTACCCGATATAGCCTTGTGTCTGGTCGGCGGCATCCCTGACGTCACACGGATTGCCCTGGGTATAGCGGGCTGGCTAGGCCGAGCATTGGTGCATGAAGGGAAAGTCGGCGGTATGAGTGACCAAGACGCGTTTGAACGTATCCTGGCGTCGTTGCACGACGCTATGCTCGATGATGCCTATTGGCCAGACACCTCGGCTCTGATCGATGATGCCTGCGGCATGCAGGGCAGTGCTCTGGGGATCGGCGAAGGTCTAAAGGGCGATGTCCAGAGCATCTCCTCCGCTGGGCTCTACTACCGGGGGGAGCGCCGTGAAGATTTGGAGCGCGAGTACCTCGAAATCTACCGCTCTATAGATGAAACCCTGTCTCGCTTCTGGCAACTGCCCGACAGTGATGTGGTGCACGTTCCCGACCTGTACACGGCCGAGGAGTTGAAGACATCGTCCACCTACAATGAGTTTTTGTCCCGAGCCAGGGGCCAGGATGGCCTGAATGTGCGCCTCGCCGAGCCCAATGGCTCTCACATCGCCTGGATTATTGCTGATCCGGTCGCCCCGGGCGGCTGGGAGACCTCGCAGCTTGCGATGATTAAAGGACTGCTGCCCCATATCCGACAATTTGTCCGCGTCCGGCAGGCGCTGATCAGCGCCCAAGCGTGGGGCGCATCCGTGACCGACCTGCTTGGCAATCCCCGGATTGGTGTCATCCACCTGGACCGGTATGGGCGGATCGTGGAGGCGAATGACCGTGCCCGTGCTATTCTGCGGCGCGGCGACGGGGTGTCGGATCGGGACGGGGAGCTGCGTGCCTACGATCCGGCCACCCACGCCCGGCTCGAGAGGCTGGTAGCTGGGGCGCTGCCGACCTCCGGGACCGTCGCTGTCAGTGAGTCGATGCTGATCCACCGTTCGTCCGTGGCGCTGCCGTTCGTGGTGCACGTCAAACCCGTAGTCGCTCCGCGGATGGATTTTGGAGCGCGGCGTGTCGCTGCGCTCGTATTGATAGCCGAGCCGAAGTATCGGGCTCGCATTGATCCGAGCCTAGTGGCCGAGGCCCTGGGCCTCACACTGAGGGAGAGCCAGGTCGCGGTCTGGTTGGCAGAAGGTAAGACCGTGCACGAGATTGCCGTGGCGACGGGACGGCAGGAAAGCTCCATCCATTGGCACTTAAAGCAGATCTACCACAAGCAAGGCCTCTCCCGGCAGGCGGATTTGGTACGGCTGGTGCTGTCGATCGCCGAGTTCGCGTGAACTCGGCGGTGCCCGCTACGCCGCCTATCAAGCTTTGTGCAGTAAGTCCCCAATTTTAGGTGCGCAAAGAGCAGCGGGATTGCGTATGAGGACTTTCCAAACGTATTAGCGCCTACAGCGAACTGCGAGGCAGCGGACTTTCCGAGTCCGAGCGAGACGGTGACCCTGGAATGGCAACAGAATAGTCAGAATTTTACCATTACGGCGGTCGAGTAGGGGACCGACCCATGCCGCCCCTCCAAGGAAGGGAGCAGGCAATGGAAGCCTACACAGATTGGCTGCGTACGCGAGTTTAATGCAACACCCGCACCGGAGCGCCCTGTAAAAAGGCCTGAATATTCTCGACCGTCTCGGCAAAGAAGACTGTATACGTCTCCTCCGTCACATAGCCGATATGGGGCGTGATGACGGTGTTGGCCGTGCGCCGCAGTGGATGATCCAGGGGCAAGGGTTCCTCGTCAAACACATCCAGGCCTGCGCCTGCGATCGTTCCATCATGGAGGGCCGCGATGAGCGCGGCCTCGTCGACAATCGGTCCCCGCGAGGTGTTAATCAAATAGGCCGTGGGCTTCATCCGGTTAAGTTCCTGGTGTCCGATGAGACCCCGTGACCGCGCGCTCAGAACCAGATGAATCGAAAGAATATCCGCACGGGCCAGGAGTTCGTCTTTACTGACCAGGGTCGCACCGCGCTCAGCCGCGCGCTCGGCGGTCAGATTTTGACTCCAGGCAATGACGTCCATCTGAAAGGCGTTGCCGACTCTGGCCACCTCTGACCCCAACCGTCCCAGGCCCATCAGCCCGAGTGTTTTGCCATGCAGACCCAGGCCCATACTCACCTGCCAGCGCCCCGCTCGGGTGGCCTGGTCTTCGTCTGGAATATGCCGCAGGAGCGACAAAATCAGACCCCAGGTGAGTTCGGCGGTCGGATACAGGACACCGCCGGTTCCGCACACCAGGACGTGACAGTCTGCGGCGGCCTGCATATCGATGGCGGCGTTGCGCATGCCCGTTGTGGTCAATAATCGCAACCGTGGGAGCTGCTCCAGCAGCGTACGCGGGAAGGGCGTCCGTTCCCGCATCGCCATGACGATGTCGAAGTCCTTGAGCCGCCTGGCCACGGCGGCCTGGTCGGTGAGGTGGTCGCGGAACACCGCGACCTCAACGTCCGCCGGCAGCACGCTCCAGTCGGTCATCTTTCGAGCAACGTCCTGATAATCATCCAGAACCGCAACGCGTACCATACGTCTGTCTCCGGGTTGCTTTCACTTCTGGAGGCGCACGAATTTTTGCAGCACATGACCGTCAAGAGGGATCAAGCCTTGTCTCCCGCCGGCGCTATAGTTCACCTCGCTAACGTAGAGATCGCCTCGCGAGTCGGCCCAGATGCCGTGCGGCGCATAGAAATTGCCCGGCTCCAGGCCATGCCCGCCAAAGCGGTGTTGGACCTCTCCATCCAGCGTGAGCACGGTCACGCACGCGTGTGGTTCGTGCGGCGGTACCGCGGCCCCCATATTATTCGGCATAGACGCGACCTTGAATCCCAGTTCGGCGACAAAGAGATTTTCGTCCTCGTCGATATACAGATCGTCCGGTCGATTCACATGCGTCCACTCGGTGACATACTCGCCTTCCCCGCTAAAAAGCTGAATGCGCGAGTTCTCCCGGTCGGCGACATATACCCGTCCGCGCCGGTCAACGGCAATCGCGTGAGGTATTTTAAACTGTCCGGGGCCACTGCCGGGCTCCCCCCAGGAGAACTGCAGTTCTCCCGCGGCCGAGAATTTATGCACCCGCGCGTTGCCATAGCCATCGGCGATATACATATCGCCTTGGGGTGAGAGGGCGACGTTGGTGACCATATTAAACGGACCGGCGGATTGTTGGACCGGTGTAGTCCAGGCCTGAAAACCGGTCTCCGCGGGTTTGTCTTTCTCGCCCAGCGTTTTGATGAGCGTACCGTCCGGGGTGAAGAGACGGACCGTATGGTCGAAGTTGTCGGCACAATAGATGGTGTCATCGGGACCGATAAAAATGCCGTGAGCGTTGGTAAAGATATCTTCTCCCCAGGCGTTCAGAAACGTGCCGTCCCGATCAAACACGATCATGGGATGCTCACCCCGGTTAAAGGCATACACCCGGTCCTGCGAGTCGGTCGCGACCCCGGCCACCTCAACAAACGACCAGCCTTCGGGCAGTTGTTCCCAGCCTTCGATGACCTCGTATTCGACCTTATTCTGTCCCAGTGCCATATGTCCTCCTTTATGCCACCCGTTGGTCGAGTTGCAGCACGATACCGTCGGGGTCTTTGAAGAGCGTGGTCAGGACCTGTCCGCCCGGCTCTTCGCCATAGGCCACGCTATCAAAGGTTGTAGGCGGCATGACGATCGGCACCCCGGCGGCCCGGACTTTTTCAAATGTGGCTTCGAGGTCGTCCACCCAAAAAGCAAAATGGTGAATACCAACCTGATTGAGGCTGAGCGCCCCACCGGAAACCGGCTGGTTCTCCGACAGGACGAGAAAAGTGGCATCCGGTCCGTCGTCCCAACGCAGATACACTCCGTGACGCGGCTTGGCCAACGCCCCGCCCGGATTCTCCTGCGGATCGTCCAGGGTGACCCGCAGCCCCAAGATGTCACGATAAAATGCGAGCGATTGCTCCATATTGCTGACCCCAATGGCAATATGCGAGGTGTTGCGAATTTTCATCTTCCGCCTCCTTTTGCCCTCCGCTCGGCCCTTATGTACCCGACCAGCGTGGAGCGCGTTTTTCACGAAAGGCCCGCAGGCCTTCTTGTTGATCAGCCGATAAAAAGCACGCGGTCGCGGCTTCATTCTCGCCCATGATGGCCGTCTCGATGTCAACGTCCCGGTTGCGGGCAAAGCACTGTTTGACCTGGGAGATGGCAATCGGTCCACGGCTGACCAGGGTATCGACCAGGGTGTTGACACGCTCTTCGAGCGCATCCGGTTCCACGCAGGCGGTGAGCAGGCCAATCCGCTCGGCCTCGGTAGCCTCGATAATATCCCCCGTCATGCCGAGTTCCTTGGCCTTGGTCTCGCCAACCAGGCGGGGCAGGATATGCGTGGAGCCGTTGGTCATGGGCTGGTTGATATTGACCTCGGCCGACCCGATGCGGGCGGTGCTTGCGGCAATGCGGAAATCGCACACCAGAGTCAGCTCGAAGCCCGCGCCAACGACCACGCCGTTAATGGCCGCGATGGTGGGCTTGGGCAGGGTGCGGATCAACGACCAGGTCGCCGCCAGCTCGTGCAGAAACGTTCGAAAATCATCCAGACGTGTGTGCTCCATGGTGCTGATATCAGCGCCGGCACAAAATCCCCGACCCGCGCCGGTGAAGACCACCGCCCGCACCTGGGCATCCTCTTGCGCGTCGGTACAGGCCTGCTTGAGACTCCAGATCAGCGCGGGCGAGAGGGCATTCAGCACGGTCGGACGATTAAGGGTGATCCAGGCCGCCGGACCACGCTTTTCGTACAGGATATCTTGCAGCTCCATAGTTCCCTCCTGTCTGCAAGAGAACATGACATGGAGGGCTGCAAATTACCAGGCTCAGGTTCCGTCAAGCGGAATGGACTTCCGCCTGACGGATGAGTTGGACCTTGCGCTCGTACAGGCTCTCTTCAAGCCCGACCGGATACTGTCCGGGCCGGTTCAAGCGGGTGATCTCGCCGGGGAGTTTGGCGAGCTGCTCCTGGGTACGCTGTCGGATGCGTGTCAGGGACGGACTGTCGTAGACGGCTCTGCCCTGACGGAACACCGGTGCCAATAAGTCAGAAAAAGCCGTGTCCCCCGAAACCCTGCGGCGTGTGGCCGGATCGCTCACATCGACCATGGTGCAGCCGTCTGTGAGGTCCGCCTCTTTGCCATACATCACGTCGCACAGAAACCCTTGGTGCGTGTGGTAACGGCGGACTTGGGGAATATCCGGATTGGTCACTTTCACCGTCTCTTCCGACAGCTTGATCCTGTCCTGCCACGAGCCATCCGGAGCGCGGATCGCGGTCAGCTTATACACCCCGCCCAGGGCGGGCTGATCGTACGCGGTCACGAGTTTCGTTCCCACCCCCCACACATCAATCGTGCTACCCTGCTCCTTGAGTTGGGTGATCAGGCGTTCGTCCAGATCACTGCTGCCGACAATGCGGGCGTCGGGAAAGCCGGCGTCGTCCAGGATGTTCCGGGCTGCGATGCTGAGTTGGGCCAGGTTGCCCGAATCGAGCCGGATGCCGATCATTTCATGGCCGTGAGCCCGCAGCCATTGCCCTACCTGGGCGGCCTGCCGTACCCCTTCCAGAGTGTTGTAGGTATCCACCAGAAAGATGCAGTTATTGGGCATGGCCTCGGCATAGGTCTGGAACGCTTCCAGATCGTCATCAAAGACCATCACCCAGCTATGCGCGTGCGTCCCTCTGACCGGAATCCCGAACAGCTTGCCGGCCAGCACGTTCGAGGTCGCATCACAGCCGCCGATATACGCGGCCCGGCTGGCCGTCAGGCCCCCGTCGATGCCCTGGGCGCGGCGCAGGCCGAACTCCAGGACGGGTTCTCCGCCGGTCGCCAGGCAGATCCGAGCGGCTTTGGTCGCGACCAGCGTCTGGAAGTTGATCAGGTTGAGCAGCGCCGTCTCGATGAGTTGGCACTGCATCAGCGGTCCTTGGACGCGGACCAAAGGCTCGGGTGGAAAAACCAGCGTGCCTTCCGGGATGGCATCGACCTGACAACTGAACCGCATGGACTCCAAGGCGTCAAGAAACGCCCGGTCGAACAGAGGTTTGCCGTCAGCACCGCACACCTCGGTCAGAAAGGCCGTGTCGTCCGCATCGAACCGAAAGTGACGCAGAAAATCCACCATGTATTCAAGGCCGCAGGCGATGCTGAAGCTTCCCCCAAAGGGGTTGTGGCGGAAGAAGAGATTGAAAACGGACTCCCGCTCGGCGAGCCCTGACTTCCAATAACCATACGCCATGGTGAGCTGGTAGAGGTCGGTCAGCAGGGCCAGGGAGGGCCGGTACAGCCCGGACGGAATGTTCATGATCGTGCAACGGGTAGCGCGACGCTCCTATTCGAGATTGGCCTCGATGAGCAGCGGTCCTGGGTTTTTGAAGGCGGACTGGAGAGCCTCGTTGAGTTCCTCCGTGGTATGCACCGCTCGGCCTTCCACACCAAAGCCCTCGGCTAATTTCACAAAGTCGAACTCAGGAGAATCGAGCGCCGTCAGCGCCAGGCTGGCCTCTCCCGGTGTCATCTTGGCGCGTTCCAACTCCCAGCGTAAAATGGAATAGGCTCTATTCTTGCAAATGATACTGGTCAGGTTCTGTTGCTCGCGCGCCATCGTCCACAAGGACTGAATGGTGTACAGCGAAGAGCCGTCGCCTTCGAGGCAGATGGTCGGACGATCCGGGGCCGCGGCCGCCGCTCCCACCGCACACGGCAGTCCTTGGCCGATCGAGCCGCCCGTCAGCGCCATATAGGTAAACGGCGGGGCTCCGCCGGCCATGCCATGATAGGCGAACCCCGCGGTTGCACCCTCATCCATGACAATCGCGCCCTCGGGCTGGGCCGCAGCCAGGGCTCTACACATATTGGCCGGCGTGAGGGGGCCGCTCGGCACTTCCGGACGGGGCAGGGCCGGCGCCGTGCGTCCGGCGGGTGCGTCAAGCGCATCGGCGAGCGCGGCGAGCGCGGTCGCCGGATCAATATCGGCACTACATAACTGAATAAGCTGCACATCCTCCGCGCACAAACTGCTGCGGGTATTCGGATAGCCAAAAAACGCGACCGGTTCGTGCGCTCCGGCCAATATGACATTCTTATACGGCTCCAGGAGTTGCGTGGCCGGTTCCGGGGCGTAGGGGATTTTGTCCGGGGAGATCAGGCCGATACCGCGATCCTGAATGGGCGGAAAAGTCGGTGCCAGCACCCGGCAGCCGGTCGCCTGTTCGATCCGGTCGGCGGCTTGCAGCCCGGCGGTGCGCAGCGCACTGCCGCTCAGCACCAGCGCAGTCTGGCCCGCACGGAGCGCCCGGGCCGCGCGTTCGGTCTCGTCCACATCCGGCGGCGCGGGCGCGGCAATCTTCGGCTGGACGGGTGAGGTGTTGACGCTTGCCCATTGGATATCGCCCGGCAGAATCAGGGTGGTCGGGCCGGTTGGCAACTGGGCCGCGCGGGCAATGACCTCGGCCATGTCCTGGCCGACCGTGTCCGGACTTTTCGCGGTCAGGACAAATTCGGACATGGGCCGGGCCAGGGTTTCAATGTCCGCGGTCAGCGGGGCGTTAGCGGCAATATGCCAGGTGGCATGTTCACCCACGATGGACACCACGGGCGAGTGGGCTTTGCGGGCGTTATGCAAATTGGCCTGTCCGTTGGCCAGCCCCGGGCCTAAATGGAGCAGGGCCAGGGCCGGACGTCCGGCGACCCGCGCATAGCCGTCGGCCGCGCCGGTACACACGCCCTCAAAAACCGCCAGCACCGGTTTGATACCCGGACAGCGGTCGAGGGCCTGCACCAGGTATAACTCGGTCGTACCCGGATTGGCAAAACAGACATCAATGCCGGCCGCGGCCGCGGTCTGAATGGCAACTTCCGCACCGGTCAGGGACTGTGGGCTTGATTGCGTCTCCATGGGTATGTCTATTGCTCGCTTTCTGTATTGGATCGTCCGTGTCATACCACCTAGGGGGACGGGCTTCAATTAGGAGTGCGGGCTGGAAGCCCGCAACGCGGCCAAGATGGCCGCGCTCCCAGTATAAGAAGCCGGCGCTGGTGAGAGTTGCCTTAAAACGCCGTGAGTGTAAGCAAGGGGGGGGAAGAGGAGGGATTGGGGACTATCCTGCTGGAAGCCCGCACTGAAACGCGGCCAAGATGGCCGCACTCCCAGAAAGGCTGGTGAGAGTTGCCTTCTTTATCTCAGGGCGTAGGATGCTGCCATGCCTGAGTTGAGTAGGTTCTTCGGGATCATTACCCGTATATACAGGGTCAAATCATTTAAGAGATTGGCTCCTTATACGCTCCGTATTTGCTTTGACGATGAAACTGAACAAACGATTGACTTTCAGCCTGTCCTCGCCGGCGAACTGTATGGACCACTACAGGACCCTGTCGCCTTCGATCAGGTGAGCATAGACTCAGAAGTGCACACCCTTGTCTGGCCGAACGGCGCAGATTTCGACCCTGCGCTCTTACACGACTGGCCTTTACACCAGGCTGAATTTGTCGCCCGTGCCCGGCAGTGGGGAGCGACCGGAGAGAAAGATCGTATTTCAACGAACAATTCTACCTCGATGTAATACTGTATGGCGACTGCTCCACAACCAGACCACACTGAACTGAAACTCGCGCGGCTGCGCGATGCGCAGCGTATCGCGCTTATGTCGCGTGACCTGGTCGAGCACGGCTTGGCGTGGACATGGACCGCCCGCCGGGTGGCCGCGCATATTCGCGGACGTGACAGCAATGTCCTCACGGCCTGGCACGCGGGGAGGTTGGTCGGTTTTGCCATTATGCAGTTTTACGCCGAGCGGGCCCATCTGAACCTGCTTGCAGTCGAGCCTGCTGCCCGCCGGTTGGGGATAGGGCAGCGTCTGGTTGAGTGGCAAGAGCAGGTAGCCCGTACCGGTGGTATCCCGGTCGTCAATTTAGAGGTGCGCGCCAATAATCCCGGCGCCCAGGCGTTCTACCGCCGTCTCGGCTACCGCCAAATCAAACATCTGCCCGGCTATTATAGCGGCCGAGAGGCCGCCATCCGCATGACCCACGATTTACGCGGTCGTGTGTAGGGGCTGTCTCACTGGGAGTGCGGGCTTCCAGCCCGCAGACAAAAGGCGACCACCCTCGCAGGCCGAGGGCGACGTCCGAATCAGGCCGGGAGAAGTGCCCCCGTTCATTGCTCTTCATACCACTGGATTGCACCGCGTAGCCCGCGTTCTTTTCTGACGCGTAGAATCTCGTCATTACCCGAGCCGAAGTGAAAAATGGCGTCGTATTCCGCGCCTGACAGGACGGCGGTCCGAAAACCTTGCAGGTCCATGGCGCGATTGATCGCCAGCTTCTCCAGTCGCAGCTTTTCCGCCGGTACCTTGGCCACCCGCCGAGCGTATTGATAGGTCTCAGCCTCTAAGGTTTCAGCCGGAAAGGTCCGGGTGGCGAAGCCCATGGCCTCGGCCTCTTTGCCACTGATCTGACTGCCCGGCAAAAACGCCATATACTTGGTTCGATGCGGTCCGACCAGCCAGTTCCACATCGAACTCACAAAGCCCGCTCCGGCGGGTAGTGACGGAAAGCCGAGCCGGGCATTGTCGGCCATGAAAATGACATCAGAGCAGGCGCAGATCTGACTCGCCCCGGCCAGGCAGTAGCCGTGGACCATGGCAATCACCGGCTTGGGCAGCTCGCGCAGGCTGAGCCAGCGCTCAATCATTCTTTGCAGCTCGGTGCGGTCGGTATCGACGGTTTTTCCTCCCCCTCCAGCGGCCAAGTCATAGCCGGCCGAAAAAGCCCGCCCGGCACCCCGGATGATGAGGACCTTGATCTCCTCATCCGCGCCAACCGAGGCGATTGCCTCAGAAAATTCCTCCAACAGCGTCGGGTTCATCGCGTTCAGCTTCTCGGGAGGATTGAGCGTCAGCGTTCCGACCCGCTCCTGTTTGCCCAAGAGTACCAAGTCCATAGTTTCCTCCTCATACACGGCGGACTCCAGCCAAGCATTCAGGAGCAGCAGAGCCTAGCGGCTCGGCGCCGCTCATAATTTCTCCAACAATTCTTCTTCGCTCAGAATAGGGACTCCCAGCTTTTCGGCCTTGTCGCGTTTTGAGCCGGGGTCGATGCCGGCGACGACGTAGTCCGTCTTTTTTGAGACGCTGGACGTGACCTTTGCGCCAAGGGCTTCGAGGCGCTGTTTGGCCTGCGGTCGGGTCAGGCTGGCCAGGCTGCCAGTCAGGACGAAGGTCTGCCCGTGCAGGCGGCCGGCCGGCTTGGCCTCAAGCCGTGGGAAGTGCACCCCCGTGTCAAGCAGTTTCTTGACAACGGCCCGGTTGCGTTCCTGCCCGAAAAAAGCGGCCACGCTCCGCGCGACCTCCGGCCCGATATCGGGCACGTCCTGCAGGGCTTCCTCCTCGGCCTGCATGATGCGATCCAGATCACCGAAATACTCGGCTAACTGACGGGCCGTGGCTTCGCCCAGGTGGCGGATACCCAAGGCGGCGATCAAGCGGGGCAGGGTGGTGGTCTTGCTGCGCTCAAGAGCAGCGACCAGATTGTGGGCGGATTTTTCCCCCAGCCGGTCGAGCGCGGCAAGCTGCTCAGCGGTCAGCAGGTAGAGGTCGCCGGGGTCTTGAGCGAGTTTCTTGTCAACCAGCTGGTCAATGATTTTCTCCCCCAACCCGTCGATGTCCATAGAGCCGCGGGCGGCAAAGAATTTGAGGCTTTCCTTGAGTTGGGCCGGACAGAACGGGCCGGTGCAGCGATACGCGGCCTCACCCTCCTCGCGGGCGACCTGTGCCCCGCATACGGGGCAGGTGGCCGGCATCACAAAGCTCCGTTCCCGGCCGGTACGTTTCTCCGGGATTGTTTTCACCACATAGGGGATGACATCGCCGGCGCGCTCGACGATTACGGTATCGCCAATACGGATGTCCTTGCGTTTGATTTCATCCATATTGTGCAGGGACGCGCTTTTGACGGTCACGCCGCCGATATGGACCGGAGCCAACTCGGCCACCGGGGTCAACGTGCCGATCCGGCCAACTTGCGGAACGATATTCAGGACGGTGGTCGTGGCCTGGATAGCCGGGAATTTATACGCCGTGGCCCAGCGGGGCGAGCGTGAAATCTGGCCGAGCTGGGCTTGCAGCGCAAAGCTGTTCACCTTAATCACCACGCCGTCAATGTCGTACTCTAAGCTGTCGCGCCGCGTTTCCAGATCGTCGCAGACCGTGAAGACCTCCTCGACGGTCGGACACACGCGGCCGAGCGGAACCGGTTTGATGCCCCAGCCTGTGAACGCGCGGCGCAGCTCCCAATAGGACGCAAACACGTCGCCCTCAATCTGTCCGACTCCATAGCAAAAGAAATCGAGCGGCCGCTGGGCGGTGATGGCCGAGTCGAGTTGTTTGAGCGAACCGGCGGTGGCATTCCGTGGATTGGCGAAAAGAGGCTCGCCGGTCTCTGCCCGAGTGTCGTTGAGGCTGCGGAACGACGCCTTGGGCAGAAAGACTTCCCCGCGGACTTCGAGCCGTCTCGGAATCGGATGGGCGGGCTGGGAGAGGAGGGTTAAGGGAATGGAGCGCACGGTTTTGAGATTGGCCGTAACGTCTTCGCCCGTGACTCCATCGCCGCGTGTCGAGCCCACGGTCAGTTTGCCGTTTTCATAGACCAACTCGACGGCGACCCCGTCGATTTTTGGCTCGGCCACGTATTCAACGTCCTGCGTTGTTTCCAGCGTGCGCTGGACGCGCTGATGAAATTCCTGCATCTCCGCTCGGGAGACGACGTTGGCCAGCGACAGCATCGGTACGGTGTGGCGGACCTGAGTGAATGCTGCCAGCGGCGGAGCACCGACCTTTTGGGTCGGGGAGGCCGGGTCGTGCAGTTCGGGGTATTCGGTTTCCAGGTCAACCAAACGCCGAAAGAGTTGGTCGTATTCGGCATCGCTGATGAGCGGCTCGTCAAGGACGTAGTAGCGATGATTGTGCAACGCCAACTCCGTGCGCAGTCGCTCTACTTCCTGTTGGATTTCTTGGCTCACAGCCGTGGAACCAGCAGCCATTTCATTCCTCGTCGGTGCGTCCGTTGTCTCTTTAATTTATCCTCGATCAACCGCGATGTGTACATGTTCACGCCGGTTGATAATTCCGGTCACACACTGGCTGCTGCACGGTGACGCAGTGCAACGCGCCCAAGCCGACAACAAGCTCGCGACACGGGATCCCTCTGATGCGTCGCCCCGGAAACAGCTCCTGGAGGACGGCTTGGGCAGTGCGGTCCTGGGGGTGGTCATAGGTCGGAACAAGAACGGTGCGATTGGCAATATAGAAATTGGCATAACTGGCAGGCAGGCGTTCGCCCGCAGACTCCACCAGACCGGGCATGGGGAGCGGAACCACACGCAGGGCCTGCCCGCTCTGGTCACGCATGGATCGCAACCGATGGAGGTTGTCCCGAAGCGGTTTATA
Organism: Desulfurellaceae bacterium bin18; assembly: GCA_002238415.1. GTDB lineage: Bacteria > Desulfobacterota > Binatia > Bin18 > Bin18 > Bin18. The sequence goes on along the minus strand of MPMI01000022.1, from coordinate 55,309 downwards.
GTTCGCGTCGGCTGGATCGTCTTCGACCGCGCATACCACAGTCGTGGGGTTGACGAACCGGGCAATATCGTCCACATGGCCGTCCGTATCATCCCCAACAATCCCCTCGCCGAGCCAGCCAATATGGTGCACCCCGAGAAACACTTTCAGGATGCTCTCAACATCGGAGCGGGATAGGGCAGGATTGCGATTGGGGTTGAGTAAGCAGGACTCTGTGGTCAGCAACATGCCCTGACCGTTGACATCGATGGATCCGCCTTCAAGCACGATGTCCGGCGTAAACGGGATGAGGCTGAGACACTGGGCGATGCGTTCCGGAACGCGGTTGTCCAGGTCCCACGGCGGGTATTTGGCCCCCCAGGCGTTAAACGTCCAGTTTGTCAGACCGAGTTCGATGATCTGCCCGTGCCGACGGGTCAGAAAGATCGGCCCGTGATCGCGGATCCAGGCATCGTTGGTCAGAATTTCGTATATCCCGATACGAGTCAGGTCCACTCCGGCCGTGTCAAGGGTGTGGCGGACGTGTCCCGCGGTCTCGGGGTCATTCACGCAAATATGTACTCGTTCGTCCCGGTACAGGGCGGCGATCATCCGGACATACAGCGCGGCAATGGCCGAGTCCATGCCGGGCCAGGTGTCCCGATTGTGCGGCCAGGCCAGCCAGGTGGCGGCGTGCGGTTCCCATTCCGCGGGCATCCGAAAGCTGAGCTGGGCTGGTGTGGGCTGGGGAGAAGTCATACGAGCGGACCCGGCGTTGATAGGTGCGACCGACTCGGCAGAGCTAGGAGTCAAGAAAACGCCGGGTCAGGTCGGCGTAGGCGTCAATCCGGCGGTCGCGGAAAAACGGCCAATACTGGCGCGTGGCGTTGAGCCGGTCGAGCGCGCACGGAATAATCAGGGTTTCCTCGTTGTCGTTGCTCGCCTGCTTGAGGATGCGGCCAAACGGGTCGCTGACAAAGGACGTGCCCCAGAAATTGAGCGCGCCTTCCCGGCCGACGCGGTTGACCGCGGCGACGTACAGCCCGTTGGCGATCGCGTGGCTGCGCTGCATGATTTGCCAGGCTTCACGTTGGGCCTGATGCTCCTCTGCCCCGTCGTCCGGATGGTCGCCGATAGCGCTCGGATAAAACAGGATCTGGGCTCCACTCAGCGCGGTGAGCCGTGCCCCCTCGGGAAACCACTGGTCCCAGCAGATGAGCACCCCAATCCGCGCGTAACGGGTGTGGAAGGTCCGAAATCCAAGGTCACCAGGGGTAAAATAAAACTTCTCGTAATAGAGCGGATCATCCGGGATATGCATCTTGCGATACTGGCCGAGGAGCGTTCCATCGGCATCGATCACCACCGCGGTGTTATGAAAAATCCCCTCTGCGCGTTTCTCAAACACGGGCACGATCAGGACGACCTGATGGGCCGCGGCGAGTTGTCTCAGTCGCTCGGTGGTTGGTCCGGGGATCGGCTCGGCCAGCGCGAACCGCTCAACGTCTTCGCGCTGGCAGAAATAGCGTGACCCGAACAATTCCTGGAGGCAGATGATCTGCGCTCCCTGCCGGGCAGCCTCCCGGATAGCCGCCGCCGCCTTGTCCAGATTGGCGTCCGGCCGGTCGCTGCACGCCATCTGCATCAGGCCGAGGATGACCTGCTGATCGTGGGCGGAGGCAGGGGGCGCTGTCATGATGAGAGAAATTGTAAGGGATGGTGGTGCCGGGCTCAATGCCACCCTCGAGGCTGAGCTTTTGACACGAAATGTGAAAATCACTATATAGGTGGACGGGCTGGAAGTAGAGACCGATTGCGATCCCAAACATTGGCTGAACTCTTTGTTTTTATTGTTTTTTCCGTAATGGTTCACCTGTGGGTGAAATCTCCCCGACGAGTATCACCCGTTAGTCCCGGTTTACCTGTATCCATCACACAACTGTCAGAGAAATCGTTGTCTCTCCATCTGCTGAGAGATCAACAGCACACCAGCTATATGACTGCCTGAGGTGGGTGTCTTTCATGACTCGTATGACCAAGAGCGAACCCAAGGAAGCCGGACCGCTTGCCCTGACACCGGCGTGGGGAGCTGAGGTTACGGTTGTAGATAGCCGAACCTTGTCTGCCCAAACGGCGCTGGAAGAGACTATTGCCCTGTATGGTATTCGGAACTGGGGGAGTGAGTATTTTCGGGTGAATACCAACGGAGAAGTCGTATGTGCCTTCCCCGTGTCGCAGCCGGCCCGCACGCCGCTGAAAGACCTGGTTACCCAACTCAGAGACCAGGGGATTGCCACGCCGGTTGTGCTGCGCTTCCCCCAGATTATCCAGCATCAGCTCAATGTCCTGGCCGCAGCCTTTCAGTCGGCCATCAGAGAATTCGGCTACCAGAAAGACTACATCCCGGCCTATCCCATCAAGGTCAACCAGAAGAAAGAAGTGGTGCAGGATGTCCTCCGTTTTGGAGACCCGTATCAGGTCGGTCTTGAGGTCGGCAGTAAAGCCGAACTGAGCGTCGCCCTGGCGCTGACCCACAATCGGCGCTCGCCCATCATCTGCAATGGGGTGAAGGACGAGGGCTATATCAAACTGGCCCTGATCGGCACACGGATCGGCAAGCGGGTCTTTATTGTGGTGGAGAGCATATTTGAGTTGCACGCCCTGCTGGCGTGCAGTCAACGCCTGGGCATCCGTCCGCGGATCGGCCTCCGCCTCAAACTGGCGGCCCGCGGCAGCGGCAAGTGGGAGAAATCGAGCGGCGATCTGTCCAAATTCGGCTTCACCACAACCGACCTCCTCAAATGCCTGGGTTTCCTCCGCGAGGCTGACATGCTCGACTGTCTGAGCCTGCTGCACTTTCACATGGGCTCACAGGTCACGGAGATCAGACGGGTGAAGTACGCGGTCAAGGAAGCCGCCCGTACTTATGCCAAGCTGTGCCAGTCCTGCCCGCAGCTCACCTATCTCGACGTGGGCGGCGGGCTGGGCATTGATTATGACGGCTCCCGCACGGCTTCGGAGTCGAGCGTCAATTACTCTGTCCAGGAGTATGCCAACGACATTATTTACTCGATCAAAGAGGTGTGTGAGCACGAGGGCGTCGAAGAGCCTACCGTGCTGACGGAAACCGGGCGGATGATCGCCGCGCCGCATGCCATGCTGGTCTTCGATAGCGTAGATGAAATCGGGCTCTCAAACGGCCCGGTGCGGGTCGCTGACTATGAGAGCCGGCCGGAAGTCATCCAGGAGATGTACGATATCTATACCGGGACGAACGCCAAGAACTACCGTGAGTATTATCACGATATCCTGGAGCAGCGCGAAGAGATGTTTTCACTCTTCAACCTCGGCTATCTCTCCCTGGAGGACCGCGGGCTGGGTCAGGAACTGTTCTGGGGCACGTGCGAGCGGGCGCTCAAGTTCGCCAAGGCGGTCAAGCATATGCCCGAAGAGTTTGAAGACCTGGAACAACGCCTGGCGCATAAATTCATTTGTAATTTTTCCGTCTTTCAGTCCATTCCCGATTCCTGGGCGCTCGAACAGCTCTTTCCCATCATGCCGATTCATCGGCTGAATGAGATTCCTGAGCGGCGGGGCTATTTGGCGGATCTCACCTGTGACTCGGACGGTAAGGTCGATAATTTTGTGGACCTGCGGGACATCAAGGAGTATCTGGAACTCCACGCCTTGAACGGAGAGCCGTATTATCTGGGAGTGTTTTTTACGGGTGCGTATCAGGATGTCATGGGTGACTACCACAATCTCTTTGGTCACGTTCACGATGTCTCGGTGGTGATTGATGAGAACGGTACGGCACAGATCACCGAGATCATTCCAGGTCATACGGTAGAAGACGTTCTCCATATTTTCCGCTACGAACGAGAAGAACTCCTGGCCGCATTCCGCACTCGCATCCGCGAGGGCGCCGAGCAAACCGGCGTCCCTGCCGAAGTGGAGGAAGCCCTGCTCAGAGAATACGAAGCCGTCCTGGGCAGCTATACCTATCTGACCCCGGAAAAATAGGATGGGGGACCTATATCGATGTCCCGCATCCTTGACGGCAACGACCCACGGACAATTCTGCACGCGGCCGAACGGCTCGGGGCCGGAGAGATCGTGGCCTTCCCCACGGAAACCGTCTACGGTCTGGGCGCAAATGCGCTGAACGAAAAGGCGGTGGCCAAAGTCTTTGCCGCCAAGAACCGCCCCGAGTTCGACCCGCTGATTGTCCATATTGGGGATAAAGACGCCGCTTCCCAATACGTCACCGCCCTTGACCCGCGTGCCCGGCAACTCATGGACGCCTTCTGGCCGGGCGCGTTGACGCTGGTCCTGCCCAAACGACCCATCATTCCCGACCTGGTTACTGCCGGGCTGGGAACGGTTGCACTGCGTATGCCGTCGCATCCGGTTGCGCTGGCACTCCTGCGGGCCGTCGATTTCCCGATTGCGGCACCGAGTGCCAACCCGTTCGGGTATGTCAGCCCGACAACCGCGGCGCATGTACACGATTCGCTCGGGGACGAGGCCGGTCTGATTATTGACGGCGGTCCGTGCAAAGTCGGCGTTGAATCAACGGTCTGTGCGCTGACCGATCAACACGCCGTGCTGCTCCGGCCTGGGGGCGTCACGCTCGAACAGATCGAGTCGGTTATCGGCCCGGTCCGCACGGGGGAACCAACCCAAGCGGACCGGCGTTCGCCGGGAACGCTGCTGTCGCACTATGCGCCGCGCGTCCCTGTTGTCCTGCTGAAGCCTGGAGACCCCCTGCCTCAGCCCGAGGCCGGCGAACGGCTCGGGCTGCTCAGTCTCACCCTCCGGTCCGATGCCCACGGCTATACGAGAACGGAAGCGTTGTCAGCGGACGGGAATCTGCTCGACGCAGCGGCCCGCCTGTTTGCCGCGCTCAGACGGCTGGACACCTCCGGCCTGGATCGCGTCGTCATCGAATCCGTTCCTGAGACCGGTATGGGCCGGGCCATCATGGACCGCTTGCGCCGGGCAGCGGCGCGCGACTGACACGCAGCTTGATTGGTGCTGGTAAAGAATCCAGTCTGTTACTTCCGAAACGGATATGGACGCGAAAATTCGCCTTCTGGAAGCGGACGGCCTTCTGTCTCCTCCGCAAAAGAAAGGGCAGCCTCAAAGTCCTCCCCCTATTTCTCTCTCGGGACAGGGCATAGCCCAGACCATTTCTGATATGCGGGACGAGTCTCCGTAGGTGAGGCGGTGGCATTACAGTCTGCCCCTGGTAGACCTTTTACCAGAAGTTGTGGAGTGGGGATTAGGCAGGATTGAAGAAGCTGAGATCTTCGACACGTTCGAGAACGGCATCGAAGCGGCGGGCGGCGATTTAACTGATTGGATCGGATTCGGCCGACGCAGAGACCTTCAGACTTGACGGCAATATCTAGAGATTCCACCCCGCTCCTACAGCGCGGAGCTGCCCTGGTCACCGACATGCCTAATAATATTCAGCGGCGATGGCCCGAAATCACACGGCCATTACCCTTCGTCGGGTGGAGATCGTCCGGCTTGGGGCAAACTAGGAACCCGTTATTTTGACCGCGCTGTACGTCGGTCTCGCCTCCGCCCCGCGCTCGCCGGACTCCCAATTAGCCGCTGGCTTCCTTGAAGGCCCGTAACACCGCGCTCATCCGGGTCTGATAGCCGGCGCCCTGCGCTTTGAACCACGCCAGCACGTCCGCATCCACCCGCAGGGAAATCAGTGCTTTGGGCGGAACGGGCCGCAAACCCTTACGGGCAATGCCGCGGACGATATGGTCCACCTCGGCGGCCGGATGCTCGTCGGTGAGCCGAATGTCTTGCTCTGGCATCGCCTTGAGGCGCGGCCAATCCGTCTTAGACGTTGTGGAAGAAGATGATTTGCTCATTTTTGGTCGCCTTTCGGAAAGAGATGATATGAATCCGCTCCGGCGTCTCGGTATGCACGAGTGACACGCACACACCTCCGAGGAGGCCCAGGGTCACAAAGCGCTGTTCCGGATAGTGGAAGCGGTCGTCTTCAAAGGTGAACGTCGGGCCAGCAAAGACCTCCTCGGCATCCACGAAATCCAAGCCATGGCTGGTCAGGTTGGTGCGGCGCTTCGTTTCGTGCCAGGTAAATTGCACCTCCAGATTATATATACAGATTGTATATGCGTCAAATGAGGTTGGACGCCGGCCGACGACAGGAGTAAAGACAGGGCTCGAAAAACGCGGCCCCTGTGGAGGGGTGTATCAGGCCGTCTCTGCTCGGGCGATCTGGATGCAATTGTACCAGCAGGCAGTCCGGCTCAAACAGCAGGAGCAACGACACAAGGCCGACCAGATCATTGCCTGGAAGAACTCAGCCCTCGGGCTGAACGAGTTCGCCATGCAATACAATACCCTGACATCTTCAGAAAGGTCTTGTATCCGCGGGTGAAGAATGCAGAAGAGGTGCAGAAGTTTACGTCTTCCTATTCCAGTTGGCACGCCCTTGAGGTCATGTATTACATGCGCAAAGACGAAGAGCGGAAGTCTGATCGCCTAGACATTTTCCTCCGAGAGTATGTGGCGTCGCGCGAACTGCGCAATGCCTGGAAAGTGGACGCGGCGCAGACGGCCTTTACCAAGGAATTTCAAGAGAAGTTGAATGCGGTGATTGAAAAGTATTCGTTGAAGGACGACCCCCCGCAATAACGTGCTCTGTATGACAGACGCACTCGCTGACGGGTGATTGTGTCAAGTATATTATTCCCAAATAAATAGAAGAAGGGAGAACGTTACGCATCCTCCCTTCTTCCGCTTTTGAGCGTATCACTCAGCCGTCTTCTACATCCCGTCAATAATGGCGTTAAAGGTCGCGCTGGGCCGCATGGCCTGGCTGGCCTTTTCCGGGTCGGGCACGTAATAGCCGCCGACATCGACCGGCTCGCCCTGGGCGGCCAGCAGTTCTTCGGTAATCGTGGCTTCCTGCGCTTCGAGTTGTTTTGCCACCCCGACAAAGCGGGCCTGTATGGCCGTATCCCTGGTCTGGGCGGCCAGGGCCTGAGCCCAGTACAGAGCCAGATAGAAGGTACTGCCCCGGTTGTCGATTTCGTTCACCTTGCGAGACGGAGAGCGCGAGTTTTCCAGGTAGGTGCTGATGGCCTGGTCAAGCGTTTCCGCAAACAGCACGGCTGTTTCGTTCTTGGTGTTTTCGGCGATCAGCTCAAGCGCGGGTACCAGGGCGCAGTATTCACCCAGCGAATCCCATCTGAGGTGGCCTTCTTGCACGAACTGCTGCACGTGCTTGGGAGCGGAGCCGCCCGCGCCGGTCTCGAACAGGCCGCCGCCTTTCATCAGCGGCACGATGGATAGCATGCGGGCGCTGGTGCCCAGTTCAAGAATCGGAAACAGGTCGGTCAGATAGTCACGCAGGACATTGCCCGTGACCGCAATCGTGTCTTCTCCTCTCCGAATCCGTTCCAGGGAGAAGCGCATGGCGTCCTGGGGTTTCATCACGCGCATATCCAGCCCGGTGGTGTCGTGCTCCGGCAGATAGGTATTGACCTTCTTGAGGATTTGCGTGTCGTGCCCCCGGTTCTCGTCCAGCCAGAAAATCGCCGGTGACCCGGAGGCCTTTGCGCGGGACACCGCCAGGCGGACCCAGTCACGGATCGGGGCGTCCTTGGTCTGGCTCATCCTGAAGATGTCACCGACCTCGACGGACTGCTCAATCAGGCTGGTCCCGGCCGCATCCACAACGCGCATGGTCCCGTCGGCCGGTGCCTCAAAGGTCTTGTCGTGCGAGCCGTACTCCTCGGCTTTCTGCGCCATCAAGCCGACGTTGGAGACGCCGCCCATGGTGGCCGGGTCAAACTGCCCGTGCTGTTTGGCGTTCTCGAGAATTTCCTTATACATGGTCGCGTAGCAGCGGTCCGGGACCATGGCGACGGTATCCTGGAGTTCGTCGTTCTTATTCCACATCCGGCCGCCGTCACGCACAACGTTGGGCATGGAGGCGTCGATGATGATGTCATTCGGGACGTGCAAATTGGTGATGCCGCGGCGGGCGTTGACCATGGCCAGCGCCGGTCGTTTTTCATACACCGCGGCAATATCGGCCTCGATCTCGGTTTTTTTCTCGGCCGGCAGCCGGTCGAGCTTGGCCAGCACATCGGCCAGGCCGTAGTTGACGTTCGCCCCGATTTCCTTGAGCGCCTCGGCGTGCCTGTCGAGCGCATCCTGGAAATAGACGGACACACAGTGGCCGAACATGATGGGGTCGGAGACTTTCATCATGGTCGATTTGAGGTGTAAGGACAGCAACACCCCGTCTTTCCTGGCTGCGTCCATCTGCTCTGCATAGAAGGCGCGCAGGGCCTTGACGTTCATGACCGAGGCATCAATGACTTCACCCTCAAGCAGGGCCAGGCCGTCTTTCAGGACGGTCACGCTGCCGTCGGCGGCCACAAATTCGATCCGCGCCTGGGTCGCCGCGTCCAGGGTGGTCGATTTTTCGCTCTCGTAGAAATCCTTGCCCTGCATGTGGGCCACCCGGGCCTTGGAGCCGCTCTGCGGCCACTGCTGCATCATTTTGTGGGGATTCTTCTGAAAGAATTTTTTGACCGAAGCAGCCGCCCGGCGGTCGGAGTTGCCCTCCCGCAGAACCGGATTAACGGCCGAGCCGAGAACTACGGCAAAACGCGCCTGGAGCGCCCGCTCCGCGTCGTTTTTGGGTTCTTCCGGATAGTCGGGGATGTCGTAGCCCTTGGCCTGCAACTCTTTGATCGCGTCCTTGAGTTGGGGAATGGTGGCGCTGATATTGGGCAGTTTGACGATATTGGCCTGGGGCGTTTGCGTCATCTCCCCGAGTTGGGTCAGACAATCGGGGATCTTCTGCTCGTCAGTCAGCTTGTCGGGAAAGTTGGCGATGATTCTGCCGGCCAGGGAGATGTCGCTGGTTTCCACCTCAATGCCCGACCCTTTGGTATACGCCTGGATGATAGGCAGGAGGGCGAAGGTTGCCAGTGCCGGGGCTTCATCAATCTGGGTCCACGTAATTTTTGCTGGGGCCATATTCTCTCCTTAGCTATTATAGTGTGTCGCTTTAATCGCGCGGAATTATACCAAATCACAGCTCAATCGAAAGGGCGGTGGAACGGGACGGCCGCTCGCGGCCACGTTGCAAAGCGCCGGGGAAGAGAGTAGACAGTGGGAGTTGTTCAACCAGCGGAAGCGGGCCGATATGCGACGAATACCTCTCCTGTGCGTCCTTGTCTGTACCCTGAGCGTCTTCCCGGCGTGTCATGACGCGGCTGAGGAAGTCCCGCTGAGTACCAATCTGATTACGCTGACGGATAAATTTTTTGATGTGGAGGCGCTCTCGGCCGAGAAAGCGGTGGTGGTCGGTTATGCGGGCAAAATCCTCCTCACCGCCGATGGAGGTCAGAGCTGGCAGGTCAAGGACAGCGGGACCAATGCCGCCCTGTACAGCATTGCCTTCCCTGACGACCAGCACGGCTGGATCAGCGGACAGGACGGCGTCATCCTGCACTCCACGGATGGGGGCGAGACCTGGCAGCGGCAGGACAGCCAACTGACCGATCCGATATTCGGCATTTCTTTTATCGATACGAACCACGGCTGGGCCGCGGCCGACCGGGCGACCTATCTGAAAACGACAGACGGCGGAGCATCCTGGGAATCGGGCTATATCCAGCCCTCGCTCGAAGGAGTCGGGGCGGATGCCACCCTGGCCCTGGTGGACCCCATCTTCTACGATGTCCAGTTCCTGGATGAAAATACTGGCTGGATTGTGGGCGAGTTTGGCAAGATCTACCATACTACAGATGGCGGCCAGCACTGGCTGGAGCAGCAGAACAGCCTGCTCGGGCAGGCCGGATTCAGCGACGCCCTGAATCTTCCCACCTTCTTCGGGATCTCCTTTTCCGATATGAACACTGGCGTGGCGGTCGGACTTGAGGGAAAGGTTGCGACCACCACCAACGCCGGTCAGCAGTGGAATTTTATCGGGCAGGCAGACGGAGCCCTGTTCGATACCGAACCCTTATACGCGCCACATTTAATCGGCCCTGACGGCGGTGGCTGGATCGTGGGCGGAGCCGGGCGGGTGCTGCGCCTGCAGGGTGGAGAGTGGCAACCGACGGGTGTCGGCATGCCTATCGCAACCTGGCTGCGGGCGGTTGATTTCCATGATGCGGCGCATGGCTGGATTGTGGGCGGATATGGAGCCATCTTACGCACGACGGACGGCGGTCAGAGTTGGCTACGCGTTTTTGGCTGATAGGCATACTGGGGAGTAAACATGACCGATGCGGCGTTTGACATTGCGGGGAAAGTCACCGTTATCACCGGCGGTGGAACCGGAATCGGGGCGGAAATCGCGGCTGAGTTCTGCCGCCGTGGTGCTCCGGTGATGATTACCAGCCGGACGATGGACCACCTGGGCCCGGTTGCGGAAGGGATCAAACAGGACGGGGGCGAAGTTGACACTATTGTGTGTGATGTGCGCAAAAACGATCAGGTCGAGGCGGTTATCGAGAAAACCGTGCAAAGATGGGGTCGGGTCGATATTTTAATCAATAACGCCGGTGCGAGCTTCGTGGCCAACGCCCACGAGATCTCGGCGAATGGGTTCAGCGCCATTGTGGCTATCAATCTGAACGGCACCTTTCTCTTCTCCAAGGCTGCGGCCCTGGTCATGATGGAAAAGCAGACCGGCGGCAGCATCATTAATATCTCGTCCGACGCCGGGGTGTTCGGTTCAGCCACGATGTCGCACTATGGGGCGGCAAAGGCGGGGATTATCAATTTGACCCGCTCCCTGGCCATTGAGTGGGCCGACTACGGTATTCGCGTGAACTGCATCTCGCCCGGTCCGATCGAAACCCCAGGCGTCAAAGAAGTCCTGTGGCCAACCAAGGAACTGCAAGATAAGGCCACCGGCTCAACCGCCCTGAATCGCTTTGGGACGGGCCTCGAAGTGGCCTGGCCGTGTGTGTTCCTGGCTTCAAAGGCCGGGGGCTATGTGAATGGTATCAACCTTCAGGTTGACGGCTGCATGACCCGCGCGGGCATCCCGGAGAGCCGGCTCAATTAAGCCGCAGCATACGAGAAACTGGAGTTCTGAACATGGTCGGTATTGTTTCGTATGGGTCGTATATCCCCTCGTATCGTCTCCCGCGTGATGTGATCGCCAAAGAGTGGGACGGCCCGTCATTAGGCGGGGAGCGGGCCTTGGCCAGTTTTGATGAGGACAGCCTGACTCTGGCCATGAATGCCAGTATAGACGCCCTGGGAGATCGCAACCCCAAAGCGGTCGCGGGGATCTTCTTTGCCTCAACGACCTCGCCCTACCGAGAGAAGCAGGCCGCGGCCACCGTTGCCACCGTCCTGGATACGGGTAAAGAGCTGCGGACCATGGATTTCTCCGATTCGCTGCGCGCCGGCACCTCGGCCCTCCTTACCGCCCTGGATTTGGCCAAAGCGGGGGAACTGTTATTAGTCTGCGCCGGCGACGCGCGCATGGGGGAGCCGGACACCCTGCAGGAACAGAACTACGGCGATGCCGGCGGGGCGCTGGTCATTGGCTCGGAAAACGTGATTGCCGAGCTGGTCGGCACCCATACGGTCAGCCAGGAATTTCTCGGTACGTGGCGAACCGAAGAGCAGGACTACCTCAAATCGTTTCCCGGCGGATTCGAGAACAAGTTCGGCTATAACCGTTTTATTGCGGAAACCGTTCAGGGCCTGCTGCAAAAATGCCATCTCGAAGCCAAGGACATTGCCAACGCGGCTATTGCCGCTCCCAGCCAAAAGGCGCTGCGGGGCGCCCTGCGCGGCCTGGGATTTGATATGAAGAGCCAGGTGCAGGAAACGTTTTGGAATACGGTTGGGGACGCCGGGACGGCCCAGCCGCTGGTCCTGCTGGCCGCGGTGCTTGAACGGGCCCAGCCGGGCGATCTGATCCTCGTTGCCGGCTACGGAGACGGGGGTGATGCGGCGCTGTTTCGGGCCACGGACGGGATTGCGAGTTTTCAGGTTGCCCGGAGCGTGTATTCGCAGATCGAGGTGAAGCGGACGCTACAATCCTATGGCAAATACGCCCGCTTTCGGAAGCTGATTCGGAAGGATTACGCGACGGAAGACGAATCCACTCCGGTCGTGCTGTTGCGCGACCAAAAGCAGATTCTGCCCCTGTATGGCGGGAAATGCCCGGCGTGTGGCGTTATCCAGTTTCCCATTCACCGCATCTGTACGGAATGCGGCCATCGTGACGGGCTTGAAGAGATCAAGCTGTCGCGGCGGGGGACGCTCTTCACCTTTACGAACGACTATCTGACCGAGACGCCCGACCCGCCAACGACGCACGCCGTGGTCGATCTTGAGGGCGGCGGGCGCGTCTTTGTCCAACTCACGGATTGCGAGGCCGAACGGGTAGAGATCGGCATGCCGCTCGAGTTGACATTTCGCAAATATCATGAAGGCTATGGGATCAAGAATTATTTCTGGAAGGCTCGGCCGGCAGAATAGGACCGCAAGACGGAACATCTTTGAGAGGAGGCAGTATGAATATTCGGGACAAGGTCGCGGTGATTGGGGCTGGATGCAGTAAGTTTGGTGAAAACTACGACAAGAGCGCCGAAGATATGATTGTCGAGGCCGCGCATGACGCCTATACGGACGCGCGCATCGATCCGAGTCAGATTCAGGCTGCCTGGGTCGGGACGCTCAGCTCAGCCAGCGCCGGTAACGCTCTGGCCGACCCGCTTAAACTGTTCAATATTCCGATTACCCGCGTGGAAAACTACTGCGCCTCGGGCATGGATGCGTTTCGGAATGCGTGCATGGCGGTTGCCTCCGGGATGTATGATGTGGTCCTGGCGCTGGGTTTCGAGAAGCTGCGTGACTCCGGTCAGCGCGGTCTGGGGACGTTTGGCGACCATCCCGTTGTGGGCTATGGCACGACGGCTCCGTCGCTGTTTGCCATGGCGGCCAACCGATACTTTGAGACGTATGGCATTGATAAGACCGCCCTGGCCAAGGTCGCCATCAAGAACCATCATAACGGGACGATGAGCCCCAAGGCCCACTTTCGGATGGAGGTCTCGGAAGACCAGGTCGTCAACGCACCGTTGATTTGCAGCCCGCTCGGTCTGCTGGACTGCTGTCCGACGACGGACGGCGCCGCGGCGGTGATTATCTGCAAGGAAGAACTGGCCCGCTCGTTCCGAGCTGACCCGGTGAAAGTCAAAGGCGTCGGCTTATCCGTTACCTCGGGCGAGCCGTATATGAAACCGAGCTTCGCCTACACCGGCTTCCCCGCCACGGCTCAGGCGGCCCAATCGGCCTATGAACAAGCCGGTATGACGGCCAAGGACATTGACCTGGTCGAATGCCATGACTGCTTCACCATTACCGAGATCCTGAACTATGAAGACCTCGGTCTGTGTGAAAAGGGCGAGGGCTGGCGCTATGTGGCCGAGGGTCGGGCGAACATTGACGGCGGCGCGGTTCCGGTGAACCCCTCGGGTGGTCTGAAATCGTTTGGTCATCCCATTGGCGCAACCGGCATTCGCATGATCTACGAGGTGTCGCAGCACTTATGGGGCAAGGCCGGAGACCGACAGGTCAAGGACGCGGAAGTGGGTTTGGCCCATAACCTGGGCGGCCCAGGTTCGGTTGGCTGTGTGACCATTCTGGCCAACAGCTAAATCAAATAATAACGGGCGATAACGAGGACTGGGCACCACTCAGTCCTCGTTCTTTTTTGTGGGGGTGTCATGGATTTCGGTTTTAGTGAAGAGCAGGACCTTCTGCGCCAATCCGCCGCTGACTTCTTACGCAACGAGTGTCCCATGTCCTATGTCCGCCAGATGATGGAGGACGAGCGGGGCTATGCGGACGAGGTCTGGAACAAGATGGCCGGACTGGGCTGGATGGGGCTGATTGTGCCCGAAGCATACGGTGGAGCCGGGCTGTCCCTGGTCTATCTGGTCGTCGTGCTGGAAGAGATGGGTAAGGTCGTGCTGCCCGGTCCCTTCTTTTCGACTGTGGCGCCGGGCGGTCTGTGCGTACAGGCCGCCGGGAGTGAAGAGCAGAAAAAAGCCCTGCTGCCCGGTATGGCGTCCGGACAGACCACGCTGACCCTGGCCGTCCTCGAAGAAAACGCCCGCTGGGATGAGGCCGGTGTCAACCTCAGTGCGGAGAAGAATGGCGCTGGGTATGTGTTGAACGGGGTGAAATTATTTGTGTCCGACGCCCATGTTGTCGATCACATCATCTGTGCCGCGCGCACGTCCGAAGGAGTGACGCTGTTTCTGCTTGACCGCCAACAGGCCGGCCTTGGAACCCGTCTGCTCAAGACCATGGATCAGACGCGGAAGCTGTGCGAAGTGACCCTGGAGAACGTACACGTCGGTGCCGACACGCTGCTGGGAGCGCCCGGCCAGGGCTGGGACTGTTTGTCCCGTGTCCTCAATCAGAGCAAAGTAGCCCTGAGCGCCGAAATGTGTGGAGGCGCGCAACAGGTGCTGGACATGAGTGTGGAATACGCCAAGGTACGCGAGCAGTTTGGCCGCCCGATCGGGTCGTTTCAAGCCATCCAGCATAAATGCGCCGATATGCTGGTGCAGGTCGAGGGGGCCAAGTCGGCCACATATTACGCCGCCTGGGCCGTTGCAAACGATGCACCCGACGCCGCACTGGCCGCCGCCATGGCCAAGGCGTATTGCAGCGATGCCTACCGTCAGGTGACGAGCGAAGGCATACAGGTTCACGGCGGTATCGGCTTTACCTGGGAGCACGACCTGCATATCTATTTCAAGCGCGCCAAGGGCTCGGAGGTGACCTTTGGCGACGCGACCTGGAATCGTGAACTCGTGGCCCGGCATACGCTGGATTAGAGGTGTAGAGAGGTCTGCGGCTAATATCCGGCCTGGGTGCATTATTGTCGAAATAGCCTTGAACTACTCAATCCCTTGAGTAAAATTACTCATTGTCCTGAGTAAATCGTTGAGCTATGTCCGTCCCCAGACCCAAGAATTGATCCGCCGTCTGCTGGAGCCGCGGCGTTTTATCCAGGTTTCGGCGGTTGGCGCACATCTGGCCAACGCCGCGGCCGGGGGTGAGTGCCAAGCCTATTACTGGCGTGAGCGCAACCGCGAGGTGGACTTTGTCGTCCGTGCCGGCGTCGAGAAGCTCGAGTTCGCTCAGGAGGATCCGGGGTTCCGCGATCTCATGCAACAAGGCGCAACCGAGTGATGAGGAGAAAGTGACTTCCAAGTCTCCCACCAGACTTAACCTTCGCCAGCAGCAAGGCGCAGAATCTCGCACACGAATCCTCGAAGCCGCCCACAAGCTGATGGCGGAGCGCGGCTTCACCGGGACGAGCATCTCAGCGGTGAGCCGGCGTTCAGGTCTGCCTGCGTCCTCGATCTATTGGCACTTTGGGAGCAAAGAGGGACTTCTTGCCTCGGTCGCTCAGGACGGCGCAGAACGCTTCCTGCGAGGGCTTCCCCAGCAACCGCCGAAAGGGAAGGCCTCAGGAGCGGATCGTGCTCAGACGGCACTCGCTACCGCCGCAGCACATCTTGAGGCAGACCCTGAGTTCCTGCGGTTTTTTATGCTGATTGCTCTCGAGCGGGGCCCCAGCGACGAGGCGTCGGCTGAGCCTATCCGGCGTGGTCACGACTTAGCCTTCTTTAGCATGCGACGGATCGTCGAGTTGACGCTTGAGGACGCCGACATCAACCTTGCACCGAGCGCCGTCGATGAGCTGACACGGTTCGGCGCTGCGGCGGGCGAAGGGGGTTTTCTCGCCCACCAGATCAATCCAGACGGTGTCAAACTACGACGGCACTTCGAACTCATCGGCCTCGCGATCCGGGCCTTGGCTACGCAGATGGACCCTAAAGCGCATTGATCCTCGGGATTCCCCGGAGCCGCTTGGTGTCGGAAGCTCAGCTAGTCCCAACGCGAGCACAGGCGGTGCCAGGTCAGATTGGACCAGCGGGCGCATTTGAACAGAAACCTACGGTTTTGAGTAGACAAGGCGCTCACTACAAGCGCCGCTTTTGTGTCCGATAAGGTCGTATCTGTCAAACTCGGCGGAAGTACGTGCTGTAGGTATAGCGTTGCACGGGCTGGAACGGCCATCACTGGTCCTACTCTGATATTTTTGTTATGCACCGTACCGCTACGTCCAAGAAGAGGGAGGAAATACCATGCCGATACCTGCGTCAGAAGGAAAAGTGCGGCCCGCTCCCCCCCCCTGAACGGGACGATGTCTTTCTTCGGACACCAGCTTCGACTTAACTCGTAGAATGAATAAACTGCTGGATCAGCGCGACCGCGGTCTCGGGCGCGTCTTCCTGTACAAAGTGGCCAGCATGTTCCAGCTCCACGACGGGTGCATCCGGGAACTGGGCCTTGAACTGAGCGATGCCGAGGCGTGGGTCGCCCGCCTTGTCCTGCATCCCAACGGCCAGCATGATGGGCTTCTGTTTGACGGCGGCTATAGTCTCCGGCGTGCCGACTTCAAACAGTTTGGCCCGCCCAGTAATCACATCAAGCGGAAACTCGATCGCACCCTTGCACTCTTCGCGGGTTGCAAAGGGGGCACTGTAGGCCGCTACCCAGGTGTCATCCACCTGCGCCAAGTTCTCGAACCCAATCAGCTTCATCATGCTCAGCATCGTCACCCGTAGACTACCGAGGACATGTTCCAAGGAGCCATCGGCCATGGCGGCTCCGATCCAATTAAACCAGCGTGAATTCTCAAACATATTGGCCATGCGCTCTTCGGTGCCCGGAGCATAAATGGGCAGGATTGTGTTCATGACAAAGAGACGTTTCACCCGCTCAGGATTACGCAGCGCGTACGCCCCGCCAATCAAGCCGCCCCAGTCCTGAAGGACCAAGGTCAGATTCTGAACGTCTAACTCGTCATTGAGCAGGGCTTCAAGATTCGCCACATGGGTGAGGTAGGTATATTCCCGATCTTGCGGTGTTTCACTTTTTCCAAAGCCCATGTGATCAGGGACAATGACGCGATGAGTGGCGGAGAGGGGCGGAATGAATTTGCGGTATAAATATCCCCAGGTTGGTTCGCCATGCAGACAAACAATCGGGTCGCCCGGTCCTTCATCTACATAATGCATCCGAAAGCCAGGCTTGGTTGTAAAATGTGGTGCAAACGGAAAGGTCCCGTTGAAGGTTTCGTTCGCGGCAATCATGTGGTTCTCCTGTGTCGATCATGCGAGCGGGATCAATTCGCCCCTACCGTTCTATGCGAGCAGCGCCTCACAACCGGTGCCAGCCAATACCGCGTCCACGCGGCCTCTATCTTTCTCGGCAAGCTGTGTGTACTCGATCCGCAACCACTGGAGGCATTTACCTTGATAAGGGAACGGCTCCTGCACCCAGGGTTTACCCTCCACCGTCGCTTCTACCTTGTCCGTTCCTTGATCAATCGCCGCACTGTTGGCCAGCATCACCGGCACGTAGGTGCGCCCGATTTCACTGAACAATACCTTGAGTGTAGATGGCATATCGTCCGGGTCGATGAAGGCGTCGTCCGTGACCTCGAGACCCGATAAGTCCTCCATCTTACTGACCCAGGCGTGCACCCTGGGAAAGCCCGCTGCGGCGATGCCGGCTGGTGTCGGATCGAACTGCACGAGCTGGGTGAGCTGCCCGAAGCAGGCGAAGTCCGCCGATCCGGGGCGATGCCCCATGATGAACGGATAGGTTTTCAAGTGCTCGTTGAGACAGTCGAGGAACCGTTTGTAACTGTCCTCGATGACCGATGCGGTGGTGTCGTTGGATCCAACCACGTACAAGCGCGAGATCTGCCGCTCCGAGAAGATTTTTTTCAGTTGGGCGATGGTCTCGTCGTCCTGAGTCACATCGTCGTAATGCGGCAGCACGGACCCCGCCATGTCGATATCCGCTTCGTAGTACCAACGGTAATGAAACATGGCCTTGGTCAACCACTCATCGCCGTAGTCTTCGACGAGATAGTTGAGGAACGCCGAGGCCGGATCCGTTGGAATCACCGAACGGTCGCCGTACTCGTCTTCGAGCCGCCGTATGATCGGCGTGCTGTCGACCTCCGCATCCAGCTCACCGGCATCGTTCTCGAAGTAGAACACCGGTACCAGCTGGACCTTGGGTTGCGGCAACCCGGCGTCGCCCATTCCACACTGGATATAACGATAGGGTATCCGGCGAAACCGCAGCAGCGCCAACATCTTGCGAGTATAGGGTGAACCCGGCGACCCGCGCACAGCCAATAGTGACTCCGACACCGTCAACTCCTGATGAATCCGCAATGAATGTGCCTGACCTTACCACGCTGCGGACTGCTGACCGCCGATGGCGTCCCGTGGCCGAGTTCGAGGCCGCCTACTACGAGCAACAGAATCGTCAAGCGATGGCTGCCTGACTCATACATAAGAGCCTCCGGAATACTACACCAAGTGCTCAGGCGCCCCAGTTTGAGACAATGAGGAGACCTGCGGCGCGATCTGGTTTCGGTCCATTCTTCTATGTCGACACGCCAAAAGGTCGGCTGAGACTTGAAAAGTCTCAGCTCGTTTTCCCGCGCTGAAAGCGATCGAGTTCGTCAGGGTCGAATCCCACATCATTTTTCCCCGCGCTGAAAGCGATCGAGTTCGTCAGGGTCGAATCCCACATCATTGTCGATAAGCGGGTCGCGCATGAAATCATCTTCCGGCTTCACCGCCGTCGCTCGGTTTACCAAGAAGCGACAAATCTTGTCGGATAAGCTCCTATTTCGAGAAGACTTGCCAGCCATGATGGCTATAAGTTTGGCAGACCGCGCCTGCTTTCTTATTTCACGTTCACGTGCACTCATCACGCGTACTCGACTTCAGCAACAGTCTCAGCGCTCGCTCCGTCTTGTGTAACCTTATTGATCCGGCAGGGCACACCTTTGAGGTGCGGTATACCCTGTTCCTGATCTAAAAAGTCTTCATCGTCTCTACAGAGTTGCGCGTCGGCATATTCCAGTGCTCCCGAAAGATGTCCCGCGCCTTGTTTCATTTCTGGTTTCCACCAACCGTGTGGAATTCTCACTAACCCATCCGGCATGGCGTCTTTGATTGCCACTTTCATCGAAATTTTTGCAAGCTCATTCTCAACTTCGATCCATTCACCTTCTTTAATCATGAGCTGTCGAGCCGTTCCCGGGCTTACAAACGCTAGAGGCTCGGGATGACGCTTGCGCATTTCTTCGATGTGACGATGACCCGTCTGAAAGAAACCGTCTTCACGCACGCCTGTGAATAGCTTTAACGGGTAGTCTGGATCGACCGGAGGGTCTTCGCGGAAGTACGGCAGTGGATCAAATCCAAGCTCCTCGAGTGATGACGACCTTAGTTCAACCTTTCCGGTGGGCGTCGCAAAACCTGTTTTGCGATACTTGAGAAACTCCGGTGGGGCGAAATAAACGTCGGCGGTCGCCGCAAATTCCTCCCAGGATACCCCCAGCTTCTCCAGGCGATAATCATAGAAGTCTTCCAACGTGTCCCAGGGAACAATTTCCTGGCGATCAAGCGCGCCCGCAAGCCCTTTCCAGAATTCAAAGGTTGAGCGGCATTCGCCTGGTGGTTCCATGGACTTCTCGGAGATTCGAATCAATGAAGCCGCGCCGAAATGATCCAGGAGGAACGGCCGTTCCAGCCAGCTGTCAGCGGGTAATACATAATCCGCAAGTTGCGCGGACGGGGTCATGAACTGCTCATGTGCGACGATAAGGTCCTGGTTCATCATCGCTTTGATGATGAGCTTCATATTCGGATAGCTCATCATCGGATTGTTTCCGAGGAAGAAAAAAGCTTTCACCGGATATGCACCCTCACCAGCCATCGCGCGAAACAACGCCGACGGCGGTGTCAGATAACAGCCCATCACGATATTTGCGTACTCTTGACCATAGACTTTTTTTGTTGGTGCGCGAAAGCGTTCCTGCCCGCGATAGGTAAAGGCCGGGTGTTTATCTGACCCGAGCTGTTTCGCTTTTTGCTCGTCAGACAAAACATGGTGCATCTCAATTAACGACTCGTTAATCAAATCGGGTGGAAAGCCCTGTAGAGTCTCACCACCAGGCACATCCAGGTATCCGCAAATGGATCTCAAGATACACTGCAGCCGAATGGCGGACGTCGAATTGCGCTGCATATCCGTGATCGGCGTCCACGGAATAATGGATGGCCCTTCTGTCGCGTACATGCGCGCTGCCTTGGCAATCATCTCTGGATCGCACCCCGTCAGCTTGGCAACGCGTTCGAGCGGATACTCATCGACTCGCTGTCTCAGCTCCTCAAAGCCGATCGTCCAGTTTTCAACGAAGTCTTTGTCATACAGCTCTTCATCGATGATGACTTTGAGCCAACCAAACAGCAGTGCAGCGTCACTACCCACTTTGAGCGGCAACCAGATGTCTGCACGTTCGGCGCCAGAACTGCGGCGCGGGTCAGCCACGATCAGTTTGGCTCCCCGAGCCTGCGCTTGCCTGATGGCGTTATACACAGGGGTCCAGCTGTGCCGGCTCGGATTGTGACCCAGCAGGACGATACACTTGGTTTTGGCGTAGTCGCTGGCCGGGAACCAGCCATATGTATAGCGATTGATTGCAGCGGTGTTACCAGCACACAATGCAACGCCGCTCGTCCAATTGGGGGAGCCGATATGGTTCATGATCCGGCGACCGAGTCCGTGATCGGTCCCTGTATTCCATTGGCTCGTTGAAACCGCCCAAGCTTCAGGGCCATGCTCTGCGATGATTGCCTGTAGTCGTGAGCCAATATCAGCAAAAGCATCTTCCCAGGTGACCTGTTCCCACTCGCCAGATCCGCGCTCGCCAACACGCTTGAGTGGATGAAGGATCCGATTGGGATTAGCGAAACCTTTGGGAGCAACAATGCCTTTCATACAAATGTTGTCCCGAAAAATCGGATTATCAGACGAGCGAACGCGTACAACACGCCCATTCTTGGATTCGGTAACGACAGAACACATGACATCACATGTTGTGCAGATCGCCCGTTTGGTGGTGACACCCGGCCTTGGTTTCCGTTCTTGGTACTGCGCATCTACGACTTCTTGCGGATCAAATGTGCTTGGTGCTGGCATGCGGGAACCTCACTGTTTGGTCTACAATTGCAAGTCCGTAATTTGGACTTACTTAGTACATCTTATGGACTAAGTAAAGAGGCTTGTGCTAACTTGTCATAGTAGGTGGCAGCGCCACGGTAAATTGGACATACAGAGGTAGTAGATGAAACGAGATCAACTCGGTAACCAACAGTGCTCGGTGGCACGATCCTCGGCTGTTTTAGGGGACCCTTGGACGCTCACATTGTTGAGCGATTGCTTTTTAGGCGTACGCCGCTTCGAAGAGTTTCAGGAGCGACTAAAGGTCTCACGAACGACGCTGACATCACGTTTGAAGCTACTGGAAGAGCACGGAATATTGGTGCAGTCTCAGTATGAGCAAAAGCCCCCTAGGTTCGAGTACCGCTTAACGCAAAAGGGGAAGGAGCTTTTCCCCGTAATTTCGACACTTCTTACGTGGGGTGATAAATATTATTCGGATCAGGCAGGCCCACCCATTCTCCGACGCCACAAGAAATGTGGCCACGATTTTCAGACTTATATCGCGTGTTCCGAATGCGGAGAACCGCTTGAGCTCAAAGATGTCGAAGCGCGCAAACGCCCTCACAACGATAGCTATCCAGCAGTTGAGCGAGGGCCGATGTGACGTTATCCCTATAAGTCGGGCCAGGGGTGGGTTAGGTTCCAACCGAGTTGAGGAGGAACCAGCTCATGAAGAATCGCTACCGCCGAGAGGCAGACGATGCTTGACAACTTCTAAAGGTGATAAGGTGTTATTTGTCAAATTTGCGCCTTGAAATCATTTGCCTTTTCCGCCTCTGATTTCAACACCCCCAAAAGCCCCAGGAAATAGTGCTCTGCAAGCACCTTTGCAAGCACTTAGCCGAAACCGTAGGTTTCTGTCCAAATGCGCCCGCTGGTCCAGATTGTGGAAGAATTGTGGAAGAGTTGCCCGGGCGCCCGTGGTCTCCAGAGCATTGACTTCCCTTTCTATTCATGGTCTGGTGTAACGATCGTTACAGACATATTCTATTGCGGAGGAACATTCCATGGACATTGGATTGCTCACTCTTGGAGATCTTCTACCTGACCCGGCGACTGGCAAGAAGCTCACGCCCGCCGCGCGGCACCGTCAGATTGTCGATCTGGGTGTGCGCGCCGAAGAGATGGGTTTCGACCTCTTCTCGGTCGGCGAGCACCATCTCTGCGACTACGTGTTGTCGGCACCGCCAGTCGTGCTTGCTGCGGTTGCTGCCCGTACCGAGAGAATTCGCCTCTCGACGGGGGTGACGCTGATCGGAAGCCTCGACCCGCTACGAGTCGCCGAGGATTACGCCACTCTCGATGCGATTTCCAATGGACGCGTCGAGGTCGTGGTCGGGCGAGGCATCGTCCGCCGCACGTATCGGGATCTCGGGTACGACCCCGAGCAGTCCCAGGCGCTGTTTACGGAGCATGTCGAGGCCCTCCTCGAATTCTGGGCGAAGGACAAATCCGATTGGCCCAGTCGCGGGCTCCAGGCTGTAACGGCCCAGCCGCGCCCGGAGCAGAAACCCCATCCACCCGTCTGGATCGGAAGCGCGAGCGAAATCTCGGTCGACCGGGCTGCGTCCCTCGGCCTGCCGCTGATGCTTCCCACGGTCGTCAGGCCTCTCCAGGATTTTCAGCCTATGGTCGATCGCTACCGGGAGAAATTCAAGCCGACCGTGCACGGGTCGCAGCCTCGGGTGGGAGCCGTCTCGTACGCGCACATTGCTGCGAGTTCGGACGAAGCGCGCCGTCGCTGGATGCCGCATCAGATGGGCTACCTCGGCTGGGCGATGCAAGTGTTTGTCCCTTGGGGTGAGGTCAACTTCGGGCCCAACTTGCTCCCCACGAAAATGCCGACCTTCGAAGACATCTGTTCCTTTTCGATGTGCGGGAGCGCCGATGAGGTCATCGACAAAACGAATCGGGTCTGCGAAGCACTCGACCTCGACGTTCAGCTCGCGATGTTCGACCAAGGCGGGATGCCGCAGGCTCTCCTCGACGAATCCGTCCAACGATTCGCCGAAGAGGTGATGCCGCATATTCGGTAGCACCGGACTCGAGATGTAACGCACAACTCCGCATAGAGCGGGCGTCACCCACGAGGCGAGAGATCTCATGGCAACCCAACCCATTTCCGCAGATTTTCCCTATGAGCCCAATTTTGTCGAGGTCCACGGCTCACGGATTCATTTTGTAAAGGAGGAGACGCAATGAAATCTTGGATTCATTTCTCGAAGGGGCAGGTGCCGCATCAGGCGCATGTTGGCGTGGGAGAGCTCAAAGAAGACGAACTGGGCCGTCAGGGCTTTTCGGGCCGGGTGGCCGAGCTGTACCATGTAAATGAGCCGACCGGCTGGACACGGATTGAGGGCCCCCTCAGACCGTGGGACATCAACAGCAACGAACTCAGCCCAAGTGACCAAGACGATCCTCGGGGGGTACCACTGACTGCAGTCTATAATGCCGACGTGTCGATTGCGATCAGTCGGCGCAGTGCCCCCATGCCCTATTATGTGCGCAATGCCGATGGGGATGAGATCTATTTTATTCATCGCGGGACGGGCACGTTTGAGACCGAATTTGGCCCATTGGCGTACGAACCGGGCGACTATATCGCCCTGCCCAAAGGGGTGACCTATCGCGTCGTGCCTGACGGAGCGGACAATTTCTTCATGCTTATTGAATCCATCGCAGAGGTCGAGTTTCCTGACTACGGTGGCCTGGGGCGCCACGCTCCGTTTGATCCGGCGGTGATTCAGGTTCCGGAGCCGCAGGTTCTGCAGGCCAACGGTCAGCAAGAATGGGAGCTGCGCATCAAGCGCGAAAGCGAGTATACCTCAGTGTACTACCCGTTCCATCCGTTAGACGTTGTCGGGTGGAAAGGCGATCTCTTCCCTTTCAAAATGAACATTCGTGACTATCGGCCAATTATGAGCGATCGGCTGCATCTGCCGCCCAGCGTTCACTGCATTTTTCAGGCCAAAGGCTTTGTCGTGTGCAATTTCATGCCCCGCCCCGCCGAAAGCGAGCGAGATGTTGAGCGGGTGCCGTGGTATCACCGCAATATTGACTATGATGAAGTCGTCTTGGTGCATGCCGGCACGCTGCTCGGGGCCGAAGTACCACCGGGGACGATGCTGGTCAATCCACAGGGGATTCATCACGGACTGGGCGAAGAGTTCCGCCAGTGGGAAAAGGCAAACTGGCGCAAGGATGAATACTTCGACTGGCAACTGATCAATGTGGATTGTGAACGGCCGATCAAAGTCACTCCGGAGGTCCAGGCGGCCGTATCGGACAAGCCACCCGTACTGGAATGAATGACAAGCTGAACGGACGCCAACCAAAAAGCCGCTGCCCAGCCAGAGAAAACGCTGGCCGCGTTATAAGGATAGAACGACAATGATTGATCTGTATGAAGCGATGCGGACTTTACGGGCGGTGCGACGGTTGCGACCAGACCCCATTCCAGATGACGTCTTATATCGGGTCTTAGAAGCTGCGACCTGGGCACCGTCTGGCGGCAACCGCCAAGCCTGGCGCATCATTGTCGTCAAAGACTCGGCCCGCAAACAACGTCTTGGCGAATTATATCAACAGGTCACGCTTCCTTATACCAAAGCGTATGTGGAGCGACTGGCCGATGCCCCTGAAGAAGAACGGAAAAAGGCCGAGCGGATGATTCGCGCTAGTAACTATCTGACAGAACACTTTGGTGAGACCCCAGCACTGTTGGTCGTGTGTTTTAATCCGGAAGGGCTGGCGGTGACTGACGCAAAGCTGGACCGTTTGTCTGTTGTTGGCGGCGGATCAATTTACCCCGCAGTCCAAAACCTCCTCCTCGCCTGCCGAGCCGAGGGATTGGGGTGTGTGATTACGACCTTGCTGTGTATGGAAGAGCCAGCGGTTCGTGAACTGCTAGGGATTCCTGATCCGTGGGGGACAGCGGCGGTTGTGCCGATTGGTTATCCCGTCCTGCGAGGACACGGACCGATCTCGCGGCGGTCGGTCGAAGAGTTGGCGTTTGCAGATGCCTGGGGGACACCATTTTCTCGGGAGTAGCCGAGGCTTCACCATCGGATAGGACACTGCAAAAGGAGGACACGATGGACAAAAAGGTGCAGTTTTATAGTGAAGGCACGCCAATGGCTGGCATCCTTGGTTTGCCGGATGACTATCAAACCGGTGAGCAACGCGCAGCGGTCATTTTTTGTCACGGCTTCACCGCGGTGAAGGAAATCTTTCTCCTGGATAATGCCAAGCGGCTGCAAGCCGACGGCTATATCACGCTGAACTTCGACTACCGTTATTTTGGCGAGAGCGGTGGTGAACCGCGCTCGCGTCTCATCCCTATGGCCCAGGTGACGGATATTCGGAACGCTATGACGTTTATGCAACACCAGCCCGAGGTGAATCCAGACAGCATTGGGCTGTACGGCACGAGCTTTGGCTGTGCCAATGTCTCCTATACGGCAGCCATAGACGAACGGGCGAAGTGTACAGTCGGCGTGGTCGGGCCGGGTGACCTTGAGCGGCAGTTTCGCTTGGGACCAAATTTTGACCGGTTCATGGACAAAGTCCGCAGGGAGAAGGCCGAGTTTGTCCTGACTGGCAAGCCTGCCTATATGGAAACCAAGCGGCTGATGGTCCGCGATCCCGAAACGGTCGCCATTCTGGAAGACCTTCAGAAGCGTTACCCCCAGTTTCGGACAGAAGTCTCGTTTGAATCACTGCTGGATATCATGGAATATAAACCCGAGAGTGTTGTGGACCGGATCAGTCCTCGGGCCATTCAGTGGATTCATACGGACAACGATGAACTCGTTCCTTTATTTGAGGCGCAGAGCATGTACGCCAAAGCCCGGGACCCGAAGAAACTCGTTGTGCTGGAAAACATGATCCATGACGACGTGTACCGAGGCGAAGGCTTTGAGCAGACGATGCAGCATACCAGCGCGTGGTTTCAGGAGCATTTGCCGGCACGCTAAACAACGAGGTCAGCCAGTAGAAAGTGTAGTGTAGGAAGATCGGAAAGGAGCTGGCTCATCGGATCAGGAAGCGTGACCAACTCCCCTGCCCTGATTAACAGATGTTTAGTAAAGTGTTCCATTACAACGAGAGCTCGCATTTTCTGCCAAGTTCGACAGATAATGCGTTATGAGACGTAAATTTCCATCTCTTAGCGTGTGTCACAACAGCAATCTGCTTACTCCTACCTTACCCGCCTAAACCGTTCCTCATAACTGTCGGCCAACATTAGCAGGGCACGTTCACAGTCTCCGCGAAAAGCGGACCCGTGCATCAACGCCAGCATCTCCGGCTTGAGGGCAGCCAGACGGCGAATGGTCGGGGCGGTGTTCGGGGTCAGAGCAGTGGCTCCAAAGGTGTCCTCTACCGCCAGAGCGGGCGCGATAGGATCGTCTTCCGAGATCGCCTCGCAGCGCCCGGTCCGGGTAAAAAGATCGCCGCAGAAGAGGGTTTTGCTCGTCTCTTCAAACAGTACGCCCGCATCCCAACCGTGTGGGACATGGGGTGTAGCCAGGTAACGCACCCGCTTGCCGCCCAGATCGAGACTCTCCTCATCTTCAAGCGGTTTGGGCGGGCGAACAGCCAGATCATTGACGGAAAGCATGCAGCCCATGGTCCCAACGGCGACTTGGGCCTCAGAGGCGGCCTCCAGCCAGTCGTTCATCGCCCCCGACTCGTCGGCTTCCCAATGCCCGAACGAGATCCACCGCAGGCGCGTCAGCGGCATCACTTGAGGCACCGCTGCGGAGATCACCGGAAAGAGCGCTCGCATGCCGCAATGAAACAGCAAGGGCTGGTCGGCGTCAATGAGATACTGGTTAAACGTAAAATCGACCTCTTCGACATAAGTCGATAGGCGGTATATGCCAGCCGTCACCTCGTCGATCTCAGTGTGCATAGCTTCTCCCTCCGGACAGTGCCAGCTAGGCCGGTAAGGTCTTCACGGCAACTCCGCGGGCTGCCCGAATCAGGGCCTTGTCCAGCGTTGCCAAGGGCACTCCATGCCGCATGGCCAGTTCCAGATAAGAGGCATCGTAGGTTGTGAGAGATGTGGTACGGGCGAGGTTCAATATCTCTCTGAACGCCCGGTTGTCGGTCTCGGCATCGGTGGTGATGGGAAGGCCGCGAACAAGCTCCAGGGCGGTCGCTAGCTGTGCTGCTGTTATCCTTCCGCGTCGCTCCGCCTGTGTCAGGGTGTTGCCGAGTTCCAGACGCCAGAGATTAGGGACGATTGCGTTACGGTCATCATCCCGTAGCTCCTTGAGTAATTGATCTGTGTCGGGGCCGGCTTCATCTTGAAACAGCCACGCCAGTGTGACGGAGCAGTTCAGTACAAACGTGCTCATCGGCGTCCCGTATCACGCAGAGCTTGCCAGTCCAGGCCGTCCAGCTTCATGCCTTTGCGAAACTCAAACAAGGTGTCAATGGTAGCGGCGACCTGTGTCCGGTCGGACCGTTGAGCCGGCACCAGCCGCGCAATCGGCTCGCCCCGCTTAGTGATGAGCACTTCTTGCCCTTGGCTGACTTTTTCGAGCAGGGCGGACAAATGGGTTTTTGCTTCAAAGGTACCAACTTCAATCATGGCTGCCCTCAATCAATCTAGTTTAATCAACTAGCATATTGGTTGGCGGTAAGGTGTCAATGGAGCGGCCCACCTATGCTAAGCCGAGAACTGAAGCTTGACACCACACGCGGCAGCCACTTTGGCGAGGGTGTCCAGCCGCGGATGACGTCGGCCAGACAGGGCGCGAGACAACGCGACCCGGTCCAGCTTGGCGTGCCGCGCCAGCGCGGACACGCCGCCTTGCGCCGCGGCGACGTTGCGCAAGGCTTTCATGAGTAAACGTGGGTCCTCTCCCATCTCCTCAATCGCCGCGTTCAGATAGGCTGCGATGTCTTCCGGTGTGGTGAGGTAATCACTCGCCTGATGAGCTTTGACGGGCATGTCGTCTCTCCTGTTTGTACGCCTGCCAGCTGACTTTTTCGAGCAGGGCCGACAGCTGAGTTTTTGCTTCAAAAATACCCACTTCAATCATGGCCGCGCCTCGCGGTGTCAACTTTCTAACAGTAATTGCAGAAAGACCATCCCGGTCAGGCTTAAAACGAAAAAGAGCACCATGCCGCCCAGGAGCGCCAGAGGCCGGAGCGGCTTGCGCGAAGGAAGCCAGCGACGGCCGGCGAAGAGCAACCACAGGCTGAATATCCACACGATGCATAGCACCAGGCCGATGACGTGAGACACAACAGGCATGGAGTTGGCAG
The DNA here is from genome assembly GCA_002238415.1 of Desulfurellaceae bacterium bin18. Classification (GTDB taxonomy): domain Bacteria; phylum Desulfobacterota; class Binatia; order Bin18; family Bin18; genus Bin18. The sequence goes on along the minus strand of MPMI01000022.1, from coordinate 26,881 downwards.
CATATACCGACGGCCAACGTGACGGCAACGAACCCGAAGCCGGAAAAGCACCGGCGCGCGTCGTCAGAAGGGCACACCGCGCGCTCGGACCTGGGTGTGATTGGGTCGTGGTTCACTTTGCTTGTTCCCCCTCACCCCAGCCCCCTTCGACTGGGCTCAGGACAGGCTCTCCCTCCAGGGGAGAGGGAGCAGATTTTCCCTCCCCCCGCTGAGGGAGGGGGGGCGCTCCGCCTCAGCGGGGGGAGCGATTTGAAACTGAACCACGACCTGTGATTGCGTTGCATTGCGGCCGGTTTCATACTATACATTGCCCTCGGGTAGGTGTAGCGTGCAAATCCTCGTTGAAAATATCGGCTCGTCCCCGACCGCAGTCCAGTTTGATGAGGATGCTCAGACGCTGAATCGGTTCTTGAGCCATCGGCCGGGGCGTGATGGGAGCGAGTATCGATTGACGGGCCCGTTGCGGGTTGCCCTGCACTATATGCGTTCCGGCGAAGACCTCTTGTTTGATGGCACGCTGAACGGTGACCTGGCTGGGCAATGCGCGCGCTGCCTCGACGACTTTCCGCTGTCATTGAGTCGTCCCTTCTCCTGGGTCCTTTTGCCGGCCGGTCCGCAGGGTGCTCTTGGCCGTGAAACCGAACTGAACCAGGAAGACCTGGCATCGAGCTTTTATAGTGGGGATAGCGTTGATGTGTCGCTCCTGGTTCGAGAGCAGTTTTTCCTGTCGCTGCCAAGTTCTCCGCTGTGTCAGGAGACGTGTAAGGGCTTGTGTGAACAGTGTGGGGTGAATCTCAACAGCGAGAAGTGCTCCTGTTCGCCCGGATGGACGGATCCGCGTCTCGCCGCCCTGGCGACCCTCCGCCTGCCTACGCAGCGGGCGTCGTCTCAGAAGACGGAAAAGACCCCCTCGTAGCGTGTATATTGATGTGAGGAAGAGAAAGCTATGGCTGTACCAAAACGCAAAACGTCAAAGTCAAAACGTAACCAACGGCGCTCTCACCACGCGCTTGTTGCCCCACAGTGGTCAACCTGTTCCCAATGCGGAGACCCCGTTCTGCCGCACCGCATCTGTGGTACCTGCGGCTATTACCGTGGGCGGCAAGTGCTGACGATTGCAGAAGAAGAGTGAGTCTCCCATGCGCCGTACCGAGGATGCCCTCCTTCCCGCCGGGGGAAGAACGGCGGTGAGCAGCCCACCATGTATATCGCGCTAGATGCTATGGGGGGCGATCTCGCGCCCCAGGCTCCTGTGGCCGGAGCCGTCCAGGCCGCCCGGGAATACGGGGTCTCCCTCCTCCTGGTTGGGGATCAGGAAAAGATTCGACAAGAGCTCAGCCGGAACGGACAGTGCGAGTCCTCCCAACTCGCCATCCAGCACGCGAGCGAAGTCATCGAGATGGGAGATTCTCCTGTTGCGGCTCTGCGCCGCAAGCGTGACTCATCTCTGCGCGTCGCCTTTACTCAGGTTAAAGACGGAAAAGCCGGTGCTGTGGTGAGTGCCGGGAATTCGGGCGCTGTGCTCGGTCTGGCGGTCACCAGGCTGGGTTGCCTGCCCGATGTCGAGCGCCCGGCTATTGTCACGGTCGTGCCCGCCCTGAGCGGCCGCACCTGTCTGGTTGACGCTGGGGCCAATGTTGAGTGTAAACCCGTACACCTGGTGCAGTTTGCCATTATGGGCGAGGTCTACGCCCGGGTCGTGCGGGGCATTCGGAGTCCGCGTGTCGGAGTTCTGAGTAACGGCGAGGAAGACTCAAAAGGGACAGAAACAACACGGGCCGCCCACACTGTCCTCTCCAGGCTGCCCCTCAACTACATCGGTTATATTGAAGGCCGGGAGCTCAATAACAGCGGGGTCGACGTCGCGGTCACCGACGGATTTACCGGCAATATCGCGCTCAAGACGATGGAGGGATTTTATGACTTCACGCAGGGTCAGCTCCGCTCCCTCTTCGCGTCAAGTTGGCGCGGGAAGCTCGCCTTTCTGCTGCTCAAGCGTTCGTTTGCCGATTTGCGGGCCAGCATTGATTATGACGAAGTGGGAGGCGCTCCACTCCTGGGCACGGATGGCGTGACCATTATTGCGCACGGGTCGTCTTCACCCAAGGCGATCAAGAACGCGATCCGGGTTGCCCACGAATCGCTCCAGCGCGGGGTGAACCGGCACATTACCGAAAGCTTGCAGCGGCTGCCAGACCTGGAAGCGCTGACTGCGGACGGCCGCGGACGCAAAATCTGGTCGCAACTTCGCCAGAAATTCCGTCCGACCAAAGACGCCGCAGCAGAAGCCGGAACACCCGCCGCGCCCGACAAGATCGGCCCACCCAACCGGCACGATACGCGTGACGAAACGGAGCCGCCGGAGCCTGCCGAATGAGCCGCCCGCTGGCCCTTCTTTTCCCTGGGCAAGGATCGCAGACGGTCGGCATGGGACGCGCTCTGGTTGAGCGGTTCCCTGTGGCGGCTGAGGTGTTTGCCGAGGCTGATGCCGCGCTGGGGTTCTCGTTATCCACGCTCTGCTTTGAGGGGCCGGAAGAAGACCTGACCCTGACCCATAATACGCAGCCCGCCATTGTCACCACCAGCATTGCCGCCTGGCGTGCGCTGGCACAGGAGGCGGACCTGCAACCGGTCTGCGTCGCCGGTCACAGTCTGGGCGAGTATTCGGCCTTGGTCGCGGCCGGTGCGTTGGACTTCGCCGATGCGGTCCGGATCGTACGGGAGCGTGGCCGCCTGATGCAGGCGGCGGTCCCACACGGGGTCGGCGCGATGGCGGCCCTGTTCGGTCTGTCCGAGCAGGTGGTCGGAGAGGTGTGTGCGGAAGCGGCGCAGGGCGAAGTCGTCTCTGCGGCGAATCTGAATGGTGGCGGCCAGGTGGTCATCGCCGGTCATGCCGGAGCGGTGCAAAGAGCGGTGGCCGGTGCCAAGGCACGCGGGGCAAAACGAGCCGTTGAACTTGCGGTGAGTGCGCCTTTTCACTGTGCCCTCATGGCACCGGCGGCGGATGGGCTGGCCCGTGTCCTCGAACCGAGCAGCGTTCATCCTCTGACTGTCGGGGTGGTTGCCAATACCACGGCCGCAGTCAACCGGGAGGCGGAGCAGGTCAAAGACCTGTTGGTCCGACAAGTCACGTCTCCCGTTCGTTGGGAAGAGAGCATGCAGCGAGTGCGCGACCTTGGCTGTGAGGGAGCGGTTGAACTGGGAGCGGGGCGCGTCCTCAGCGGTTTGTTCAAACGTATCGATCGGAAGTTCCCGTGCGTTTCCGTGAGCGCTCCCGATAGCCTGACCGCCAGCCTGGAGCTGTTGCGCTAATGGCCGCGGACGCAGGCGGCCGCGGCGGCTTGGACGGACTCATCGCCCTGGTGACCGGCGCCTCGCGTGGGATTGGCCGCGCGGTCGCGGAACGTCTGGCTCAAGACGGCGCGACGGTAGTGATCAACTATGTCAGGAATCAGGCCGCGGCTGAGGATGTCCGCGCTGGTATTGAGGCCCGCAACGGACGGGCCGAGGTCTGTCAGTTCGACATCGCCGACGGCGCCGCCGTCACAACCGCCACGCGGGATATTCTTGAGCGGCAGGGAAAAATAGACATTCTGGTCAATAATGCCGGCATGTCGATTGATACGCTGCTGGTCCGGCTCAAGGAAGACGAGTGGGAAGCCGTCCTCAATACGAATTTGACCGGCGTCTTTCGCTGCACAAAGGCGGTCACCCGCTCCATGATGAAGCAGCGCTTTGGTCGGATTATTAATCTGACGTCCGTTGTCGCCCAAACCGGGAATACCGGACAAGCGGCCTATTCAGCCGCAAAAGCCGGCATCATTGGTTTTACCAAGACGATGGCGAAGGAGCTCGCCTCACGGTCGATTACGGTGAATGCCGTCGCCCCAGGGTTTATTGAGACCGATATGACCAGGTCCTTGCCAGAAGAGGCGAAAACAGGATATCTGAGCCATATTCCCGCTGGCCGTTGGGGAAGGGTTGAGGAAGTTGCCGACACGGTAGCGTTCTTGGCAGACCCCCGAGCGGGCTATATCACTGGACAGATCATTAACGTCAATGGCGGCATGTATATGTAACTGGAGTTGGTTCGGCCAACTCCCCAGATACCGCCGAGCGAAAAGAGAGAGGAGGTCCCGGCTATGGCAGCAGCTTCGACCGAGGCACGCGTCAAGGAAATTATCTGTGAGCAATTGGGGGTGAGCGAGGACGAGGTCAGCCTGGATTCTTCGTTTATCGAAGATCTGGGCGCAGACTCGCTGGATATCGTCGAGCTCGTCATGGCTCTGGAAGAAGAGTACGATACCGAAATCTCTGACGAACAGGCGGAAAAGATTCGGACGGTCCGGAACGTTATCGACTATATCGAAAGCCAGAAATAGCCGGCCGTATACGGGCTCAGGAGTGTCCAGACCGAAAGAATCGCAGTGGTCTCTCCGGAGCCCTGCGATTTTTCTGTATCTATGAGGAGAAAGGGAACGGTTCGCTGTGAAAATCGCCGCAGGGGAGGGAGAAGGAGCACCGGTATGACAAGTCAGCTCGCCCAGCACGACCCTGATGTCTACGCCGCCATTCAAGAGGAGACGCGCCGCCAGGAGTACAACCTGGAGCTCATCGCCTCGGAGAATGTGGTGAGCGAGGCTGTGCTGGAGGCGCAGGGGTCCGTGCTCACGAATAAGTATGCGGAAGGCTATCCACGGAAGCGCTACTACGGTGGCTGCGAGTATGTGGATGTGGTCGAACAGCTCGCCATTGACCGCGCCAAGGCGCTGTTCGGTGCCGAGCACGTTAATGTCCAGCCGCACTCCGGAGCCCAGGCCAATATGGCCGCCTATTTCTCTCAGCTCCAGCCGGGAGATACCATCCTGAGCATGAACCTGTCGCACGGTGGCCATCTCACCCACGGCAGTCCGGTCAATTTTTCCGGGAAATTTTTTCAGGTCGTCCCCTATGGCGTCCGGGAGGACAACCAACGGATTGACTACGCCGAGATCGCGGCACTCGCGCGTCAACATAGGCCGCAGATGATCGTGGCCGGACACAGTGCCTATCCACGCCAGATTGACACGGTGCCCTTTCGCGACATCGCCGACGAGGTCGGGGCGCTGTTGATGGTCGATATCGCCCACTTTGCCGGGCTGGTGGCTACCGGGCTGCACCCCTCTCCCGTGCCGTATGCCGATCTGGTGACGACCACGACCCATAAGACGCTGCGCGGGCCACGCGGTGGGATGATCATGTGCCGCCAGGATTTGGCCAAGAGCGTGAATTCGTCCGTCTTTCCGGGCAACCAGGGCGGGCCGCTGATGCATGTGATTGCGGCCAAGGCCGTGGCGCTGAAGGAAGCGGCAACACCGGAGTTTCGAGCCTACCAGCGGCAGATTATTGCCAATGCGCAAGCCCTGGCCGCCAGCCTTATCCGACGAGGGTTCCGCCTAGTCTCGGGCGGCACGGATAATCATCTGATGCTGCTCGATCTGCGCGAGACTGAACTGACCGGGAAAGTCGCCCAGGAAACCCTGGACCGGGCGCGGATTACGGTCAATAAAAACGCGATTCCTTTTGATACGCGCTCCCCCTTTGTGACCAGCGGGGTGCGTATCGGTACGCCGGCGGTCACGAGTCGGGGTATGAAAGAAGCCGAGATGGACCACATTGCCGACCTCATTGCCCGTGCCCTGCGGCGCGTTGGCGATGAACGGGGGCTGGCCGCCATTGGCGACGAGGTCCGTGCGTTGTGCCAGCAGTTCCCCGTCTATGCCCACCGTGTTGCACCGACCGCATAAGCCGAAACGAGACAAGGAGGAGAGGCACGAATTGTCAGGTGACAGCGTGAGCGGTGCTCTCTCTTAGCGTATGAAGTGTCCCTTTTGTTCCCATCTGGAAAGTCGCGTCATCGATTCTCGTTTGAGTCGGGAGGGTGATGTCACCCGCCGGCGACGGGAGTGTGAGGAGTGTGAGCGACGCTTTACGACGTATGAGCGGGTGGAAGAAATTTTACCCCTGGTCGTCAAGAAGGACGGGCGGCGGGAGCCATACGATCGGCTGAAAATTATTACCGGCCTCAAAAAAGCGTGCGAAAAGCGTCCGATCAGCATTGAGACCATAGAAGATATTGCGGACCACATCGAGCGCGCGCTCCAGGGACGGGGCGATAAAGAAATCTCGGGCGCCGTTATTGGCGAAGAAGTCATGCGTCATCTGTACGATCTGGACAAGGTGGCGTATGTCCGGTTTTCTTCCGTGTATCGCTCTTTTCAGGATATTGATGAGTTCATGTCCGAGCTCAGGGACCTCATTCGGGAACGCAGTGCGGACGAAGACAAACGGGCGCGACGCGCGAAGCCGGAAAAGACGCAATCATGAACACTGATGAGGTGTTTATGCGGCGCGCGGTGGACCTGGCCCTGCGGGCACAGGGGCGGACGAGTCCGAACCCCGTTGTGGGCGCCGTTCTGGTCCGCGGCGGTCGTATTATCGGTGAAGGGTATCATCGCCGGGCGGGGCTGCCGCATGCCGAGATTGAAGCGCTGCGCAAAGCGACCCATCCGGTCCGCGGGGCAACCGTCTACGTCAACCTGGAACCGTGCGCGCACTACGGCCGAACGCCCCCCTGTGCCCAGGCCCTGATTGAGGCGGGTGTCGCCCGGGTGGTGGTAGGTATGACCGACCCCAACCCACGGGTTCGCGGGCGCGGGATTCGGCGTCTGCGCCGGGCCGGCATTGCGGTCACGACCGGCGTGCTCAAAGAGCTGTGCCAGCGAACCAATGAGGATTTTGCGGTGGCGATCCGGACCGGATTGCCCTTTGTCACCTTGAAATTGGCGGCTTCCCTCGACGGCCGCATCGCTGCGGCGAGTGGAGATGCCCGCTGGATCAGCGGAGCGGCCTCCCGTCGCAAAGTCCACGCGTTGCGCAATCAGGTAGACGCCATCCTGGTCGGCGCAGAAACCGTACAAGCCGACGACCCCCAGTTGACGTGTCGCATCCGTGGGGGGCGAGATCCCCTGCGCGTTATTCTTGACGGACGGCTCAGGATCAGCCCCCAGGCTCAGGTGTGCCGCCTTTCTTCCAAAGCCGCAACCGTGATTGCCACAACGCGCCGCGCCGCTCAACTCCGGGGTGCCGCTTTCGAGCGGTCCGGTGTTGAAATCCTGGCCTTTCCCGGCCAGCGCGGAAAGATTCCGCTCCGGCCGGTACTCGAAACCCTGGCCCGGCGCGGGGCAAAGCATGTGCTGATCGAGGGGGGTGGACAGGTTGCGGCGGCGGCCTTGCACGAAGGGTTGGTACGAAAGGTCCTCTTTTTTTACGGCGCCGTGCTGCTTGGCGGTGACGGACGGGCCATGCTCGCGCCGTTAGGGATCGGGCGGGTTGCCGAGGGAATAAAACTCCATACAATGCAGATGGACCGCAGTGGGAACGATGTGGTGGTGTCAGGCTATATTCGGACGTAAGGAGGGGCTATGCCAATCGCGCTCTCACCCATAGAAGAAGCGCTCCAACAGCTCAGCCAGGGGAAAATGGTGATCCTGGTTGAAAACGACACCGGAGAAGGGGAAGCGGACCTGTGTCTGGCGGCTGATCTGACCACCCCGGATGGCGTCAACTTCATGGCCACCCACGGCCGCGGCCTGGTGTGTTTGGCGCTGACCGAAGAGAAAATCCGCGAGCTCGGGATTCCCATGCTCGGGCACGGCCATGAGGGGAGTCGTCAGCGGGCCTTTGGCGCCTCGATTGAGGCCCGTCGCGGCGTGACAACCGGTATATCAGCCTACGACCGCGCCGTAACGATCACGACTGCGGTTCGTGATGATGCCCGCCCGGCCGACCTGGTGATGCCGGGTCATATCTTCCCGCTCTTTGCTCACCGGGGTGGCGTGTTGGCTCGACGCGGCTTATCCGAGGCCGGCATTGATCTGGCCCGGTTGGCCGGCCTCCAGCCGGCGGCAACCTTATGCACGATTCTCCGCGACGACGGCGAGATTGCCCAGGGCGAGGAGCTTGAAGCCTTCGCCCAAGAACACACTCTGCCGATTGTGAGCATAGCCAGCCTGACCACGTATCGTTTACGGACAGAATCCGTCATTCACCGGGTGGGTGAGGGGAAAATCACGAGTCCGTATGGCGGACAATTCCTGGCCATCGTCTACCGAACCGAAGTCGATAGCCACGAACATATTGCCCTGGTCAAAGGCCGGATTACGACCCAGGAGCCCGTCACTGTCCGGGTCCATTCGCAGTGTTTAACCGGCGATGTGTTCGGTTCCGAGCGGTGTGACTGTGGAGAACAGCTCACGCATGCCATGGACTGTATTGCCGAGGAAGGCCGTGGGGTGGTGATTTATCTGCAGCAAGAAGGCCGCGGCATAGGACTGGCCAATAAGATCCGGGCCTACGCCCTCCAGGATAACGGCATGGACACGGTTGAAGCCAACCTCCATCTTGGCTTTGAGGAAGATCTCCGGGATTATGGCATTGGCGCCCAGATTCTTCGCGACCTGCGCGTCTCGCAGGTGCGTTTGCTGACGAATAATCCGCAGAAAATCAGCGGGCTCGAAGAATACGGGGTGAACGTGGTTGAACGACAACCTATTGAGATGCCGCCCCACAAGGGTAATATTCACTATCTTCAGGCCAAGAAAGACAAACTGGGGCATTTGTTCTCTGAGCTCAAACCCTTGCTCTAACACTGTCAATTGGCGCAATCATTTCGTGAACAGGGGAAGATATGGCCCGGATCATTACTGGTAAGCTTGATGCGACGGGGATGCGGTTTGGCGTTGTGGTGTCGCAGTTCAATAGTTTGATCACTGAGCGCTTACAGGCGGGTGCCATTGACGCCTTCTGTCGCCATGGTGCGCGGGACGAAGACATTGATGTGGTGCTGGTTCCCGGGGCGTTCGACATCCCGCTGTTTGCGCAGCGGATGGCAACCAGCGGACGCTACGAGGCCGTGGTCTGTGTTGGGGCGGTCATCAAGGGTGAGACGCCGCACTTCGATTATATTGCGGCGGCCATGACCCAAGGCATTAAAGAAATCATGCTCTCCTCCGGCGTGCCCGTCACATTTGGGGTGCTGACCACGGACTCCGTTGAGCAAGCGCTGGACCGGGCCGGAGCGAAACTCGGGAATAAGGGCTGGGAAGCGGCCCTGTCCGCTATTGAGATGGTCCACACTCTCAGAGCCTTGCAGGAAATCGAGTAAGTGTCGTATGGCAGCCCGTGGAACTCGACGCCAGGAGCGTGAATATGCCCTCCAGGTCCTGTACCAGATTGATCTCAGCGGGGTGACTCCGCGGCAGGCGCTGGCGCTCTTTGAGCAGTGCTTTACCCAGGCCACCGAGGTCCGGGAGTTTACCGCAGATTTGGTGACCGGGACGTGGCGCGAGCGGCGGCAGCTTGACAGTATGATCGCCGCCGCCGCCGAGCACTGGCGGATCGGCCGTTTGCCCAAGGTCGATTTGAATCTGCTCCGTCTCGGGGCGTATGAACTGGCAACCTACCCCGACTTATCCGCGGGGGTGACGATTAACGAAGCAATTGAAATTGCTCGCCGCTACTGTAGTGATGACGCGCCGACCTTTGTCAACGGAGTGCTGGATCGGATCGCGCGCGTTGTCGGAAAGAGTAAACGTGTCCTCCACTAGACATGCAGATGTTGACACGTTTACTCCTTGAAGAAAGTACAGCCTCATGAGTCTCTCGCATAAACAGTCCAATGGAGCCGCGCCGGAAGCGCCCGCAGGTGGGAAAGTGCGCTATCAGCCGCATGTTATCGAGCCGAAATGGCAACGGTACTGGCTTGAGCACAAGACTTTTCGCGCCGAGATCGACCGTCACAAGCAAAAATACTACATCCTGGACATGTTCCCGTATCCGAGTGCCGCCGGACTGCACGTCGGACACCCTGAAGGCTATACCGCAACCGATATCCTGGCCCGTTACAAGCGCATGCGGGGATTGAATGTCCTGCATCCCATGGGCTGGGACGCGTTCGGACTGCCCGCGGAACAATATGCGATTGAGACGGGTACCCACCCGCGGGAAACAACGGCCCGCAATATCACGACCTTTCGGCGTCAGATCCAGGCTCTGGGCTTTTCCTACGATTGGGACCGGGAGATTTCGACCTGCGATTCCGACTACTATCGCTGGACGCAATGGATCTTCCTCAAACTCTACGCGCGCGGTCTGGCCTATATGGCAGAGGTGCCGGTCAACTGGTGCCCGGCCCTGGGCACGGTCCTGGCCAACGAAGAAGTCATAGACGGCAAGAGTGAGCGCGGCGGCCACGAGGTCATCCGTAAGCCCATGCGGCAGTGGATGCTCCGTATCACGGCCTATGCGGAACGGCTGCTGAGCGGACTCGACGATCTTGATTGGCCGGAAAATGTCAAGGAAATGCAGCGCAACTGGATCGGGCGGAGTGAGGGCGCCCGCATTCGTTTCCAACTGTGCCACGGCGATGGTTCTACATTTGCGGAAGAAGACGCCTTTTTCGATGTCTTTACCACGCGCCCGGATACGCTGTTTGGCGCGACCTATTGCGTCCTGGCTCCGGAACATCCCTTGGTTGAGCGCATCACCACCCCGGAAAACCGGGCCGCGGTCGAGGCGTATACGGAAGAGGCGCTGCGCAAGTCCGACCTGGCCCGCACGGAACTGCTGAAAGAAAAGACCGGGGTCAACACGGGCGGCTATGCCTTGAACCCCGTCAATGGCGAGCCGATTCCGATCTGGGTCGCCGACTATGTCCTGTTCACCTATGGAACCGGGGCGATTATGGCCGTGCCGGGCGGCGACGAGCGAGACTGGGATTTTGCCCGCCAGTTTGACATCCCGATTATCGAAGTGGTCCGGGGTGGGGATATGGAAACCGGCGCCTATATTGGAGACGGACCCCATGTGAATTCCGGCTTTCTGGATGGCCTCGACGTGGCCGCGGCCAAGAAAAAGATGCAGGCCTGGCTGGAGGAAAACGGACACGGCGAAGGCACGGTGAATTATAAGCTTCGGGACTGGCTGTTCAGTCGCCAGCGGTATTGGGGCGAGCCGTTTCCCATTCTCCACGTAGACGGACAACCCCAGCCGGTCGAGCCACACGACCTGCCTGTGCTTTTGCCCGAAGTCGAGAGTTTTCGGCCAACCGGAACGGGTGAGCCACCCCTGGCTGCCGCCCAGGACTGGGTGGAGACGACCGCACCGGCATCGGGCCAGCCGGCCCTGCGGGAAACCAACACCATGCCCCAGTGGGCCGGGAGCTGCTGGTATTTTCTGCGTTTCCTGGACCCGCACAATACGGACAAGCCGTGGGACGCGGACCCGGAGCAATACTGGATGCCGGTAGATTTATACGTTGGAGGAGTGGAGCACGCCGTGCTGCACTTATTATATGCCCGCTTCTGGCACCACGTCCTGTATGACTGCGGCCTCGTATCCACACCAGAACCCTTCCAGCGTCTGGTCAATCAGGGCATGATCCTGGGGCTCAGTTATCGCTATTACCGGGACGAGCACGGGCAGCGCTATGCGGCGGACGCGGTTGAGAAGATCAATCGAGAGGGCAGCGAGGAGGCCGAGTACGCGCTTCGGGCAGACCCGACGACACCGCTCAGCGTGGAATACGTCCCGGTCGATCAGGTGATATGGCGCGACGACAAGCCCTATCACCCGGACGACACGGACCTGGAACTGGAGCTCCAAACCGACAAAATGTCGAAATCACGGGGCAATGTCGTGAATCCGGATGCCGTGATTGCGGAGTACGGGGCGGATGCACTGCGCTGCTATGAGATGTTTATGGGGCCGCTGGAGCAGGTCAAACCCTGGAATACGCGCTCGGTTGCCGGCGTGTATCGCTTCCTGCATCGGGCCTGGGCGTTGATTGTGGCCGACACCGGCGAGTTGCGCTCGGCTATTGCCGACGCGGACCCGCAGTCCGACACGGCGCTCACCCGCCTCTTTCATAAAACGGTCAAAAAAGTCACGGAAGACATCGAAGGCATGCGCTTCCACACCGCGCTGAGTGCCCTGATGGTGTTTGTGAACGACGCGCAAAAGGCTGCCCGCCTGCCGCGCGCGCTGGCCGAGGGATTTGTGCTCTTGCTCGCTCCCTTCGCCCCCCATCTGGGCGAAGAATTGTGGCAGCGTCTGGGGCACGCGGATACGCTGGCGTACGAAACCTGGCCGTCGTACGACCCGGAGCTCATTCAGGATGAGACGGTCACCGTCGCGGTCCAGGTCAACGGAAAATTCCGGGCGACCATTGAGCTGGCCGTGGACGCGGACAAGGAAGCGGCCCTGGACGCGGCGAGGAAGCAGGACAAGGTGGCCACGTATCTGGCGGGTAAGACCATCCGGCGCGAAATCGTCGTACCTGGCCGACTGGTGAACTTCGTTGTTGCCTAGCGCATTGTTGGAAACTCCCCGGCTCAGGTCTTTCATGCAGAGAGCGTATTCCATTTTCATCGCCGTGTGTGTCTGCCTGTGGAGCGGGTGCGGCTACCAGTTTTCCGGGGCGACCCCCCTACCGCAGGGCATCCGGAGTGTGAGCTTTGCCGAATTCTCCAATCGTACGCTTGAGACCGGTGTGGAAAAGGAACTCCAGTGGGCTATTGAGCGGGAGTTTCGGACCCGTCGGAATATTCGGGTCACCGACTCGGGCGAAGGGGTGATTTCCGCTCAACTCCAGATGCTGGAACTGCGTCCGTTTTCCTTTGACCGCCTCGCTCAGGTTCTTGAGTACGAACTGGTGCTGGCCCTCGATATCCAGCTTACCGACCGAGGAAGCGGGAAAGTCCTGTGGCAGGCAGACAACCTGCGGGTGACGGAATATTACAGCGCTATTCCCCAGGTCCTGGTGACAACCTCGCCGGAATTCCTGCAGGGAACGCTCGACCCCGGAGACCTGCCCGGCCTCTCGGACGTGCAGTTCTCGGAGACACAGCGCAGCCTCGCCGTCGGGCGCCTCTTTGTCGAGGCGGCCCGTGAGGTCTCGTTTCGTCTGGGCGACAATTTCTGACTGTTTTGACTCCTCTGCGGCACGGCGCCAGGAGTGCGGGCTTTTCCCTCCCTGGGAGTGCGGGCTTCCAGCCCGCAAAGGAAAAAACAGCGGCCAAGATGGCCGCGCTCCCAGGCAGCGGGAGGGCGAGCCGCCCTGATCCCCTCCAAGGAGGGGATTCTCTGCGTCCTCTCCCTCTGGGAGAGAGGGCTGGGACTGCGGCGGGTATCGGCAGCATGCTCGCAGCACTGTTTCGTCGGCCAAGAAACTCAACGTGTATGGGGAGACTGCACCCGGCAACAGCAGTCAAACCAAGGCGAGGACGACCTCTTGTTCATCCTCATAGAACGTGAGCACAGAATCGCGATGCTTGCGAAGAAGCGTCTCAATCTCCCTGGTTGAACAATTCCCGCGACGAATCCAAATAATCAGGTCCTGCAATGCTTCTCTGAGACGCCAGGACAAATTCTGATCGAACAACAGTCTCATTCTGGCGGAATGGAGACCAGGCGCCGCTCCCGCTCAGCGGCAAAGGCCAGACACGCCCGGATATCCTCGCGGGTCAGGTCGGGAAAATCGGCCAGAATTTCAGGCTCGGTCATCCCGGACGCCAGATACTCCAGAACGTCGTAGACCGTGATGCGCAGACCACGAATGCAGGGTTTCCCCCCGCGCTTGCCCGGCTCGACCGTAATGATTCCCGTATAGTCTGGTTGCATAGTCCTTCCCGGTTCGTCTGTAGGGGAAAAGTTCAATGAATCTTTCTGAAAAGACTTCTCCGGTCAGAATCGTAATACCAAATACAGCCATTGTACAAGCCGCGCTCGCTGAATTAGGCGGGGAAGAGGGGAGCGAGCGCCAAGGCGGAGCGATCGAAGTCACCCCAGCCCCGCTGCTCGGTCAGCACAATGGAGACATTTACCAGGGTTTGCCGGCCCTCATGCGCATCGTAGGGGCAACCCCCTGTGGTTGCCCATCCTGCTGCCCGTATGGCGGCCCGCATGGCCGCCGGTATTGTCGGTCTGACTGTCGCTTTAGTCAAGCTGACATCCTGAGTAGCCTCGCCACCGCGGGCCTCTTTACTGCGGCGGCCCGTGGGGTCTCGCTCAGGGAACAAGCAATCGCCCTGGTGAACCGCTGTACTGACTTGACATTTTGTCTCAAATTTGAGACATCTCCAGCCATGAAAGACGTGCAGTTCGTGGGCTCCTCTCTCGACGACCTTCGCGCCTTTCCAAAGGCCCCAAAACAGGACATGGGCCGCCAGATCGAGCGGGTCCAGCGAGGACTCGACCCGCTGGACTGGAAACCGATGACGCAGGTGGGCAGCGGGGTACGCGAGATTCGGATTCGCGACAAGGACAACAACTACCGTTGTATATACGTGACAAACATCGGCGATGCCGTCTATGTGCTGCATGTGTTTAGGAAAAAATCGCAGAAGACGCCTGCGCCAGATATCGAGAAGGCGAAGTCCCGGCTGAGGGCGCTTCGAGCGCAGTTACGCAAAGGAGAGAGTCCATGAAGATTCGCAGCTACCGGAGCGTCTGGGATGCTATCGCGGACAGTCCTGAAGAGGCGGCTCACCTCAAGCTCCGCGCTCAGCTCATGGATGCCCTCAAGGCGTACCTCGAGCACGCGGGCATCACGCAGGCGGAAGCGGCCCAGAGGCTCGGCGTCCCCCGTTCTCGCGTGAGCGAGCTGGTCAACGACCGGATCAGTAAATTCACCATCGACAAGCTGGTGGATATGGCGGCACGGGTCGGGCTGAGCACGCAGATAACCGTCAGACACCATCCCATCTCCTCCAGGACGGCTCCACTCAAAAAGGCACATCATATAGGCGGGTGCTGAGACGCCAGGACAAATTCTGGTCAAACAACAGTCTCATTCTGGCGGAATGGAGACCAAGCGCCGCTCCCGCTCAGCGGCAAAGGCCAGATATGCCCGGATATCCTCGCGGGTCAGGTCGGGAAAATCGGCCAGAATTTCAGGCTCGGTCATCCCGGTTGGTGGAGTTTCTGTTCCGCGTCCACGGATCAGGATTCCGATTCAGGGCGGTCAAGTTCCTGTACGGCTGCCAACAAATCGGAGCGCTCCATCTGTCGGGCTTCCCACTCCATAAAGTCGCGTTCAACCTCGTGAGAGCGACGCTGCGGAATGTTGTCAGCCTGCCACGCCACGGCAAACTCGGCGAAAGGCATCCCATACCTGGTCTCAAAGCCGCTCAGGGCCGTATTGCACTCGCGAAGCTGTAACTCCAGACGCTCTCGGGTCACATTCTCCAGTTTGGTTTCAAGGTCTTCGCCCGGCGCAAATGCCTCAAGGACCCGAATGAGTTTCTCGCTGACGGTGACAAGCGGCATGACAGCTCCCTCTTCCGATCTGAACCTAGCCCCGGAACAACACATGGTCAAGAAACGCGCGCCTCGCAGGGGCCGTCCTGCTCGGTCAGCACAATGGAGACATTTACCAGGGTTTGCCGGCCCTCATGCGCATCGTAGGGGCAACCCCCTGTGGTTGCCCATCCTGTCGTAGGGACAACCCCCCGTGGTTGCCCGTCCTGTCGCAGGGGCAACCCCCTGTGGTTGCCCGTCCTGCTGCCCGCCCGCATGGCCGCCATACGGGGACGTATGATGCAGATGAGAAAAGGGCGGATGAAATGCCGTGTCCGACGACGTGTTCGGGACCATTCGGGACGCGACGCTGAGTTGTGAGCCGTGGAATACCTGCCGGATACCAATGGAAACGGAAAAGGGGCCTGGGGCCCCTTGCCGATAGGGTCAGGCCGAGGCGGCGGTTGTGTGTTTATGAACCAGTTTTGAGAGCTGGCCGATATGCCGGTCTGCCGCGTGTTTGGGAATAATCCGTTTCTGGCCCGCCCGATGGAGTGCGCTGACCGCCGTCCGCAGAGAACTCTCGACCGTTGTGCTCTCTCCGCTCTCGACCGCTGCCTCGACTCTTTTCATGAGGGTCTTCACCCGTGATTTTGCTGCATGGTTGCGGGCGCGCCGGACCTCGCTCTGGCGATGACGTTTCTTTTCTCCTGATGCCACGTACAATACTCCTCTCTGACTGAGGCACTGTTCCTACCATGAGTGGAGAGACGAATCAATGTCGCGCAGCTGGCGGCTGAGGACGACGGCGGGGCAAAAGGATGGCCCCAACGCTGCCGGCGCCGGTGTACGCGGCGCACAACAAGACACGGGAGAAAACGCACAGGTTGTTCAGGCCGTAGGGCAGATCGGTGGGCTGACGCTGCTGAGCCGCATTGCCGGCCTGGGTCGGGATATGGTGATTGGCTCCGTCTTTGGGGCGGGCCTGGCCGCTGACGCGTTTTTTGTTGCATTCCGTATTCCCAACCTGCTCCGGCGTCTCGTTGGTGAGGGGGCAACCGACGCCGCCTTTGTGCCGGTGCTGACCAGATATCTTTCCCGGCGATCACGCGCGGCGAGTCGCCTGATTCGCGCCTTCTTCGGGACCGGCCTCGGTCTGCTGCTCGTTTTGACCGGCCTGGGGATATGCTTTGCCGCCCCTCTCACCCGTCTCTTCGCGCCCGGCTTTACAGACGACAAGTTGCTGCTCACCACTGATTTGACCCGCGTCATGTTCGTCTATCTCTTCTGTGTTGGCGCGGCCGCGTTAGCCATGGGGGTCTTACATGCGCTGCGTCACTTTACGGCCCCGGCCTTTGCGCCGGTGCTGTTTAACGCGGCAGTCATTGTGAGCGTACTCGGCCTGTCCGCCCATATGGCCGAGCCCGTGATGAGTCTGGCCTATGGGGTCGTGCTGGGTGGAGTCTGCCAACTCCTGTGGCAGTTGCCCGCGCTCGTCCGCCACGGGGTGTCCTTGCGTCTGAGCTGGCAGCCGGCCCATCCGGCCTTACGGCGTATGGGCCGGCTCTTGGCGCCGCTCGTCTTCGGGACCGGCATCTTTCAACTCAATCAGATTATCAGTACGCTGCTTGCCTCACTGCTCGCGGACGGAAGCGTCTCCTGCCTGTGGTATGCCAGCCGCTTGTTTGAATTTCCCGTTGGGATCTTTGTGGTTGCCCTGAGTACCGCGGTCTTACCCGGTCTGGCGACGCACGCCGGGCAGAAGGACTGGGCCGGCATGCAGGAGAGTCTGGGGTTTGCCCTGCGGCTGGTCAATGTCGTCACGCTGCCCGCGGCGGTTGGGCTGGCGGTTCTGGCCACGCCTATGACGGCGGTCCTGTTTTTCAGAGGTGCCTTTTCCGCTCAGGACGTTGTGGCGACGGCGACGACCTTACAAGCGCTGGCCCTGGGTTTATGGGCGGTTGCGGCGACACGTCAGGTCACGGCCTGCCTGTATGCCCTCGGGGATACCCGGACGCCGGTATGGGGCGGGGTGGTCGCCCTCGCGGTGAAAATAGGCGCCAGCCTTGTTCTCATGGGCGGCATCAGTCTCCCCGCTGAGACGCACTGGCTGGCGCAGGGTATCGCCGCTCTGAGCGGCATGCTCTCGATGCAGAATTGGGGGGTGGTCGGCCTTGCCGCCGCCACCTCGCTCGCCGCACTGGCCAATCTGGTGTTCCAGGCCACCCGCCTCTCACGACGCTTCTCCGCCTTTCCGTGGCGCCCATGGGCCGTCTCGCTGCTGTGGAGCGGCATCGCCTCGGTCGGGATGCTGCTCGTCCTCTGGTGGTTCGTGGGCCAAGTTGACTGGCTTGACCCGGCCGCTTCTCGTTCTCGCCGGCGGGGGGGGCTGGGGGGGGCGGGCTCGATCGGGATGCTGCGCGTCCTCTGGTGGTTCGTGGGCCAAGTTGACTGGCTTGACCCGGCCGCTTCTCGTCTCAGCCGGCTGGGGAGTCTGGGCGGGGCTGTCCTGATCGGTTTGGGCAGTTTTGCGGTCCTGGTCTGGCCGGGCGGGAAAGCCGAACTGCGCGCCTTACTGGGCATCCTACCCCAGCGTCTGCTTGGCCTCCTGCCACAATTCCTCCAGCCGCGCCAGTGAGGTGTGATGGATATCCTCCCGGCCGTGGGCGAGCCGCTCCTCGATATACCGAAAGCGTTTGCCGAAACGACTGCCGGCCTTGCGCAGGGCAGACTCGGCGTCCAGGTCGAGATGACGGGCGAGGCTGGTCAACGCAAACAACAGGTCGCCGAGTTCATGCTCCTGGTGTTCCGTGTGCGTCGTTGCCAGTGCCGCTGCCAATTCCCGGTACTCTTCCGTCACCTTTTCAAAGACCGCGCCGGCTGACGGCCAGTCAAAACCGACGCGGGCGGCCTTTTCGCCCAAGCGTTGCGCCTGGATCAAGGCCGGTGCGCCTTTGGGAACACCGGCCAGAACGGATTGATCCGCGGCTCCTCTTTCCCGCTTTTTTGCCCGTTTCTCCTGGGCTTTGATCTTGGCCCAGTTCTGACTGACCTCTTCGGCGCTCTCGACTTTCAGGTCACTAAAGACATGCGGGTGGCGGCGAGTCATCTTATCGGCGATGGCTTGGGCCACATCGTCAATAGTAAACTCCCCGGCTTCCGCCATAAGCTGAGCATGAAACACGATCTGGAGGAGCAAATCCCCCAATTCCTCTTTCAACTCAGCCCAGTCCTCAGCCTCAAGGGCGTCCAGCACTTCATAGGTCTCTTCGACCAGATAAGGCTTCAGGGTCTGCGGCGTTTGCTCTTTATCCCACGGGCAGCCGTCCGGGCTGCGCAGCGTCGCCATGATATTGACGAGTCGGTCAAATGCAGGATGGGAACTGTGTGCCATGGCAGACGGGATAGAGAGGCAGCGTGTCCGGCTTTTCGGGCTGTGGAAGGCTACGTTTCCTCCTTTAGAGGAAACGTGGGTGTGGGGCAAGGACAGCGTCTCTCATGCAATCACTTTTTGCGTTGTGCGAAAATGCAGCTTGGCGACCTGGCCCAGGCTGTCCGGGCCATACTGCTCCACAACGGATTTGCCGGCGGTGATGACCTGAGGGCCCGCGCCTTTCGGCAGCGGGAGGGCAAAGCGGCCGCTCAAATCCTGCAGGCGGCGCAAGAATTCCGCCCGGGCGACCAGCGAGGCTGCGGCCACGGCCATCTCCTGTTCGGCGCGTGGCTTTTGAATGAGCTCGACCGCGCGGCCTTTTTGCATCAGGGCGTTATTGAGAAAGCGCGCATTCCCGAACTGGTCGGCAATCACCCGTTCACAGGTGACTGTTTCCAGGAGATTTTCTATGGCGCGGGCATGTCCCCAGGCGAGCAGGACGTTGAGATTCTTGAGCGAGGCGTACAGGCTGTTGTAGCGCTCGGGGCCAATGGTCACGAGGGTGGTCGGACACAGCGTGCGGATATGGGCGGCCAGGGTATGGGCGCGTTTATCCGAGCAGGCCTTGCTATCCCGCACGCCCAGGTCGCGCAGCCGGGCTTCCTGGTCCGGCGTCACATATGCCCCGGCGACGACCAGCGGGCCGAAGTAATCCCCCTTGCCGGATTCATCGATCCCGATTATGCCCGCACCGGGGGAGGCGGTCGTCATACTGCGGCGGGAGACTGGAAGCCGGTTTGCGGACGGTGGTGTTCGTCACGAATGAGGACGGAGTTCCCTCGAACCCCCACCCGGCCTTCGGCAAAGAGCTTGATGGCGGCCGGGTAGATGCGATGTTCCTGGGCCAGAATCCGCGCGCTCAAGCTGTCTTCCGTATCGTCAGGATAGACGGGTACGGCGGCCTGCATAATAATCGGACCATGGTCCATTTCTTCGTCAACCAGGTGGACGGTTGCGCCGCTGATCCGCACGCCGCGTTCCAGGGCCTGACGTTGCGCGTGCAGACCGGGGAAGGCCGGCAGGAGGGCCGGGTGGATATTCAGAATACGGTGGGGGAAAGCCCGAATAAAACGCGCGGAGAGCAGGCGCATAAAGCCGGCCAGAATGACCAGCTCAACCCCGTGTTCGTGCAAGAGGGTGACCAGGTGTCGGTCAAACTCTTCCCGAGACGCAAAATCCGTGTGCGCAATCACTCCTGTTGAGAGGCCGTGACGCGCTGCCCGCACCAGGCCATAGGCATCCCTCCGGTTACTGACCACAATACGGATGCGGGCCGGCAGGTCTCCGCGCTCGATGGCATCGATAATGGCCTGGAGGTTGGTGCCGCCCCCGGAAATGAGAACGCCAAGAGAGAGAGGTGTCGTCATACGCTCTTAGAGATCGACCACGCGGGCGAGAGTAAAAACATCAACGCTGCGTGCTCCATTCTGGTACAGGGTTCGGGCACACTCTTCAACCGTCGCACCAGATGTATACACGTCGTCCACAAGGAGGAATCGTTTTCCCTTGGCCAGGGCGGGCATATTCACCCCAAAGGCTCCGCGGACATTAGCCCGACGCTCTTCCCGACTCAGCTGCGTCTGGGGCGGGGTCGGCCGGGTGCGACTGAGCAGCCAGGGATCAACCGGCGTGTTGATGCGCTGCCCAATCGCCCGGGCCAGGATGAGAGATTGATTGAATCCACGCCAGCGCAGTCTGGTCAGGTGCAGGGGGACGGGAAGAACGCGAGCATAGTCTTGCGCCTGCCCTGCGTCCCGCTCTCGGACGAGGGAAAAATGGCGGGCCGCGAGTCCGGCGAGTGCCTTCCCGGCTCTCATATTACGCTCATATTTAAACCGGCGGATGCTCTGACGGAGAGGCTGGGGCGAGCCACTTGCCGTAGTGTACGCCGCCCATGCACGCGCGTGGCGAAAACCGGGCGGCCGGTGCAGACACTGGTGGCATATCCGGTCAGGTCCGACCCTGGAGGCAAAGGGGCGGCCGCACTGCGTGCAGAGCGGAGAGTGGACGAGCCGGATCCAACCCCAACACGTCGGGCAGAAGGCGTGGTCCGCGGGAAGACCGATGGCGCAGTTGAGGCAGCGCCACGGATACAGCACGGTGAGTGCCGTCCGGGCCGCGGCACCGAGCCGGTGCAGCCACACCGGTCTGTCACGCTGCTGAGAGCTTTTGATTGTTCCTCTCCTTTGCATATGAAAATTTCTGATAGTGGTTCAGTTTGCTTGTTCCCCCTCACCCCGGCCCTCTCCCTCCAGGGGAGAGGGAGCAGATTGTCCCTCCCCCTCAGCGGTCAAGAGCGATGTGAAACCGAACCACTATCAAATTTCTCAAGGTCTTGTTTTGGGAGGTGCGCTCGTATATTGGTGGCTGCACTGTAGCATAGATTTTTTCGGTCCCGCCCATGGGCCGAGCAGCGGGCCGATAGGCGGCGTTCCTGATGTACAACGCAGGAATGAGTCC
This sequence comes from Desulfurellaceae bacterium bin18, assembly GCA_002238415.1. Lineage (GTDB taxonomy): Bacteria > Desulfobacterota > Binatia > Bin18 > Bin18 > Bin18. The sequence goes on along the minus strand of MPMI01000022.1, from coordinate 5,652 downwards.
CTTACTCTTCCGACATAGTGCCGGCACCACAAGCGATACCTCGACAAACGGAGACAGGGGCGGGCCAGCAGAGAGGACCTGGTAATGACGCATACCCAACGGGCAATCGCGCCGATGTTGCGCCTGCCCGCAACTCCGGACGAAAAGCCGTATCTGGTCGGGTATCGATGCCCCGCCTGTAACGCCACCTATATCGGTGGGAACCGGGTCGGGTGCAGCAAATGTACGTATGTCGGAGATTTGCCCGAGGTGCGGCTCAGCGACCACGGCACGCTCTACGTGTACTCCATCGTGCACCAGTCCGCACCCGGCATCCCGGTTCCGTACGTCTCCGCAATTGTCGACCTCCCGGAAGGGGTGAGCGTTCGGTGCAATTTAGTCGATATTGAGCCTGACCCTCAAAAGATCGAATTTGGCATGCCGGTGGACATGGTGACGCGGAAGGTCCGCGAACGGAAGGAAAAAAACGCGCACGGCGATGAGGAAACCATTGACATTATTGCTTTCTTTTTCAGGCCGGGTAAAGATTAAGGAAAGCTGATAGCGGCAAAGGGGTGTAAGTTATGAGAGACGTATATGTGGTCGGTGTCGGCATGATCAAGTTTGGACGCTATCCGGACAAGGACGTGTCCCAAATGGGAGCGGAAGCGGGGGTCCTCGCCCTCAAAGACGCCGGGGCGTCCATCAAGGACGTTGAGATGCTTGTGTGTGGGAATTTGTTCCAGGCCAATGCCATGAATGCCCAGAAGATTTTGCAGCAAATTGGCCAGACCGGCATCCCTGCACTCAATGTATCCAACGCCTGCGCGACGGGTTCGACAGCTGTCCGCGAGGCCTATATCGGTGTCGCGTCGGGTATGTACGATGTCACCATGGCCGTTGGTGTTGAGCAGATGGGGAAGATGGGCCTGCTCGGTGGCGGAGCCCGGAGCGGAGGAGAGAGCGTCGAAGGAGTATTGGGCAGTGGCCTGATGCCCGCCGTCTTTGGTCAGGCAGGCGTGGAACATATGCGCAAGCACGGAACGACGGCCGAGCATTTCGCCAAAATTTCAGTGAAGAACCATAAGCATTCAGTCCACAACCCCTTGTCCCAATACCAGGTTGAAGTGTCGCTGGATGATGTGATGAATGCCCGTATGGTCGCCTATCCCAATACGCTCTATATGTGTTGCCCGACCGGAGACGGTGCGGCGGCGGCGATCCTGATGTCAGAAGACAAGATCAAGCAATTCACCAGCAAGCCGATAAAAGTCGCGACTTCCGTCCTCACCTCGGATCCGTATACCGACCGGGATCTGACCATGCCCGATGTCAACACGTTGACGCAGAATGCGGCAAAAGAAGCCTATGAAAAAGCCGGTATCGGACCGCAGGACCTGAGTCTGGTCGAACTCCACGATTGTTTTGCCACGGCAGAGCTGCTGCACTACGAGAATCTGGGCCTGTGTGCCGAAGGTGAAGCCGGGCGGATGATTGACGAAGGGCGGACCGAACTGGGTGGCGATATTCCCGTCAACGTCAGTGGCGGCCTGCTCTCCAAGGGGCATCCGCTGGGGGCAACCGGAGTCGCGAATATCTATGAGATCGTGACACAGCTTCGAGGCCAGGGGGGAGCGCGCCAGGTTGAAGGAGCCAAGGCTGGCCTTGCCCATGTGATTGGCCTCGGGTCGGCCTGTACGATCCATATCCTGACCGCCTAACTGCTGAAGCGGACAATTACTGTGTGGAGGGGTTGGTGCGCAAGCGTCACCAACCCCTGTTGCGCTTGTGCGGAACGTCCCTGCCGGACAGAAGACGGATCGTATGGGGGAGTTATGGACCTGCCGATTGTAAAAAAACTGAAAAAAGAACTCAACGAATTATACCACGAACTCAATGTCCGCATTCCGAAAGACCTTCAGGAGGCCGCCGCCCACGGCGACCTGAGTGAAAACGCCGAGTACGAAGCGGCGCGCGCGCGCCAGGACTATGTCCAGGCCCGGATCGCCCAGCTGACGGAGCGGATGCAGCAACTCTCGCTGTACGACCTGTCGAGTATTCCAAAAGGTTCGATTGCCTACGGCAGTCGCGTCACCCTCGAAGAGGTCGATTCGGGTGATGTGGTTGAGTATCAGATCGTTTTTCCCGAAGAGGTTGACCCGGCCGCGGGGCAGATTTCGCTCCACTCTCCGATCGGCCAGGCGCTTTTGCACAAGGAACTCGACGACGAGGTCGAGATCGTCACACCTCAGGGGAAACAGTCCTATACGATTATCGATCTGGCCACCCTGCACGATCTTGAAAACGGCGCAGAAGAAGAATGAGACGAGTCGCGCCTCTTGCGTGATGGCAGAGGATCGTTTAGCCTACGGGAGGAAGTGAGGGAAAAGTGGGCGGGAGCCCACTTTTTTTTTCAATATGCAGCCCTCAGTCCAAGAGATTATCCAGCAGGTTGAGACTCTGACCACTCCCTTGGCTGAGGATGAAGGTTTTGAGTTGTGGGGCATAGACCTGTTGACTGAGAATGGTCGCTGGGTATTACGGGTTCTGCTGGAAAACACGGACGGGGTGACGCTTGATGATTGTACGCGAGTCCACAGACAACTGAGCGATTTGCTTGATGTTCATGACCCTGTTCCCTGGCGCTATACCCTTGAAGTCTCCTCTCCCGGTCTGCAGCGTCCGCTCTTTCGCCCCAGCCAGTGTCAACGCTATGTGGGACAACCGATCCGTGTACAGACGAAGGCCGCCCAGGACGGAAAGCGGGCTTTCATTGGCCCGATATGTGAAGTAGAAGAGAATGCTATTAGTGTCGTTGACCAAGAGAGAGGAAAAGTGCGGGTGAGTTGGGCGAATGTGGCGCGTGCCCATGTCGATCTCCCTCTCCCCCTGCCCGGAAAGAGTCCCGAGAAGAAAAAACGGAAAAGCAGACGCCGTCAGACGAGGTAAGCGCTATGCAGTCAGACTTGAATCGGGTGATCGAACAAGTCAGTAAAGAAAAAGGGATGGACCGGAGCGTTATTGTTGAAGCGCTCGAGAGCGCCATGCTGTCTGCGGCCCGCCGCACCTTTGGCCAGAAGCAGATCGAAGCCAAATTTAATGAAGAGATCGGTGAGGTTGAACTCTTTGAGATCAAAACGGTTGTCGGGATGGTGACCGATGCGGAAACCGAAATAGAGGTGGAGGACGCGCAAGAGACTCTGGACCCTGAGGCGCAGATTGGCGACGAACTGCTCAGCAAGCTTCCCGCGGCTTCTTTTGGACGTATTGCCGCCCAGGTGGCAAAACAGAGTGTCATTCAGAAGGTCCGCGAGGCGGAACGCGAACTGATCTATAATGAATTCAAGAATCGCAAAGGCGAACTCTTCTCCGGGATCGTCCAACGCGTTGAACGACGTAACATCATTGTCAATCTGGGTCGCACCGACGCGATCCTGCCCGAGAAGGAACAGATTCCCTGGGAGCGATACCGTCAGGGGGACCGCATTCGGGCCTATATCCTTGATGTCGATCTGGCGCAAAAAGGTCCCCAGATCGTGCTCTCCCGAACGCACCCCGGGTTTCTGATCAAACTGTTCGAGCAAGAGGCCCCGGAAGTGTACGAAGGCATTGTGGAAATCAAGGGCGCCGCCCGGGAACCGGGCACCCGCGCAAAGATCGGCGTGGCCTCAACCGACCCGGATGTCGATCCTGTCGGAGCCTGTGTCGGGATGAAGGGCACACGTGTCCAGGCCGTTGTCCAGGAACTCCGGGGGGAACGGATAGATATCGTTCCCTGGACACCCGACCCGGCTGAATATGTCTGTCGAGCCATTCTCCCGGCCAAGGTTGCCAAGATTATCATGGACGAGGATGAAAACACGATGGAAGTGATCGTCCCGGACGATCAGCTCTCCCTCGCCATTGGGAAGAAGGGCCAAAATGTCCGGTTGGCTTCCCGCCTGGCAAACTGGAAGCTGGACGTCCGGTCCGAGTCGGAAGTAGAGTTGGAACATGTCCAGGTCCTTGAAGCGTTAAACGCCATCCCGGGGATCGGGGAGTCGAACGCTGATCTCACGGCAGAGCTCTTGTACCAGCAGGGCTTCAAGTCGGCTCAGGACATCACCGGTGCCGATGCTGAGGCGCTGCTTGATATCGAAGGGATCGGACCGGACCGGGCGCCGGCAATCTGGGCGGCGGCCAAGGCGCAGGCGGAACAGATAGCGGCGGAACAGATAGCGGCGGAACAGGCAGCGGCGGAACAGGCAGCGGCGGAACAGATAGCGGCGGAACAGGCAGCCGAGCTCGGTGAACAGAGCGTAGCGGCTGTTGATACGCCGGCGGCAAGTATGCAGGAAGAATCCGCTGAGGCCCCCGTTGGTGGAGGAGATCGAGCGGAGACGGCAGGGAGAACTACCGAGGACGTATGAAGCGTGCCGAGCCGATCCGGACCTGTCTGGGATGTGGCCGCCGAGAGAAGAAAGGCCGCTTGTTACGGTTGACGGCGACGCCGCAAGGCCGGCTCATTCCGGCGCGCAGTCGTGGTCGCGGTGGGTATCTGCACGCCAGCCGGGAATGTGTTAATGCTTTTGTCAATGCACGGATGAAGAATTGTCGCTCCTTGCGAGCGGTATGCTCCCGCGAGGCACGGGTCAGCTATGCTGCCCTGATAGAACCCAGCCTGCCGGGGTGAAGAGACGGCGATGAGGTCATATGTCACGCAAGCGTATCCATGAATTAGCCAAGGAATGGGGAGTCGAAACGCGGCAAGTGCTGACTCAGCTCGAAGCTCAGGGCATCCGTGGGAAAAAGGCCCAAAGCACGCTCTCGGCGCAAGCTGCCGATGCCGTACAGCAGGTGCTCCGGTCGCCGGCTGCCCCCGCGCTCGTTCTCGGAGAAGAAAAAGTCGTTGCCGAGCGTGTTGTCACCGAGCTTGACCAGCAAAAAGAGCATGTTGTGACCGCTCGGGAAGAGACTAGCGAGAATCGGATTCGCCCAAACGTGATTCGCCGCCGAAAGCGGGTCGAAGTCCTGAACGACGACACCACTACCTGGTCCGAATCGGCCCCTGCCGCATTTTCGGCGCCAACTGTTGAAGAGCCGCTGCCGACGTTCGCGCCGGTCGCGTTTGATACTCCTGTACAACAGCCTGCCCCGTTCATTCCCGAACCGCTTTCTGCCGAGACGCCCGCCCTCGAGCTCCCCCCTCAATCGCCTGAATCGATGGACGAGCCTCCTCAACAGGAGTCCCGGAGCGAGGTTCCCGGGCTGTCCATACCCGTGTCGGTCGATGACGGGACAGCCAGCGCAGAGGAAGAACAGGAGCCTGTTGAACAAGAACAGCCCACTCCTGTCACCCCCGGTAGTGACACCCCGGCCGAGGAACAACACATCGCAGTTACGGCAGAGGCTCCCACCACAGGAGATACGAGTAAAGGCGCGGCTCCGGCGTCAGAGGCCGCCAGTCAAGAGGGAGCTCGTCCGTCACGGGTGCTGGGCCGGATTGATCTTGGTAAACTCGCCGGACCCCCTGTCCCCCGGCCGGCCCGGCCCCCCCGGGGGCTGGGCCGGATTGTTCTTGGGAAACTCCCCGCCCCCCCTGCCCCCCGGCCGGCCGGCTCCACCCGCCCCGCCTCTCCTTCTCCCTTTTCCGCCGATGTCGGTACCCGTGAGGGGACGAGTGGTGAGGGCATA
>MPMI01000021.1 GCA_002238415.1 Desulfurellaceae bacterium bin18 | reverse complement strand
GGCTGGTGGCCCGGCTCTGCCGGGGCGCGCGGCGGGTCTCCCCATCGCCGGGCAAGGCCCTTGCTCGGGCGCGGTGCCGGGCGCGGTCGGCGTGCCTTGGGAGTGTCTCATGTTGAATTTCTTTAACACTATTCACCTTTCCTCCCCTTAGGCTGAATCGATATTGAGTTTTACCAGCCGGGCGACGGGGCGAAGTGTGTCGGCTTACGCGCTTCACGCTAAGCTGACCTACAGGGCTGCATCGGCCCCTTATTGCTTCAACGGCACAACGGTCTTGACCCGGTTGTTCTCATCGTAGGACACCTCAAAGGCCATCTCTGTCCCATCAAAGACGCCTTCAGTGGGCGTCCCGACCACCTCCCACAGCCCGAGAGTGACCACATCTGCCGCACCATGAAAGACGGCCCGGCCAGCCCGCGCCCCCGCGCTATAGCCTTGGCGGAAGGCGAAAATATCATGGCGGGTCTCCTCTTGCATTTCTGTGGCTGTCGGCGGGCCAAACTCGGCGATAAGCATCGAGCGTGGTGTGCCGACGCGAAACAGGCTGACATCTTTCTTCCCCGGTTGCTTGGCGGCCATATAGGGAGAACAGGCCCCCGCAAGAAGGAGGGCAGAGATGAGAGAAAGACTGAGGACACCGAGACGGACACGCGGTGAGCACGACATAGTACGACTCCTGCAAACATGGACACCGGCGGCTGAGAGTTGCCGGGCCGTTGATACATGGCACAGAGCACGTGACAGTCCGATGTAAAGGACCTCGTGCCGATGCCTGAATGGACAGTAAGCCACCGATATTCCAACACTATCTGCTGGCCGGCGGACGGGGAACCGGGCACAGGCGACGATTGTCTCCCCGCCAGTCCCATTTTTGGACAACGCCATCGACAACGGTAAAACTGACCGCACACCGTTTTGAGTGCGAAGTCGAAGTCAGTGTTTCCGAGTGCGAGTTCAATTTGTTCGCGGCGCTCAGCGGATCAACCGGCTTGAAGCTGAACGCCGACCAGGTGAGAATGTCCGTACGCTCGTTCAACGTATACACCGACGGCGCGGTGTCATATGCGGCGAGCAGTTCGGTCTCGGTTCGTCCCGGCCAGGATTGCAGGCTGTCCGGGAACCGCGGTATCGCACTGCACCCGGCGAGCAGGAAGACAAGGCATGGCGTAAGGGGGAACCGGAAATGGCGACCGCCCCGGTCGCGGTGAGGAGACATCATTGCCGGCTATCCCTTCGGCGTTGCAGGAAATGCGGAACCGCACTCTCCGGAATGCCAAAATTCTCTCTCTCCAAAGAGAGAACCGTGCTTCGCCTTCCACTCTAAACTCTTCGCGATTCCGTCGACCAGTGTAAAGCTCAGCTCGCACGTGTCTTCCGACTGAAAGCTTAGCCCGATGGAGACCCCGCCGCCAACGGGGCGGCTGCTTCCCGACGATGTCTTCTTGGAGGAATGCCAGGAAAGAATCTTCTTATTTGCGTCCTCTTCCACGCTATGTTGGGGCGGGCCGAATTGCTCGACTAACTCCACTTCAGTCTTACCTATCCAACCGTTCAGTTGAGTCTGGTATTCCTGCCGCGAGGTGAGCGCGCAAGAGCCAGCAAAAAGAATCAGAGGCACTATGACTAATGTTTTGACTGAGAATTGACGTTTCATAAGCATTTCCTCTCTCCTCGGTGGCAATGGAGAGCTAATGCCTTCTCCTCCCTACCGCACCTCCCAAACCACACAATTCTGAGAACTTTTTCCGCCCTATCCAAAAAAGAATTCGACGTAATCGTCAAACGGGGACGGGCCGCATAACTTGGCCCGTCCCGTACGCCCGCCGTTGCTAGTCCAGTGCAGGGGAGAGCATGTCTATCGTACCCCCAATTGCGGCCCCGTCCGCCTCAGCAGGACTGGAAAGGCCCAGCGTCGTGGTTTCTTCAAGACTCTGAAGCCCAGAATACGATTGCTCTTGTATGTTCGCTGTAGACCAACTCGTTCGCGTGCCTACCATTGGATGAGGATCACCGTGATGATAACTAGACTGGAGTATATACCCATTGCACTCCTCATTCTGTACTGCATTATGTACGTCAACCAGGAAATAGACCCCCTTAACGCGGTCGGTCCCTGTCTTATCAAAGAGAAACAATTTACAATGATAGGAGGTCCACGGTTCAAACAGAGCAAATTCATACCGCAGCGTACTGCCTGGGAGGATATCCTGAGTACGTCCAGCACGAACCGGGTCATCATGTACATCAGTCCCCATAACGAGGGGAGTCCCGGTGCTGGTATCAACCCTGCTCAGCCGATAGGTAGCAGCGAACGGAATGCTTCTGCTTCCTAGGATATACTCAAACTCCCAGGTTCCAAGCAGATCATTGAGGCGAGGTTGCGAGCCGGTAAGCCGCACCTCCCGAATCACAAAATTCTGCGAACTCTCTTCCCATTCCAGCACGGCTATGCTGCCGGTCCGGGGGAAATCCCGCACCGTAACGGTTTTGCGCGCGCCCTGTAAAACTTCCTGGCCAAAGGTCGTGACCTGGAAGGTGGACCGGGCGAATTCCGTCCCGTCCACCAGCAGCCGTGCCGTGTGGCTCCCCGCCCCAAAGATATTCCAGTTGACCAGGATCGCAAACCCGTTATCGGTGTCGCCACAGGCCGCCCGCGTATCTGCTCGGTCCGTGCCATACGCGGCCGTCAGGCGGCTGCCCGCAATCTCGACTTCGACCCGGGTGGCGTCACACACCCAGCCCGAGATGACGCCAACGCCGCTTTTGAACGCCCCCAGCCCCGGATTCTCCAGGGTGCCTCGATTCCCGCTCCCGCCTCCACTGCTGGCAGTGAAGCGCACGCGGAGGGTGTACGGGCCAGTCTCCTGAAGGATGCGCCAGCCCCTTACCTTCACGTAATACGTCCCTGCCGAAACCTGATGGACAATCTGAAAATTGCCTCCGCTGCCCGAATCATCATCCGAGGTCAGAAAGCTGCCGGACGCCGAGTAGAGTGTCCCGCGCGTATCGATGGAGCCAGTCGTCTCGACCGTTAAGGTCCCGGAGCGCAGGACAGAGAGACGGAAATAATCCTCATCACCCCTCTCCTCCAACGCGTCCTGTCGTGTATCCCCGTGGTCGTCGCTAACCACTATGATGTCGCCGCCATAGATGCTCCGAATCCCGACGATATCGTCCGCTTGAAGCCGGTCGGGACCCCATGTTGTCTTGGAATTCATAATGGCATTCACGGACTGCCCGTGATCGTCCGGGTGACCGAGACCCAGCACATGGCCGAATTCGTGTATCGCCACCCGGTGGAGATCTTCTACGTCAACGCGCCATGAACCCGAATAGGTACTCCACGAATATGTGGGATTAAAAAGGACATCGGTATCGGTGAATTCGGCTGTACCTGCATAGGTGCGGCCCAGATACTGCGTAACGGCCAACGTCTCGTCGCCCCAGGCCATGCCGCAGTTCGTGTCCGCCCAGACGACGGTGTTGATGCCATCAGCTGTGCCACACGACGGATCAGCCGGCTGACTGGGAGACTGGATGTGAAACTCGAACCCGGCTTCCACTGCGTTCCACCGCTCCGCCGCGTCTTCCGCGGCATCATCCCAGCACGGCCCGTAGAGGGGCAGGTTCCCGCCCTCGGCGGCGGTGCGACACCCGAGGCGCAGGTTGAGCGTGGCCTGAGAGTCGGACCAGCGTGCGCCATCCCCAGAGGGCGCGGTTATTTGGACAAACGCCAAGCTGTCATGCAGCCACCAGACCAGGACCAGGAGAAGAGGCAACAGGACTGCGCAAAGCCGGCGGCCCCACGGTCGGATAGGGGTCGCCTTACTGCTCATCGAGCACTTCCCGTTCAATCCTCTGCGTAAAAGCCTCCAGCGACATGGCCTCCTGAGGAGTTGAGCTTGCTTTTTCTTGCTCCCGGACAAGGGGGGCTGCATCGTGGAGTATCCCCCCGTCCTCGGTGGGCAGAGCAGTGACGGGCTGCCCGGCATGGTTGTGGATGGTGTCAACCCCCCGCTCGTCATCAAACACTACCCGATACACCCCCTGCCACATGCCAACCAGCGGCACCGCGTGGTGCTGATTGCCCCGGATAAAGAGGACAGCCCGTTCTTCCAGACTGAACTGCGGTACGCCGGCAATCTGCATCACGAGGCCGTCGGGTGTCGGGCCGCCCAAAAAGTGCAGGGTGATTTCGGTTTGACCCGCATAACCTTTCAAGACTTCCAGGTCGGAGAAGGTCACGAGGGTGAAGGGCGCGTCTTTCTCTGCGTCCCACTCGGTGTCAATGGCGGTGACGGTGCCGACCGCAATGACCTCGGCGTCCCGGACCAGGGAAGAAAAGGATTTTTCCAGGACAGTGGTGGGCCAGGCAAGACGAGCCAGCAGCAGGGGGCCACCCACCATCAGGGCGACCAGCAGGCCGGCCCATTGCCAATGGTAGCGGAGCGTATACAGGTCCTTGGTCCAGTCCGTCATAACCCTTTCCTTCCGTGGTTCCGGCTGGTGAGTCGCCGGGCCGTGTTCACCTAATCAGGACAGCACCTCAATTTTTAGTCCTGCCTTTTTTCCGGCCTATTCCGTCACCAAGAACAGCAACTCTTCAATAGCGTCCTTAATATCCTCTATGTCTTCCTGCGTCACATCTTCTTCCATTTCCTCTTCGACTTCGAGGCTGAATGCCTGAGAGGTGGATCGACTGATACGCATTCCTATTGACTGATGCGCCTTCCTGTTGTTGGGTATTTCTTCAACAGGACATCTGCCACGATGGGTTCAATTGAATCTGAATCGCAAGACCCAAACTCATATCCGTAATGACCGCTCACTGTGTTCCCGGTCGGTTCGTACAGAAAGTAAGCACGGCATATAGCGCCATCATCGTGGAAAAGAGCATAGCTGTGTCCATCTACATCTCCTGGTACCAACGCCAGGTCTTGTGAATAGTCATACACGCACGATTGAGGATCATCTCCTGGACACGCTTCGAACCGGTAAGTTTGCGTCGTATGGCTATTGGTAAACCGCCATGTCCCCAGGAATTGACCGACCCCACTGGCGGTTTCGCCGCCTGGAGCCGTATACTCCATTGCGACAAACGCTTGTGATGCCTCAGACCATTCCAGCGTTGCTCGCTGTCCATTGCTCAGCGTTGCGGTCCCTGAGCCCGTCACATCCGGCAGGAACTCCACTCCGGTCGTCACCACGGTAAACGTGGAGCGGTCGAACTCGACTCCGTTGTCGTACACCACCGCGGTATGTGTCCCATCGCTCAGGATGCCCCAATTCATGATGGCGACAAAGCCGGTATTGGCATCGTCACACGGACCTTTGGGTTTGCGGGTGTCCCCCCGCTCGCTGCCATAGAGAAGCGGGATAGCGTTCCCGCCATCAAAGCGAATGGTCAGGCGTCCGTTGGCTGAGCATTTCCAGCCGGAAATAACTCCAACCCCGGATTGCGTGCTTGCGGGCCCAGGAATCTCCAGCGTGGCAGCGTGAGCCATAGAGGTCATGAAAAAGACACCAATGATTGCGCAGATACGGGACATATCTTTCCTCCTATGTAGGACGGTTCGGCCTCGGCAGGAGTGTTGGGCCGTCAACCGGTTATGTTGAAAACTGCTGCTCAGGAAACACGTCGAAGCCTGCTCTCGGCGCCCGTTCGTGACGCGGACGCCCGCACGGAGGATTCCGCTACCACACCGGGCGCGCGTTTGTCCCTAACAGATGATAGGAAAATGACCCTGCTCCTCCCCGGCGACGGGACAAACCCACCCCGCCGCCAGCGCGGCGGGAGAGCATCTAACCACTTGATTTTACTGGATTTTAGGGGGGGGGGGAGATGCGGCCCTGGGTTGCTGAGGAACATCGGGCTGCCTCCTGACTTCTTTACTGGTGAGTTGCTCCATAATCTGTCTTTTCCCTATCACATATCGACTGTCTATATCTCAAACATATACCGGCTGTCCATATCTCAAATATATACGGACTGTCTATATCTTAAGGAGCCGGAGCCGCTGACCGCTTTCGTTCCCGACGACGGACTCCCCCCAGGACACTCGCCCTGGCGACGGGCCGGGACGCTCAAGGCGGGAGCAGGGCGCCCCGCTCAGCGCCGCCGCGCGAACGGGGGGAAGGGCGGGGCGGAAGCGGCGAAGAACCATTGCAAAGTGAGACACTAGCGCGTCGCGGGCGGGCTTTGCTTGCGCAGGGTCTCGAAATCGGTTAGCTGTGAGGCATGGCAGCAAAGCAAAGCAAATTCCTGGTAGGCGCCCTGCTTATCGTCAGTGCGGTCGGTTATCTGATCTATACGAGCATACAGGAAACCAAGGTGTATTACTTCACCATAGACGAGTTTCTGCTCAAAAAGGCGACACTGGCCAATACCGATGTCCGGGTTGCCGGGCGGGTGCAGGCTGGCTCTATCCAGTGGGACCCGGCGGCGCTCAATCTGACGTTCCGGCTGATGCCTATTGAGCCGGGCACAATCCCCGTTGGCACAATCCCTGCCGGTGTCCCGGTCTCCTACCAGGGGATTTTGCCGGATATGTTTGCCGAGGGTCGAGACGTTATTGTCGAGGGCCTGTATACGCCGGAACAGCAGCTCGTTGCGTCGACGATCATGACGAGCTGTCCCTCAAAGTATGAGCCCGAAATCGAAGAGCGGCTCCAAGCGAGCTGATGGCTGAGCACTTTCTCAGCACCGAGCGACCACGGTCCCGATTTTCCGTTGCCATTCCGGCCTCCTATAGAGCAGTTCACCCATGACACACCTTGGTACCCTTGCCCTCTATCTTGCCAGCCTGTTGGCCGTCTACGCGATTGTGACCAGCCTGTGGGGCGTTCGGACGCGGCGGACGGCGTGGATTGCCAGCGGAACCCAGGCCGCCTATGCGGTCGGTGGCTGCGTGGTTATTGCGTCAATCGCCCTCCTGTACGCCTTGCTGACGCGGGATTTTAATGTCGAATACGTTGCGAGCTACTCCAGCTCCACCTTACCGTTGCATTATACGGTCGCCGCGTTTTGGGGGGGGCAAAAGGGCTCCCTCCTGTTCTGGGCGCTGATTCACTGCTTTTTTTCGGCGATCGTTCTCTTTCAGAACCGTACCAGGAACCAAGAGTTGATGCCGTATGTGACGGCGACGCTGATGACCATTGCCCTGTTTTTCCTCGGCCTGTTGTGTTTCATCACTCCGCCGTTTGAACGGCTGTCTTTCATCCCGGGCGAAGGCTCGGATCTCAATCCCTTACTCCAGAATTACTGGATGACCATTCATCCTCCGGCCCTGTATCTCGGCTTTATCAGTGCGTCCGTCCCGTTCGCTTTCGCCCTGGCCGCCCTTGCCACGGGGAAACTGGGCGACGTGTGGATCAGGACCACCCGGCGCTGGGCCCTGACCTCCTGGTTTTTTCTGTCTTTGGGCAATTTGCTGGGCGGCCGCTGGGCCTATGAAGTGCTGGGTTGGGGCGGCTACTGGGCCTGGGACCCGGTTGAAAACGCGGCGATTATGCCCTGGTTTACCGCAACCGCCTATCTCCACTCGGTCATGATTCAAGAAAAGAAAGACATGCTCAAGGTGTGGAATATGACCTTGGTCATCCTGACCTTTGTGTTGACGATTTTCGGCACCTTCCTGACGCGTAGCGGTGTGATCTCATCCGTCCATTCTTTTACCCAGTCCGGCTTGGGACCCTATTTCCTGACTTTTCTGGCCTTCATCCTGATCGTTTCAATCGGGCTGCTGCTCTATCGTCTGCCGGACCTGAAGAGCGCCAATGAGTTCGACTCCCTGTTGTCCCGCGAAGCGGCCTTCCTGTTTAATAATCTTATCCTCGTAGGGCTTGCCTTTGCCACGTTCTGGGGAACCATCTTCCCCATCCTCTCCGAGTGGGTGCGTGGCGTAAAGATTACGGTTGGTCCGCCTTTCTTCAATCAGGTGAACGGCCCGCTCGGGGTGATATTATTATTCTTGACCGGCATCGGGCCCATTATTGCCTGGCGGCGGGCAAGCTGGAGCAGCCTCAGGCGGCAGTTCACGATTCCGCTGGTGGTCGGACTGGTTCTGGGCGGCCTGCTTTTTGTGCTGGGCTACCGCAATTACTACGCCGTCGTGATTTTCTCTCTGGCCGGATTTGTCCTGGCCGGTATTCTGGCTGAGTTCTCTCGTGGGACCCGCGCCCGACAGGTGATGCTGCACGAAAGCCCGCCTCAGGCCCTGGGTCGTCTGGTCGGCAAAAACCCACGTCGGTACGGCGGCTATATTGTTCATGTTGGCGTGGTGCTGATTTTTTTCGGAGTAGCGGGTGCACTCTTCACTATTGAAAAACAGACGACCGTGGGCGCGGAGCAATCCTTTGCCGTTGGCCGCTATACCCTCCACTACACGGGGATCACGGAAAGGGAAGACGCCCATATTGCCGCTCAGATTGCTACGGTGCGGGTGCTGGTTGACGGACAGCAGATCGATACCATGTATCCGGAGAAACGCTTCTATAAAAAACAAAACCAGCCCACCACCGAGGTCGATATTCGGCCGACCCTGGTGGAAGACCTCTACCTGGTGTTCGGCAGCTACGATGAGCCGTCGGGCCTGGCAACCTTTCAGGTCTTCATTAACCCGCTGGTGTCCTGGATCTGGATTGGCGGGCTGATCCTGATCCTGGGCACCTGCGTCATCATGGCCCCGAATCCGGCTGAGCGACAGGCCTTTGCCCTGGCGCGGACACCGGCGGACATACGAGGACAGGCCGTTGCGGAATAGATATCTGTTGGTCTGTTGGGTCTGTTGGGTCTGTTGGGTCTGTTGGGTTGCCCCCGTGGCCCAGGCGGCGCCTCCGACGAATCAGGAGATGGAGGCCGCGCTCACCTGCCAGTGTAGCTGTGGCCTGACCGTACATAGCTGTAATCACTTGCAGTGTGGCTTTGCCATTCCGGCCAAAGAGCAGATTGCCGAGCAGCTTGAACAAGGCGCGTCCCGCGAAGCCATCCTGGCCTCTTTTGTGACGCGGTATGGAGAAAAGGTGCTGTCCGCACCAACCGCTACAGGCTTTAATCTGACGGCTTGGGTCACGCCCTTTCTGGTCGTTCTGATTGGTGCCGTCAGTATTGGATTCATTGCGCGCCGCTGGACAAAGAATCGGTCCTCAGTCCAGGCTGAATCGTCCCCAGCCACCCCCGTACCAACGGACCCGTATCAGGAACGACTCAAAAAAGAGCTTGAGACGTTCGAGAGCTAAACGGAGAGTCATGACCTTTGTGCTGTATGCTGCCGGTATTGTTCTGGTCGGGCTGATTGCCGGTCTGGTTGCCTGGCCCTTACTGGCTGCACAGACAGAGTCCGTTCAGCCTCTTCCGGTCGCAGAGCACATCGTTCGCTGGGAAAAACAGAAAGCGGCCGCCTATGCCGCTATCAGGGAAGCGGAATTTGACAAACAAATGGGAAAGCTGACGGACGAGGATTACCAATTTATCCGGCAGAAATACGAAACGCGAGCAATTGAAGCGCTCACCCAGCTCGACCAACTCACCGGGTCTATGGAGTCTTTGAGACCCAAGAAACCCAAGTGACCCAACAGACCCAACGGACTCAGCAGGCCCAACAGACCCAAGAAACCCAACAGACCAAAATGAATACTTGGGTTGTCGAGGCGCATAATCTCCACAAGACCTTTGCTTGGACTCCCGTCCTCAGCGACATCTCGTTTCGCATTGCCTCTGCCGAGGTGGTCGGCATATTTGGTCCGAACGGAGCCGGCAAGACCACGCTGCTGCGACTCCTGGCCGCGCTGCTGACCCCCACCTCAGGCAGGCTGACCCTCTTTGGCTCAGCCTCTTCCGAGTTGGCGGTCCGGCGAAAAGTCGGTTTTCTCGGACACGAGAGTTATCTGTATCCGGACCTCACCCCAGAAGAGAATCTCACCTTCTACGGGAAAGCCTATCGGGTCCCGGACCTCAAAGGCCGCATTGCGCAACAATTGGAACACGTCGGCCTCCAGGACTGGCGGACAATGCCGGTCCGTTATTTCTCGCGTGGGATGGAGCAGCGTCTCAGCTTGGCGCGTGCGCTCTTGCACGCGCCCGACCTCTTCCTGCTTGACGAGCCCGACACCGGCCTCGATCCCAGGGCGGTCTCGATCCTGCATGCCTCTCTGGCCGAGGCAAAAGAGCAGGCAAAAACCGTCATGCTGACCTCGCACGATTTTGAGCGCACTCGTGAGCTGTGTACCCGCGCTCTTATCCTGCACCGTGGACGGATTGCCTGGCAATCGGAGGCGACCCTCCCGTCTCCGCAAGAATTTGTCGAGCTCTATACTGCGTGCACGCGCTAGGCTGTCCCATGTGGGCGATTCTTTGGAAAGATCTTCTCTTGGAGCTGCGTACCAAGGAACGGGTGTCCTCTCTGTTCGTCCTGGCCCTGCTGATCATCCTGGTGTTTGTCTTTGCCCTCACTCCGGAACAATTGAAGCAGCCCGCCTTTGGTTCTGCCCTGCTCTGGGTCGCGCTTGTCTTTGCCGGCATGTTGGGCATCCAGCGTGCACTCATTCTTGAGCAGGAACGCAACTGCTTTACCGGCCTCCTGCTTTGTCCCATTGATCCCGGTCAGGTATTTTTTGCAAAGTTCCTGAGCAACGTTTTCTTTCTGACTGTGGTGGAAGCCGTGGTGGCACCACTCACGCTTGCGCTGCTCGGCCTGCCCTTCTCGGTCTCTCTGCTTGGACTGCCGCTGGTTCTGCTATGCGGCATCGTGGGCTTTTCAGCGCTGGGGACGCTGTGTGCCGCGATTGCCGTGCGGACGCGGGCGCGAGAAATTATTCTGCCGCTCATGCTCCTGCCCCTGCTGGTTCCTCTCTTCATTGCGGCGGTGCATGTCACCGGAGCCCTCCTGGCTGGAGAAGTCTGGACAGGGACGTGGTTTCGTGTCCTTGTCGCTTTTGATGTTATTTTTGTAGTGATCGGCTGGCTGACGTTTGGTTTTGTTGTGCAAGAATAGGAGGCCCGTCTGTGGATGGAGTGCGTATGAACACGGTAACGTCTCGTTCTGGTCTGGCTGACTCTTTCCTGCCGTGGCTGACGTGTGTGGCGATGTTGGCAGCCCTGGCTATGGTCTTTCTGTACGTCCCCAACGAACGGGTACAGGGCGAGGTGCAGCGTATTTTTTATTTCCATCTGCCATCAGCCTGGATGGCATTTCTCGGCTTCTTTATTGTAGCCGGGGCGAGTGCGGCCTTCTTATGGCAGGGAAAGCGCTCGGCTGACTTGCTGGCTCAGGCTGCCGCCGAACTCGGTATGGTGTTCTGTTCGCTCGTCCTGCTGACCGGTCCCCTCTGGGCGCGTCCGATCTGGGGTGTGTGGTGGACCTGGGACCCCCGTCTCACCATGACGCTGGTGTTATGGCTGATTTATGCCGCCTATGTCTTGCTGCGGGTTTTTGCCGGAGATAACGAGACGGTCGCGCGCTATGCCGCTGTCCTGGGCATTGTTGGCGTGATTGATATCCCGCTGATCTATATTTCCATCCGTCTCTGGCGCGGCATCCACCCCAAGGTCGAACAGATGGCGCCGGAAATGGCCTGGACGCTGCTGGTGTGTACCGGGGCGTTTGTGTGTGTGTTTACCTGGTTATTGTGGCTCAGGTTACGCAGCCTGCACTTGCGCGACGAAATCAGAGCCCTACGTCAGCATCTGGTGGCCGCTTCATAGCAAAAGGAAAAGATATGTCGTATTTGTTTGCCGCGTTCAGCGTTGTGTGGATTGTAATTTTTCTGTATGCGCTGTCGATCTCCCGCCGTCAGCAAGAGCTGTCCCGAGAGGTTGAAACGCTCCGGCGGATGACGGAAGAGAAGACGAATACAGAATCATTGTGAGGTCTTCGTCACGTACAGCTTGCTACGTTGTGGCGGGCTTTCTAGAGCGGTTTACGATAAGTTGTAGCCGTACCGATGCGTTCTCGTCATGCCGGACGTGATCCGGCATCCAGAGGCCGGGGGGGCTGGGAGCCTGGATTCCTGCTTGCGCAGGAATGACGGGCGGCTACACAGCATCGTCATTTGCTCTAGCGTGTTCTCCGTGAGGAATGTGTCAACCAGAAAAAGATAGAGGACTGACAGGGCCAATTTCCGCGTCGTCCGTGCCGCGTCTATCAGAACGGCCCTCACTCTTTTACAGAGAAGCCTTGATCCTGAAGAGAGTGGATAATCAAGCTCCTCAGCTCTTCAGTGTCCATATCCCGGCCTAAATCTGAGTGGAGACTATACGGAATGGGGGAGTCTTACGATGCCGGGATATTCATCAAAGTGACGATCAAAGGCAAACGCCCGATGCACATTGAGCCGTTCCATGGCGGCAAAACTGGTACAATCTACAAAACTAAAGAGATGATCACGGTATGTCCGAAAAATTCTGAGGGCATTATCAATATCCTCGTCTGTGACTTTCTCCAAAATGGTCGCTTCCTCTCGACGGATCGTTGTTGCAATACGAACGGCAAGGCGGTGACCGCGCAGCGTTTTGTCTCGCATTCGTAACAGCGTAACCGTTTCTGCAAGGATATAGTCTGTTGTGATCAGTGGAGTTCGATTCTGTCTTAACCAGGCAACTGCTGCTTCATGATCCGGATCATTTTGTACTGCCAGCGCAAACCATGCTCCAGTATCGACAAAGATCACTGACCCCCTCCGTACAGGATCCGATCATGCTCCCTCCCGGAGAACCCTTGCCCTCTGCCTTCCCCTTCCCATTTCTTGATCGCTGACACCTGTTTTCTTGCAATCTCCCTTTCTGAGGAAGAAGGGCGTTTGACTCCCTGGTCTGCCCTAAGGGAGAGAGCCAGTTCCTTTACTCGCTCTAATGCTGTTGGCGAGAGCCCCTTAAGGGCTCGTAACGTTTCTCTCTCTGTAGCCATGAGGCGTCTCCCCTGCTTCGTAGTATGGACATCTATACCAGGAGAAAGGTCGGGTGCGCCATCATACGGGGCAAAAACTCAGCCTCCCCTCTCGATCTCCCGCCGTCAGCGGGAGCTGTCCCGAGAGGTTGAAACGCTCCGGCGGATGACGGAAGAGAAGACGAATACAGAATCATTGTGAGGCCTTCATCCCTTGCGGTTCCCGACGTTATACCTCTCAGCCTACGTCAAACTGCCAAGCTCAACTTCCACTGGAAAAGGACGCCAGGAGAGGCTCAAGAAAATCGAGCATCAGAGAGGCGCATGCCTCCGGCTGCTCAAGTTGGAGAAAATGGGTCGTATCGGGGATGAAGTCGTAGTCGAGAATAAGGAGATCGCTCAGGTCCACACTTGGCAAAAACGAAAATGGCTGGGTGGGGTCGGCCCCAATGGCCTTGGTCGGACAGGAGAGACGATCAAGGTTTACGGCGCGCGCCCATCGATACCCCTCTTCGGACACCTGGGCTTCGTATTCGCGTGGGCAGCGCAGTGCGTATCCCGTCCCGCCGGTGTGGCGTAGCGTCGTCCGCGCGATCAGGTCCGCCACGCCGGGCCGCAACAGCTTGAAGGTCGGCGTGCCACGGATACGCTCGGCGAATTCCTCCTGCGTCTCGAATCTTTCTTGACGCCGCCGGGCCGCCTTGCCCAGCCGGAGCATCGTCGTCTCCAGTTTCTTCAGCTCTTGCGGAGACCGGCCGGGCGGACAGAGGACCGGATCGAACAACACCAGGGCCGAGAACGCTGACTGCTCCGCCGCTTGCAGGACCGCCGTCTGCGCCGACAGCGAATGAAAGACCCCGATCTTCGGTTTTGCGCCGAAGTGCCGATCGATGCCCTGCGCGATAGACTCGTTGTCTCGGACGAAGGTAGGGATGGTATGCGCTTGCTGCTCGCCGGTCGGGTTCCAGCCGTGGTTGCGAAAGTCGTACAGGACGACATCAAACCGGTCGATGAGCAACGACCAAAACGGAAAGTAGGTATCTGCGGAAAATCCGTTGGCGTGGCTGAGGACGAGTCGCGGTCCTTCCGGCGTGCCGTGCCGTCTGAGGACGATCGGGGTTCCGTCGGCCGTGCGGACCTCGGCCACAGAGAGCGGCTCGGGGACCTCCCAGCGCCTGGAGTCAGCGGGGGAGGGGGAGTGATTCACTTCGATAGAGCCTCCCGACCGAAGTGCTCAGTGGCCTCCAGGGTCTCACGCACATCGTCCCAGGTTGTGGTGTGGTTGAGAATGCACAGCCTGAGCGAAAACGTCTTTCCAATCTGTGTTGATGATATGAGCGCGCGGTCTTCCCAAAAGACACGGGCGAGTACCTTCCGGTTGATCTCTTCCAGAACTTTCTCGTCGAGGTCGGTATCCGTGGGGTTGATCCTGAAACACACGATGCCCAGCGATACGGGGGTCAATAGCTCCAGGGTCGGGCTCTCCCGGACATATTCCCCGGCCCGGTCGGCCAACTCCATCCCCTTCAATACCGCTCGCCGGAACGCGGCCATGCCGAAGGTCTGGACCGACATCCAGACCTTCAAGGCCCGCAACGAGCGGCTCAGCTGCATGCCGCGGTCCGCGAAATTGGGATGGTCCGCTCCCCATATCGTATCCTGGAGGACATCGTGATGAACCTCGAACGCGTTCTCAAGCGTGCGGCCGTCCTTCACCAGCAGGCAGCCTGCCTCATAGGGCTGGAAGAACCACTTATGCGCGTCCAGCCCGATCGAATCGGCGCGCTCAATTCCGCGCAAGAGCGCTTTCCCCTGCTCGGTCACGATGGCGAAGCCGCCGTACGCGGCGTCAACGTGCAGCCAGATCCCCTCCGCCTCGCAGAAGTCCGCCATGGCTTCCAGCGGATCAATGGCCCCGGTACTGGCCGCCCCGGCGTTGGCGCACACCGCGATGGGATTGAACCCCGCAGCGCGGTCCGCAGTCACGGCGCGTGTGAGCGCCGCCATGTCCAGGCGGGTGCGCGTGTCGCTCGGAATCATACGAATGCACTCCGGTCGGACGCCGATAATCATCGCCGCACGGCTGAGCACGCTATGGCTCTGGTCGCTCATATACACGGTCGCGCGCTCGGGGTGACCGGCCGCCTCCCGGGCTGCGACAAGGGCGTCCAGGCTGGCAGCCGAGCCTCCACTCGTGAAGAGCCCGCCGGCGCTCTCCGGATAGTCGAGCCAGCGCCGAAACCAGTCGATGACGACCAACTCAAGCTGGCTCGGACCGCTCGCGACCAGCCACGTAACGGTGTTGACGTTGTACCCGGCGGCCACAAAGTCGGCCAGAATCCCAGGCCAGGTGGGCGACGACGGGATAAAGGCGAAGCAACGCGGATGATCCAGGCGCGTCGCGAACGGGAGGACCTCGCGCGTGACCTGCTCAAGGACTTCTGCCGCCGCTCGGCCGTCCTCGGGTGGGTCCTCCAGCAGTTGCTCCTCAAGCCCCTGCCGAAAATCTCCCTCCCAGGCATCGTCTCCGGGTAAGCGCTCAATCCGCTCGACCAATATCTCCGCGGCCTGGCGGGCGAGGTCACGCATCAGCTCGGGCGACATCTGGAGGTCGCCACCCACTCCCGACTTTTTCTCGCTCTCCGTTAAGGCGGAACGTGTTGCCCTGCTTCTCTCGGAGTCTCCCGGCATCGCTATGCCTTTCTTTCTGGTCTGTCTATTGCGCGGGACCTTGTGTGCTGAGGAAGACAGGCGCTAGCCTTTGCCGGCCCTGGCGTTTTCCGCCCACTCCTGCATGGAGATGGTGCCGCCTGCTTTTGCCGTCCGGCCCTGATCTTTCGGCGGCAGGACGGCCTGTAGCATATCGATACGCTTCCATTCCGCGAGCGGGGTGTCACACGCCGCTCGCGGAACGTACCGGGACGGAGCGACTTTCCGGTAGCGATGGACATAGCGGGGGCAGTTGGTCCAGATTTCAGACACCTGCACCCGTACGATCAGCTCGGCTTCTTGGTATTCGGCCATCAGCGCATCATCGGCCGAGACGCTTGCCCTGCCCTGCAGGCGGACCCGGTTCGGCGTCTCAAAGTCGATGAATAACAGGCCGACTTCGGCATTACCCGCGATATTCCCCATCGAGAAAAACATGCCGTTGCCGTCATAGCTGGGGAACACGACCGTCTGCTCGTCAACCACCTTGACAAAGCCCGGATCGCCGCCTTTATACGAGACCGTGGGACGACCCTGATGGTCGATGCTTGAGAGGAAAAACATATCCCGCGACTCGATAAAGGCTTTGTCGCCCTTGCCGACCTGAGTCTTGACCACCGCTTCTTCCACCCGGTCCGCCAGCTTGCGCGTTTCAAACTGGTCTTGCAGGGCGCGATGCCGCTCGCCGTACAGTCGGCTCATCGTGTTTCTCCTCTCAAGAGCTGTGGCCCGTTAGTCAGGCGCATATGCGCGTCCATTTTCATGCTGGTGAATGGGGCCAGCCCGAATTTTATTCGGATTTCTTTGGAAGTCAAATGTTCTTTTGTCCTGTAAGCTCCGTAACGGTTGCGCCTCGTTCAAAAACGTCCCTCAAGTCCACTCGTGTCGGCTGAGAGCCGATGCTAGGATGTTGGTGGCATGAAAATTGACGGATTTATCTGGCTGCCCGACATCATTGACAAGCTTGCGAGGAAACATCATGTGGGTCAGGATGAAGTGGAGGAAGTCTTTTTCAATCACCCGCGCTACTGGTTTGTTGAGCGGGGATATTGTCCAGGTGAAGATGTCTATGCTGCAACCGGGCAGACCGATGCGGGGCGCTATGTGATTGTTTTTTTCATTCACAAAGAGACGAAGCTGGCCTTGATCTTGAGTGCTCGCGATATGGATAGAAAGGAGCGAAGACGCCATGAACGAAAATGATCAGGAAGGACGGACCGGTATCTCTCGGGTCAGTACGCTGGAGGAGATCGGAGAGTTCTGGGATTCTCACAGTCTCGGCGATTATGACAAAGAGACGACCGAAGTGACCTTCGATTTGCACGCTCTGCGCCGGCGTCGGATCACTCTTGATCCTGACCTGTATGCCCGACTCGAAACCGAGGCCCGCGTCCGCGGACTTTCCTCTGAGACCCTTGTCAATCGTTGGATCACCGAGAAATTACAATCTCTTCCATAACAAGGAGTGAATCTGGTTCAAAGAACCTTCTGGCAACCGGGCCGTACCGCCTCACTCATTCTGTCCCACCGCTGCCACTTTTTCCGTCAACCACACGTTAATAAGCGTCTCGGTCGAGACCCCCTGTCGATGGGCATAGGCTGTCAGCTTCTTTGCCAATTCTGGCTCTAGCACGGTGAGAAACACTCGCCGCTCTTTCATTCCTTATGACGCGCTAAATTATGATAACTCGGGAGGGGGTGGAGGAGAGTGAAGGTCACTTTTCATCCGCAGTCCGTTCGGCTGGAGCGAGTCAGTAGGTGGCTCGCTCCGAGCCGTCGGTTACAGGTTCGCCGCCGGCACCACAATCTGTTCGGCCAGTTTCTCGATATCGCCCTTGACGGTATCCGCACTTTCGGGAAATCCGCCAACAATGATCTGGTGCACGCCCAGGTCGCGGAACTGTTTGATCTCATCCAGGGTGATCGGCATGCCAATACCCGTGGAGACGGAATACTGAAACTGGCTGTGATCGCGTCCGGCCGCCTCGGCATAGCCCTGCATGCGTTCGATGTGCTCTTTGGCTGCTTCGGGCGTAACGTTCACTCCAAACCAGCCATCGCCGACCTCCCCAACACGCCGCAGCGCGGGTTTGCTCTCGCCCCCGAAAATAATCGGCGGATGCGGGCTTTGGACAGGCTTGGGATACGAACGAACTTTAGGGAAGCTACAGAACTCACCGCTGAATTCAGACTCTTCCTCGGTCCACAGCATCTTCATAACCTTGAGATATTCACGCGTGCGTTGCGCCCGGCGTTCCCAGGGGACGCCCACCGCGGTAAACTCTTCCGCCAGCCAGCCCACGCCGACACCGAAATCAAACCGTCCGCCCGACAGCTTATCCAAACTGGCAACTTCTTTTGCGGTGACCACCGGGTTGCGCTCGGGCACCAGGCAAATGCCGGTTCCCAGGCGGATCGTTGAGGTTTGCGCGGCGGCATACGTCAGCGCGGCAAAGGGATCGAGAATATCGATTTGCGTAGTGGGCATGGGTAATCGCCCATCGGCTGAATACGGGTATTTTGAGGTGTACTGGTCGAGTAAGACCACGTGTTCGGGAGCCCAGATGGAATGAAAACCTGCTTGCTCAGCGGTCCGCGCCGTCAGGCCGACCACCTCGGGGTCTGCGCCCAGTCCAATACCAACCGCGAAATATCCAACTTGCATATCTGCTGTCCTCCTTCGTGAGATTCGAGCGCATGCTATACTAGGCCGCTCCTCAGGTGCAAGGCGCGCTGCCTTTCGGTAGCGTCTCCCTTTGAAGTTTGTTCTTCTCCCTCGCATCCGAGGGCCTTCGGTCGAAATTGAATCCCGCTCCGCCTTGAGAGCCTGGGGCCGGAGTAAGGTCGGAGCGGGGACGCTTTACCTCCCATTTTGGTAGGGACAGCCGACCGGCAGTCGGATATAGGCGGCCAGTGGACTTTCGTACCCGCGTCAACGCCACGCACGGGAGCCGAGAGGAGGACCCGATGACCGAGAGGGGAGGCTGCCCCGTTTTTCCTGGTCAGAATTTTTCAAACTGATACACTCCCCACAATTGGCCTCATCAGATGAGTGTAGAGAGAAACGCTTCCTTCCAAGTGAGCCGTACTTCAACGCGCATCGGTTTGCGTCTGATCGCGTTCAGTGTCTTCCTGTTGCTTGAGGCCGCCACGCTGCCAGCGGCAAATGCTCAGAATTTCAACAAACCCGCCCCGGCGAAAGAGGTCACGCACCTGAGGGATATCCTTGTGACCGCCCAAAAGCGGGAGCAACTGATCCAAGACGTATCGTTACCGATTACCGCCTTCGACGCCGACCAGCTCGACACTCTCAAGGTACGCGACCTGGGTGACCTGACGGTTGGCATCCCCAATGTAGGACTCGATGAAATCGGCACATCGCGCGGGACGGCGAATTTTTCGATCCGCGGCCTGGGCATTAACAGTTCGATTCCGACGATTGATCCGACAGTCGGCGTGTTCGTTGATGGCGTATATATGGGGACCAACGCCATGGTCCTGTACGACGCGTTCGACCTTGAAGGCATAGAGGTATTACGCGGCCCACAGGGCGTCCTGTTTGGCCGCAACGTCGTGGGTGGGGCGGTGCTGCTGAACACCAAGGCTCCGACTGACCAGTATGAAGCGCGGCTGCGCAGTGCCGTGGAAGGTGGCGGCAAAGCGCCCAATATGTATGTCTCGGGCACACTCAACGCCCCGTTGACCGATACTCTGCGCGCTCGCTTCACGATCTATTCCAATCAGGACCAGGGCTGGTTCGAGAACGAATACGACGACCGGGCGTTTGGTGCGCAGGACACCCTCATGCTGCGACCGGTGTTCTCCTGGCAACCGACGGATACGCTGAGTCTAACGCTCCGCTATGAGTATCAGGACCGCGACGGCGATGGCGCCGCAGTCCAGAACACGGTCCGCTTCGACCGCCGGAGTCACGACTTCTCGGTCAACAACGATGGCTTCCTGGACACGAGGATTCATATTTTGAGCACGAGACTGGATTGGACCGTACCGTTGGGCAACGGGACCGTGACCAATATCTTCGGCTGGCGGGACGCGCAGGCCGATGCCCTGAGTTCCATGGATGAGTTGGCTTCTACGACTGCCCTGCGCAACCTGGAGACCCTGCTCCGTGCGGAACAGTTCAGCAACGAGTTGCGCTACACCGGCGTGTTTTTCGATCGCCTGCAACTGGTCACCGGACTGTACTATTTTACCAATGCGAGTGATTATCACGAGCGGCGCAAGTTGGCGGACGATCCCCCAGGCAGGGCTAGAGTGCAGAACGGCGGTGGCCTGTACGACGTGGACACTCTGGGGGTTTTTATGGCCGGAGATTACGATCTGACCGACTGGCTGACGCTGAACGCCGGGCTGCGCTTCAGCTATGAGGCGAAGGAAGTCGACGTCACCACCATTGCCCTGGACCTGACCACCTGCAATATCGTACATGGTCCGGCCTGCCCGAGCGATTTCCGGGACACGGAAACCTGGACCAGTCTATCGCCCAAGGTCGGGCTGAGCTATCGATACGATGATGACACCTTGCTCTATGCCCACTGGACGCGTGGTTTTCGTTCCGGCGGCTATAATCTGCGCAACACCCATCCCGACATCGGCCCCGGCCCCTTTGACGAAGAGCAGGTCGACAATTACGAACTGGGTTTCAAAAGCACCATCGGCGCGCGCGCCCGTCTCAGCGGTGCTCTTTTCTTCAGTCAGGTCGAAGACATGCAACGCGAGGTCGCATTTGGCCTGCCCGACGGAGGCTTCGCCCAGGTGGTGCGCAACACCGCGGACACCGACATCTTCGGTCTTGAACTCGAAGGCTCTCTTATGCTGACCCAAGACCTTATGCTGCGAGCTGCGATGGGCTATATTGACACGGAATATACCGAGGTGAAATTCGACCTGAACCGTGACAACGCGGTGGACAGGAAAGACAAGGCCCTGGAGCCGCCGCGTGCGCCGACCTGGACATATAGCTTGGGTCTGCTTCACACGCTGGACATCGGCAGCCGCCACCGGTTGGTCTCTCGGGTCAATTATGCCTATCGGGACAAGGAATACAACACCGACAGGAATCTCGGCTTCAACCGGCAGTTGAAACTGCTCAAGGCTGGTGTGGACCTGCATGTCAACGACAGTCAGTGGGTGGTCAGCGTGTACGGCAAGAACCTGCTGGGCCAGGTCAAGCACGGCATCAACGGTCTGGGGGGCGCCTTCTCGCCTCTGGCAAAAGGCCGGGTGTATGGCCTGGAGTTGACTTACTACTTTACAAGCATCTGATGGACACGTGGCGGCAGGGAATATTGACAGACAAGCCGTACTCGGCTAGACATTCTTAAGATGCAGACAGTATGCACCCTAAGAGTGGTGCAGAGAAGCCGTTGTTTTTCCTGGTCGGAATTTTTCAAACTGAGACACTACCGAAGCATATACCCCACTGATGGAATGGCTGAATATCAACCGAAACAATCAGACGAGGGCGTGACCGCGCTGCGGGCCGCCCTGCGCCGGCTCGCGCTCAGCGTTGTCCTGCTGCTCGGGATCGTGGCGGCGCCGGCTATCGCTCAGGATTCCGCCCCTGCGGATCAAGTGGAGCCCGCCTCTGAAAGCGCTCCTATCGAAGACGCCCTGCTGCTGGGAGATCTCGTTGTCACCGCCCAAAAACGCGAGCAGTCCATCCAGGACGTGCCGGTGGCGATAACGGCCCTGGACGCTGAGCAGTTGGAAGCCGCCAAGGTGCGCGACCTGCGTGACCTGACCATCGGCATCCCCAATGTGGGTTTTGATGAAATCGGCACTTCGCGTGGGACCGCAAACTTTTCGATTCGCGGCATGGGCGTCAACGGTTCCGTGCCGTCCATTGACCCGACCGTGGGTGTGATTGTCGATGGCATCTATATGGGTACGAATTCGGTCATGCTGTACGACGCCTTCGACCTGGAGAGCATTGAGGTTTTGCGCGGGCCGCAGGGCGTGCTGTTCGGTCGCAACGTGGTCGGCGGGGCGGTGCTGATTAACACCAAAGCTCCCACCGACCGGTTTGAAGCCACGCTCCGCAACACGGTCGAGGGCGGTGGCAAAGCGCCTAATTTTTTCACCTCAGCGACCTTCAACGCGCCGCTGACCGACACGCTGGCCACGCGCTTCACCGTCTACTCCAACCAGGATCAGGGCTGGTTCAAGAACAAGCGTGACGGCAAGGCGTTCGGCGCACAGGATACGCTCATGCTGCGCCCGGTCGTTCGCTGGCGACCCACCGACACGCTGGACCTGACGCTGCGCTATGAATACCAGAGTCTGGACGCCGACGGAGCGGCGTCACAGAATACGGCCATCTATGACCGACGCGACCATGACTTCTTTGTCGATGACGATGGCTACCTCGATGCCGAGGTGCACTTCTTCAACGCCCGGTTGGACTGGGACGTGGCGTTCGGCAACGGCACGCTGACCGATATCTTCGGCTGGCGTGCCACGCAGAGCGACGCCATCAGCGACCTTGACGGCCTGCCCACGAACCGTCAGGCCGATTTCGGGCCGTCCAAATTCAACCTGGGTACCCAGCAGGAGTCGGAACAATTCAGCAATGAGTTGCGCTACACCGGGCAGTTTTTCAACCGGCTGCAATTGACCACCGGCGTCTACTATTTCACCAACGATCTCGACTATCACGAATGGCGCGAGTTTGGGGGAAGTGGCCCAGGCGCGACGCGGAACGAATTTGGCGGTGGCTATTATGATGTGGACACGTTGGGTCTGTTCCTGAACATGGACTATGATCTGACCGACTGGCTGACCGTTACCGGCGGACTGCGCTATACCGATGAGGAAAAGGAGGCCGACGTCTCCTATATGCAGCGCAACAGCAAAACCGATCTGACCGATCCGGGCTGCAATATGGTGCGCGGCCCGACTTGCCCCAGCCATTTCAAGGACGACAAGAGTTGGACCAGCCTGTCGCCCAAAATCGGCCTGACCCTGCGTCCCACGGACGACATACTGGTGTATTGGCACTGGACTCGGGGATTTCGGTCCGGCAACTATAATGTGCGCATCACAAAGGAGGGCACCGACCCCGGCCCGACCGACCAGGAGCAGGCCGACAATTTTGAACTCGGCTTCAAGAGCACCCTCGGCACGCGCGCGCGTCTTAACGGCGCGGTGTTTCTCAACATGATCCGGGACCTGCAACGTATCGTGCTGACAGGCGGAGCCGAAGGCGTGGTACAGGATTTTCTGAACACTGCGGATGTCGATATCTACGGCGTTGAACTGGACGGCTCTTTCGCGCTGCTGGACAACCTGGTGCTCCACGGGGCTATGGGCTATCTCGACTCGAACCTGACCGCAGTCCGCTATGACCTCAGCGGTGACGGGGCGGTGGACGACAAAGACGAGAACCTTGACCTTATCCGCGCTCCCACCTGGACGTATAGCTTCGGACTCCAGCACAGCCTCTCCATCGGCAACCGTCACCGCCTCGACTCGCGCATCAATTACGCCTATCGGGACAAAGAATACCACCAGGACGACAACAGCGGATTCCACCGGCAGCTCAAGAAGCTGGACGCCGGCATTGATTTGCATCTGAATAACGGTCAGTGGGTGGTGGGCCTGTACGGCAAGAACCTGCTGCACGCGGTCTCCCACGGCATTCATTTCGTTAACCCCGGTTTCGGGAGTTTTTCGCCGCTGATGAAAGGCCGCACCTTCGGTCTGGAGCTGACCTGTAATTTTGTCAGCATCTAAGAACGACGTTTACAGCCCGGAACCGGCACGGTAGAGGGGCCGAAGGCCGGTGCTGGTACAGTTTGAGCTGTAATAGATACTATTGATGTTGGGGTAAAAGCCCCCTAAATATACCAGTACCCGAAGGCCGGGAAAACCTTGGGTAATCGCTTACCCGTATGAAATCGGAGGATTTATGAGCCCCATCAAAACATTCGTATTCCAACCGGCCAGCCTGTTCACCACCCTTATTCTGAGCGTCGTTGCGGTGCTGGGTGTCGGGTTCTTCCCGCTCCCGGCCACGGCCCAGGAGGCCGCGCCGGAAGAAGCGGCTGCCGAGAGCGCCACACTCCTGGAAGATATTGTTGTCACCGCTCAAAAGCGGGAACAACTGCTCCAGGACGTACCGGTAGCGGTTACCGCCTTTGACGCCGAACAGCTTGACGCTCTCAAGGTGCGCGACCTGACCAGTCTGTCAATACGCATGCCGAACGTGTCCCTGGACGATGTTGGCACGGCACGCGGCATTGCGAACTTCTCCATTCGTGGTCTGGGTATCAACAGTTCGATTCCGGGTATCGACCCGACGGTTGGCGTGTTTATCGACGGCGTGTATATGGGCTCGAATGCGTCGATGCTGTACGACACCTTCGACCTGGAGGCTGTCGAGGTCCTGCGCGGGCCGCAGGGCGTGCTGTTCGGTCGCAATGTCGTCGGCGGCGCGGTCCTGCTCAACACCAGAACTCCGACTGACCGCTACGAAGCCACGGTGCGCAGCGCGGTGGAAGGCGGCGGCAAAGCGCCCAACGTCTACGTCGCGGGCACGCTGAACGCCCCGCTGACCGAGACTCTGGGGGCACGCTTCACCGTGTATTCCAATCAGGATCAGGGCTGGTTCGAGAATGAGCATACCGGCAAGGCGTTCGGCGTGCAGGACACGCTGATGCTGCGGCCGGTCATCTCCTGGGAGCCTACGGACACCCTGAGTCTGACGCTCCGCTATGAATATCAGGACCTCGACGGCGACGGACCCGCGGCCCAGAACCATACCGACGGTTCCGGTCGGTCCAATCCCTTTGCCAACTACGACCGCGACAGCCATGACTTCGCCATCGACGACGAGGGCTTCCTCACCTCTGAAATCCACTTTTTCAACACCCGTTTGGACTGGGATGTCCCCTTGGGCAACGGCACGGTCACCAACATCTTCGGTTGGCGGGATGGGCAGGGGACCGCGCAAAGTGATATCGACGCGACACCCCTGCCGCTGTTTACCGGAGGAGCCTTGCAACTATCGGAACAGTTCAGCAACGAATTGCGCTATGCCGGCTTGTTTTTCAACCGGTTGTTCCTGACGACCGGATTCTACTATTTCAATAATGACATTGGCTACCACGAGTATCGGTCCCTGGCCTTCGGACAAATCCGGCAAAGTGGGGGGGGCACCCTGGATGTCGAAACCTTCGGGCTGTTCATGAGTGGGGACTACGACCTGACCGACTGGCTCACGCTGACTGCGGGGCTGCGCTATACCCACGAGGAAAAGGAGGCTGAAATCACCAATCTGACCCGAAACGGCGCAACGCCGTGCAACATCATTACCGGCCCGGACTGTCCCAGCCACTTCCGGGACAAAGAAACCTGGACCAATCTGTCGCCCAAGGTCGGGCTGAGCTATCGGCACGATGACGATACCTTGCTCTATGCCCACTGGACCCGCGGCTTTCGCTCCGGCGGCTATAATCTGCGCGACACGTTTTTCGGCCTGCCGGGCGATCCCCGTGATCTCGGCCCCGGTCCCTTTGACGAAGAGCAGATCGACAACTTCGAGATCGGCTTCAAGAAAACCTTTGGGACCCGTGCCCGGATCAACGCCGCGTTTTTCTATAATCTGATCGACGATATGCAACGCGAGCTGGTTTTCCCTGAAGAGTTGCCGGTGCTCAATCCGGCAACCGGGGAACTGGTCATCGACGCCGACGGAAGACCCGTGACGCAGGGTAATATCGTGCAGGTGATTCGCAATACGGCCGACGCGGACATGTACGGCTTTGAAGTGGAGGGCAGCCTGGTCCTCGCCCCCGGCCTGAGCCTGTTCGGTTCGGCCGGTTTCGTGGAGTCGGACTACACCACGGTCAAGTTTGACCTCAACAACGACGGCCGGGTGGACGGCAAGGATGAAGATCTGGAGCCGCCTCGGGCCGCAAAGTGGACCTATAGCCTGGGCCTGCTGAATGACCTGCGGCTCAGCTCCCGCATGCGGCTGGCCTCGCGGATCATCTATGCCTACCGGGACAAATCATACTCAAGCGATGACAACCTCGGCTTCAACCGGCAACAGAAAAGGTTGCAGGCCGGGGTGGACATTCACTTCAACGACAGTCAGTGGGTGGTCGGCCTGTATGGCAAGAACCTGCTGGGCTACAGCCTGTTCGGCGGTGATACGCAGTTACCGACGGCACTCGGTGGCGGCACCTTTTCTCCTTTGGCAAAAGGTCGTATCTTCGGCCTGGAGCTGACGTATAATTTTACTGGTGTCTGAGAGGCGTGACAGCATTCGGGACGAACCGCTCCGAACGTGGAACGACCTGTCCGAGAGTCGCGGCGCTTGATACCCAGGAAGAAGTTTTCCTGACAATGATTACGACGCCCGAGATCGAAGGGTTCATGCGCTGCATCACTCACATCTTCAGGTTTCGAACGGCAGGCCGGCTGTCTGTCCGGACACTGACGATGGTGCTGGTGCTGAGTGTCCTGACCTTCCCGGCCATGGCCCAGGATGCGCAGCCAGACACTGGCAAGGCCGCTCCGGAAGAATTTGCCTTGGTGACAGAGGTTACGCTTCTGGAAGGGATGGTTGTCACCGCCCTCAAGCGGGAGGCACAGATCCAGGACGTACCGGTATCAATTACGGCTTTCGACGCCGAACAGATTGATGCTCTCAAGCTGCGCGACATAGGCGATCTGACGATTACCATGCCCAATGTGGCCCTCGACGACGTCGGCTTGGCGCGCGGCTTTGCAAACTTCTCCATTCGTGGCCTGGGTATCAACAGCTCGATTCCGTCCGTCGATCCGACGGTTGGCGTCTTTGTTGACGGCATCTATCTGGGAACGAACGCGGGGGTGCTGTACGACGCCTTCGATCTGGACAGCATCGAGGTCCTGCGTGGCCCGCAAGGCGTCCTGTTCGGCCGCAACGTGGTGGGCGGAGCCGTCTTGGTCAACACTAAAACCCCCACTGATCGCTACGAGGCCACGGTCCGCAGCGCGGTCGAAGGCGGTGGCAAAGCGCCCAATATGTACGTCTCGGGTACGCTCAACGCCCCGCTGACCGACACCCTGCGTGCCCGCTTCACGATCTATTCCAATCAGGATCAGGGCTGGTTTGAGAATAAGCACAACGGGAAGGCCTTCGGCGCACGGGATACGCTGATGCTGCGGCCGGTCGTCACCTGGCAGCCCTGGGACACGCTGCGCTTTACGCTCCGCTACGAATATCAGGACCTCGACGAAGACGGGCCTGCGGCTCAGACGCACACCAACGGGGCCGGCCTGTCCCATCCCCAGTTCAATTTCAAGCGCGACAGCCACGACTTCGCCGTCAACGAAGAGGGTTTCCTGAAGACCTATATCAATTTCTTCAACGCCCGGGCGGATTGGGACATCCCATTCGGTAACGGCACCATTACCAATATCTTCGGCTGGCGTGAGGGGATGGGAGATGGTCTGAGCGATACCGACGCGACGCCGCTGACCTTTTTTCACGGAGGCGGCGCACAAGCCGCGGAGCAGTTCAGCAACGAGTTGCGCTACAGCGGGCTATTCTTCGACCGGCTGTTTTTGACGACCGGCTTCTACTATTTTCAGAACGATCTCTACTATCACGAACAGCGGTTGTTCGGTGACGCCAGTGGCGACATCTTGGAATTCAACGGCGGCGGTATCTATAACGTCGAGACGTTCGGGCTGTTCGCCGCCGGGGACTACGACCTGACCGACCGGCTGATGCTGACCCTGGGGCTGCGCTACACGCATGAAGAGAAAGCCGCACAGATTACAAATATCCTCCGAACCAGGGATATCCAGTGTCACACGGTGGACGGCCCCGACTGTCCCATCCATTTCAGAGACGGGGCAAGCTGGAACAGTCTGTCGCCCAAGATCGGGCTGACCTATCGGCTCGACGAGGAGACGCTGATCTACGCCCACTGGACGCGCGGCTTCCGGTCCGGCGGCTATAATCTACGCGACTCGTTTTTCGATCTGACCCAGGGCCTGTCGGACGCGGAGATTGCCGGGCTGGAGGCGCTCGGCCTGGAGGTCGCTCGCGATCTTGGTACCGAGGCGTTTGACGAAGAGCAGATCGACAATTTCGAGATCGGCGTCAAGAAGACCTTTGGCGACCGTGCCCGCCTGAACGTGTCGTTTTTCTACAACTTCGTCAACGATCTGCAACGTGAACTGGCTTTCGGCGAGGACCTTCCTGCCCCGGATCCGGTCACGGGCCGCCCTGTCATCATCTTTGTGGATAGAAGGCCGACCATCCAGACGGTGCAGAACCTCGTGCAGGTGATTCGGAATACGGCCGACGCCGAATTCTGGGGCTTGGAAATGGAGGGGATGGTTGTCCTCTCCCCCGGCCTGGTCTTACTCGGCTCGCTCGGCTACGTCGAGCCGGACTACACCAAGGTCAAGTTCGACCTCAACCGAGACGGCAAGCTGGACGACAAGGACGAGGGCCTCGAACCGCCGCGGGCCGCGCACTGGACCTATAGCCTGGGCCTGCTCCACAATCTCCGCGTCGGTACCCGCGCTCGGCTCGCCTCGCGTGTCACCTACGCCTACCGCGACAAAGAGTATACCAACGACGACAATACCGGATTCAACCGGCAGCAAAAGATGTTACAGGCCGGGGTGGATATCCACATCGACAACAGCCAGTGGGTGGTTGGCCTGTACGGCAAAAACCTGCTGGACTACGCACGGTTCGGGACGGACATCCAACTGCCCACCGGCACCCTCTCGCCGTTGATGCGGGGGCGGGTGTTCGGTCTGGAGTTGACCTATCACTTCACCGATAGCTGATTGCCGCGGCCCGGCCGTTTTCGGCTAGTCTTTATCGGCCAGCTCGCGGCCCTTGCCCGGCGTCGGGTCTTTGACGAGACCGTAGATTTGACGGCCCTCGTGGTCTTCGGGTAGATGCTCGGTAATCGGCGTGCCCTCGGGTGTCACGAACAGCAGGCAGTGGCAGTATTTCCACTTCTTCATTTCGTCACAGGCGCAGACCCACTCGCGGCTGCGCTCGACTTCGACTTTTTTATCGGGATAAAAATTACACGGGCAGAGCGGCCGGCCGACCTCGTCGATATTATTGGCCAGCCCCAGAATCACCGATTCGGTCACTTCGGACTCCGGGTGGCCTGAGGTTCCGGTTTTCTGCATGTATTTTTCAACGTAGATGCGCATGCGCTTAATGCTTTTCTCGGAGGGTTGGTCCATTGCTTGACTCCTCAGCTCTTTTTCCTGGCGATTCAGGGCTTCATCCTTACTCTAGTATTTCAAGCGGTCCTATGCCACCCTCTGTGTGCTTCCGCTAGAGGAGAGCATATCCATGGCCCGGCAGCTACCGAAAATTTATGTCACCCGTCAGCTTCCTGAAGAAGCGCTGACCCCCCTACGGACCTGCGGTACCCTGTCTGTCTGGGCGTCCGACCAGGCCGTTTCGCGCGAGACCTTGCTGCACGAGCTGCGCGATACCGGCGCCCTGCTGAGCATGGTCACGGAACGCATTGACGACGACCTGCTCGACCATGCGCCACAGCTCAGGATCGTCGCCAATATGGCCGTCGGGTATGACAATGTGGATGTCCCGGCGCTGACCCGCCGCGGCGTCGTACTGACCAACACGCCGGGCGTTTTGACCGAAACCACGGCCGACCTGACCTTCACGCTCATGCTGGGTATTGCCCGCCGCATCGGCGAAGGCGAACGCCGCGTGCGCGCCGGCCAGTGGCCGGTGTGGAGTCCGTTTGTCTTTCTTGGGACGGACGTGCACCATGCCACGCTGGGTATTATCGGTCTGGGTCGCATCGGAGCCGCCGTTGCCAGGCGGGCGCGGGGCTTCGATATGCGCGTGCTCTACCATAATCGCGCTCGGAACAAGGACGCTGAGGAGCAACTCGGGTGTACCTGGGTCGATATGGATACTCTGCTGGGCGAGTCGGACTTTGTAGTCGTGCTGGTTCCGCTCAGTCCGGAAACGCGCCAGCTCATCTCGACGCCTCAGCTCAAGAAGATGAAGCCAACCGCTTTTTTAGTGAACGCCGCACGCGGGCCGATTGTTGACCCGCACGCCCTGTATGCAGCCTTGCGGGACAAGGCTATTGCCGGGGCTGCGCTTGATGTGACCGACCCGGAGCCGCTGCCCGCGGACGACCCGTTGCTGACGCTCGACAACTGTCTGGTTGTCCCCCACGTCGGCAGCGCCAGTATTGCCACCCGGACGCGCATGGCCACCCTGGCGGCCGAAAACATCGCCGCCTTTCTCAGTGGTCAGCGCCCGCCCACGCCGGTGAACCCGGAGGTCCTGTAAAAAGGCAGGCGTTAAACGAGATTCACAAGATCAACGTCCGTGGAGCAGTAAGCATGTACGTCCGGTATCAGGGGACCTACAACAGCGTGAGGACGGACAAGCCTTGCGGCATTTTTGCCGTTGTCTCGCATATGAAAGAAAAAGGGCTCATCAGCCCGCAGGAAAGGGAAGAGATCCAACACATTGTCGATTGGTTTGAAGAACATCTCCCCAATCCACCCTTCTACACAGAAGACCCTCTCCCGAAAGCGATCACCTGGTTCAAACAAGCAACAAGCGCAGGGATGCTTGTAAAAATCGAGCGGATAAAGGCAATCGTCGAGACATATGGCTGGCAGATAGACATTGCATGTCACCAAGAGGTGCCGGGCCAAGTCATTTACGAGGACGACTATCAGATTGCTACGTTATGACTGAAAATACGGGACCACATATTTCCCGAACAGGCGGATCGAATCCATAATGTTCTGGTGAGGAATCCCGCCGAACTGCATAAAGCACAGCACCTGATCAATCCCGGCTGCTTCATATCTCTTGAGCGTCCGAATGCAGGTATCCGGGTCGCCCATACAGAACATCCCGCCTTCGATAAGCTCGTCCAACGACTTGCCCGATCGCTCCCCACGGACTGATTCCACTGCAAACTTGTACGAATCGGGCACTTTCGTCCCCTGTTCCTGCCAGGGCCGGTAGAGTTGGAGGGTTTTATTCAGGAACCACTCGCCCGCCGGACCCCCCACTTCTCGGGCCTGTTTATCGCTCTCGGCACAGTGGACGATGCCGAGGGCGGCAACCTGGTCATTCACAAAGGCGCCAACGGGCTCGGCCTGGGCTATGCCTTCCCTGTAGAGTTGCACCCGGCGGGCGAGTTCCTCCGGCTGGCCGATATGAAAACACAACGCGCCAATCCCTTTCTGACCGGCAGCGGTAAAACTGGCGGGCTGAGCGCAGGCTACCCACAAGGGAGGATGGGGTTTCTGGACCGGTTTGGGAATGACCGAGCGGGGTGGAATCTTGAAATACTGCCCTTCGTGCGAAAAGGGATCTTCGAGCCACATCCGCGGGATGATCGAAATGGCTTCTTCCCACATGGGCCTGGTATCTTCCGGATCAATGCCGAAGCCTTCCATCTCAATCAGCGTGGTCGAGCGTCCCGTTCCGAGCTCGACCCGGCCGTCACTCAACAGGTCGAGGACCGCCGCGCGCTCCGCCACACGGATCGGATGATTGTACTGGGGCGGCAACAGCGCAACGGCATGACCGATCCGGATTGTCTTGGTGCGTTGCGAGATCGCACCGTACAAGACCTCTGGGGCGGGACAATAGGAAAACTCGGTTAAAAAATGATGCTCGACCGTCCAGAAATACTCGAATCCCATCTCCTCAGCCAGCATGACCTGGGCGATGACCTGTTTATAGGTGTCTTGCACAATATTCGGGGTGTGGGGCTCAGGAATCTGGATCTCGTACATCATGCCGAATTTCATCTGGCAGCTCCCTTTTCCGTGTAAAATCAGGACGCTTAGCGCTTCTGGAAAATGGCATAGTGCGGAAGAGTCTGCAACCTTGCACACGATTCGTAAATTTCTTCTTCCCTTGACGAAGAGACTATATCTGGTCATAACAAGGCCATGAAACAGGCAATGGTATCGGAGTTGAAGGCGAAGTTGAGTGCTTACCTGTCGGCAGTCCGCAAGGGAGAGACCGTAGTTGTGTGTGATCGGAAAACGCCCGTTGCTCGGCTGATTCCTTATACGCAAAGTATTGATGAACTCGGGATTGAAGAGCCCGTGATAACGGATCGCGAGCATGCTTGGCCGGAACCCGTCCGGCTTCGTAAAAAGGTCGATATGGTGAAGCTACTCAGAGAGGACCGGGATCAGCGTTGATTGCCTATCTGGACACCAGCGTGGTGCTCCGAGTCCTTTTCGGGCAAGCGAAGCCACTCCAGATGTGGGGAAGATGGGAGCGGGCCTACTCCAGCGCGATGATGGGCGTTGAGGCACGGCGTGCCATTGACCGGCTTCGGCTTGAGTCCGTCCTGGACGACGATGGCGTCGTGCAGGCACACGAAGCACTCAAAATTATGGAACGGAGGCTGGGGACCCTCCGGGTGACACAGGTGGCCCTCCAGCGGGCCGCTCTTCCCATGGCGACCGCAGTGAAAACGCTGGACGCCATTCATCTTGCCAGTGCGCTGTTATTGCGCGAGCGTCACGTTCCATCGTTGACGTTTGCGACTCATGACCGGCAACAGGCAACTGCCGCACGGGCCTTAGGATTTGATGTGGCGGGTGTATAGTCCGAGCTTGCCCGCTCGGAGGGAGCCCAGGTTCAGTCCGAACCCCACTTCATCAACTCGGTCAGACTTCCTTCCACGTCAGCCGTATCAAGTACATCCTGGCTCACGAGCGCGGCATCGACTTTTCCGAGTAGGGATGAGGCTTCCTCCGGTGTGCTCAGCTCATCCAGCGAGATGATGGTCTTCCGCCGCGGGACTTGAGTGGCTAGCGCCGAGACGTGGGCGGTGTCGAGTGTTCCGTCTGGAGAGGCCAGACCAATGATGAAACCCTCAGCCGCTATTGCCAGACGGAGTTCGTCGGGTGTCCGAGCCATGACAACGGGGGCTACGTGGATGGAGCGGGCGGTCGTCATCAGACGCGCTAAGGTCGGCGCATCGACCGCGCCGGCCCACAGCAAAATCGCATCCGCCCCGCACAGCCGGGCATGATGAACCTGACTGTCATGCAGGACGAGATCGAGGGCAAACAGCGGGGTGGTGACTCGCTCCGAAATCGCGCGCATATCGTCACTCGACGTGCCGAACACGCTCGGTTCGGTATACACGCCAATGGCACCGGCTTCCGTATCGTCACACGCTTGGGCGAGCGCAACGATGTCCAGCTCGGGCCAGGTTTGACCCGTATCCGGGTCCACTCGTTTGAGTGCGGGGATAAGACCGAGTTCCTGTTTCTGCGTGGTTACAAACTGAGCAAAATCACGAATACTCGGGGTAACCTCGCTCAGCGGCGTAGCTGCACGTTGCTGAATATCGGCTTCTTTCGTCGCCCTCAGAGCTGTCCAGTCCACACGCGCTCCCGATTAACTGTCGCGGATGCTCAGCATATTCGGCAGCCCGGTATGTGAGGTCACGCCACCGTCCACGGCGAGTGCCTGACCGGTGATGAAGGAGGCTTCATCAGACGCGAGAAACAGGACGGTATTGGCAATTTCTTCCGACTCTCCCATGCGGCCGAGTGGATGCGCCTCGCCTTGGAGACGGCGGAATTCGTCGGCTCGGTCGCCCCCCAGGAGTTGCGCCGCGCGCGTGTTAATCGCGCCGGGGCAGACGCAGTTCACCCGGATATTGTATTGGGCGTTCTCAATCGCCGCCGAGCGGCTGAGGTTGATGACGCCGGCCTTGGCCGCATTATACGCTGACATGCCGTAGTCACCGCCCATACCGGATACGGACGCCGTGTTGACGATAGCGCCCTTGGTCTGCTGCCGCATAATGGGCAGGCAGTATTTCATGCCCAGAAAGGTCCCGGTCAGCGTGACGGCAAGCGTCCGATTCCAGCCTTCGAGGGAGGTGTCCTCAAGCCGGGCCAACTCCCCGAGTCCGGCATTATTGAACATGACATCGAGACGGCCATAGGTATCAAGCGCGAGCTGAATCGTGGCCTGGATGCCTTCCGGGTCAGCCACGTCCATTTTGATCATGGCCGCTTTTCCGCCCGCGTCATTGATTTGAGCCGTGACCGCCTCCGCCCGTTTTCCGCTCAAATCCGCGACAATAACCGCCGCTCCTTCCTGGGCAAAGCGGACGGCTGACGCCGCACCGATCCCGGAGCCACCGGCGGTAACAATCGCCACCTGTCCGTCGAGTTTTCCTGCCATAGCTATGCTCCCCTGACTTTTCTCTTTGGATAACACATTCTCCAACAGACATGCAGGTGTTGACCCGTTTCCTCATTTGGGGTGGGGTTGTCTCGTCCCTTCAGTGTGGGGAACCTTGGGTCACGATAGGGTCGAACGGCAGCTTCTCTTTGATTTGACCACTGGTCTCGCCGGCGCTTCGGGCTGAAGAGAAGGGACCAATAATAACCCGATGCCACTCTTGCTTCATTCCTGCGACCTCGGCAATGGCGGGTGCATAGCCTTCCTGGCGCAAGAGTTGGGCCGCATATTGCGCATCGTCCTGCGAGCGAAAGGCCGCTACTTGAACCCGGTAGGAAGGAGAAGAGGGCGGTTCAGGGTATGTTTTTTGAGGCATTCCCCTCGCACGCCGGTCTGTTGCGGGCAGGTCGGGCACGAGAGCGGCCAGATTGCGGCTCAGGTCGTCGATGGCGCGCACAAACCGGATGTCGGTAAAAGTCCATAAGTTCCGGACCATGCTGGCAACCAGGCTCACCGGGGAGAGCGGCAGTCCCAGGTCGTGCAAACGCGTCGTATAGGTCTCGTGGAGGAGGACGTCACCGGTGGCTACCCCTACGACGCGGAGGGTCCCTTCGAGGGCCAGCTGGGCATAGACGCCGACGTAGACCCTGCCGGGCTTCGAGACGAGGCCATAGACGAGCACGTCACAGTTGAGTCGGCGACCGAGGTCTTGCGGCGCCAATCTGTGCCAATTGTCTATATTGGCCAGGCGAGTGTCTATTTCGTGCAGTTCAACGTCGGTAAAGCGCTTGACGCTCAGATGACCCGCGACACCCTGGCGCACCCTTTCATCCAGCCCGTCAATGTGACTGGTGTTTTCAAAGGGCAGGACACACATCTGCTTTTTGTGGGGAGGAGCCTGTTGGCTCCAGGTCACAAAGTTCTGCGTTGGTGTTGGTGGCTTACGTGACGAGCAGGCCGGCAGCAGGAGGCAGAACATCAGCCCACATATCCACATCCCTCTCCACATCCCCAGCTCCTTCCACACTCAGACCCGTTTAGGCGAACTGAGCAACGCCCCTGACGTTGTCAGTATATTCCGTATAGCAAATTTCCGGGTAAAGGAAAGGCTTGTGGTGTTGCTGGCGGCCCGAATCCTTGTCGGTTCCCAGGAAAGCCGATACAGTCCGGGTGCGAGGGATCGCCCAGACAGGGAGGGAGACGGCATGCAGTATGACCTGCTGATTAAAAATGGATTGCTGGTCGATGGCTCGGGCCAGCCCGGCTATTACGGAGATGTGGCGGTTGCCCAGGGCCATATTGCGGCCATGGGCAAAGTTGACGGCCCGGCGACGGAGGTCATTGACGCCACAGGGCTGGTCGTCTCCCCCGGATTCATCGATGTGCATACCCACTACGACGCTCAGCTTTTCTGGGACCCGCTGGCAACGCCCAGCTCCTGGCATGGCTTCACCAGCGTCTTCATGACCAACTGTGGCTTTGGCCTGGCGCCGTGCAAACCGGAAGATCGCGACTATATCACCCGCATGCTGGGCAAAGTCGAGGGCATGCCGCTGGGCAGCCTCAAGGCCGGGGTACCCTGGACGTGGGAATCGTACGGCGAGTATCTCGACGCCCTCGACCACCAACTCGGGGTGAACGTCATGGCCTTAGCCCCGCACTCAACCATCCGCTACAACGTGATGGGCGATGACGCCCGCAAACGGCCGGCCTCCCAAGACGAAATCCTGGCCATGCAGGCGGTGGTGAAAGAGTGTGTGACGGCTGGCGCGTTCGGCTTCTCGTCGTCATACGGCCCGGTCCATTTTGACGGGGATGGTATTCCCGTGCCCAGCCGTTTTGCCGAAGAGGACGAAACCGTTGCGCTCGCCCGGACCCTGAAAGATTTTCATCGTGGTACGGTGTGTGTCATTCCGCCGGGCATTCCAACCGTGGGTCCCAAAGATATGGACTATCTGGCCCGCTTATCACGCGAGAGCGGACGCCCGGTACTGTGGAATCTGTTGTCTCAGACCTGGGCCGCTCCCGACCATTGGAAACAAGTCCTGGACTGGACCGAAGACGCCTTTCGGGAAGGCGCTCGGGTCCATCCTCTGTCCTTGTGTGAACGCTTCGATCTCACTTTCTCCCTGCGGGGAGCCGTGTTTGAGGATTTTCCGGCCTGGAAAACCGCCATTCGGGGCCGTCGTCCTGAAAAAATCGCCAACCTCTCGGACCCGGTCCACCGGGCCGCCATGCAGCGCGACCTGGATGACCCCTCGCCGAAAGTGTTCTCCAAGCGGATGCAGGACATCCTGGTGGACAGCGTGCGCCAGGATGAGCATCAGTCCCTGGTAGGCAAAGACCTGGTCACGATTGGCCAGGAGCAAGGCAAAACCCCGCTGGAAGCCATGCTCGACCTGGCGGTTGCCGAAAACCTGGACACCCAGTTTCTGATAAAGGGCTTTCAGAACGGCGATGAGGAGGCCGTGCGCAATCTGGCCACTAATCCTTATGTGCTGACGGGCGGCTCTGACGGCGGCGCCCATATTTCGTTTCTGTGTCAGGTCACCTATCCCAGCTTTTTACTGAGCCACTGGGTCAGAGAGAAAAAGGCGCTCAGTCTGGAACAGGCGGTCAACCGGCTGACTTTTACGCCGGCCCAACTCCTCGGCATTCCCAAGCGGGGCCTGCTCAGGCAGGGCCTGGCCGCGGACCTGACCATCTTTGATCCCGATACGGTCGGGGCCAAGCCCAAGGAATTCGTCCAGGACTTTCCGGGTGGGGCCTCGCGTCTGGTCGCGCGCTCCGAAGGCTATCGGTAT
The DNA here is from genome assembly GCA_002238415.1 of Desulfurellaceae bacterium bin18. Taxonomy (GTDB): domain Bacteria; phylum Desulfobacterota; class Binatia; order Bin18; family Bin18; genus Bin18. Next base: position 59,598 of record MPMI01000021.1, on the reverse strand, counting down.
ACCGTTGTCAACGGACAGGTCCTGTTGCGCGACGGCGAACCGACCGACGCCCGACCCGGCCGCGTGTTGCGGGGCTATGAACACTGATTCTGGATGCTCGCCTGTGCGGGCATGACGGGCCATGCTGAAGCAGACCTTCCGCCATATCCAGGGGATAGGCGAGAGAACGGAGCGGCGCTTGTGGCGGGCCGGGGTTACCTGCTGGGAGTATCTGCTGGACCACCCGACCCTCGGCTCCTTGCCTCCCGGGCTCCGGGACGAATCGCGTTTCGAACTCGAACGCTCGTTGACCGCGCTCGAAAAACGAGACGCCCAGTATTTCATCACCAAACTGCCCCACCAACTCCATTGGCGCCTGTATCCTGAGTTTTCCGAGCGGGTGGCCTATCTGGACATTGAAACCACCGGCCTCGGCACCGAGGAATCCATGCTGACCGTTATTGGCCTGCATGACGGTCAGCGGCCTCAGGTCTACGTACACGGCCGGAACCTGGAACAGTTTGTGAGGGATATTGACACTTTCACCCTCCTGGTCACGTATAACGGCAAGCAATTTGACCTGCCCTTTCTTCGTGCCAAACTCGGCATTCCGCTCAACCAGGCACATATTGACCTGCGCTATCCACTCGCTGCGCTGGGGTATAAGGGCGGTCTGAAGAAAATTGAAAAGCGCCTGGGTCTTGAGCGACCGGGCCTGGTCTCCCAGCTGGATGGCTGGTGCGCGGTCGTTTTGTGGCGCTACCACGAGCGGGGCGAGAGCGGGGCGCTGGAAACGCTCCTCCACTACAATCTGGAAGACGTTGTGCATCTGCCGGCCTTGTTGGCAGAGGTGTATAATACGTCGATTCAACAGCTCCCGTTTCCGGTCGAGCCGGTGACACCGCCAGACCCGCCACCCATTCCGTTTCAGCCCGACGACTCCATCATGCGGCGCGTTCTTGCCGACACGGGCCGTTTGCCCGCAGTGGGCGAATAAAACCGCCTACTGTTGGGTCTGAACGCCTGCGGGAGCGATGGGGCCAACCTCAATCCAACCCTCGCCGACCAGGACACAGGCCCCACCGATCCAGGTGTCCGTGACACCGCCCGCGCGTTTCTCCGCCCGCGCCTCAAGCAGACTGGGGCGTCCCAGTTCCACCCCTTGTACAATTCGCCAGTCGAATACGCCCTGCGAACGCTCCGCGTAGTGGCTGAGCAGGCCGGCCAGAGCGCAGTTGGCGCTACCCGTGGCCGGGTCTTCGGGCACGCCCATCAGGGGAGCGAACATGCGAGCCCGGATATCACAGTCAGTATCCTCGCCCCCGGTGTACACATGAACAAGGGAGGAGATGCTGTCGGTGGCGAGCGTCTCCAGCTTCTCGCTATTCACCCGTACCCGCTCCAGCGCCGCGCGATCCCGAACTTCTACAAAGAGGAAGGGCAGGCCGACTGAGGCGACTTGAGGAAAATGGGTCTCGGTCGCGATATCGTCCGCGACCAGGGACAGCACCGCTGCCATCGTTTGAACATCGACGGTCTTGCCCAGCGACAGGCGTTCCGGGGCGGTCAGTTCGCACCAGACTGACTGGTCCGACCGCCTGTGGATCGTGATCGGCACCAGCCCCGCCCGCTCTTCAAACGTCACCCTGAGAGCGGTGTCGATGGCGCCCAGGCGACCCGTCGTCGCCAGGACAAACGCCGTGCCGATATTGGGATGCCCGGCAAAGGGCAGTTCCGCACCGGGAGTGAAGATGCGCACCGTATTCGTATGCCCCGCTTCTTCCGGCGGGAACACAAAGGTCGTCTCAGAGAAATTGAACTCGCGCGCAACCTGCTGCATGCGCTCACCCGACAGGCCCGCAGCCTGGGGTAAAACCGCCAACTGATTGCCACCGAAGCGCGTATGCGTGAAAACGTCACACAGGTAATAGCGATACCGCATGGCTGAGTCGCCCTCCCTGCCTCCTCACCATTGATAGGATTTCCCGAGCTCCGACTGTGATGCGCCTGTCACACAGCCACCTTGAATACTGCCGGTTGCGTTCGTGTTGGGGGTGGTATTGTGCTGTCCGGCCTAGTGGGTTTCTCCTCTATCCTTCGTTCAGTTCACGACCTGGACCTCATAGACCTCGCGGTCCGGCTGCGTCGTCCGTGCGGTGAACTCGTCCATGGAATGGGGCCAGTTGGTCACGAAACGGCCGGACCGTGAGCGATAGTAAAAATCGTTGCCACAGTCCGCCTGCCAGACATCCACGGCGCTGATGTCGCGCTGTAATTGGTCGTTAAAGTCCCGCATGACATCCGGGCGAATATCCATCCAGGCGAGGCGCTCGTCGCCAAGCCGCTTAAGCTGACGCATGATGTAGTCACACTGACGCTCCAGCATGAACAGAATCGAGCCCTGGTTGGTATTCGGACCGTACAGCATGAAGAGATTCGGAAAGCCGCTGGTCGTCATACCGAGGTAGGCTTGGGCACCATCGCTCCACGCGTCGTTGAGGCGCAGGCCGTCACGCCCGATGACATCCAGGGCGGTCAGGTAGGTGGTGGTCTCAAAACCGGTTGAGTAGATGATGGTGTCGAGCTCGCGCGCCTGACCGTCTCTGGTGACAATCGAGTGTGGCGTGATTTTCTCAATGGTTTCGGTCAGAAGTTCGACGTTCGGCCGGTTGAAAACAGGATAGTATACGTCGGAAAACAAGGGGCGTTTGCAGCCGAAGGGATGGTTCGGCGTCAGTTTGCGGCGCACCTCGGGATCCTCGACAACGGCGAGCTGTTCCAGACCGGCCCGTTCGATCTCGGCCAGCACTTTTTTATCGTTAAATGTGCACAGCGTATTCCAGGTCTGATAGATTTCGGCTCGATTCTCCCGGACCGCACTCGGATTTTGACGAAAATGTTCGAGCTGCTCTGGCGTGTACGGTGTGTTGCCTTTGGGCACAACCCAGTTTGCGGTGCGTTGAAACAAACACAGCTGTTCGACCTGGGGAGCAATTTCAGGGACAAATTGAATCGCACTGGCGGCAATGCCGATCACACCGACCCGCTTGCCGGTCAGATCATGGCTGTGATCCCAACACGCCGAATGAAAGGCCGTGCCCTGAAAGTCCTCCCTGCCGGGAATGGACGGCCACACCAGATTGTTAAACATGCCCAGGGCACTGACCACGACGTGGGCTTCAAATTCCTCACCGGACTCCGTGCCAACCCGCCAGTGCGCGCTTTCTCCCTGCCAGTGGACCGACCGAACCGGGCTATTGAGCTGGATATGCGCCCGCAAGCCGTAGGTGTCGGCAATGCGGTTGAGATATTCCAGTATCTCGGCCTGTCCGGCGAAGGGTTTGGACCAGTCGTTTTTTTGTGCAAACGAAAATGAATATAGATGTGATTGGACATCACACTCGGCACCGGGGTAGGAGTTGCGCCACCAGGTGCCGCCTATGCCACCGCCTTTTTCCAGGATGACAAAATCGTCGATGCCGGCTTTTTTCAACTGCACGCCCATACACAGGCCGGCTGAGCCGGCACCGATAATAACAATGCGTTTTCGCGTTCGCTGTTTCATCTTGACCTCCCGTTTCAGGTTTCTCCGACAGCTTCGAATGCCTGTCCTGAAGAATGCCGCAGGGTATGGTAATCAACGGGCTTGGGCAAGTCAGGTTCTGCCCTTTCCTCCTGAAGGATGAAGAGAAAACAGGTTTGAGTATTGTCCGCTATCGCTGTATGGTGACCGCAGCATGAAAACGGCCGGAGAACGATGATGAGAGCGTGCTGAAAGCCATGCTTGCTACTAATATCCCAAAGGAGGGAGCGTATGCCGACCCAAAAATTTGCCCCAATGACCAAGGATTTCCCGACCTTTGACTGCGATGCGCATGTCACGGAGCCGCCCTGGATCTGGGAGCAGGCCAAGGACTGGCTGACAAAAGACGAGCTGGAAGCGCTCAAGACCACGATGTGGTTTGACCAGGAGACCAAACAGCTTATCGTCAACGGCCATGCCGGTACGGGTCTGGGCTCGCAGCGGATCGGTGGCACGCCCGGTGTTGTGAACATCCTTTCCCTGGCCGGGCCGGGACTCAAGCATGACATCCAGCGCGCCATCAATGTCCGCAACCTGCACCCTGAAACGGCGATCTCTCAGGAGCAGGCCGCCTATCTGGACCATAAGGGTTCGTACGAGCCCAAGGCCCGCCTCCGCGACATGGACGTTCAGGGTATTGATCAGGTGATGATCATTCCGACCGATATCGACACCTATCCCTGGTTGCAAAACGCGGTCGGAGCAAGGGCCATGTGCAAGGCGTATAACGAGTGGGCGTATGAGTATTGCCAGGCGGACCCGGAGCGCATCTTTTTTGCCGCCCTGCTGCCCATGCAGGATCCGGTCTTTGCCGCCGAGGAACTCTATCGGGTCGCCGAAAAGGGTTGCCGAGTCGGTCTGGTGCGCCCGATTGACGCCATGGGCAATTATCCGATTCAGCCCAAATATGAGCCGGTCTGGCAGGCCATGGAAGAGACCGGCGTGGTGTACGGCATGCATCCCTTCCCGGCCTTTGGCGCGTTAAAACCCCCAGGCTATACTGCCCAGTATTCCGGAGCGGAGTTGATTGCCCGCACGGTAGTCACCTCAAGCCTGCCGCATCAATTTTTGACCAACGTCCAGAACTTCCAATCCGAGGCCGCGTTGTGGGTCGTCATGGTGCTCATGTCCGGCTTTTTTGAGAAATACCCCAAGCTCAATGCGGCGGTGTTTGAGGCCTCCTCCACCTGGCTCAGTTTTCTGTTGGACGAGTGCGACAAAATGTACAAGCTCTACCGCAACGAGCGTGAACTGCCGCCGCTCAAACGGCTGCCGAGCGAAACCTTTTTCACCCATTGCGTGACCGGCTTTGAAGGGGATGAAGCCCCGCCGTCGCGCTTGCCTGAGTTCTATGGCGATATTCTGGCCTGGTCGTCCGATGTCTACCATCACGATGGCGACGATGCCTGGCGGGCGATTGAGATGATGCGCGAGTGCAACCTGCCGGATTCCCATCAGACGAAGTTTCTCGGGGAAAACGCCCGCAAGCTGTACCATATCGACAGCCCGAAGACCTTCATCCGCGAACGGGTGACGGAAATCGAACGCCCGGACTGGTGGCCGTCCGAGGCGGAGATTCAGCGCGCCCTGGAGCCCGAAGCCTCGCTGGTGCGTCCCTACGGTGAAGGCGCCCACCGGGTCAACGGCCATGCCGCCGAAGGAGACCGGGCATGACCAGGCCGTTTGCCGTCTTTGATAGCGACAGCCATGTTGTCGAGCCGCGAGCGGTCTGGGAGGACTACCTGGAGCCGGAGTTCCGCACGCTCGGCAAAACGGCCCTGTGGCGCGAGGAAGGCCAGTACGGCTCGTATCTCAAGGTCAACGGCAAGATGTTCCGCGACCCGATGAATCCGAACATCCCGCGTCACGCCATCTGGAAGCCGGGCATGACCTGGGACCAGGTCGGCGACCTCGACCCCAACACCCCGCATGCCAAAAGCGCCGGTGCGTCAGACCCGCTTGCCAGACTGGCTGACATGGACGCCATGGGCGTGGACCAGGCATTTCTGTACCCCACCTGGTTTGCCGAGGGCTTTCATCTGATCGAGGACCCGGATGTGGCCGCCGCCCTGGCCCGGGCCTATAACAACTGGCTGACCGATTTCTGTCAGACGGCCCCAGCGCGACTCTATGCCGCAGCCATGCTGCCGCTCCAAAACATGGATTTTGCCCTGGAAGAACTGCGCCGGGTAGCCGCGCTGCCGCATTTCCGGGGCGCGTTCATTCGGCCCATGTTTATTGAGGGGCATTATTTCACCCATCCGTACTACGACCCGCTCTGGGCCGAGCTGGAACGCTTGGGCGTGACCGCAGTGGTCCATCCGACGCCTGGGCTGTGGAATCCTGAGTGGACGTCACACGGTCCGTTTATTGAAAAGATCAAAAATCGGCTGAATCAACAAACCCTGCTGAGGGAGGTCGGCGGGGGGCCTGCTGCCGGCGGCGGCGACGGCCTGGCGAATTTTTCCTTTTTTGCGTCCCCGTCGGTCGGCCATCCGGTCTCTCCGATTCTCTCCGGCTGGCTCGACAACCATATGTTCGTTGCTTCCACCCTGATCGGTTTTACGGTCATGCAGCGCTTTCCCGAGATGAAAGTGGTGGTCGCGCACGGCAAGGCGTCGTGGATGGAAGAGGTGCTGGAAAAAATGGAGGCCTCGACTAAAACGATCCCTCTCCTCAACTACTATCCGGTTCGGACCGATCCTGAAGAACTATGGGAAGAGGGTCGGGTGATGCTCGGCTTTGACGCAGAGGAGCGCATGATTCAGCGGTTACCCCACGCCTTTGCGGAAAAGGTCGTCTGGGGCTCACGCTACCCCCATCACGATACCACCAGCGCCTGGGACGCGATTGAGGTCCTGACCCAGGCCGCTGTGGAAGAACCATTGATGGCCCGCATGTTGGGCGGCAACGCCGCAGCCCAGTTTGGTATTCCGCTCACGCGGCACGTGAGTGAGTAACCGCGCCAAGTCGTTCCGCATGGATTATTCGGGCGCCGCCCACTCCGGCTCTTCTTCATCGGGCGGGTGGCGCCGGAGAATCTCGTGCGGGCGATACTGCGCCTTGTAGGCCATGGAGGGGCTGTCCGCTACCCAATAGCCCAGATAGTGGTAACGCAGTCCCTGCTGCCGAGCGTAGGCGGCCTGGCGCAGAATCGAAAAGACTCCGGGCGCGTGGGGCCGCCAGGCCGGGTCATGAAAGAAATAGATGCTGGATAGCGCCTCGTGCGTGACATCCGCCAGGCCCACCCCAACGAGACACTCCCGGTCGTAGTACAGGAATTCCCGGGCAAAGCTCCAGTTGCCCAAGAGAAAGCTGCGGAAATACGCGCGCTCATGGGTGGTCTGGGCGGGCCAGCCGCGCCGGGCGTGCATATCGGCATGGTAGGCGTTAAAGAGCTGAATATGCTCATGGGTCAGGGTCGGTTTTTGCACCACGACCCGAATTGCCGCATTGCGCCGCAGGGCGCGTTTCTGACTACGAGACAGCCGGAAATCGGCCAGCGGCAGACGCAGACTCCGGCATTGGACACACTGCGCACAGGCGGGCCGAAAGAATTCACAGCCAAAGCGCCGCCAGCCGCGTCTGAGGAGTTCATTATACTGTTGGGGTGTCAGGTCCCGGATAATGCGGTAGGTCAGAGAGGCCGTCTCTGTCGGGAGATACAGGCAGCGATAGGGCGGCGTGGAAAAGCGTTGCAGCTCGTCAATACTGTGAAGAGTAAACGTATCCTCCAATACACGCCGAGATGTTGATACGTTTACTCTTTGAGCCCAGTGCACCGGAGACGCCCCTCGGGTTCAGCCTGTCTCTGAAAATCGATGTGTTTAATTCTCGAATCGGGTGAAGCACTTCACTCCGATCATGGCCATGATCTTACATTCAAGGACGCGGGTCTGACTGCTGGCCGGAATCTGAATGACATAGGTTTCGCCCCCGGAGCACTCGGCATTCCAATAGGCGGCCTGGTCTTCATCCGTGCCTTGCAGAAACGAACGCGAGACCTCTGCACACGTTTTACCGCTCGTCTGCAAAATGCCCGCCAGCGTTGTGGCGCGTTCGTCCTTAGTCTGGCTGAGTAAGAGCTGATGGCCTTCGTTGGCAAAGGCGGGTGTCGCAAGAGCCAGGCCGAGCAGGCATATCCATACTGTCTTCACTACATGCATGTTTCTGACCCCGTTCCTGTCCGCACGCCTATAACAGATCATTCCCCCTTCCCTAGCGAAACTGGAGGGCAAAAGCCAGCGAGCACCAATCAACCCTTCTCGTCCTGTCCGCTCATCCTTGCGAGCCGGAGAAACAAGGGCTAGGCTAGGCCGCGCAAGATGGCCCGATTGAGGTGAGAAGATATGAAAAATATAAGCACAACACTGACCCGACGCGAATTTGTAGTGTCCACCTTGGCCACGGGCTTTGCCCTGGCCGTGCGTCCGGTTTCGGCTCAGACAATCACAACGGATACCAGTGGCCTGGAAGCCGGGGAGGTCCAGATACCGGTGGGCGATATCACTATTCCCGCCTACCAGGCTTACCCGCAAACCGGCGGACCCTTCCCGGTCGTGCTGGTCGTCCAGGAAATTTTCGGTGTGCATGAGCATATCAAAGACGTGTGCCGCCGCTTCGCCAAGCAGGGCTATGTCGCGGTTGCGCCGGAACTCTATGCCAGGCAGGGCGATGTGTCGCAGATGACGGATATCGGTCAGATTATTCGGACGGTGGTTGCCAAGGTCCCGGATGCGCAGGTCATGTCCGACCTGGACGCAACCGTGGCCTGGGTCGAGTCGTCCGGCACCGGTGATACGGCCCGGCTCGGTATCACCGGCTTTTGCTGGGGCGGGCGTATCGTGTGGATGTATGCCGCCCACAGTCCGCAGGTCAAAGCCGGGGCGGCCTGGTATGGGCGTCTGGTCGGGCAGGCATCCGAGCTCACCCCCAGCCATCCGGTTGATATTGCCGCTCAGCTCCACGCTCCCGTGCTTGGTTTGTACGGCGCCGCCGATGGCGGTATTCCAAACGAAACGGTTGAACAGATGCGCGCCGCGTTACAGGCGGCGGAAAGCCCCTCGGAGATTATTCTGTATCCCGATACACCGCACGGTTTTCACGCCGACTATCGGGCCAGCTATCGTCAGGAAACGGCCCAGGACGGCTGGCAACAGCTCCTGGCCTGGTTCAAAAGCAACGGGGTCGCCTAGGACACATCACGCTGCGGTGTAGCGCGTCCGACACAGCGGAGGCGGCCAGGTAGAGGAACGGGACGTGCCGGTTCTACCCGGTCCGCGATTCGATCAGTGTGCAAAATTCCAAAATTCGAGTGCCACTCTGGAAACATGAGAAATCGTGAAATATTTCACGGCGAAATTTCGTGATTTTGCCCCAAAATTTCATCAAAAATGGCCTAATATCGCGGATTTGCACCACTTTTCACGGGGTATGAAATTTCATGGTCGTGAAATGCCATTTCTCACGAAATTTCACGATTTCTCATGCTGAAACGGCCTTTAATGGGTCATTTTTCAGCCCTTAATCGGCCCTTAATTTCTGATTTTGGAACGGTGTTTGAGGGTCTTTTAGGGGTGGGTTGCCCAGATGAGAAATCCACCGAGCAGGATGTCCAAAAGGAAGACGCCGACGTGCGTAGCGACCAGGATTTTCATCAGTTTATCCATATTTCATCCGGGCTGAAATTTCACGGTTTATGAAATATCCGCCCTCCCGCGTACATCTCGGACAGGGGCAGAATGGGGGGCTGAAGGCGTCGGTCCGCGCATGCTCGGTCAGCCGGGTCAGGAGATAGTGCATGGCTCTATTCCTGGCGCAGACGCCACGACGGGGGCTGCTCGCCTTCTATGCCGTACCCAGAGCGTCCGAGACCCGCTGCAGGGCGGTCTCGACATTCTCTCGACTGTTAAACGCACTCAGGCGCACGTAGCCCTCGCCGCATTTCCCGAACCCGGCTCCCGGTGTGCAGACCACTCCGGCTTTTTGCAGCAAGCGGTCAAAGAATTCCCAGGAGTCGGTATTGGTTTTAATCCACACATAGGGAGAATGTTCTCCGCCAACGCACTCATAGCCCAAGTTCGTAATCGCTTCACGAATCAGGGCGGCATTGCCGAGATAATAGTTGCTCAATTCTCGGATTTGCTGCTTGCCCTCGGGCGAGAAGGCGGCCTCGGCCGCACGCTGGACCGGATAGGAGACACTGTTGAATTTTGTGGACTGACGCCGGTCCCAGAGCGCGTGGAGCGCATGGGCGTTGCCCTGAGAATCGTACACCTGGCACTCTCTGGGCACGATGGTGTAGGCGCAGCGCGTCCCGGTAAAACCGGCGGTCTTGGACAGACTCCGAAATTCGACCGCCACCTCCCTGGCGCCGTCGATCTCGTAAATACTCTGTGGCAGGCTGTCATCACGGATAAACTCGACATAGGCCGCGTCATACAGAATGAGGGCCTTGTTCTCCCGCGCGTAGTCCACCCAGGGGCGTAACTGGTCTGCGGTAATCATGCTGCCCGTGGGGTTATTGGGAAAACACAGATAAATGAGGTCAACCGCTTCCTGCGGGAGCGCCGGGATATATTGATTGTCAGTCGTCGATTCCAGATAGACCAGCCCCTCGTAGCGTCCGTCCCGCCAGGCCGCGGTCCGCCCGGCCATCACATTAGTATCGACATACACCGGGTAGACAGGGTCGGGCACCGCCACACGCGTGTCCGGGGCAAACAGCTCCTGAAAATTACCCGAGTCACACTTCGCGCCGTCGCTCACAAACACTTCGTCGGGCCTGAGCGTCACCCCGCGCGGCTGAAAATCTCCGGCTACGATGGCTTCCTGTAAAAAATCATAGCCCAGCTCCGGGCCGTAGCCCCGAAAGGTAGTGTCGTCCGCCATCTCGTCCACGGCTCGATGAAAGGCGCTGATGCACGCCTCGGGCAGCGCCCGCGTCACATCGCCGATTCCCAACCGGATAATGGTTTGATCCGGATGGTCGGCCTGATACGCATTGACCCGCTTGGCAATATCGGAAAAAAGATACGAGGCCTGGAGCTTCAGATAGTGTTCGTTCATCGTGATCATAAGGGCTGTCTCCTTCCGGTCCTTAGAGGGCAGGCATAATCTCTTTTGCGCACATCTCCAGATGTTCCATGTCGTCAAAGGCCGGGTTGAGTAAGAGGTGTTCGGCTCCGGCCCGGACGATCTCGCCGATCTTATTACGGCATTCGTCCAGACTGCCCCAAATCGCGACCTTTGAGGCCATATCCGCACTTTTATACCGGACGCCAAACCACTCCCGCAGCCGCCGTTCCGCGCGGGCCCGGTCGTTGTCAACCGCGATATAGATCCGCTTGGAGATCGTAAACGTGGCCGGGTCACGACCGGCTTCATCCAGAAACTGGCGGATCAAATTCGACTGCCGGATGAAATCCCTGGTTGAGCTTGATCCCGCACCCATCCAGCCGTCTCCGTGCCGGACGGCGCGTCGTAGCGGTTTTTCCTCGCGGGCACCGAACCAGATGGGCGGGTGGGGTTTTTGTATTGGCTTGGGCTCCATGGCTACATTCTCGAAGTTCCAGAACGTTCCGCTGACGGTGGCCTTGGGCTCTGTCCACAGCGCCTTGATGGCTCGAATGCCCTCCACAAAACGCCGGGCGCGGAGTGCGCTGGAGTAGCCAAAGAGGGTCTCCGGAACGTGCCCGCCAATACCCAGCCCGAAGATGAGCCGGCCCTGGCTCATCTGATCCAGGCTCGACAAACTCTTGGCCAGTTGCACCGGGTTGCGTAGCACCGTCAGCAGAACCGAGGTCCCGAGGCGCGCCTTTGAGGTCATGGCGGCAATATAGTTGAGCAGAGCCACGGGTTCGAGAATGGCAAAGTCACTGACAATACTCTCCTGCACCCACAAGCTTTCATAATCGAGGGCTTCGGCGCGCTGGACGAAATCCCGGATAAACGGCATGTCGACCTTCGTATCAAGAAACACCTGGGGAACAGCAATCCCACACGGAATAGAGCCTGTAGCCATATTTTGTCTCCTTCATTTGGGTCCTTTGGGTCTATAGGGTCCATTGGGTCGGTTGGGTCGGTTGGGTTTCAAAGACCCAATAAACTCAACGGACCCAATAGACTCAATAGACCTGAGAAACTCAATCCCCTATCTCCCGGCTAGTTCGGCGCGTACGATCTGGGCTCCTTTGACCATGGCGCGCAGTTTATTATAGGCGCAGAAACGGGGCAGGGCGCGCAGACCGCAGTCTGTGGTCAGCGTCACCCGCTCCGGTTCGATAAACTTGAGCACTTTGCGAATACGCCCCGCCACCTGCTCCGGTGTCTCGACCTGGAGATTGCGCACATCAATCACCCCCACGGCGACTTCCTTGTCTGCGGGCAGGTCTTTCAGAATATGCGCGTCTTCCATTTCACGGACGGCAAAGTCGAGTACATACTGTTCGATTCCGGTGTCGTGCAGATGGGGCAGAATGGAACCATAGCCCGCCCCGGACGGGAACAAGCCCTGTGAGGCATTCCCCCAGGCCGCTCCAAAGCAGAAGTGCCAGGCGAGTCTGGCCTCCACGCCATCAATGGTTTTGTTGATGACATCCACCACCCAACCGAAATCGTCCGGGTTGCCGCTGAACAGGGGCAGCCACGCCCCGAGGTCTTCCAGTTGGAGGAATGACGCCCCGCCGGCCACCATGTCCCTCATCTCGGCGTTAAAAATGGGCACCAGGGCGTAGGCCAGGTCTTTCTGGGTTTTGTAGTAGTCGAGATGGACGTGATAGGTCAGGTTGATCGGTCCCGCGCCCACGCTGCACCGCACCGGTTTTTTTGTATTGCGCTGGGCAATATGGTACAGGTCGGCCAAGCGTAGCGGCCCGCGTTCGACCGCAGCAGTCACGGCGGTCGCGCCCCAGTCGGTGAGCCAGGCCGCATCAGTGTGCGAGACCTGCCCGCCTTCAACAATCGGGTGACTGTGTTTGGTTGGCACGAAGCCGTGAATGCGCTCATACCAATACCAGACAAACGACCCGATGCAGCCGCCATAGTCGTCGAACCACATCTGACCGTCCGTCAGGATGTCCAGCCCGGCCTGCTCCTGGTCTTGCAGCACGGTACGGACCGCGTCTTCAAACGCCTCGGCGTGGTTGACGTCCTTGAACGCCTCCCAGATATCCCGCCCGTGCAACTGATAGGTAAACCAGTGCGGACGGGGATACGAGCCGACCATGGTCGTGGGCAGAAGCGTATCGACTATGCTGTTCAACATGGCTGTCTTCTCCCTCCTTTAGAGTCTCTGGGGTCTATAGGGTCTATAGGGTCTATAGGGTCTTTAGGGTCCTTTGGGTCTCAACGACTCAACAGACTCAACGGACCCTAAAGACTCAACGGACCCAACCATCGCCCGTCCCTTTTCCGACAGCGTCAGCGTCCGCTCCCACACCCCCTGCCCGCGAATATAGCCGAGTTGATCGAGCCGGTTGACGATCACGCTCAGGGGTGAGGCGGCCACCCCGGTTGCCGTACTGAGCGTGCGCAGGCTTTTGCCTCCGCCCGCAAGCTGCTCCAGAATTGAGCGGCTGTCCGCGTCCAGTCCGACAAAGCCGCTCAAACTCGGGGGCGCATCAGGCAGGTCGGCGAGCGTGCGGTCTCCCTGCGGTGTGAGGCCGAACGTGAAATAGTCGAGCCCGCTCCTGCCCCAGCGCTGGACGAGGCCGGCCCGTTCGAGTTCTTCGATGAGACGATGGCACTCGGCCGAATTGAGCATGGTGAAATCGCTCAGCTCAACCATGGTCGTATAGCCGGTTCGAATCAGGATCAGCAGACGTTCCTGCTCCGGGGTGAGACGCAGAGTTTGAGGCTGGTCCGGGAGAGCACCGTCCGGCTGCGTCAGCACGGACAGGCCGAGTACGGTCGGAAAGGTCACGATGGAGCCCACCACAACCGTATGCACGGCGCCCAGCGGGACGTCCATGAACTTCAGGATTTCGTAGACGAGCATCGAGACCGTCCCGGCCAGCGTTCCCCAAAACGCGCCCGTAGGGGTGATAAAGGCCCAGCGGTGTCCGAGCAGCAGGACACAGGCCGCGGGGCCGAGCATGGCACAGCTCACGGCCAGGAGGTAATACGGCCCGCCCGGATAAAAACTCAGCAGCCAGATGGCAAAACCGGTCAGCAGAGTCAGCAGGCGGCTCATCCGCAAGACCGCCTCCGGGGAGGCATTGGGCCGAATAAAGCGTTGGTAGATGTCGCGCGAGAGCGAGGAGGTAATGCCCATATGCGCATTGCTCGTAGTGGAGATCGTCGCGGCCAGGGCGGCCACCAGACCCAATAAGGCCATGGCTGCGGGAAAGTCCCGCATGAGCAGGCCATAGGCGCCCATGGGGTTGGCAGGATTCACGGGGTCCAGAAAAGCGTCGCTATGCACACTGCCGGCGTACAGACCGAGCACGCCCATGGAAGCGTGGATCACCAGGACGAGCAGGCCGCCAATAATGAACTGCCAGCGGGCGATCGGTTCGGTCCGTGCGGCCGCGGCGCGCAGCCAATAGTAATTACCACCCCACTGAATAAAAAAGCCGATGACGAGCGAAACCGTCAGCACGCTCGGATAGCTCAGCCGAAACCACGGAAAAGAGCCGAGCACGCCGGCTGAGAGAGGCGTGGCGGTCACGAAGCTCGTCTCGATCAGCTCCCAGCCGCCATAGCTGATCAAACAATAGACGGCCAGGGCCGGCAGGAAGAGGAAGCCCAACAGGACCTGCACGACATCGGTCAGCGTCAGCGCCCACATCCCGCCCAGGAAAATAAACGTCAGGTGCCCGCCCAGGACAATGGTAATCATGAGCCACAGCGGCGCACCCAGAAAACCCTGCATGATGAGCGCCATGGCCACCACATTCATGGCCACCACGCCGGTGACACCCAGCAGAGTAGCGATACTGACCACCACCCGGGTGCGCGTGTCAAAGCGCATCTCCAGCCACTCGGGGATGGTATACGCGCCACAGCGCCGGATATACGGACCGGCAAAGACGCCATACGCAATATAGCCAATCACCAGGGGCAGGCTGCCGCCCAGGATCCAGCCGAGAAAACCGTACTGTATGGTCAGGCCGGGAACGATGCTGGTCATGCTGCCGGCGAACGCAATGCCGCAAATGCTGGCAATCCCCGGAATGAGGCTGACCTGCCGGCCGGCCAGCAAAAAGTCGCCGTCGGTACGCACCCAGCGTTTGGCGTACCAGCCCAACCCCCAGAGCAGGATAATCAAGGCTAGAACGGAGGCGATGAAGATCGGCATGGTTCGGCTATATCCGCAAGACTAGACGGGCCGCTCGTATCATCCCCTTCGACTAGGCTCAGGACGGGCGAACACGAACAGCCCCAGAATCTGGAGGGCGTGAATGAGGACCATCAGGCACATGATAAGGACGACAAAATCGGACAGAGTGGCGTAGTGCATATAGAGTTGCGCCTCAAAACCGGCCACACAAACCAGGCAGAGGGCGGTCGGCAGGTTTTTGGTGCGCCCCAGAAAGAGACTGAGCCCCAGGAGGATGAGACAGTCGAAAAACGGACTGCCGATCCAGAAAAAGGCGGTGAAATTCTTCGTATGCAGGCGGCCGTCAAGCTCGACAAAACTCGGAATCGCCAAAAAGAACAGAGCGAAGCCGGCCACGATAATATAGGCCGCTATCATCCGCACCGTCCGCTCTATCATCCGGGCGGCTTTCTCGGGGTCGTTGAGTTCTTCGGGCGATATGCCGGCCAGGAGGCGGAGGAGTTTTTCTCCAGTAGTACTGACCGCTTGTGTGTCTTTCTGTTGTTGGTGCTCTGTCATAGAAACAGGCTGTACGAACCGATTGCTGGCAACTTACGCGGTGTTGCGTCTCAAGGCAAATACCGCGGCGAAACCGATCCTCCCTTTCATCCTGGTCCGGGACCCGTCACAATACACCCAGGAGGCGCACGATATGATCCTACACACGTATCGGCTTTGGCTTGCTCTCAGCCTTATCATGATCGGCCTGACGTTCTCGCCACACACGAGAGCCCAAGACGGTCCCTCCGCCATCCCGGAAGGAAGCGGCAGCATTATTCAACCGGTCTCGTGGCAACTGACCGGCGAAAACGCCACTGCCCTGGTAGAGCAGGTCCGAGCGGTCGTTCAGCAATTTGAGGGCGCCATCCTGGTCAAGGACGAAAAAGATATTCTCGTTCTTTCCCTGCCCTCGGCACAACTGCCCGACCTGCATCAAAAGCTGTCCGCTCTCGGCACGCTGACGAGTCCGCCGGCCACCGATGAATACCAGGCACCGACCACACTGCTGCGACTGATGCTGGAGTAGATGGGTCTATTGGGTCTATTGGGTCTATTGGGTCTATTGGGTCCGTTGGGTCTCAACGGACTCAACAGACTCTATAGACTCAACAGACCTTCCCCTTGTCGGGGGCGATGGACACGGCCGCACGGTCGTGGCTATACTCACGGCACTTTTCCGAACGAGGAGTGTACCATGAGTCTGCGCACACCGGAGCAATATAAAGAGAGCCTGAAAGACGGCCGGGAAGTCTATTATCGCGGCGAAAAGGTTGACGATGTCACCACCCACCCGGTTATCGGGAAAGCCGTCCAGCACGCCTGCATCGACTACCAGATGGCCGAAGACCCGCGCTACCGCGACCTGGCGGTTGTTACCGACCCGCAGACCGGACAGGAGTACTCCCGGTATTATCACCTGCCTCAGAATGCCGAAGATCTGCTCCAACGCAGCCGCCTGATTGAGGCCAGTACCCGCGAGGGGGCCACGCTGGTCATTTTGATCAAAGAGATCGGAACGGACGCGCTCCTGGCGCTGCATATTGTTGCCGAAGAAATGGCCAAGCATGGCGCGGACCAATATCGCGAGCGGGTCAAGAATTATTATGAGCTGTGTCGGGATAACGACTACGCGGTGGCCGTGGCCCAGAGCGATGTCAAAGGGGACCGCAGCATGGGTCCTCAGGGTCAGGAACATCCAGACTATTATGTGCGCATAGTTGACCGGCGTGACGATGGCATCGTCGTCCGCGGAGCCAAGATCCATACCTCGGTCTCCACCAATACGGACGAGATCATTGTCCTGCCGACCAGGGCGATGCGCGAGGGCGATGAGGACTACGCCGTGGCCTTTGCCGTTCCCGCGGCCACCAAAGGGCTGAAACTCCTGGCCAGTTCCTATGGCGGTTTCCAAAGAAACGATTTCGAGTATCCGATCAGCGCCAAACACAAGATGATGGAGACGCTGACCGTCTTCGACGATGTGTTTGTGCCCTGGGAGCGGGTATTCCTGGCCGGCGAGGTCGCCGCGGCGGGTCTGATGGCCCTGACCTTTGTGAAGTTTCACCGCTTCACCGCGGTTTCGTACAAGCTGCCACTCCTGGAACTCATGGCGGGTGCCTCCCAGGCGATTGCGGAATACAACGGGATTGAGCGAGCCGGCCATATTCGCGAGAAGCTGACCAAGCTGGCCAGTTATCATGCTACCGTCCAGGGGTTGATTCTGGCCGCGGCCCAGCAACACACCGTTGTCCCGCCGGGCATCGCCGTTCCCAACACGCTGATGACCAATGTGGCCAAATACCAGTTTGCCTCCAATTATCATCAGGCCGTCCAGATGGTGCAGGATGTGAGCGGCGGCCTGCTGGTGACCGGGCCGAGCATGGAGGACTGGCGCAGCGAAGCAACCGGCCCCTATGTCGAGAAATATCTGGGCGGCAAGAAAGGCACCTCGACCGAGCACCGACTGCGGCTGATGAACCTGATTTCAGACCTGACCGCGGGGGACTTCGGCGGCTATCAGGAAGTGCTGGCCGTGCACGCCGAGGGCTCCCTCGAAGCCGAAAAGCTCCAGACCTATCGCGAGTATGATTTTGCGGCTGCGGCGGAGTACGCCCGCGAGCTGGCGGGGATTGCCAAATAGTCACCGACCCCGGTCGATCAGTTGTCGATATTCGTCGTGGCGTCCGATCCAGAACCACACAATGTCAGAGCCGTCTTCCACGGCGCGGACGCGGTGACGGATGCCCACCCGGGCGGACCAGAATCGGCCGACCTTCTTGAAGTGCAGCGATGAGTGGGAGGGGCCCTGCCGGAGGAGCCGGAAGTTTTCATCGGCCAGCTTCCGCGTCTCGGCTGGGAGTCCGTTGTAGAGCGACCGGAACCTGCGGGTGACGCGATGTTTCACAGGTCGGTACACTGGCCCTCGCGCAGGGCCTGCAACGCCTCCTCCGCTAACGCGTCAAGTCGCCCGGCGGCGACATCCCGCTCAAACTCACGGTCCCATAGTTCGGCATCGAACTCCGCAAACCAGGCGCGGAATGCGGAGAGTTGTTTGGCCGACAATTGGCTCACGGCCGTCTGGATATCTTGAAGAGAGTCCATGTCTGAAGGCTAGCTCTGAAGTCTACTGATGACAAGGCACGCCCGAGGGGATAGGGGTTCGGGACTGGGGGTTGGCCACCCACAGGGCTAATCCTCCTGGCCGAACGTCTGCTCGTAGCGCGCCTTGAACGTCTCAAACAGGGTGAGTTCCTGGGCGGTATACGTCCGGTGGGTCTGGCTGGCGTGCGGAAAATAAAAGCGTAAGACGGCATTCCCCTCTGCGTCATCAAGGCTGACAAACACGCTGGTCGAATCGCCGTGACTCGGCGCTTCGGCAAAGCGTACCTTCGTAATAGTGTCGAGGTTGGCGTGGATATGCCAGCCGCTATACTCGACCGTGGCCCACGGGTCGGCAAACTCGACCTTTCGGACCTCCTCGTCCAGAAAAAGTTCACTGACAACCCCGTCACGCCCGACTGTACAGACAAGGGCGGGTGTGCGCGCCAAGTCTTCGAGTAACTGTTTCACGCCGGAGATCATGCGTTCCTCTCAATCATCCTTTCCCCTGGAGACGGGCCGGCTGGAAGGGAGTCGGGTGATAGGACAAAGGCGGTGGTCCGCAGCACTCAAGCCGCATAGCGAAGCACCTCTAATTCTGCGCTACTGTCGGCACGCCCGAGCAGCGCCTCAATCCGCGCCATGACGGCATCTTCAATGAGATACTCGCGGCAGGAGGTGCATTGCAAGACCGGCAGTTGCTTGAGGATGACAATGCGTTCCTCGGAGAGTTTGAATGGTAAGTCGGTAGTCGTCGGACTCATGCCAGCGCCACAGACGGTGCACTTCATGGGCTCTTCCTTCGGGTCTTAATAATCGCGTATGAGTCTGTTTTCTCAAAATCTTTAAAGGTCAATCATCTTCCTGCGCATAAGAAGTCCGGCTAATTCGTGCGTACCCTGGTTGAAGAACAACAAAAGCCCCAAGAAGTTTCTCGCCCTGTTCTTGGACACACTTTACGACCGTCTCGGTTAAAGTCCGCCGAGCGTTACCAGGGAAACGGATTAAAATGACGCCCGCCGAATCAATATGACTAGCAAAGACTAACTGTCCGAAATCCTTGTCTTCTGTGAGGAGTATACGTTTCTCCTGAGCAGCCTGCTCAATAAGTTCACGGTCGTCCGAACGCCGAGTGAATTCACTCACGGCAAGAACGTCGTAGTTATCCGCGCGGAGGGCGCGGACAACGGAAAAATCACAACTCTCATCCGCGAGAAATCGTATAGATGAAGTCATTTCCCCGAATGCAGAACGATAGTTTCATGAGCAAGAGAGTCAGCAGCATAAGACAAGGCAGATTGGATATCTTCCCGGACGAGACGCGGGTATGCCTCTAATAAATCTGCTTCTGTCGCTCCTTCACCTAGCTTTCGGAGAATCACTTCAACTGGAATACGAGTACCACGGACCACGGGCTTCCCTAGCATCACTGCCGGATTAATCTCAATGCGGTCTGTTGTCATGGGGCCCTCCTTTGGGTTAGGTCCTACTCCACCGTCACGCTCTTGGCCAAGTTGCGCGGCTGGTCTACATCGGTCCCGCGATACACGGCCACGTGATAGGCCAGGAGTTGGAGCGGAATGCTGAGCAGAATCGGCATGACCAGGTGGTTGGTGGTCGGAACCTGGATAATCTCCCAGGCGATCTCTTCGAGTTCGGGCGATGGAGCATCGGTCAGGGCGATAATGCGGCCGCCGCGCGCCTCGACCTCTTTCATATTGCTGAGCGTTTTCTCGTACACGGGGTCTTTGGGCAGGAGTACGACAACGGGCATCTGCTCGTCGATCAGGGCAATCGGACCGTGTTTCATCTCCCCGGCCGGATAGCCCTCGGCATGAATATAGGACAGTTCCTTGAGCTTGAGCGCGCCCTCAAGCGCGATGGGATAGTTGATGCCCCGTCCGAGATACAAAAAGTCGCTGGCATGACCATATTTCTTGGCGATCTTTTCAATCGCTTTGGTCTTTTTCAGTATCGCTCGGACCAAGGCGGGTAGGGTGACAATGTCCTCGATGAGTTTCCGGCTGTGGGCGCGGTCGAGGACGCCGCGGCGTTGCCCCAGATGCACCGCCAGAAGATAGAGGGCGGTCAACTGCGTCGTGAACGCCTTGGTTGAGGCCACGCTGATCTCGGGTCCGGCATGGGTATAGACCACCATGTCGGATTTGCGCGCAATGGACGAATCGACCACATTACAGATGGCCAGCGTACTGGCACCCTTGTCTCTGCCCCCTGCGAGCGCAGCCAGCGTATCCGCGGTCTCGCCGGACTGAGAAACCGCCAGAACCAGGCTGTCGGTATCGAGCCGTGTAGGGCGATAACGGAATTCACTGCCGTAATCGACCTCGGTCGGCAGTCCGGCCAGTTCCTCCAAAAGGAATTTGCCCACCAGACAGGCGTGCCAGGCCGTACCGCACGCAACCAGGGTCGCGCGCTTGACCGTATCGAGTACGGGCAGCCGGTCCGTGAGCTCGCCCAGTGCAATCTCGCCGGATTCCTCAAGGATGCGGCTGCGCATGGTATCGATAATGGCCTGGGGCTGTTCATGGATTTCTTTCAGCAGAAAATGCTTATAGCCGCTCTTCTGGGCCGTGATCGGATCCCAGGTAATGTGGCGCGGCTGGCGCTCAATCGGCCGGCCGGAGAAATCCGAGATCGAGACACCCCGACGACTCACCTCGGCCATCTCGCCGTCATCCAGGAAGAGCACCCGGCGGGTGTAATCGAGCAGGGCGGGAATATCGGAGGCCACAAAGCTTTCTTCTTCTCCGAGCCCGATCACAATGGGCGTGGCGTTTTTGGCCGTCAGGAGCGTCCCAGGGTCTCGCTCGCTCAGGGCAACCAGGGCGAACGAACCGGAAAGATGCCGCAGGGCGGCCTGGGTCGCCTCCGCGAAGGAGCGGCCCTCTTGCAGATATTGGTCGATCAGGTGGGCAATGACTTCGGTATCCGTCTCGGAACTGAACGTCCGCCCTTTATCCATGAGCTCGTGGCGCAGCTCAAGATAGTTCTCGATAATGCCGTTGTGGATGACCACCACATCGCCGGCGCGGTGCGGGTGGGCGTTCTCCTCGGATGGCGGCCCGTGGGTCGCCCAGCGGGTGTGGCCGATACCAACCGAGCCGGGCAGGGGTTCGGCCTGCAAGAGCTGGTCAAGATTGGCGAGCTTGCCGACCGTCCGCCGGATGGCAATATGGCCGTTTGTGAATGCGGCGATCCCCGCGGAGTCGTAGCCGCGGTACTCAAGCCGCTTGAGCCCCTGGAAGAGGAGCGGGGCTGCCTCGCGGTGCCCAACATAGCCCATAATGCCGCACATGGTTGAGTCCTTGGGGTCGGTTGAGTCGGTTGAGTCCTTGGGGTCGGTTGAGTCTATGGAGTCCTTTGGGTCGGGGAGTCTATGGAGTCCTTGGGGTCGGTTGAGTCGGTTGGGTTGGGGAGGCTGGGGTTATGCCCTGGCCTCTCGTCTCTACGGAACTTTTGGGGCTTTTCGACCGCCCGGTGTTACCCCGAAGGAGGTAGGTGATGAGGCCGCTCGTCAACCGCGCCACGGACTCTGCTTGAGCGTAAATTTTTTGAAAGCTGATCTTGTTTGTATAGTTCTGGTCAAGAGCAACGTAGAGGAGGCTTTGTACCTCGGCGCAGGAGCCTTTACTGATAAAGAGAAACTGGGCAAATTCCCTATCAGTTCTCCGCGAAAAGCCCTCAGCGATATTCGACATAACGGACACTGCCGCAGCGGTAATTTGGTCGCGGAAACGGTAGTCCCTCCCTGTGTCCTGCGCTTGCCTGGTCATATCATAGACCTGGGACACCAAGACCCGCGCCGCCTTCCACGCCTCCAAGTCCTCAAATCGCTCCACTTTCATAACCGCCCCAATAGACCCAATAGACCCAATGACCCAATGACCCAATGACCCAACGACCCAACGACCCAACGACCCAACGACCCAACGACCCAACGACCCAACGACCCAACCGACCCAACCGACTCAACCAACCTTCTTCTCTTTGAGACGTTTGGCCGCGGTCCAGCCTTCGCGTATTTCTTCCTGACGCGGATTAAAGACCAGAGCGCCCGCGGGCACATCCTGCCGGACTGTGGTTGCGGTGGCAATATACGCGTCGTCGTTGACCGTCAGCGGGGCAACCAGGGTCGTGTCCGAGCCGACCTGGACGCGGTCTCCGATCCTGGTCTTGTGCTTGCGGAAGCCGTCGTAGTTGCAGGTAATCGTGCCCGCGCCGATATTGGCCTCGCGCCCGATTTCCGCGTCGCCGATATAGGCCAGGTGTTTGGCCTTGGTACGCTCGCCGATGGTGGATTTTTTGATCTCAACGAAATTGCCGATCTCGGCGTGGGGAGCCAGAACGGCCCCGCCCCGCATATGTGAAAACGGCCCGGCCGAAGAGTTGTCGCCGAGCCGGCTGTCACTCAGCACAACCGAGAAATAGATGCGGACATTATCGCCGATGGTACAGTTCTCAATATAAGTGTTGCCGTCGATCCGGCAGTTCGAGCCGATGACGGTCTTACCCTTGATATGAGTGTTCGGCCCAATGACCGTGTCCGGTCCGATGGTCGCCTCCTCACTCAGATAGACCGTCTGCGCGTCCTCAAAGCTGACACCGGCGTCCATCCACTGGCGGCGGAGTTGTTCCTGGCGTGTTGTTTCCATACGAGCGAGCTCCTGTCGAGAATTCACCCCTTCGACTTCGTGACAGTCGGGTGTGAGCACGGCCCGGGTCGGGAGTCCGGCCCGGACGGCTGCGGCCACGATGTCGGTCAGATAGTATTCGCCCTGGGCATTGGTGGGTTGGAGGCGGTCGAGCGCGGAAAAGAGAAAGTCGGCCGCAACGCAGTATATCCCGGTGTTGATTTCCCGGACGCTGCGCTCCTGGGCCGAGGCGTCACGCGCCTCCACGATGCGGACCACCTGGCCGTTGGCGTGGCGAATGACACGCCCGTACTGAGCGGGGTCGGCGCGCTGGGCGGTCAGGACCGACAGCGTCGCCCCGTGCGCGCGGTGATCCGCGACAAAGCGCGCCAGCGTCCGGGACGTGAGCAGGGGCACGTCGCCGGAGACAATCAGCATATCCCCCCGAAAGCCGGCAAACTGCTGTGTGGCCGCGCGGACCGCGTCCCCGGTGCCGCGCTGTTCTTTTTGAAGCGCAAAGACCACCCCGTCTTCCCGACACGCCTCTTGAACCGCGGCGGCCTGATGACCAACCACGACAACCAGGCGGCTGGGGTGGAGACGGTGGCAGGTCTGAACGACCCGCGTCAGGAGCGGTTTCCCGGCAAGATGATGCAGCACCTTGGCCCGCTCGGAACGCATGCGCGTCCCCTTGCCCGCAGCCAGAATGATAACGCCCAGGGGTTGTGCCTGGTGTCGGTCCGGTACAGTCACGTCAGCCCGTCCAATCCGAAAGAGGCCTCTGCATACGACCGTCCGTTTCCACAATCCAACCCGCGGCCTTCTTAATCCGCCGTGTGCAGCCGGTCCGGGAGTTGTTCAAACCAGGGCAGGACCAGAGTTTCGTTGATGGAATACGTATAGGCGTGTCCCCAGTCGGGCAGCTCGGTATAGCGGACGTGGGCAAAGTCTTGGCCTTCTAAAAATTCGCGGGCCATGCGTGCCGAGGAGACCGGGAAAATAAAATCTTTTGCGCCGTGAACAATAAAGATCGGCAGGGCGGTTGCCTGTTTATAGTCGAGCCAGGGCGGCAGGACCCCGGCAATGGGAGCAATGCCGGCAAACAGCTTGGAGCAACTGATGCCGAGTGCGTACGAAAACGTCCCGCCGTCAGACAGACCGCTGACCAGAATGCGGCTCGTGTTCACCGTATATTCATCCATGACCGTTTCCAGCATGGACAGGATGGAGCGCACATCGAGTCCGGGCTGCTGAATCGACCAGGTCTGGCCCAAAGATTTCGGTGAGAGCAGGATAAAGCCGCGACTCTTGGCCGTCCTGAGCCAGGTCAGCAGATAGTCATCGCCGCGCCCATGGCCGCCGTGGAGCGTAATCACCAGGGGCCAGCGTTTGGTGGGATCGTAGTTTTCGGGAACGTATAAGGAATACTCGGCGTGCTTATTGGTCTGCTTGCGATGCATCACACCGGTCTGGGTAGTGTTGTCCGGGGCGGATGTTTCAAGTTCGGTCCGACGGGAGAAATCATCCGGCAAAAACCAGTACGGCTGAATGGGCGGCAACTCGGCGCGCAGGCCGTACAACAGATATTTGCCCAGCGAAAACGCCCGCCGGCTCTGCATATAGGCGACAATGAAATTATGCGCCGACCCGGTGCGAAAGGACGTATAGGCGTCCTCAAGCTGTTCGAGTGCCTCCAGCCATGTTTTATGGAAGGCGGCCCGTTCCGGGGGGACTTCCAGGTCTTCGTTCTGTGCGTTGAGGTCAGTGAACAGGTCGCCCACCTGTTCGACGAGTTCGGCCTGGTGCTGGGGGATTTTTGCCAGGTGAATCTGCTCCTGGAGTGCCTCAAAGGTCCGCAGGAACTCCAGAATCTGTTCGGCTTGGCGGGTTGTCGTCTGGTGATAGTGGTCCGCAACGCTTGCCATAGTCCCCCTCCCTTAAAGATGCGAGGCTAGCAGTTCGGCTTTCGCAGTTGCAAGGGGGAAGGCCATGTGACAAAGAAGAGACGTGTTCAACCGATTTGGAATCAATGAAGAACCCGTTTTTTCTTGGAGCTGGGGGCGGGTATGACAAAACCTCACCCCCTCCTGCGCGCGCTCCCCTCCGTGGAAAAGCTGCTGGCAGCGCCAGCGCTGCAGCCCATCCTGGCACGCTACAACCGAACGTATATTACCGACCTTATTCGTCAGATGTTGGAGATGCTGCGCCGGGACATTCTATCCGGCGCTCATACCGCTCCGCTTGCCGAGTCCGACCTGGTCGAGCGCATTACCACCCGACTCCGCAGCGAGGACCGCTCCCCGCTGCGTTCGGTCATCAATGCCACCGGTACGGTGCTGCACACCAACCTGGGGCGCGCCCTGCTGGCCCAGGCGGCCGTAGACGAAATAGTCCGGGCGGCGTCCACACCCGTGACGCTCGAATATGACGTGTCTCGGGCCGGTCGCGGCGACCGGGACGATTTGGTCGAGGCCGAACTGACGGCCCTGACCGGCGCGGAAGCGGCCACCGTGGTGAATAATAATGCGGCCGCAGTGTTATTGGCGCTGAACACGCTGGCGGAGGGGCGGGAAGGGGTTGTTTCCCGCGGGGAGCTGATCGAGATCGGCGGCTCGTTCCGCATCCCGGAGGTCATGCGCAAGAGCGGCGTGGTACTGCGCGAGGTCGGCACGACCAACCGCACCCATCCGCACGATTATGCTAACGCCATATCGGACCGGACGGGTGTTCTGCTCAAGGTGCATACCAGTAATTACCGGGTCGTGGGTTTCACCGCCGAGGTTGGCCTGGAAGAACTGGTGGCCATAGGCAAAGAGCATGGTGTCCCGGTCATGGAGGATTTGGGAGCCGGGGCGCTGATTGATTTGGCGCAGTACGGACTGCCCAAGGAACCGGTCGTGGCCGAGCGGGTCGCCAAAGGCGCGGACGTGGTCACCTTTAGCGGAGATAAACTCCTCGGCGGGCCGCAGGCCGGGCTCATTGTGGGGCGCAAAGCCTGGGTGAACCAGATCAAGAAGAATCCGCTCAAACGGGCGCTACGTCTTGACAAGCTGACGCTGGCGGCCCTGAGCGCGACCCTGCGCCTGTACCGTCGTTCCCCCCAGTTGCAGCACGACCTGCCCACCCTGCGTTGGCTGACCCGACCACTGAACGACATGGCGGCCCTGGCGGCCCGGGCCGTTCCGCTCATCCGGCAGGCGCTCGGCAGTGCCTTCTCGCTGAGCGTCGAGGAGGCAACCGCCCAGATCGGCAGCGGGGCGCTGCCGGAGGAGGAACTCCCCAGCACGGTCATTGCCGTTCGGCATGGCGAACTGTCCGCCGAAAAAATCGCCCAGCGTTTTCGGCAGGCCGAGCCACCCATCCTGGGCCGGATTCACAACGACACGTTCTTGCTCGATCTGCGCGGTATTTTTGATCCGCAGGACCTTGTGCCATAGGGCGCGTTCAATTGTCATCCCCGTACAGTTCCTTCCGACTCAATGTCCCGTACACAGTTCCGCTTCGCACACCGAGTTGAATACGACTGTGGCCATCGGCCTTTATACCGGTCAGCTTTCGTGCCATTTCGGCGACTATCTCCAAACCGCGGGCAATCGGCTCAGGGATATCTTTGACATCAATAGTTTCCATATTCTGACCAAGCCGGTCACGAGGAAATGGCGGAGAAGGGATGGAGTCGAACCATCCGCGCAACTTACGCCACGCAACTCGGTTTTGAAGACCGGTACGGCCACCGGGCCGTATCCTTCCCCCCAGCCAGCCTCAGCGCTTACCACGGCGGGCGGTGTGAGTCCAGCAATGGCAAGCGCTAGCAGATGCTGGATACGCAGGGGCCTTGCTCTTCTATCCCCTCTCGGGAGGGGTGGCCCGCAGGGCCGGGGTGGGTCGGGTCCGGTCGGCTCAGTTTCCGTTCTCAAGGGGGGGAAGACGGGGCAGTTCCTGAAATTGACAGCATCACAAGAAGATTTTATAGCGGAGGACTGAAGGGAGAGGAGCGGCATGGCCAGCCAACCAAACATCCATAAGAAGATGGATAAAATTTCGGAATTTCATAGTTTAAGGTGTTGACCCCTGCGTTCCATTCTGGCGTACTCTGGTACTGGTCTAATTAGGCAGTTGAATTTCAAATTAAGCCGTTTGAAGCTTTCGGGCCATTGGAAAATCAACGACTTAGCCCGGCAAACTAGGCAGTGGGGCGTCAAATTGGGCCAGTACCCAGCGTCACATTCCCTCCCCTAACGGAAACCGCTCCCCGCACGCTTCCTCCTGTTCTGTTTCCGTATGCCGTTCCCAGTCGTCATACTCAAAGCAGACCCGATAGTGCCCAGGGGGCGGGGTGCCGCCAAAATACGGCAAGAGCGTTTCCGTGGAGAGACCTGGGGGCAGGGAACGGGCCTCCAGGGTAAACCCCACGTTCACGCCCTCCGGGAGCGGGGTGAACCATGGGGTCCAGCCATATGGCAAAGTCCATTGATCGAGGCGAAACGACCCAGAGCCATAGATCAGTGGTTGGTCCGTGCCGTTGGTCGCGCGGGCGCAGATACGGGTCGGGGCTTCGGAGAGGACCCGGAATTGGATGACCACCTCAGGCGGGAGCGGTGGCGGCGGATACGGCACTCCGACGCACGGAGCAGGCCAGGGCCGGGGGATATCTACCCCGCCGATGTGCACGTCCCCGAGGGTGGGGGCCTGGCCGACAATAAACCAGAAGAAGAGGGTTCCCATCATGGGGGTAGCTATGCCGCAGTGGCGGGCGGGTTGTCAATCATTGACAGCACAATGCGGCCCGTCCTACAACAGGCCCATGCAATTACGACGGCAATGGACGGGCGGGCTGGTGGCCCTTGTCCTCTGGGCGCAGGCCGGGTGGGCGGCGCCTTTGAGCGGGACGGTGGAAGGCTTTGGGACGAGCAACCCGATTCCCGACTGGGAGAGAGCCTTTCATCGGTCCACGCTCCTGTTCCAGGGAGCGACCACCACGGGCGGGGCGCTGCGGTGTACGGGGGAGTTGGTCCATCTGTTCTATCCGGTCCCGAGCGGTGTATGTGGGGCGGACGCCACGGAAGCAGCTTTCTCGTATGCGTATTATTGTCAGGATGAAGGCACGCCGGATTTGTTTCATGCCTGGAGCTACGGCACCGCCTGTTACGACAACGCCACGTGTTATGCGGGGCAGGTGTTTCCGCAGGTGGGCTGCACCTACACTTTCACGGAGCACGTAGAGGCCACCGAGGGCGTCGGCATCGCCGCCGAGAGTCAGGGCACCTGGGAGACGGTCGGCCACGGCACGGTCACCCAGGTGCAGCCCTCGTATGTGCCGGACCTGTTTTTTGTGGCCTATACCTTCAGCGCCACCTGGGATGGGGCGTTGAACCGTGGTGAGGCCACCCCGCTGGCTCCTGCCGGGGCGCATCTCGAAATCCCCGCCCCTGGGACGACGGTGAGCGGCGTTGGCGTGGTGTCCGGGTGGTCCTGTTTGGGGGGGGAGCTGGCCGTGGAGTTCAGCGACTCGGCCGGGGTCATCCTCACACAAACCGTGCTCCAGGGCTCGGAGCGGACCGATACGGCGGGGGTGTGCGGGGATATCGACAATGGCTTTTCCAGTCTCATTAACTGGAGCCTCCTGGGTACGGGCGAGCGCACGGCCCGGCTCATCCGCAATGGGGAAGAGGTGGCCGCGCAGACATTCTACGTGCAGGCATTCGACCAAGGGTTTGTGACCGGAGCGGAGGGCCGGTGTACGATGCCTGATTTCCCCGAGGCCGGGAAAAACGCCACGTTCGTGTGGGAGGAGAGCCAGCAGGGAGTGGTGTTGGGGGGAGTGGAAGACAACAATCAGGACACCGGCAACTAGGAAATTCCGTGAAATTCTGCAAAAGCTGGCGACGCTGGAAGTGAACGACAAGGGACTCACCAAGCAGACCAACTACCTGGCTCAGCTCGTCGTGCTGGCAAAGCAAGACTCTGCTCGTCACCATCAGGAGTCCCAGGCAATGTTACACGACATGGGCAAATGCTCTTGGAAGTCAGAAAATCCTCAGCTCGAACCGAGGAACGGGTAGCGGAGATACTCGCGGAAACGCGCCGGCACTGAGTTATGATGTGTGCTCGTTTGTGAGAAGTGGCAGCGGAAGGAATGAGAAAATTGAGTGGAGTAACAAAAGTTACAAGTCTTCTCGTTCACCACCAGAAACGGCATCAGGTCCGCTAGAGGTTTCAACTTCAATCTTACCCCTCTCGCCCCAATGGAAGATAAATCGGAAATCCTTGTTCTTGAGAACCACAGCGTAGAGGAGTATTCCTACCACCGCCCCAATAAAAAAACTGATGAGATCAAATGTGAACCCTGGAGGGAACAGGCTCTCAAACATCCTATTAGGCAGCCTGCTCTTCCACAAGCGATTCTAGTTGGGGAAACACAACTTCTACTTGAGAAGAGTCATTTCTCTCAAGTATGATTTTGTTCTTCTTCTCGTATTTTTCGTTTGCGAGCCACCGGAGAACACCGAGAGCATGGTTGACTACTTCACCCCTAGACTTCGCATTGAGGATTTCTTTCAATGTGTCTAGCTCTTTTACTGCGGCATCAGAAAATTCAAATTGGATTCGCATAATTCATATTTCAATCAGAGTCAGCGATAGAGCCGACTCTTGTTTCTTGTTCAATTTTCTCCAAAGGCGAGGTTTCCTTCGGGGGGCACGGTTTCTCCTCAACCTCTAGCCGCGTTCCCTCAACTCGCCCCCCATCTTCTACATGGTTTTCTTGTTCCACTACCTGACCTCCCCGTTATTCTGCCATACATTGTATTCCCCTCCTTTTCCAAAGACCCTTAAATGCTACCAATAAGAGAGTTTATTGTCAATTAAGAACGACTTTTATTCCTATAAAGCTCTCTTAATGCTCCCCTTCAGGTAGACATGACAGTTCAGCAGGTTGGAACAGCGGCCTATCACAGGAAGACAGGGGCGGTATCCGAAATTGACAGACTCCCAAGAAGATTTTATAGCGGAGGACTAAAGGGAGAGGCGCGGTATGGCCAGCCAACCAAATATCCATAAGAAGATGGATAAAATTCTCCAAAAGCTGGCGACGCTGGAAGCGAACGACAAGGGACTCACCAAGCAGACCAACTACCTGGCTCAGCTCGTCGTGCTGGCAAAGCAAGACTCTGCTCGTCACCATCAGGAGTCCCAGGCAATGTTACACGACATGGGGCAAATGCTCTTGGAAGTCAGAAAATCCTCAGCTCGAACCGAGGAACGGGTAGCGGAGATACTCGCGGAAACGCGCCGGGGTGTAGCGTAATAAATACCGCGTTGGTAGAAAAGTCTTGTTAAGAAAATCCGTCAGTCCGAAAAAGTGAGGGGAACTACTTTAGGACAATGGACATGAATACATACGAAGATATTAAGAGCGTGTTACGACAGCTCTACCTAGAGGACGACCGGCCTTGGCTTGTGGGGTTTAGTGGGGGGAAGGACAGCACCATGCTCGCCTCGCTCATCTTCGATACTGTCCTTTCGTTTCCGATAGAAAGACGAACAAAGCCTATCTCCGTCCTTTGCACAGATACCCGAGTCGAAATCCCTGCCATTGTTGAAATGGTCGAAGGAACCTTGGAGAAGATGCGCAAGTGTTCGGAAAAGAACGGTATGCGTATAGATGTCAATCTCCTTCGCCCCTCCGCTGACCAGTCATTTTGGGTCAACATCATTGGACGTGGATATCCGCCGCCGAATCGCGTCTTTCGCTGGTGCACACAGCGCATGAAGATTGATCCGGTCACTACCTTTGTTCAGCAACGTCTTGGTCACTGGGGCGAGGCAATTCTGCACCTTGGTGCACGACGCGCTGAGAGTAGCAGCCGGGCGCAGACAATGGCGGGCCGTGAATCACGTAATGGGCTCCATCGCCACCCGGACTTACCCCGTGTGTGGGTGTCCAATCCAATCGAGTTTCTGAGGACGGAAGAGGTGTGGACTTACTTATTGCAAAATCCGAATCCATGGGGGGAAAGCAACCGATCTTTGTTTGCGCTCTATGCACGAAGCGGTGAATGCCCAATCCAAATTGACACGAGCACCCCGAGTTGTGGCAAGAGCCGGTTCGGCTGTTGGACCTGCACAGTCGTCGAGCGTGATAAGGCAAGCGAAGGCTTGCTTGCGAGTGGTGACGAACGCATGGAGGACCTGCTCGAATTCAGGGAGACGCTTATACACTATCGTAACCCGGAGAATGGAAAACGAGATATGAGGCGGATGAACGGAAGCGATGGTCCTGGTCCGCTTACTATGACTGCCCGTCGCGAATTGTTGACTAAGCTCCTCAAATTACAGGAGCAGACCGGCCTGAAAGTTATTAGCGAGGATGAATTATTTCTTATTCAGAAGCATTGGAAAGCCGCCCGTCAACCCGATGATGGCGGTGGTGTAGGACGTATTGTCACTCGTCAGAGAGGAATTATTATGAAGGACTGGAAGGAAGTAAACCGGCTACGAGACCTGGAGGAGGAGGTTGTAGCTGAGAAAGGCATCCGTGCGGATACCTTACGGCGTCTACTTGCAAAAGTTGAAGAACATAGCGAGCGCCATCGTGCCCCTGGCCTACCGGACGATATGCTGAACATCCTGAAAGACGATATGGAACACGAAAAGGCAACGCTCGAAAATGCCTGATGTCTACATTGATGAGCTCACGCTGGAGAATTTTGGCCCTTATTATGGTGAGCATACCTTTAATTTCGGTACAGTGGAGGACCATTGCGGCATTCTCATCGGTGGGAAGAATGGTGCAGGGAAAACGCACTTGCTCCGGGCGCTGTATCTCGCGGTGGTCGGGGAAGCCGGTGTTGGTGACCTCAAAAAAGTAGAACCAGCCTCCGAAGCGACACGATTCGTATTCGAGAGATCACTGAACCGACGAGCCCAAGCTGAAGGTAAAGATACCGTCCGGCTCCAGGTCAAAATTTCCCAACACGGCGAGACAGGCGGTGGGAGTCGAAAGGCCGTACTGGTTAGGGAGATTCGTCATCGGCCGAATTCGTCGCCAGTATGGCGCTCTTATGCAGACCGTACTGACGGGTCCGGGCGAATTGAAGAGGAAAGGCACTTGGCCAAACTACGAGATACACTCCTCCCTCGACATTTGGCTCGGTTCTTCTTTTTCGACGCGGAGCGAGGTCAAAATTTCAACTTGGGACAACAGGAAATCGTCGAAGGTATCAGCCGCATATTGGGGCTGTGGTCCTACGACGAACTTGAGACCGACTTGCGCAATCTGATTCAAAATAAAATTCCGCGTGTGTTCAATGCTTCTGGAGAATATGAAGCGGCACAGAAACTTGCCGATATATCTGGGCAGATCGTCACGACAGAAAAGAAACTCATCGCCTTGAAGGACGAGCTAAAAAGCGCTGAACTTGAGCTATCTGAAAACCAAACGGAACTTGATGAAGTGGAGGAGCAGCTCAAAAGCATTGGAGCTGTTGACCCGCAAGAATTAAATCGAGTACAGACAGCTCGAACAGAGTTGGCGGAAACCAAGGCTAAGCTCGAAACGGAGCTAACATCGGCATGGGAACAAGCTATGCCAGTAGCCTTAATGGGGGGCTATCGTAATGAGCTGCACAATGACCTTATTCGAGAAGAGAAACGTAGAGAATGGGAAAGTAGTCGGGCGACAGTTGAGCCGAAGATTCCTCAAGTAAAGCAAGATGTTTTTGAGAAAGTGCCATCTGAGTACCGACTGACGGACGATGTTTACGCTTTCTACGCCGCTCGTTTAGAGCAAGCCCTCCATCGTTTATTTCATCCACCGCCTGAAGGAATGGCAGAAAATATTTTTATAACCGACCGCAATGATCGGAGTGCGCAGATCAGAGTCAGGTTGGAGACTGGAACAAATTCTTTACCGGGTGTCACAGAATTATGCGAACAAGTGGAATCTATTGACGCGGATCTACGAGAAATTGATGGAAGAATCAGACAACTTAAACAAGATGCCGGGACAATGGAACTTGGGGCGAAGCTGCACAAACGGCGCGGAGAATTGACCTCACAGTTTGGTCACTTGGAGAACAAAAAGAAAGACACAGAGCAACAAATCCTAGCACTCGAAGGCAATCTTCAGGAACAGAAACGGGAAGAGACAAACCTAACGAATTTGGCGAATAAGGCACGGCAAGGTAGAAACTTGGCTGCCTTAGCGGCGTCCTATCGTGAGGCGACAAAAGAGATTCGTGTTCGTGCGGCTGACCAGCTTC
This sequence comes from Desulfurellaceae bacterium bin18, assembly GCA_002238415.1. Classification (GTDB taxonomy): domain Bacteria; phylum Desulfobacterota; class Binatia; order Bin18; family Bin18; genus Bin18. The sequence goes on along the minus strand of MPMI01000021.1, from coordinate 26,703 downwards.
GGCAGAAGATTTCTGAGCATGTTGGAGACCTGTGGACAGAAATCACGGAACGCCAGCGAGAATTCTTGGGAATGGAGTTTGATGAGAACTGGAACTGCTGGTTACTTGGACGCGGTAGCGAAAGATCGTCCTGGGAAGGAGCGAATACATCCGCCGGTCAGCGCCAAGTACGTATGTTAGCCTTTTACGAAGCACTTCGTCGTTTGGCGAAGGTCGCACCGCCCTTGGTCGTCGATACTCCCTTGGGCCGTCTCGATAAGGAGGTCAAAGACAGCGTGCTTGACAAACTTTATTTGACCGGTCACCAGACTATCATTTTGACTACGAACTCAGAAATTGATCCCGACGGACCGTTGTTTGAACGGCTTCGAGGTAGATTTGGACGTATGTATACCTTGCACCCATACGGACGAGAAGACAGCGCTAACTACGAAGTGCATGTGACCAATGACTACTTCGGGAGTAGGCCATGAGGTTTAAGCCGAGCCGTGCCAGTGAAGAATTCATAGAAAATGTGCACCAACGGGTTGGAGCGCGGAACAAAGCTGTCTTAGGCCGCTCGGCTTTGTTCCTGGCTTTGGGCGAAGGCGTTCCTTCCAGCTTCAAATCGACGGACTCCCAAGGGAAAGACCTGGACGATGAAACCGTGATTGGTAACGAACTCGGCGATGTTGTGCGGGCGGCATTGAATCATCGTGTAGGGAAGAGATTGAACGAAAGCGAGTATCGCCAAGAGTTCCGGCAACATTTTGAATATGGCTGTCAACGATTAAAACAAATTTGGGAGGAGTCGAGAAACGACCAGACACGCTTTGTCGCTGCTCTACTCAAAATTGCCGATCCTGGCTTCGGCGAGAATCGTAAATCTCACGTTGCGCCCATGCCCGTAGTAGAGCAGATAGTAGAGCAAGAGGTTAAACTAAAGGTATTGGCTGAAGCTCCTGAATGGAGCATCAATGGTCCAGACACGAAGAACGGACTCCTCGTCATTTCTGGTGAACCAGGTTCAGGCAAAAGCCAACTCGCTCTTGACCTACTCGCTCAGCTATCCAATCAGGGAGTACGCTTTGTTTTCTTCGACCTTAAAGGTGAATTGGAAGACGACCCGAATAACCCTCAGCAAGGAAAAAACCGTGCCCAATTTTTGGAACAAACCGGGGCACGTTACATACGACTCATTCGGCAGAGTTTACCGATCAACCCACTCTATCGCTCCTCAGACCTCACACGTAACGCTCAGATTGCCTATGAGATTGCCGGTTTAATTCGTTGCTTCGCGCGCCAACTCGGCGCGAAACAAGAGCGGAGTATTAGCGATACATATCAGCAACTTCCGACCCCTGACTTCTCATCCCTCGCTCTCCAACTTGAGCAAAATGGTGCAGAGGGCGTAGATTTAGCCATCATACAAAAGATCAATCGACTCAACATATTTGCCAATGCACCAAGTTCGCTTGGTCTTGAGGAAGGACTCAATAATTCAGCCGTTAGAAACTTACTCAACCAGGAAAAGACGACCATCAGTCTGGAGGAGTGGCTCAGCAGCTCAATAGTGATTGACTTCAAAGACATTGGGAACGATAGCGAAACCAAGGCATTGGTTGTCGCACTTATCTTGAACTTCCTCATGAAGCATCTGAATCAGAATCTTGCGGTGAAGAACAGCATCCAACCCGTCAAAATGGTGCTTTTTGTGGACGAGGCTCACCTACTCCTACCAAAAGAAGGCAAAGCGGGTTTGCTTGGTTCCCTAGCGCGTCAGGGCCGTTCATGGGGATTTCCAGTGTGGCTCGCCTCTCAAGACGCGGATGCTTTTGTGACAACGGGCGATCACGCGACCAACTTTGCTGAGCTTGCGGAGTGCGGTGTGCATTTTTCACCGCATACGCTAAGTGGCGCGCAGCAGAAGAAAGTGCTTGGGGGATTCGTTCGCCACGACCTGAAAAAGGCTGAAGCTGCTTTGCGCTTGCAAGGTAATCTTACGGTGGCATCCGCGAGACAGTTTTGGAAGGATCAAGGCAGTTAGCCATGGAGAAGAAACCTGAATCAAAGAAATTTCTAGCTCCTATACAAGCCCTTTCGGTTTTACAGGGTGAGAAAGAGTTCTACTTGTTTACAATTTCAGCAAAGAAACTTCTTCAGGTGGCTTACACTTCCGAGAGGACACAGTATAACCGAGAAGGAATTCAGCGTGGTCTGCGTACCGACCGACTTAGAGCCATTGGTAAATTTCTCACTGCAAACGGCTCAACTCCGCTGCTCCTGCCCAACGCAATAATCGTCAGCCTTAGTTCAAAGAGTTATTACAAAGATGGTTGCCTTTATATTCACGAATGCCCTGCTGGGGAAGCGTTCGTCATCGATGGACAACATCGTCTTTGGGCATTCGATCCGAAATACTCAGGAGAAGTCGACCTTAATGTTGTTGTGACTGCCTTCATAGACCTTGACGACTCTAACAAGGCATCCATTTTCCGATCGATCAACGGGAATCAAAGAAAAATCAATCCTTCCCTAGTCTATGACCTTATTCCAATGTTGCGCGACAAGGAAACGGTGACCTTTGAAGATGAGAGATGCCAGGATCTCGTTGCGCTTCTTAATGAAGAGACCCCTGACTCTCCATGGAAGGATCGTATTAGTATGGTGGGGGGCGGGAACCGTATCATAAGTCAGGCGTCGTTTATCTCTGCGCTGAAGAAACTCTTTAAGAAAGGCCACTTGTTCTCTTCTACAGGGCAGGATTTCTTTGAGCAACGTCTGCAACATGACCTGTTACTGGCATACTTTAAGGCGATTCAAGGTTCGTATTCTGTCCAATGGGACAATAAGGCGTTCTTCCTGTGCAAATATGTTGGAGTGTCTGCGTTACTTAATCTCCTTGAAGATATTGTTACTGATCTCAGAAAAAAGGACATACCTGTGAGTGATAAAGACGGACTATGCATAGACAAAGAGACTTTCACTCCATACATGAAAAAGCTGGAACAGTTTTCCTTCAGCACCGCTGAGGAGAAGAAAAAAGGCATAACCTACGTAGGCGAGGGTGGAATTCGTGAATTGACAAGGCGAGTGATTTCCCTCGTATTTCCCTCCTGATATGGCCACAGTAATTAATTCCCCTCCAGCGGATACTAAGGTTATGCTGGATCACACTTGGCTGCTGAACGACCAGAAGGCGGCCCTTGCATCCGCACCATTCGTAGCAAGTACAATATCAGTCTCTAATCATCTTAGTGGTTGGCTAAGAGGGAATAATTACCAGTCATCTCACGTTAGGAGTGGCCTCTATATTAAAGACTCTCAAATTGCTGTTTGTCTCATGAATCAAGCATTAGAGTTTCTACAGAGAGCCATGGGTAATACCGCAGCCCATTACATGCTCGCAAAGAATGGCCTGGAAACATGGGCACGCGTAACGAATTACTATGCAAGTTATTTCTCCGTTCATGGCTTGCTTTGTCTTCAAGGTCGAACGATTACAGAGCTGCAACTAGATAGGGCAGTTCGGGTTCAGGTAGTACCCGTCGATTTGCGCCGTCACGTTTTTGGCATAACAACCAGAGATATAGGGAGAAATCCGCATCATAAAACTCCCTGGACGCGATTTTATAACATCTATAATAGTTATGAGGTTTCTCATGATGCCTACGCGCGTGTATCGAAAACTGCGTATATTACTGACCCCACCGATGAGTCTATTGAAAGAAACTTGATTAACTACACACCATTCGTCGGCTTTAGCGAGGTCCAGGACTTAAATCGACATCAGGAGTTCACAAGCCTTTTTGAAGAATACCTATCCGCCCTAGAAGGAAAGGCTACCTTAGAAGAATTTCTATCTGACCTCCAAGGCTACGCGACAGACCCAGAGTGCAAATATTTTGCTAGAACCTTACTGAGGTTAGCGCTTGCTGGAGATATCTTATTGGCACTTAGAGAAGTTAGTCATACTTTAGAGGATGCGTGGGCTTTTACGACGAGAAGATGGGAGAGCTTCTTAAGGACGATATTCGCTGAAATAGATAACTGTTACTTGCTACGCTTCGTTCCCCTTATTGGGACTAGCCCGAGTTGAGTCCTGCCACTGGTGGCCCTGATGAAGTTTCTTCGGTCAACAGGTCTCAAACCTTTCTCTCCCCAATCGGATATTATTGATCCTGCCTGGGGAATATTCTTGGTGACAGAGGGGAAGTCGGATGAAGCTTGATGTTGTGGATGCTTGTTTTATCGGGATAGCTGCCCGGTCACACGGAAAAATTCAAGCCGGAGAGAGGTTGGTGAGCGAATTACTCATGGAATGTGATGAGCATGGCGTAGGACTCCCCGCCCCGGAGGAAAAAGCGCTGTACCGGATTTGTAGAGATGGGGAAGACGATTCCCTACTTACAGAAGCGATGACGCTCGAAGCGCACCAAGCACTCATCAACATTTTGCTGACCCCTCCGCCAATACCAACTCCTAAACCTGGGGAAATCTCCCCCAAACGCCGAGAGAAGAGATGCGCTATACCGTAATTCTTGAATCAGAAGAGGAGGGGGGCTTCCATATATGGTGTCCCGCCCTTAAGGGCTGTCATTCGCAGGGTGACACAAAAGAGGAAGCGTTAGATAATATCCAGGAAGCAACCGCTGCCTATCTGGAGAGCTTACGAGATGAAGGCTCACCTCTTCCGGCAGACGTAACAGTCCAACAGGTTGAAGCCGCGGCCTGATAGGGCTGGAAATATGCCAAAAAATAACCCCCCTCTTCCTTCCAAATCGGAGCTGCGCGCGCTGGCTGCCGGGCCGCTGTCGTTCGACGCCATCAAGGCCCAATATGACGACGAGACCGCCATCCAGGTCGGGATTCTCCGCGACCCGGACACCCACGAGCTGACCGCAGAGGAAGCGGCGTGGCTTCAGCCGGCACGGCGGCGTGGGAAACAGAAGGCGCCGGTGAAGGTGCGGGTGAGCGTGCGCCTTGATGCCGATCTGGTCGCGCAGCTCCGGGCGACCGGCGCAGGCTGGCAGACGCGATTGAATGGGCTGCTGCGCCAGGCGGTGTTTGACAAGAAGGCCGGATGATACCGCGTGGACGATCCGACCTCCGGATGCCGGATCAAGTCCGGCATGACGCGAGCGGAACGACATGGCTACAGCCTGACGTAAAACGCTCCGGCCTTGGGGTTACACAAACCCTTGTCCGTACACACCAAACACGGTAGAACTCAGGCCAGGAGCGGCTCAAAGGGAGAGTGTGGAGAGACGGAGGTTCCTTTTTACGGGGGAAGTATCCCCCGAGCCCCCTCCTCCGTTTTTCTTTTGGGGACACGGCCGCTCTTGGCAGTGCGAGGCAAGACATGCGGGTGACAGTGCTCGGCGCGGGTGATGCGTTCTGTAACGGGGGGCGGCGTCATAGCGGCTATCTGGTTGAAGCCCCCGAAGCCTGTTTTCTGCTCGACTGCGGCACGACCACGCTGCTCGCCCTCAAGTCGCTCGGTATTTCGGCGGATCGCATAGACTTTGTGGCTATCAGCCATCTGCACGGCGACCATTTTGGCGGCCTGCCGTTTCTCTTTCTCGAATATATCTATGAAAACCAGCGCTCCCGGCCGCTCACCATCGTCGGGCCGCCGGGGACCGAAGAGCGGGTGCGCACCCTCCACGCCACCATGTACCGCGAGTTGTCGCAACGGCCGTGCTGTTTTGATATCCGCTTCCGGGAACTGATGCCGGGACAGCAGAAGGCCCTCTTTGGCGTGCAGTTGTTGCCCTTCCGCGTGCCGCACCAGGAGCGTGATATCTCGTTTGGCTATCGGGTCGAAACCGCCGACCGGGCGCTGTTGTATTCCGGCGATTGTGGCTGGAACGAGGACCTGGTCCGGTATTCGCACGGGACCGACCTGTTTATCTGTGAGTGTTGCTATTTTCAGACCGAAACCGCGTTCCATATCAGCTATCCCACGATCCTCCAGGAGCAGCACCGCTTGGGCTGTAGACGCCTGCTGCTCAGCCATATTGGTCGGGAAGTTCTTGAACGGCTGGGCGAGGTCTCGCTGGAATGCGCCCATGACGGCATGGTGATCGAGGTCTAGTGGAGATTTCTCTTGACGCCATTCACGCCGGGCTCAGGCAGTGCCACTACCTGACGGTGCCCAAAGTCGAGACCGCGCTCTACCTGTCCCTGGTCCTGGAGAAACCGCTGCTCATCGAGGGGCCGGCCGGGGTGGGGAAAACCGAACTGGCCAAAGTCCTGGCCGAGTTGCTCCGGACCGAGCTCATCCGCCTGCAATGCTACGAGGGGCTGGATGAGGCGCGCGCCTTATACGAGTGGAACTATCAGAAGCAGTTGCTCAGAATTCAGACGGATACGGCCCAGGACTTGGGCTGGGAGGAAAGCTCGGCTCATATTTTTTCCCGCGAGTATCTGCTGGAGCGGCCCCTGCTGCGCGCAATCAGTACGCCCCGCAAAGTTGTGCTGCTCATCGACGAGGTGGATAAAGCTGATGAAGAGTTCGAGGCGTTCCTGCTTGAGCTGCTGAGCGATTTTCAGGTGAGTATCCCGGAGCTGGGCACAGTCCGAGCAGTCCAACGGCCGGCGGTCATGCTGACCTCCAACCGGGCCAGGGAACTCTCGGAAGCACTCAAACGTCGCTGCCTCCATCTCTATATCGATTTCCCCGGTGTTGAGTTGGAAGCCCGGATTATCGCCCTCAAGGTGCCGGGGGTGGACGAGCAACTGCAACGTCAGGTGGCGCGCTTTGTGAACAGTCTGCGCCGGCTCGAGGTCAAGAAGGCGCCGAGCATAGCCGAAACCCTGGACTGGGCGCGCGCTCTGCTGGCGCTTGGGATACGGGAATTGGACGCGCCGGCCGTCAAATCCACGCTCAATCTGCTGCTGAAATATGAGGACGACATCCGCAAGGCGGAGGGGCGGGTGGGTGATTTCCTGCGCCGGACCTCGGCCTGATTTCTTTTCCCGAGCAGGCGGTCTCCCCCACGCTAACACCTTGACGCTATTACTGTTTGCCCCTACACTTTCTCCTTTCTCATGTCGATACGCATTCTTGTCTTACACGGCCCGAATCTGAATATGCTGGGTCTGCGTGAGCCCGAAATTTACGGGACGACGACCCTGGCCGATGTGAACGCCCGGATTGCGGCCCTGGCCCAGGAACTCGGTGTCGAGGTCGAGACCTTCCAGTCGAATCACGAGGGGCAATTGGTCGATAAGATCCAGGCCGCCCGCGGACAGTACGCAGCGCTCATCATCAATGCCGGCGCCTATACCCATACGAGTGTTGCCCTGCTGGACGCGATTTTATCTGTGGAGCTCCCGACTATCGAGGTCCATCTCTCGAATCTGTATAAACGTGAAGCGTTTCGCCATCACTCCTATATCGCGCGGGCGGCGGTCGGGCAGATCTGCGGCTTTGGCCTGGACAGCTATCTGCTGGGCTTGCGCGCGGCGGTTGCACTTGTCCAGAAGTAAACCCGCTCTCAGATCGGTCAGAACGATGTCAGTGTCCCGCCGGGAGCAGAGCGTGCTATAAAGAGAGTCGCCGGGAGGCCATCGAGTAAGGATACCTATGGAGATTGACGATATCCGCAAGCTCATTGAGTTGATGGAAGAAAAGGGTGTGGCCGAGCTGGAAGTCAAAAATCGTGCGGGCGAGGTCCGCTTGGTGCGCGGGGAAGCGGCTTCCGTGCCCGCGACTGTCCGGCCGCAGCCGGCCGCGCCTCCGGTCTTGCCTCCGGCAGAGACGACCACCACAGCCCAGGACGGCCTCGACCCCAGCTTGACCATCGTCTCGCCTATGGTCGGGACATTCTATGGCGCGCCCAACCCTGACACTTCGCCCTTTGTGGCCGTCGGCGGGACGGTGGAAACCGGCGATGTGGTGTGCATTATTGAAGCCATGAAAATGATGAATGAAATCGAGGCGGAGATTCGGGGGCGGGTGCGCCGGGTTTTGGTCGAGAACGGCCAGCCGGTCGAATACGGCCAGGCGCTGTTTCTGCTTGAGCCTGTTTAGTTGAGTCTATTGGGTCTGTTGGGTCTGTTGGGTCTTCAGAAGAGTTCGAGTCACGTGTTTAAGAAAGTACTCATTGCGAATCGGGGCGAGATTGCGGTCCGTATCCTGCGGGCCTGCCGGGCCATGGAGATTGCTACCGTGGCCGTGTACTCGACGGCCGACCGCGGTGCCCTGCACGTCCGCCTGGCGGATGAGAGCGTATGTATCGGGCCGCCGAGTCCGCTCGAAAGCTATCTCAATATTCCCGCGATTGTCAGTGCCGCGCTGGCCTTTGGCGCCGATGCCGTGCATCCCGGCTATGGTTTTTTGTCCGAGAATGGCGATTTTGCCGAGGCGTGTCAGCGCTCGGGCCTGACCTTTATTGGCCCCCGCGTCCGCAACATCCGTCTGATGGGGGATAAACCGCGTGCGCGACGGATCATGGAACGCGCCGGCGTGCCGGTTTTATCCGGCACCTCGTCCGGGACCACGGATGTCAAAGAAGCCCAGGCGGTGGCGGCCCAGATCGGTTTTCCCATTCTGATAAAAGCCGCGGGCGGTGGCGGTGGGCGCGGCCTGCGGGTCGTCCAGAATCAGCAGGAACTCTCGACCCTGTTTGCCGTTGCCCAGGAAGAGGGCGAAAACGCGTTTGGGAACGGGACGCTGTACGTCGAGAAATATCTGGAACGCGCCCGTCATATCGAGTTTCAGATCGTGGGCGATCAGCACCGCAACGTCATTCATCTGGGCGAACGCGAGTGTTCGATCCAGCGCCGCTATCAGAAACTTATTGAGGAAGCGCCCTCGCCGGCCCTGACCAAACGCCTGCGCGAACGGATGGGCGCCGTGGCGGTCAAGGCCGCCCGAGCGGTCGGCTATACCAATGTCGGAACGATCGAGTTTCTGCTCGACCCCCAGGGCCACTTCTACTTTATTGAAATGAATACCAGGGTCCAGGTCGAACACCCGGTGACGGAGATGATGACGGGCATAGATGTGGTCCAGGCCGGCATCCGCTCGGCCGGGGGTGAACCCTTACCCTGGCGCCAGAAGGATATCCGTTTTTCGGGCCACGCCATCGAGTGCCGGGTGGTAGCCGAAGACCCCATCACCATGCTGCCTTCCCCCGGGACGATTCGGACCTATCATCCCCCGGGCGGGATGGGGGTTCGGGTGGAAGCCGGTGTGATGGAAAACAGCACTGTGCCCGTTTACTATGACTCTCTGGTGGCCAAGGTCATTGTGAGCGCCCAGACGCGTGACGAGGCCGTCCAACGGATGCGCGCCGCCCTGGCGGAATATCGGATCGAGGGCATTAAGACGAATATCCCGCTCCACCAGAGAATCCTGCGCGACCGGGATTTTTTAGCCGGCAAGCTGCATACGCGCTATCTGGACACATTTCTGGCTCGCTCGAATAATGGGGCGACTCGCCCGTCTCAACGCCTCCCGTCCAACCCATCCGAGGTGTCCTCCAAGGAGGTATAGCCATGCGTTTCGGGACTCCTGCCGCCCTTGTGCCGACCGTTTTCTTCTCGCTTGTCTGTCTCAGTGTCGTCCCGGGGGCGCACGCCGAGTCCGAGAGCAGCACAACCCCCGATACGGGGGCCCTTATCGGTCCTCGGATGCAGGTTGACACACCCGTGTTCGATTTTGGACGGGTCGAACAGGGAGACACGGTGACGCATGCGTTTCGGTTTACCAATCAGGGCAACCGGGATTTGCGGGTGCGGTCCGTCAAAACCTCGTGCGGCTGTACCGCCGCAGTGATTGCCGCGGATACTATTCCACCCGGCATGGAGGGCAGCATTCAGGCGACGTTTGACACAAAACGGTTTATCGGTCAAAAAGCCAAAGACATCCGCGTCCATACCAACGATCCCCTCAGCCCGGTCACGACCCTGACACTCCGGGGAGAGATAACGACTGAGGTGCAGGTGCAGCCGGCCCAGTTGTATCTGGGACGGCTGCAGCGCGGCTCCCCCGTCACGCGCACGGTCAACGTCCTGTACGATCAAAATAAAACCTTTGAAATCACCCACATCACCAATAGCCATCCGGCGATCAGCGTCCGGGCTGAGGACACGCGGGTCGAGGGCAAAAAAGGCAAGGCGCTTCAGGTGAGTGTTTCCGAAACTGCGCGGCGCGGCCCGCTCAACGACACCATTACGGTTACCACGACGAGCACGAAAAAGCCGACTCTCAGCATTCCGGTTGTGGGGAGTATCGAGGGCGACGTCATTGCCCTGCCGTCCCAGGTCTCGTTCGGGGTCGTCCGCCAGGGCGTCGGCGAGATGCGGACGGTGCGCATCAAGAACCGCTCCGCTCAGCCCCTCGGCATCGGACAGGTGCGCAGCTCGCTCGCCAGCGTTGTCCCCGAGCTGACCGAGGTCACACCGGGCAAAGAGTTTGAGCTGCGTTTACATATCTCGGGCGACACTGAGCCGGGCAGGATACGCGGCAGCATTGAGGTCATGACCGACCATCCCGAAGAAAAACAGCTCACGATTCCCCTCTTCGGCGTTGTTGCTGCCGCGCAGCAGGCCAGCCGCTAACACGTCGTCGTATAAAGAGTAGACATGTCCTCCAATAGACATCAGATGCAGGACATGTCTACTCTTTCGGATGAGGGTCTGTCTCACGCTTCACCCCTGTCGGTTGCCCTTGAGACAACAGCGCGGCACATTACTGCCGAGCCCGCCCAGCCCGTCATTCGCCTGGCAGGACTCAAGGGCGCGGCGCCGGCGTTTTTCATAGCCCGCCACCTGCAACAGACTCCGCAGCCGACGCTGTGTGTGCTGCCGTCGGATAAACAGGCCGAGACCTTCGCCGCCGACCTGCGCTTCTTTATCGGGCAGGCCCTCGCCCCGCGGGTGCGCTACTACCCGGCCTGGGACGTGACGGTGGCCGACGGCTTGTCTCCCAACAGCGACGTCATCGCCGCACAGATTGAGGGGCTGTACGATGTGCTCTCCGTCGCCACGCCCATTCTCGTCACCTCGACCTCGGCCTTGCTCCAACGGCTCCTGCCCCAGGAAGAGTTCATCACCGCAACCTTTCGGCTACGCATCGGAGACGAACTCCCGCTGTCCGCTTTCGTCGACTACTGCCTGCAGTGGGGTTACCGGCGCGTCCCGCTGGTTGAGGAAAAAGGTGAAATCAGTGTCCGTGGAGGGATTGTCGATCTCTTCCCGCCGCTCGCCCAGCACCCGCTACGGGTCGAGTTCCTTGGCGACAGCGTTGAGACCATGCGCTCGTTTGACCCGGCCTCGCAGCGCTCGCTCGATACCTGCGAGGAGATCATGGTTTTACCCATGCGATTTTTTTCGGTCGCGCGTCTCCAGGCAGCCTGGCGCACGATTGAAGAGGCCCTGGATGCAGGTGATATCCCCCACCGGGAACAGCAGCGGATTATCGAGAACCTGAAAAGCGGCTTGCCTTTCCCTGGGGTCGAATTCTTCCTGCCGTACCTCTATCCCGACCTGGAGCACGTAAGCGAGTATCTGCCACGCGGAACGGTCGTGTGGGCCCTGGACCCGGCTGAACAGGAAAGAGCGGCTGCGACGTTTTGGGAACAACTCGAATCCCGGGTGGCCACGGCCCGAGAGGCCGGACGGTTTGTCCCGCCGCCCGAGCGCTATTATCTGCCGGCGAAACAGGCGGTGGACGGGCGTACAGCCTTTTTAACCGTCGAGGTGCGCGGCCTGGAAACCGTCGAAAAGAGTAACCGTCCCCTCCAACCGGACAAAAAGGCTGGGGACGTTCACTCTTCTGCTGACTGCACTGTCACCTCGACGCTGCATATGGGTCTGAAACCCGGCGCCTCTTCGCCGGGCGCAGAAAAAAGCCTGGCGCCTCTGGTCGCGCGTATTCGGCAGTGGCAGGACGAGCGGCAGCAGGTTTATCTGACGGTTTCGAGTCAAGGCCAGGCCGACCACCTCCAGCATCTCTTGCTCGGCTACGAATTGGAACTCCCCGTCGAACCGGCGTGGGACGCGCAGGGGGGAAAGAGTAACCGTCCCCTCCAATCAGACAAAAAAGCTGGGACGGTTACTCTTTTAGAGGGCCAATACCCTCGGACGGCGATTGTGGTCGGCCATCTGTCTCAGGGTTTTGGCCTGCCCGCGGATGGGCTGGTCTTCCTGGCGGAAGAAGAGATCTTCGGCGAGCGCCGCCACCGCCGGCGTTCCCGGCCGCGTCCGGTTGCCGACTATCTGACCGGTCTGGGTCAATTGGCCGCCGGTGACTATGTCGTCCACACCGACCACGGTATTGCCCGCTATCACGGGCTTCAGCACCTGAGCGTGGCCGATACCACGGGCGACTATCTCCACCTCGAATATACCGGAGGCGACAAACTATACGTGCCGGTCGAGCGCATCAATCTGGTCCAGAAGTATGCCGGCGCGGACGGCAAAGAACCCAGTCTGGACCGTTTGGGCGGCCAGACCTGGGAGCGCGTCAAGCGCAAGACGCGGGAAGCCATTCAGGCCATGGCGCGCGAGCTGCTCGAAATTCATGCGGTCCGGGAAAGCGTCCAGCGACCCGCGCTGGTCACATACACCGGCGACTACGAGGAGTTTGTGGCCCGTTTTCCGTTTGAAGAAACCCGCGGTCAACGGGCCGCCATAGAAGACGTGGAGGCCGACCTGCAAAGCCCCAAACCCATGGACCGCCTGGTCTGCGGCGATGTGGGCTACGGTAAGACCGAAGTCGCGCTGCGGGCGGCCTATCTGGCGGTTGAAAATGGTAAGCAGGTCGCCGTCCTGGTGCCCACCACGGTGCTCGCCCAACAGCACGCCGAGACCTTCAGCCGGCGCTTTGCCGACTCTCCCATCCGGGTCGAACTGCTGAATCGATTCCGCTCGGCCCAGGACGTCAAAGCCGTGATCCGCGGCTTGGCCGCCGGAACGGTAGACATCGTCATCGGTACCCACCGGCTCTTACAGCGCGACATCGGGTTCAAGGAACTCGGCCTGGTCGTCATCGACGAAGAGCATCGGTTCGGGGTGACGCATAAAGAAAAGATCAAACGACTCCGCCACGAGGTCGATGTCCTGACGCTGTCGGCCACGCCGATCCCGCGTTCGCTCAATATGGGCATGATGGGCCTGCGCGACCTGAGCGTGATTGAAACCCCGCCCGTGGATCGCCAGGCCATCCGGACCTATGTGACCCGCTTTGATGAAGACCTCATCCGCTCGGCGATACTGCAAGAACTCGCTCGGGGCGGCCAGGTCTTTTTTGTCCATAACCGGGTCGAGAGCATTGAAAAAATGGCCGAGCAGCTACGGGCGCTCGTGCCGGAGGCGGTTCTGGCGGTTGCACATGGCCAGATGGGGGAACGTGAGCTGGAAACGGTCATGCTGGACTTCATGCACCACCGGGTGAACGTGCTGCTGTGCTCGGCCATTATTGAGTCGGGGCTGGATATCCCGACCGCCAACACGATTATCATTAACCGGGCGGACCGCTTTGGCCTGGCACAGCTATACCAACTGCGCGGCCGGGTCGGCCGGTCCGCCATGCGCGCCTATGCCTATTTGCTTATTCCGGGGGAGCACGCCCTGACTCGGGACGCCCAGCGGCGTTTGGAGGTCCTCCAGGAGCTGGACGACCTGGGCGGGGGATTTCGTTTGGCGGCTCACGATCTGGAGATTCGGGGGGCGGGCAATCTCCTGGGCAAAGAACAGTCCGGCCGCGTCGCGGCGATCGGCTACGAACTCTACGCCGACATGCTGGAAGAAACGGTCCGCGAGCTGCGCGGGGGCGAAATTGAGGTGGCGATTGAGCCCGACATTCATATTGGCCTGCCCGCCTATCTGCCCGAGGCATATATCCCGGATGTCAATCAGCGTCTGGTCTTCTACAAAAAACTGGCCAATGTGCAAGAGCGCAGCGACCTGGAAGACCTTGCCTATGAAATGGAAGACCGTTTTGGACCCCTGCCCGCATTAGTCCTGGATTTTATTGAAGTCATGGACCTGCGCCGGGTGCTGCGCCACTATTTCGTGACCGCCGTCTATCGTAAGGGCGAGCGCGTCACCCTGCATTTCCACCCCGACTCGCCCATACCGGGCGAACGGCTGGTGGCCTTTATCCAACGTAATGACCGGGGTGCCCAACTCAGCCCGGACGGTCGTATCTCGTTTTCGCTTGCGCCCCAGGAAGACGTCATGCAGGCGGTCAAGACTCTCTTGCACAGCCTCAGTGAATCATGTTAGCCGGTGAAGCCTGATGAAAGAAACGCAAAAACACAGCATCCTGATCAGTGTCCTGGTTTGTGCCGTATGGCTGGGGCCGGCCGCAAGCCAGGCTGAGGTCATTAACCGCATTGTGGCAACCGTCGATGGTACGCCGATTACCTCATACGAGATGCAGGGCTTCCGGGAAGTGGCGGGCGCGAGTCCGATGGCCCCCGCCGGCGGGGCGGCCGGGATGTCGGATAAGGAGGTCTTGGACGCGCTCATCATGCAGAAGTTGGTCAGGAAAGAAGTGGAAAAGCAGGGCATGAAAGCCAAAAAGGCCGATATTGATGGCTATATTGCGCGTATTCAAGCTCAGAGCAATCTCAACGATGAAGAATTTGAAGCCGCCCTGGTTGAGCAGGGTATGACCATGGAGGCATACCGCGAACGAGTTGCGACTGAGGTGGAACAGGCGATGTTGATGAGTCGTGAGATCGGTTCCAGGGTGAATGTCACGCCCGAGGATGTCCAGCGCTACTACGATGAGCATATTGACGAATACACCCAACCCGCGCAGATCCGTATCCGTCATATTTTCCGCCCGCTCTCGCCTTCCGCGAGCGAAAGAGAGGAACAGGGGACGGTTGGGCTCGTGCATCAAGTCCGTCAGCGCGCGCTGGGAGGCGAAAATTTCGGCAATCTGGCAAGCCAGTACTCTCTGGGTCCGGGCGCCGAAAGCGGGGGAGACCTCGGCTATTTTGAGCGCGGACAAATGCCCGAAGGCATCGAACAGGTCGCCTTTTCCCTGGAAAATGGCGATATCAGCCAGCCT
The DNA here is from genome assembly GCA_002238415.1 of Desulfurellaceae bacterium bin18. Classification (GTDB taxonomy): domain Bacteria; phylum Desulfobacterota; class Binatia; order Bin18; family Bin18; genus Bin18. The sequence goes on along the minus strand of MPMI01000021.1, from coordinate 11,687 downwards.
TTCCGGACCAATTCCGGGATGCATCTGCTCAAAGTCGAGGACAAACGGAACGCCGGCCTGCAACCCCTGGAGACCGTTTCCGAGGAGATCAAAAACAAGCTGTATAACGAGGCGCTGCGTGATCGCTATGCGCGCTGGTTTAATGAGGATCTGCGCTTCCGCCATCACGTCGACAACTTCCTCGAAGTGTCAGAAGACTTTGTCTCGGGCATCACCGAGACGAGTGTCGCTTTAGATACCGCGGTGGAGGACGTCGCGCCGGACCGTTTGGAGGTCGGAAAGAAAAAGGGCCTCCTCGGCTGGATCTGGCCGTTCTGAAGCACACCTTTCCAGAGGGCTCATGCCTATCAAGCCTCTTCTCGGGGTGACCATGGGCGACCCCACAGGGGTCGGGCCGGAGGTCATACTGAAGGCTCTCCAGTCACCGCCGCCCGGCTGTCGGGTCATCGTCCTTGGCGACCTGACGGTTTTGCACGAGACGGCGGCCCGTCTGGCGTCTTCCCTCCACCCGTATCAATGGCAGCCTGGCGATACCCTGCCCACCGACGCGCGGCAGATACCCGTTCTCGCGCTCTCCCGGCTCGCGCCGGCCGAACGTGTACCCGGCCAGCCCACTCTCGCCGGCGGAGACGCCTCTTATCGCTATGTGGAAAACGGCGTGCGTCTCACCCTGGACGCGACCCTGGACGGGCTGGTCACCGCCCCGATCAGCAAAGCCATGTGGCAGGCGAGCGGCCATGCCTACCCCGGCCATACCGAACTCCTGGCCGCGCTAACGGACACGACCGAAGTACGGATGATGCTGGACGGGTCGCCCCCCCCGTTTTTGGGGGGCCGCCCTGAGCCTGTCGAAGGGCGAGGGGGCAAAAAGCAGTTGCGGGTGATTCTGGTGACCACGCATATGCCTCTGGCCCAGGTTCCGCGCGCCCTGTCGTGTGAAAGGATTGAGAAAACCATCACGGTTGCCGCGACGCATTTACGCCGTTTTTACGGCCTGCCGCAGCCACGCCTGGCCGTCGCCGGTCTCAATCCCCACGCCGGAGAAGCGGGCGCGTTCGGCGATGAGGAACAACGACTGATTCAACCGGCTGTCGAGCGGGCGCGTGGCGCGGGCTGCAATGTTGTCGGGCCGCTGCCCGCGGATACGGTATTTGTGCGGGCGGTGCGGGGCGAATTCGATGCCGTGATCTGCCAGTATCACGACCAAGCCCTCATCCCGCTCAAACTCTTGTCCTGGGAAGATGGGGTTAATGTTACGCTGGGTCTGCCGATCATTCGCACCTCACCCGACCACGGTACGGCGTTTGATATTGCCGGCCATAACAAAGCCAGTCCGAACAGCATGCAGGCGGCCCTCAGGCTGGCGGCGGAAATGACGCAGCGGACTCGGACGGCCCGGTAGAGATGCGATTCCCATGAATAGACTCTCGCAAGACGCGCTGTTACCGCCGGGCTGGAGACAACCCACCCCGCCGCTGGCGCGGCACCCCTCCCAAGAGGGGAGCAAAAGAAAATCCCCTCCTCGGAGGGGTGGCCCGTAGGGCCGGGGTGGGTTCTGCCGGTTTTTACCGCACTGAGTCAACAGCAGGGGCGTGACCAGAGAAGAAAAAGAGGAAAGCGTCGGCATGACCAACCTCGCACGGATCGGTGAGCGGCTGAGCCAGGGCTATGGAGAGCCGGGGCGGCACGCCCATGAGCGTCTCCAGAGTTGGCTGGCGGGTGAGGTGCCGTACGCCTATCCCGAGGTGCTGGCCCGGCATCTCGATGCAGACCATCTGGCCCTGGTGTTTGACGCCTTTTGGCAGGTTCTGCCGTTTGGGACGGGCGGCCGCCGCGGACGGGTCGGTTACGGGCCGAACCGCATGAATCCGACAACGGTGGCCATGGCCGTCCAGGGGCATTGTCAATACCTCGCGTCAGTATTTCCGAACCGGACCGATTTGGCGGTGGTTGTGGCCAACGATGTCCGGGTATTTCATGACTTGGCGGGCGTGTACGGCTTTCTGGGCAACACCCATCCCCTCCTGGGCGTGTCGTCCCGCTCGCTGGGCAAACTGGCGTGTGAGATTTACGCCGGGAACGGCATTGTTGCCTATTTCGCCGAGCCGGAAAACGATATGGCCGTGCTGACCACGCCGGAGCTGTCCTATCTGATCGGCCAACTGGGCGCTGTCGGCGGCATTAATCTGTCCGCCTCGCACAATCCACCTGACGATAACGGCCTCAAGGTATATGACCAGTATGGTAGCCAACCGGTTGCCCCGGACGACCAGCGGCTGGTTGACATCATGGCGCGGGCCACGGACATCCACTCCATTCCCTTTGCCCAGGCCCTGAGTCAGGACCTGGTTCGCCCCATCCCCCACCAGTTGCATGAGGCATACATCCAGACCTATGTACGGCTCTATGGTCGGATTCATACCCCGCTGCCGGCCCATCCGGTCGTATTTACTCCTTTGAGCGGCTGTGGGCTGCTGACGGTTGGCGCGCTGCTGGACCGTCTCGGTTTCCCGGTGCAGACCCCGCCCGACCAGGGCCCGGACGGGACGTTTGCTGCCATTCCTTTTCGGGTGCCCAACCCTGAAGTCCCACAGGCGACGGAGCCGGCAAAAGCCTTTGCCGACAAACAAGGGATTGGCCTGGTCCTCTCCAGCGACCCGGACGCGGATAGAGTCGGGCTTGAGGTCAAACTGCCCGACGGGAGCTGGTATCATTTTGACGGCAACCAGCTTGCCGCCGTGCTGTGCTATTTCCTGATGCTGGACCCCCGAGGTCCGCAGCGCAGGGGACTGGTCATTGAGACCCTGGTGACAACCCGGCTGCTGGGCAAGATTGTGGCTCAGGCGGGCGATTCCTGGATCGTGGACGACCTGCTCGTCGGCTTCAAATATGTGGCGGCTGTCCTGAAAGCCTTGGACCAGACCGGAACCTATGGCGACGTTCGGTGTGCGCCCGAGCAACTGGTCTTGGCGGTCGAGGAAAGCCATGGCGGCATGCTCATTCCGCACATCAAAGACAAGGACGCCGCGCCGGCCTGCCTGTACTTCGCCACTCTCTACCAACAGCTCCGCCAAGAGGGGAAAACACTGCTCGACTACTATATTCACATTTTGGAGGAGTTGGGCGGCTATGCGGATGTCAATCGCTCCATCATGATGAGCGGAGCCGAGGGGGTGTTACGCCGCGACCGGCTGATGCGTTCTCTGCGCGATACACCGCCACGGCAGCTTGGCGGGTTTGCCGTCACGGAGATGATCGATTACTGGGACGAGACACGTTTCGGAGCCTTTGTGAGTGAAACCGATAAGCTTCCCCGGAATGTCCTGCGGATCGTAACAGACGGCTGTGTGACGATCATCCGGCCATCAGGCACGGAGCCGAAACTCAAATTCTACTGCCAGTTGCTGCCCCACGGCGCAGACACCGCCCTCAGTGGGCGGGCGCTTTTGGATACCGCCCGGACCAGGGCCGAGGCCGTGGCCGGACAGGTCTATAACGATCTCCTTGCCCGGCTCGACTGTCGCCTGAGTGAGGCGGGTCTCCTCATGTCCGATATTATCGACCTCGACCACAAACATACCTTCGATACCACCACGATCGCTCAGTTGCGGCAGGCGTTTCTATCCCGGTCGTTGCTGAGTCTGGATGACACGCTCGCCTGGCTGCGAGCGGAAACGGCTGGAATGACGCCAGGGGCAGACCCCTTACCCGCCCTGAAAGCACCGCTCGCCATGCTGGGCGAGCAGTGGCAGACCGAGGGGCTTGCGAGCCCAGCCCTGGAAGCGCTACGGCAGTGGACCCGGATTGAGTCTGTTGAGTCTATTGAGTCTATTGAGTCTATGAGACCCAAAGGACCCTAAAGACCCAAAGGACTCAAAGGACCCAAAGGACCCAAAGAAGGAGACCATGCGACGCAGAGTAAGCGTGATTGGCGGTGGGACCGGGTCGTTCAACGTCCTGTCGGGGCTGCGCGCGGATGCCGACCTGTGGGTCCAATCCATCGTGACCATGATGGATTCGGGCGGTGACTCGGGACGACTCCGGGATGAATTCGGGGTGCTGCCACCCGGCGATATGCGTCGCTGTCTGGTCGCCCTGTCGGAAGAGAGCCAACTCTTGCGCGATCTGTTTTCTTTTCGATTTGTGGACGCACCCCTGGAGGGCCGGAGCTTTGGCAATCTTTTTTTCCTCGCCCTGACCAAAATTCTGGAATCCGAGAAACAGGCGATCGAAGCGATCAGCCGGATACTCAAAATACGCGGCCGCGTTTTGGCCGTGACCTGGGATCACGCCCATCTGTGCGCGGAGTTGGCGGACGGCACCCTGGTCGAGGGAGAAGCCAATATCGACGTGCCCAAACATGACCCGGCCATCCCGATCCGGCGGGTGTATCTGACGCCCGCGGCGCGGGCCAACCCCGAAGCCGTCCGGGCTCTACAGGAGAGTGATTTCATTATCTTTGCGCCGGGGAATTTATACACCTCAACCATTCCCAATCTCCTGGTCAGCGGCATGCCGGAAGCGCTCCAAAGCGCGCGCGCACCGGTCGTTTACATTCTCAACCTGATGACCCGTCATGGCGAAACCGACGGCTATTCCGCCTCTCAGCATGTGGCAAAGCTGGCCGAGTATGCGGGCCGGACGCCTGATGCAGTGGTTGTCCACCGGGGTGAGGTCCCCACCGTACTGGCGCGCAGATATCAGGAAGAGCAGGCCGCGCAGGTCAGGCTCGATACTGAGGCACTGTATGACCTGGGGGTAAAAGTGGTGAAATTCGGGAATGTCATGTCGGCCCACTCGCTGGTGCGGCACGACCCGGCCCGGACGGCGCGCGTGGTGGGCGAACTGTTTGAAGAGTTGGGCGCAGGCGCGCGCCGGTAACGCGACCGGACGCGGTGAAAGATGAGCGAAGCGCAGACAGGTGATCGGATCAGGCAGCTCGTACGTGCTGCGGATCGGATGGCCATGGACCAGTATGGCCACAGCCCGAGTACGCTTAAACCCGACGGCTCGTGGGTCACACCTGCGGACGGCGCAATTGAGCGCTTTCTGCGCCGCGAGCTGATGGCACTTTTTCACGGGGACGTAGGTATTTTCGGGGAAGAGCAGGGCTGGTCCGGAGACCGCCGGGCTTCGTATATTGCCATACTCGATCCGATTGACGGCACGGCGGCCTTCCGCAGCCGCATTCCCGTGTGGGGCATTTCCCTGGCGGTGTTCAAGCAACAAGCGAAGACCGACCTGTGGGAACCGCTCGCCGGCATTTTCAGTATGCCGGCGGCCAAGCATGTTTTTCTGAGTGCTCACGGTAAGAGCGCCGAGTGGAATGCCGCCCCGCTCAGCATCCCGTCCGTACAGTCAGGTATCAGAAAATCCGACTATCTCGGAATCTCATCGGACGCCCAGCATTGGGACCTCCGTCGCTATCCCGGCAAGCTTCGGAGCTTCGGCGTTTCCGGCTACGAGGTCATTCTGGTCGCCACCGGCACCCTCCAGGCCAGCTTTCTCACCCGTTTCCACTTTTACGATATTGCAGCGGCGGCGATGGTGTTATGGCAGGCCGGCGGAGGGCTGTATCGCCTCTCCGGCGAGCCGGTGACGCCAACCGAAATGGTGCGGAAGACGAGAGACCAACCGGAGGCATCGGAAGCACCCATTATCGCCTGTCACCCAGCCCACCTCGAAGCTCTGCTGGAGATGAACTTCCGGCCCCTGTGACGGTTTGTTTCAATCCTCATAGGCCCGCTCCCTCCCTCCAGGCCAGGGCGGTGAGAGAATACGTTGACAGGGCCTATCCGCTCTCGTACTTACATTGTATACACTCGACCAAAACGGAGGCTTGCTGATGAAAACTGCCCTCGTTAAAATTGGGAATTCGCGCGGCGTCCGCATCCCCAAAGCATTCCTGAAGCAGTGCCAGCTCCATGACCAAGTCGAACTGGAGCTCCGGCACGACCACTTGGTCATTCGTCCGGCCAGACAGCCCCGGAGCGGCTGGGAGGATGCCTTTCGCCCCATGCGTGAACATGGAGATGATGCCCTGCTTGATGGAGAGTCTCTATCAGCCACCGAATGGGACACTACGGAGTGGGAATGGTAGCTGTCCGCTTCGAGGTTTATCTGGTGCGGCTCGATCCTGCACAAGGGCATGAGATGCAGAAAACGCGCCCATGTGTCGTCATATCGCCTGATGAAATGAATCAACATATCGGCACGGTTATTGTCGCTCCGATGACAACAAAAGGGCGTTCTTATCCGACCCGGATTCCCCTCCGTTTTCAGAGAAAAAACGGTCAGGTCGTCCTGGATCAGATACGCACGGTTGACAAAACGCGCCTAGTCCGCCGTCTGGGGAAAATCAGCGACAGGGCCGCACGAGAAGTCCTGACCGTCCTGGACGAAATGTTCGCACCGTAGCGTAGAATTAGAGCAGATGAGACTGGAGAGGGGAGAGGGGCAGACCGTCGGGTCTGCCCCTGTGAAAATCTAGGCGCTTGCCGCGACCAGCTCAGCCTGCTCCTTGGGCAGTTGGAAGGCCGGGTCGGTCTGAAGCACGGGCAGGACTTTCTCGGCAAAGAGCTGGAAGCTGCGATTCAGTTTCGGCGCCGGCAGGCCGCCGAAAGCAAACGTGCCGACCATATGGTCGAGCGCGACCGTCTCGTGGATATAGCGGATTTTTTCGAGCACCTGATCCGGCGTGCCGGCCGCGTGCAGGCTGCGGAAGAACTCGATCGCCTTGACCTTGGCCTGATCGTCCGCGTTGAGCTTGGCATAGGTTTTGGCCAGTTTGCCGTAGAACTCATAGCCCTTGACGCTTTTCAGCTTGCCCGAGGAAAAGCCGTAGTGGTTTTCAATGGAGTCAAACAGCGTGCCCATATAATGCTGGGCCAGGTCTTCGGCTTCTTTGGCATCGTCAGAAACCAGGACGTTGAATAAGCCAATGGGCGGACGAGGCGTAATGTTGTTGGCCAGGGCGGTCTCGCAGTAGCGCTGATAGTCCGTGGCCGTATCTTCCCAACTGCGCTGGGCAATGATCAACACCCCAAAGCCCATCTTGGCCATGATATCAGCCGACTCCGGGCTGACCGACGAGGCATAGAAGCGGGTCTCGGGATTGGAGAGGGGACGCGGGCGGACCTGAATATCCGGAATCTGATAATACTTGCCCTCGTACGAAAAGCTGTCCTGGGTCAGACCCAGACGGATGATGTCGGCGCATTCGACAAAACGCTCGCGCGACTCGTCCATGGGAATCCGGAAGCCGGCGTATTCGACCGTGGCTGCGCCGCGCCCGAAGCCGAAGATCGTGCGTCCGCCGGACACCAGGTCGAGCAGGGCGATTTTCTCGGCGATTTCGACCGGATCGTGCCAGGGCAGCACGATGACCGCGGTGCCGAGCTGAATCTTTTTGGTGCGACCGGCCATATAGGACAACAACTGACATGGGTCCGGCGACATCACATAGCCGGTGAAATGGTGGTCCAGACTCCACAGCGAGTCAAAGCCGTAGTCTTCCGCCTTATCCGCCAGCGACAGCTCTTCCTGATAGGTTTGTAGGTCCGGCTTGCCGTCAAAACTGGTCAACTGCATGATTGTACCGACTTTCATGGTTCCTCCTTTTCTCTCTCCTGAGTTTTTCTCCGAGTCCGATGAAGCGCCTATTGTAGAAGAGCCGAGCCGATTACACAAACGGTCAAATAATGTAGACGCATGCGTCGCCCCTACGTCTGCGCCTTTGAAAATTCTCCGACTTTCTGGTACAGCGTCGGGTCGAATACCACACAAGGGAGATATATGACAACCGACTCCTTACTCATTGACTGTGACGGACATATCCTTGAACCGCCCGATCTGTGGGAAAGCTATCTTGATCCTGCCTATCGTGACCGGGCGCTGCGTCTCCGCGTGGACCCGGACGACGGCTACGAATACCTGGAGATTGACACCCGGCGGGCCAAGCTCACCCGGCCGGGCACGCTGGGTACCTTGGGCGGCATGGGCAAACAGGTGGACGAGGCCACTCAACTGCGCCAACGGGCCATGCGGGGCGAGATACGGCCCGAAGAGGTGCGGGCGATCCGACCGGGGCCGGAACTGACCTATGTCAAGGGCGCGGCGTTCGGCACCATGGATATGAAAGAGCGGGTGGAACTGCTCAACCGCGAGCGTATGGACAAGGCCATCCTCTACCCAACCCTCGGGCTGCTGTGGGAGGCTGAACTGCTCGACCCCGAACTGTCCGCGGCGTATTGTCGGGCGTATAATCGCTGGATTGCCGACTTCTGCCGGGACTCGGGCGGCCGGCTGGTGCCCATTGCCCACGTGTCGCTCGGTGACCCCCAGGAAGCCGCCCGCGAAATCGAACGCGCCGTCAGCGACGGCTGTAAAGGGGTGTTCGTCAGCCCGTTTACGATTTCACGCATTCCCCACGGCGACCCCCGCCACGATATTGTCTTTGCCGCGGCTCAGGACTGCGACATCCCGTTTGCCATTCATCCCACGTTTGAGCCGCCCGAATGGGGTATCCACCAGCGCTACGACAAATTCGGCTGGGCCATGTGGTATGTGGACCTGTTCGCCGGCCAGGGCGTGCAGCACGCCTTTGGCACCCTGTTTCAATGCGGCGTGTTTGAACGCTTCCCGCGTTTGCGGGTCGTCGTCCTGGAATCGCAGGCCGGCTGGATCGGCTATTTTCTCGACCGGGCGGACGCCATCTTCGAGGGTACGACGCTTAGCGCGACGGTGCGTCTCAAGGAAAAGCCGTCGTACTACTTTAAGCGGCAGTGTTATATTTCCGCGGACCCCGAAGAGCGCACGATCGCCTCCCTGACCGATCTGGTCGGTACGGACAAGTTCTTTTGGGCGAGCGACTACCCCCACCCGGACCACCCGGCGAACTACCTCGAAGAATTGCAGACCATGGTCGCGCCGATGAGCGAGACCACCCGTCGCGGCATCCTGGGAGAAAACGTCGCCCGCGCCTATCGGCTCGACTGAGCGGTGCCGCCCTTTATACTCCACCGTCATGAGCCAACAGGACAACTTTGATCGCATCGTCTCTGCGCTGCACGAAGCCGCATTGGACGACACCCTGTGGCCCAGCGCTTCGGCTCTGATTGATGAGACGGTCGGCATGGAGGGTAGTCATCTGGTGATCTTCGGCGGGCATTCTCGGGCCGACGCTGAGTTCGTCTTCGGAGATATGTATTCTCACGGCGAATTTAACGAACTCGGGCGAGACTATGCCCAAAACTTCTTCTCTCACGACGAACGCATCCCCAATCTACTGAACCTGCCTGATAGTCGCGTAGTTCACGTCCCCGAAGTCTACCCCGACCAAACACTGAAAATATCCCCGACGTATAACGACTTATTACGGCGGAGCAAGGCCCGTAACGGTCTGATCATGCGCATGGACGGCCCGGATGGCTTACACATCGTCTGGGGCTTTACCGACCCTCTTGACCCCAACGGCTGGGGCTCCGATCCTCTCACGCTCACCACACACCTCCTCCCCCACATTCGCCAGTTCGTCCGGGTCCGGCAGGCGTTAGCCCGCGCCGAAGCGCTCCACACCTCGCTAACACAATTGCTCGATAACGCCCTCATCGGCGTGCTCTCCCTCGACCGCCACGGCACCATTGTCGAGACCAATACTCGCGCCCTGCGCATTCTCCGGCGCGGCGACGGCGTGGTAGACCGAGACGGCAGCCTCCTCGCCCGGTTCCCGACCGACAACGCCCCGCTCCAACGGCTCATAGCGCGTGCCCTGCCCCGTTGGGGGCAGACCGTCTCCGGCGGCTCTATGTTGGTCCAGCGGCCCTCTGGCAGACTCCCGCTCACCCTGCATATCAGTCCAGTCCCTCACCGGGCCGACTTCGGGGCGCAGCGCGTGGCCGCCCTTGTCCTGCTTGTCGATCCCGTAGAGCGCCCGCGGATTGACCCCGCCTCCCTTGCCACGGCGCTCGGTCTCACCCGCGCCGAAAGCCAGGTGGCAGCGGCCTTAGCCGCCGGCCACACTGTCCGCGATATTGCCGTGTCCACGTCCCGGACCCAAACGGCGGTGCGCTGGCATATCAAGCAGATGCACGCCAAGCTCGGCCTCTCCCGTCAGGCCGACCTCGTGCGGCTGGTGCTGATGACCGCCGGCCTCCCCCCGCCGCGTGATTGACGCCATCTCCCCTTCCCACACCCCTCCAAAAAATTTAGTGTATTCCCGAAAAACTACTAAAATTGGGGGGGGAGATCGGGGGGCGTGGTGTGCTAACCATCCGATTAAAGCGGCGCACTGCACCACTGCAAACAGAGCAGGGGAGGAAAACTATGGAATTGTTGAGCATTCGCAGAAAAATTAAGGGAATATCAATCGCGAAAGTCATTACCGTTGTTGTGTTTATCCTGTCGGCCTTCACTGCCTCACCCGTCTTGGGCCAAGCGACGCTGGAAAACCCCGCGCCCAATTCCTTCCAGAGTGGGATTGGATCCATCTCCGGCTGGGCATGTGATGCCACCCGCATTGAGATAGCGTTTGATGATGGGCCGCCTGTGGAGGCCGCCTATGGCACGGACCGTAGAGACACTCAAGGCGTATGTGGCGATGCGAATAATGGCTTCGGCCTCCAGTTCAACTGGAACCTGCTCGGTGATGGCACCCACACAGTGCAGGCGTTGGCTGATGGAGTGGAGTTTGCCAACGTGCAGGTCATCGTGACGACCTTCGGAGAGGAGTTTTTAACGGACGACCTCGGGGCGTTTCGATTATCCGAAATCCCCGCAGTCGAAACTGGTGTGGTCCTGCGCTGGCAGCAATCGCAGCAGAAACTCGTTATTACCGATGGCAGTCCCGGCCAGACTGGTGGTACGAGCGGCGCCCCGCCGCGGGTCTTGGAAAATCCCACCCCTGGTTCCTTCCAGAGTGGGATCGGCTCCATCTCCGGCTGGGTATGTGCGGCCAGTCGGATTGAGATCCAGTTTAACAACCTGCCTCCTGTTGAGGCCGCCTACGGTACCAGCCGGATGGATACCGAGAGCGTATGTGGAGATGCAAACAACGGCTTTGGGCTGCTGTTCAACTGGAACCTGCTCGGCGACGGCGCCCATACCGTGCGAGCGCTAGCTGATGGAGTGGAGTTTGCCAATGTGCCGGTCACCGTGACAACTCTCGGGGAGGAAGTTTCACCAGACGACCTTGGGGCGTTTCGATTGAAACTGGACCCCCTCGCCGATATGGACCTTGTCGTGAAGTACGAAAAGGCTCAGCAGGCGTTCGTTCCCTGGGGCTGTACCACCCAAGACGATCCCACCAGCCACACGCAGTGCGACACCACGCGCCTGAAGGGCGGCGAGCGTGAGACGGACGTCGAAATCCGCGGGTTGCAGGTTAGGCTGATACGCCCCTGGGGGATTTGGCTGTCATGGGACGATGCGCGAATCAAGGACCCCACCCATGATAAATGGAGGATGTTGTACAACGTTGACCCCGCCACTGTTCCAGAGGAGGAGTGGAGCGTGAGCTCCGATTCCCGCTGGGGCCCAGTCCGTGAGGGAGGAGCAGGGCGAGCTAGAGCGTTTTACACTGTCGTGTAGCGTATAGGGAGGGGGGCGTGGTAGGCTACGAGGGGCCAGGGGGGCATATGCAAGCGTATTCGATGGATCTCCGGGAGCGCGTGGTAGCCGATCGGGTGGCG
>MPMI01000063.1 GCA_002238415.1 Desulfurellaceae bacterium bin18 | reverse complement strand
CGCCACCCGATCGGCTACCACGCGCTCCCGGAGATCCATCGAATACGCTTGCATATGCCCCCCTGGCCCCTCGTAGCCTACCACGCCCCCCTCCCTATACGCTACACGACAGTGTAAAACGCTCTAGCGCCATTCACGATACGTTGTAGCCGTGCCAGTCCGCGTTTGTCGGGAAGGATACGGGCCTGCCCCAAGCGGCCGGGGAGCTCGCACTCCTCAAGGAGGAGAGAGACGCGCTACACAGCGCCGTGATGTGCTCTCATGTGTCGGATGTAGCAGCCAGTCGAGAGGGGCGAGAAATCCGGGCCAGTCTGGAACCGGCCCGGATATGTGAAGTCGCCTCAGGCGATATAGCCGCTCTCGTCGTGGTCGGTCAGGTCGAGACCTTGCTGTTCACCCTCTTCGCTGATGCGAGCCCCTCCGGTGAGGGCATTGGCGACAAAATAGGCGATCACAGAGACCACACCACTCCAGATGATAGTGACGATAACGCTCTTGACCTGTTCGGTGATCTGGGCTGCGACGCTCATGGCTTCATCGAGCCCGGCGCCGCCCATGAATTCGGCTGCGCACAGACCGGTCAGGATCGCTCCAACAATGCCACCTACGCCGTGAACGCCGAAGACGTCGAGGCTGTCGTCATAGCCGAAGGACCGTTTTATCGTGGTGGCGGCCAGATAGCACAGAAAGGCTGAGGCTGCGCCGATCAGAATCGCACCCATGGGGCCTGCTGTACCGCTGGCCGGTGTAATGGCGACCAGGCCTGCTACCGCGGCGGTCGCCATACCGAGAATGCTCGGCTTGCCATGCCGGAGCCACTCAATGAGCATCCAGACAACGACTGCCGTGGCGGTGGAGACCTGAGTGACGAGCAGGGCCATGCCGGCTGTGCCGTCGGCGGCAAGCTCACTGCCGGCGTTAAAGCCAAACCAGCCCACCCAGAGCATCCCGGCTCCGACCACGGTCAGGACGAGGCTGTGGGGTCGCATCGGCTCGGTGGGGTAGCCAGTGCGCGAGCCGATCATGACGCAGACGACCAGCGCGGCGACCCCGGCATTGATATGCACGACAGTCCCGCCGGCGAAGTCCAGCACGCCCCAACCGGCGAACAGGCCGCCGCCCCAGGCCATATGCCAGATCGGGACATAGCTGAAGGTGAACCAGATAATCATGAAGATCAACATGGCGCTGAACTTCATACGCTCGGCAAAAGCCCCAACGATGAGCGCCGGCGTGATGATCGCAAAGGTCATCTGGAAGGTCAGGAAGACCGACTCGGGTATGGTGCCGCTGAGGGAATCGACCCTGAGGTCCTTGAGGAAGAGCTTGGAGGCGTCTCCTATGATGGCGTTCCCCTCGGTGGCGGCATAGCTATAGCCATAGATGATCCAGAGCAGGGTCATGACCCCGGCCATTGCCAGGCATTGGCCCAGGACTGACAGGACATTCTTGGTCCTCACCAGGCCGCCATAGAATAATGCCAAGCCCGGCAGGGTCATGAAGAGCACCAGTGCCGTGGCGGTAATCATCCAGGCGGTGTCTCCGCTATCGAGCGTTGCTGTTTCCTCGGCCCAGGCTGGTACGGCTGTACCGAGCAGGCTGAGTAAACCGAGTGAGTATGTTCTCCACCCGCACCAGGCGGATTGTCGCGTCTTCCGAAAAAGTTTCACGGTAGATTCCTCCTTCCCTCACGCCTAAGGACCAAATATGACCGTTGCCGATTGCCCCGTATTAGCAACAGCAGGCGAGGGTAGTCCTTCGTAGTAGGCAAAAAGAATGCCGACCGGAAAATGCTGAATCTGCTTGATTTTTTTGCTCCGAGAGAACCTGCGGGCCTGCTGCTGCTGACTGGATTTTAAGCAGCGCCTATTTTTTCGTCAGCTTTGCGCCGGGAGCAGACGCGGCTGTGGGAAGGTGGCCCCTATTGAGGAGACCAGAAGGCGATATGGCCGTCTGAAAGCCGCTGCGGTGTTGCATCCTTCGTAACCGGGACGATATAGACGGACGGGCTCCGAATGCCTGGGCCCGGGCTTGGGTTGGGATCTGTATGCCCGCTAAAAGTAAAAAACTGGCCGTCCGGAGACCAGAGGCGATGCGAAAGCGCATACTGGTCGAAATACTGGAAAACCAGGATCTGGGGACGAGACGGAATGAAATTGACCACCGGAAAGGATGTTCGGCTGTGGACGTCTACGACCACCCAGGTCCAGTGTGCGCGATCCGGGTTACGTTTGGCATACAGGATACGAGTCCCGTCCGGGGACCAGAAAAAGGCGGCCAGAGGCTCTTGAATCAGGGGATGCAGCACGCCTGAGCCCACGTCGAATAAGCGTACCTCCTCAAAGAGGGGGGCTCTGATAAAGGACGTGGTGGCAATGGCCAAAAGATGTTGAGTTGGGGACCATGCGAGGGCCATGCGTTTGGGCACAAGCGCGACAGATTCAGGCTGACTACCATCGCCGGCAGCGATCATCAGCGCCGCTTTTTCCTGGCCTTCTCGCGTATTGCCATAGGCGAGCCATTTGCCATCGAAAGACCATGACGGTGGTCCAAATACCGAGGGTGAGCGAGAGAGCAGATGCCGTTCGCCAGTAGGAATGGTGACGACGCTAATGGCAGGGCCGGCCCCTCCTCCCCGATTTCCTCCGGTATGAGTGAGCACCGCTTGTCCATCCGCGCGCCAATGAAAATAAAAGGGCGCACCCTGGGCAACCCTTTGAGGGCGCTGGCCGCTTGATGGTGGCCAGAGGTTTAATGAAAAGGGTCCTCGCCCACCCAAAAGGACGCCCAATTGCTGACTCGTGGGTGACCAATAGGCATAAATGGGTTGGAGACCAGGCTCTTTATAGGCATGGAGAATGCGGGCGCTGAGAGCGTCGAAGATATACAGGCCATCCGTGAGTTGGCCGCCACTCAGCTCAACCCGGAAGCTGGCCAGACGCTGTCCGTCGGGCGACCAGGCCGGCCAGCTGTAAAAGTCCCGACTGCGCTGGACCGAGCGGGGGGAGAAGCTGGCCTGCTGGAGCATTTCGCCAGAAGCCATTTTTTGGCGACCGGTCCCGTCTGGCCGAATAGTGTACAGGTCGCCGGCGCGATCAATATAGGCGACTCGATTGATAGATGGTGCCGCGCTCAGACTCGGCGCGTGCGTCAGGAATAGAGCGGTCGCAAGAAGAAAGGAAAGAGAAACGTGGCAGCGTGCAGTCATGATTGATCCAGCCCGCGGCTACGATAGCAGAGTGTGTGAGAAGGGCAACGATCCAGGATATATGAACAGGCTGAGCTTGACGGCCCCTCGTCCCGTTCGGTACGAATGCTGGTCATGGTGAAAAGTATTCCGTTGTTGCGTAGAGAACTGCGGAGAGAGTTGCGTAGAGAACCCTGAAGTGCCGTGAGAGGAGGGGTGGAGAAGATGAAGCATATTGCCATTCTCGGTTCAACCGGCTCCATCGGGGTGTCAACGCTCGATATTGTTGGACGCTTTCCTGAAAAATTTCGCGTGGTTGCCCTGGCGGCCGGCAAAAACCTGACGCAACTCATCGAGCAAATCAAATCTTTCCAGCCCCTTTTGGTCTCCCTCGCCCAAGAAGAGGATGCAAAAAAGCTACGGCACGAACTGCCCGATTTCGAGGGAGATATCGTCTGGGGGGCAGACGGATTACACGCGACCGCGACGCATGCAGACGCGGATATGGTCATGGCCGCCCTGGTGGGGGCCGTCGGATTACCTCCGGCCCTGGCGGCGATACGGGCGGGCAAAGATGTCGCCTTAGCCAACAAAGAAGCCTTGGTCGTGTCCGGTGAGCTCATGACGCGTGAGGCGGCGCAGCACGGCGTGCAACTCCTGCCGGTTGACAGTGAACATAATGCGGTCTTTCAGGCCCTGCATGGACATAAACAGGAACAGGTCAAGCGGATTATTCTAACCGCCTCCGGCGGGCCGTTTTTACACCGCCCGGCTGAAGACTTTCAGACTATCCGTATAGAAGAAGCGCTACAGCACCCGACCTGGAAGATGGGTAATAAAATTACGATTGACTCGGCAACGCTCATGAACAAAGGGCTGGAAGTCATTGAAGCGCGTTGGCTTTTTAACCTGCCCCCGACGCAAGTATCGGTGATCGTGCATCCCCAAAGTATCGTGCACTCCCTGGTGGAGTATGTGGATGGTTCCGTGCTGGCCCAGTTAGGCATTCCTGACATGCGGGTGCCGATCTCATACATTCTTGCCTATCCGGACCGTTTACCGCTTACGCATCTACCGCAGTTGAATCTCGCCGAGGCCGCACAGCTCGAATTTGTCGAACCGGATTATGACAAGTTTCCCTGCCTGGGTTTAGCCTATACGGCGCTGGAGCGAGGGGGGACGTGTCCCGCAGTACTTAACGCCGCGAACGAAGTAGCGGTGGCGTCGTTTCTTTCCGGACAAATAGCTTTCACCGATATCGCCGACATCAATAAGCAGATCCTCACATCCCACACCGCACAGCCGGTGAAAGACCTGGAGAGCGTTCTTGAGGCTGATGGGTGGGCACGCGTCCAGGCGAAAAAGATAGCCGGCGTATCCAGACAGACCGTAGCGGCCTAGGCGGACGAGTAGAGGGCAGTCGGATAGGCAACATGAGTGAGGACGCCGGCATGTTTCGGGAGCGGCCTGCGGCAGGACTCTCGCCCTCACCAGAGGCAGGCTCGCTCGCGGATGCGTACGCCTATTGCCGCGATATTACCCAGCGCAGTTCGTCGAATTTTTACTATGCGTTTCGGCTCCTGACCCGGGAGCGGCATAATGCGCTGTGCGCGCTGTATGCCTTCTGCCGATTCGTAGATGATATCGCGGATCAGGACCTCTCCCCCGCTGACGGGAAACAACCCCAGAACCGAAAAGAACGACTCGTCCAGCTCCTGGACACGTGGCGAGAGGAACTCACCTGCTGCTATGCGGGGACCCCGCGCCATCCCATTTCGCGCGCCTTGGCCGATGCGGTGCGGCGCTTTCCCATCCAGCAGGAACACCTGGCCGGCATTATCGATGGTGTTGCCATGGATCTCAGTCGGACTCGTTACCGGACGTTCTCGGAATTATATGAATACTGTTACCGGGTGGCCTCTTTGGTCGGCCTCGTCTGCATAGAAATTTTCGGCTACCAATCACCGCAAGCACGCGACTACGCCATTAATCTGGGTATCGCGTTTCAACTGACAAATATTATGCGGGATGTGGGCGAAGACGCTCAACGGGGTCGGATTTACCTGCCGCTTGAAGACCTGGAACGGTTCACATACTCGGAGCAGGAACTCCTGAGTCATGAGTACAACGCCGCATTTCTGAAGCTGATGACCTTCGAGAGCCAACGCGCTCAGGAGTATTATAGCCGGGCGGTCAGCTTATTGGACCGTCAAGATCGCCGCTCTCTTGTTGCCGCAGAAGCGATGCGGCTCATCTATCATGGACTGCTCAAAAGAATTGAATTGCAGCAATTCAATGTGTTCCAACGTCGGGTGACGCTGCCCACTCCATTCAAGGTGGGTTTCGCCCTGGCCGCTTGGGGGCGGAGCTTGTTTGTTTTTCCGTAGCCTGACTCTCGAGTTTTCCTTCATCGAAGAGAAAAGGGTGAGGAGCGTCCGGCCTCATGACTTGGCGGCAGGTGGAAAGGGTGTGCTCTCCGGGGTTGGTTCTGATGGGAAAGCCGGGAATCCCGGTGAGACGCATGACGGCCCTGGGGTTTATGTAGGCTGATAGAGAAAAGAGAGGCCCGCCAAACTCGCGAGTCCGGCGGAAGCGCCTCCTGTCCCGATGTTTCCTGGAGACAGAGTCAGGCGACGGCGCGGAGTTTCTTCCCGCCTCGGGAGGAATTCTTCATTCCCTCATTGTCCGGGAGATGGTCTGCGATGTTCGTCTTCGCGTAACGCGAGCCTGGAAACAGTGAACGGATGGCAAACGCGACTTGGCCCATCAGGCGCTTGACTCCCGCCGTTTTTTCTACTGGGGAAGTCGGCTCAAGGCGAACCATGGCCCCGTTGCTCTTTTTACACACCTGGATAAAAAACTGCTGTTTTTTCCCCGGCTCTATCACGAGCGCTTCGAGCAGCAGTTTGGTACATTCGGTATTGATATAATACTCGCTGATGCGTTTAATGCCATCCGGGTCGCGGAGAAACATCTCTGGCCGACGGATAATGATCTGGCGTAGGTCAATCGGCCCTTGGATTGTTACGTTTGGCATAAGCCTTCTCCTTACGTGTTGACGCCCTGTCTGGAATCACGTTTCCCCTGTTCTCAGCGTGTTCCAGAGCCCTCTCTTTGCATCTTTTTTGCCTACCCCTCCGCAGGCAGGTGTTTGTGCTATGTATCTGTCGCGTGTCGGACGGTCAAGTCTTCGGGGTCATATGAGGAGCATGCGGCTACTTTACAGATCGTCAGGACACCAGTTATAAGCTCCTGTAAGAACGTTGAAATCTATGAGAAGAGAGAACGATTATGTTTTCGGTCCCTTCGCGTGCCCCCGATCATAAGAGCCCGCATATCGCATCGATCCAGGAAGCGATCGAAGAAATTCGGGCCGGACGCATGATCATCCTCATGGATGATGAAGATCGGGAGAACGAGGGCGATCTGTGCATGGCCGCGGAAAAAGTGACGCCCGAAGCCATTAACTTTATGGCAAAACTCGGACGTGGGTTGATCTGTATGCCCATGGCGGAGGAGCGCATTGACGCCCTCGGGCTGCCGATGATGGTGGCCAAGAACACGGCTCCTCTTGGGACAGCATTCACCATATCTTTTGACGCCCGAAGGGGGGTGACGCGGGGAGTTTCGGCGGAGGACCGCGCCACCACTATTCTGACAGCTACCCGGAAGGACGCGCGGCCTGAAGATTTTGTCGTGCCCGGTCATGTGTTCCCGCTGCGCGCACGGAAGGGAGGCGTCCTGGTTCGCACCGGACAGACGGAAGGCTCGGTTGACCTCTCCCGCTTGGCCGGCCTCGACCCGTCTGGGATCATTTGTGAGATTATGCGAGAGGACGGGACGATGGCCCGTCTGCCCGACCTGGAAGAATTTGCGGTTGAATACGGACTGAAAATCGCCACGATTGCCGACCTCATCCATTATCGTCTTGAGCATGACTCCTTGGTCCATCGTGTTGCTGAGGCCCGCCTTCCAACCCAGTATGGAGGAGAATTCACGGCCCACGTCTATACCAGCGATGTGGATGAAGCCGAGCATTTTGTGCTGGTCAAGGGCGAGATCGACCCGGATGAGCCTGTGCTCGTTCGGCCGCACGCCGAGTATGTGCCGGGAGATGTCTTCGGCTATACATTCGGGAATACCAGCGCTCTTCTGCAGCAGTCTATGGCCATGATCGCCGCAGCCGAGAAGGGCGTCATCCTCTACTTGCGCCAAGGAGGCCAGGGGGAGCAGCTCTTCCGTGATACGAGCCGGGCGGATAAACACACCAACAAGAACGCGGAGCAAGCGAGTACGAATCCGGGTTCTCAGTTGCGGGATTTTCGGGATTATGGCATTGGCGCACAGATTCTCCGCGATCTGGGCGTCCGCAAGATGCGACTTTTGACGAACTCTCCGCGCCGTTTAGTGAGCCTGCCGGGATACGGACTGGAGGTCGTAGAGACTGTTCCGTTAGACCTGCATTCCCGTCAGCAGTCTGTTGCCAAGAAAAAAAAACGATCCGCCTCAGACGTGCGTGTCTGACCCCATCATGAATCGTTCAACTCCTGCCGATGTGTTGGTAAAGGCAACGGCTGCCAGCAACACCATCCGCGCCCTGGCCGTGGTGACTACTGGTGTTGCGGAAGAAGCACGGGACCGTCATCAAACTGCGCCCACCGCGACTGCCGCTCTCGGACGTGTCATGACCGCGGGACTGCTCATTGGCAGTATGATGAAAGAGGAGGAGCAGCTCTCTATCCAGTTTATGGGTAATGGACTCCTCCAAGGGGTGGTGACTGATGCCAATGCCAGAGGAGAAGTCCGTGGTTTTGTCTATCAACCCCGGGCGAATCTCCCCGTCAAAAACGGCAAGTTGGATGTCGGTGGCATTGTTGGAGAGGGCACCATGGCTGTCGTACGACGGCAGCATTGGGATAAAGAACCCTATCGCTCCGTCCTGCCGATTGTGTCGGGAGAAATTGGCCAAGATATTGCCAACTATCTGCTGACATCGGAACAAGTGCCTTCTGCGGTGAGCCTGGGGGTCTTTGTCCGGCCTGACGAAGTCGTCTCTGCTGCCGGTGGTTTCATCATCCAGGCTATGCCAGACGCGGATGACGCGACGCTGGCTCGCATAGAAGAGGTGGTGGCCCAGACGAGGCCGGTCAGCCAGATGGTGCGTGACGGACTCTCGGCATGGGACATCCTGAGGCAGGTGCTCGCCAATTTTTCACCAACGCTCCTGGACGAAATGTCGGTTCGCTTTGCGTGTCGCTGTTCGCGCGAACGCGTTCACGGTATTATTGTTGCCCTTGGCGATGAAGAAGTAGAAGAACTGCTTGAGAAAGAGGGCCGAATCTCGGCCGCGTGTGAATTCTGCGCCGAGCAGTACGTCATTGGGTCAGAAGAGGCGCGGGCGCTTTTGGCTGACGCACGAGGTTAACCGATCGGCTCTCCACTCTCTTCCGTGTCGTTACTCCCCGTCTTTATGAGCACACTGGAAAGTGCTTCAGGGAGTCCAAGCATATTTCCGGTATTGCCGCTGAAAGCAAAGTGCTGGCCGTGTGCGTGCCCGCCACATCGATGGTGGTGGTATTGTCCATGACGGTGATGGTAACGCCGTTACTTTCGGCCTTCACCGTCGGGTCACGCGCTTGTTCGGCAGGCTTACAGACAGATAACTTACGCCGGGACGGTGAGCGACCGGGTTAACGCACTCGACATGACCCTGAGTGGGGCCGGGTGGCCGGTCCAGAGCTCGAATGCGAGTGCGCCTTGGTGCAATAACATGCGGCGACCGTCCAGTGTCGGGCGCTGGGCGTGATGGGCGCGTTGCAAGAAGACGCCTGGCTGAGGACGATAGACCAAATCATAAAAGAGGCATCGGCGTGGCGTCGCCCCGTAGTCGAGAGCGGGGAAGGTGGCGTCGTGGAGTCCGAGCGGGATACTGTTCACAACGAGAGCGGCGCGTTTCAGGTGGGCGGGGTCTTGGAGCGCATCCAGCGATGCAGCAACGAGCCGTGTTGGGCCCAGCGATTGGTACGTCCGTATCAGCTTTTTCGCATTGGCCTGCGTTCGGTTGGTAATGGTAATCTGTGCGCTGCCTGCCTGAATGAGTGCAACCAAAACGGCCCGGGCTGCCCCGCCGGCGCCAATCAGCACAACCTCGCGGTCTCGTACCGAGCGTCTGCGTTCCGCAAGCGAGCGTAAAAATCCCTGCCCATCGGTGTTCTCTCCGTAGAGGGAGCCGTGCCGATTGATGACCGTATTGACGGCTCGATACAGGCTGGCCGCTGGACTGAGTTCATCCAGATAGCGCAGAATCTTTTCCTTGTGGGGGACGGTGACGTTGACCCCGACAAGATTCAGGGAGCGAATACTGGAGGTTGCTTTCCCGAGCGCAGAAGGAGAGACAGCGAAGGGAATATAAATATAGGGTAAGCTCAGCGCTCGGAAGGCGGCATTATGCATGGCTGGTGAGCGGGTGTGGGCAATGGGGTGGCCGAAAATCCCGATGACGCGAGTTTCCCCATTCACGCTCAAAGTGGTCATGCCGAAAAGAGACCTCGGTGTGAGAATATGCCTGCTGCGCCAGCCCCGGTGGGTTCACCCTTGCGCACGGACGGTGCTTGATGGCTTGGCTGATGCTTTCCGCGAAGCTCGCTGCTCGTTCGCCATCTGTTCCTTCAAGACGGCGTGTGCCGCGGCGAGACGCGCAATCGGCACGCGATAGGGCGAACAGGACACATAGTCCAAGCCGATGTTGTGACAGAACTCAACCGAGGTCGGGTCGCCTCCATGTTCGCCGCAGATCCCCATTTTTAATCCCTCTCTGACGGCGCGTCCCTTTTGGACGGCAAGGTTGACAAGCTGGCCGACGCCAGCGAGGTCGAGGGAGGCAAATGGGTCCTGAGGGAAGATCCCTTGTGAGACGTAGTCAGGCAGAAATCTCCCGGAATCGTCTCGGCTCAGCCCAAGTGTCATTTGTGTCAAGTCGTTTGTCCCAAAGGAAAAGAAGTCGGCGACTTCTGCAATGTGATCTGCTCGCAGGGCTGCACGTGGAACTTCTATCATCGTTCCAATCAAATAATGCGGTGTCGCGCCTTGGGATGAGATAACTTCAGCGCACACATGCGCAACTCGTTTTCGTAAGATTTCAAGTTCTCGTTTATATCCAACCAGGGGAATCATGATTTCGGGGAGAACGTTCACCCCTGCTCGTGTCAGTTCACAAGCGGCTTCCATAATCGCCGTTACCTGGGCCTCATAAATTTCTGGAAATGTGATGCCCAGGCGACAGCCCCGATGCCCTAACATCGGATTCAGTTCGTGCAAAACGTTCCGTTTTGTTCGGAGGCGTCCGGCTGGAATGTTCAGCTTCGCAGCCAACTCGTCAATGTCCTTATCCGTCTGAGGCAAAAACTCATGCAGGGGTGGATCAAAGAGACGGATCGTCACCGGCAGCCCCTCCATCGCACGTAAAATACCGATAAAGTCTGCCTTTTGCATCGGAACAATTTTTTCTAGGGCGCGGATGCGCCCGATCGTATCATCAGCCAGGATCATCTCTCGGACGGCATCAATACGATCACCCTCAAAGAACATATGTTCCGTTCGACACAGGCCTATCCCCTCCGCGCCAAAAGACCGGGCGACTTGCACATCATGTGGGGTATCGGCATTCGCTCGGACACGCAGGCGACGGGTACGGTCCGCCCAAGTCATGAGGGCTTTGAAGGCCGGACTTTCCACGCTCGGCTCACTGGTTGGAACGTATCCCTGAAAGACTTCTCCGGTTGAGCCATCCAAGGTTACCAAATCGCCAGCTCGGATGACGATATCCGTGCCACGCACCCGTATCTCTTCCTGGACGTAATCGATGTCGAGCGCCTCACAGCCGACGACGGCACACTTCCCCATACCACGACTCACCAGGGCTGCGTGCGAGCTCGCGCCGCCGCGTGCGGTGAGGATACCTTCTGCGGCATTCATGCCATTGATGTCTTCCGGTGAGGTTTCAATCCGAACCAGGATCACCTGTCGACTGGTTTGCGCTGCCCTTTCGGCATCCTCAGCGGAGAACACCACTTCTCCGCTGACGGCTCCCGGAGAGGCGGGCAAGCCACGGGCGACGGCTTCCTTTGGTGCACCGGGGTCAAGAATGGGATGGAGCAGTTGGTCAAGCTGAGCTGGTGCGACCCGAAGGATGGCTTGCTCTTCATCAATACGACCTTCGTAGACCATGTCTACGGCGACCTGGACGGCTGCCGCCGCCGTTCGCTTGGCCGTTCGCGTTTGGAGCATCCACAACTGACCGTGCTCTGCGGTGAATTCGATATCTTGGGCGTCACTGTAGTGAGATTCAAGCGTTTGCGCGATCTCTTTCAACTGATCGAAGCAGGCCGGCATCTGCTCTTCCAGGGCCGGGTAGCGTTCTTTCCGCTCATCTTCTGAATACCCTTCCCGTTGGGCGCGCTGGCGTGAGGCTGAGAGGGTAATCTGCTGGGGGGTGCGGATGCCGGCAACGACATCTTCCCCTTGGGCGTTAATGAGAAAATCGCCGTTCAGGTCGGGTGCACCGGTGGACAGGTCGCGGGTAAAGGCGACGCCGGTGGCACAATCATCCCCTGAGTTGCCAAACACCATGGCCTGAACCGTGACCGCGGTGCCCCATTCGTCCGGGATGTTTTCAATCCTTCGATACGCGATCGCGCGGTTATTATTCCACGAACTGAACACTGCGCCGACCGCGCCCCAGAGTTGATCGTGCGGGTCATCGGGAAACGGAAGACCCAAACGTTCCAGGATAAGAGCCTTGAATGCTGAGACGAGTGCTTGGAGGTCCTCTGCCGTAAATTGTGTGTCGTGCTCTATGCCTTGTGCTATTTTTTTCTCCTCAATAATACGCTCAAAGGGGTCCCGTTCTGCCTTTGATTGCGGCTTGAGGCCGAGGACGACATCACCGTACATCTGAACGAAGCGACGGTAGCAGTCATAGGCAAAGCGGGGGTTGCCGGATTGCTGAATCAAACCTTGCACCGTCTTGTCATTGAGGCCGAGGTTCAACACCGTATCCATCATGCCGGGCATGGAAACGCGGGCGCCCGACCGGACCGACAAGAGCAGTGGATTAGTCGCATTTCCAAAACGCCGTCCAATGATTTTTTCGATACGCCGCAAACCCGTCCGAACCTGCTGTGAGAGTTCCGGCGGATACGTATGGCCATAGGTATAATAATGGGTACAGACTTCGGTCGTGATGGTCATACCGGGTGGAACGGGCAGACCCAGGCCGGCCATTTCCGCCAGATTTGCGCCTTTCCCACCGAGGAGCCAATTGAGACTGGCTTTTCCATCGGCTTGTCCCCCGCCAAAAGAGTAGACATAGCGGTTGCGCCGTGGTCGTTTCTGCTGTTTTTGCAGCCCGTTTTGTGCTTTGGTATCCATGCGTTGCGCTTACTTATTGCGTTTGTATGGCCAGGATTCCAGCCGTCATGACGGAAGGGGGTCGAGCCTTGCCTCGGCGAGCAGCCCTATCACCCACTCTGGACATCGTCAATGCAAGCGGCCTGACCAGGGACAGCGGCCGCGGGCGAAACATCTATGTGCTCAAGAAAGGCGAGTGATTTGAGGGGCCGAGGTAAATGCTGGGCCAAAAGACGTGACACCAGGGAGCGCGTTTCCTGGTAGATGCGCGGCGACCTGTCAGCAGGGAATACGCCGGGCGGGTACTCACTTGCCAGCCAGGTCTGGAGGAGGCTGAGCGTTGCAGGAGAAAGGCGAAAGGTTGCACCTCCCTGCGTGTCGCACCGCGGGCACAGCAGGCCGCTGAGACTCGGCGAGAAGAGCAGGGCCGGCCCGTCCGTTTCGCGCGGTGATATGGAGGTCCCGCATACGTGACAGGTCCTCAGGTTTGGGGCATAGCCAACCTCAACCAGGAGGCGCAACTCAAAAGCCGACAGAAACAAAGATGAGAGAGAAGATGACTCTTCAAGTGAAGCTAAAGCGTGCAAGAGGAGGGCGTAGATTTCCTGGCCGGCCTCCCTCCCTGCCACCATGACGTCTGTCAGCTCAACGATATAGCTCGCCAGGGCAAAGCGCTGGAGGTCTTGACTCGGACGGCGAAACGCTTGGACCAGCTCGCAGCCCAGGATAAAGGCCAGGTCGTCAGAGCGACTTGGCCGGAATCTCAGGCGAATATGGGTGAACGGTTCAAGAACGTTGACAAACCGTCGTCGTGAGCGTTTTGCCCCTTTTGCTATGCCGGTAATCTTCCCCCAGTCCTGGGTGAGGAAGGTAACGATCTTATCCGATTCTCCGTGTACTCGTGTACGCAGAACAATAGCGGAGGTGCGTTCTTCTTGCATATGCGGCTTGACAGTCCGGGGGGTGATTCTTACATTCCCTGCAACTTCTCTATCTTCCCTACCATAAACACATGAAAAAGCGAACAAAGAGGACGGTGAGAAGAGTCCGGCGGGAGAGCTAGGAATAATGAGGGAATGTATGGAAAGACAGGGAAACGGTCAGCCAGAAGAACAGGAGAAAACGACCAGTCGCGTGTCGGGCCA
This sequence comes from Desulfurellaceae bacterium bin18, assembly GCA_002238415.1. GTDB lineage: Bacteria > Desulfobacterota > Binatia > Bin18 > Bin18 > Bin18. The sequence goes on along the minus strand of MPMI01000063.1, from coordinate 5,820 downwards.
AACAGCGTTTGAAGGGGCATCCGAGGCCGCCAATGGGCAAAGCGGGAGCCAGGAGCAAGAAGGCAATCAGGATGAGTTGGAAGGACAGGGGAGTGAAGCACTAGGGGGTGTTGAGGACGCGGAACACGATGAACATACCGATCAGGATATGCCTGATGAACTGACTCTTGTACGGGCACAACTCGTAGCGCAAGAAGCGCTCGCCAAGGAGAACTACGACCTGTTGCTCAGAGAACGGGCCGAACTGGAAAATTTCAAACGTCGGATGCAGCGGGAGAAAAATGAGTCCCTGCGTTTTGCGAGTGAACCGCTGCTGCGCGATATCCTGCCCGTCATCGATAATCTGGAGCGCGCAGTCGCACACGCCAAGGGGAACGAAGGCAGTCAGGCGCTGGTTGAGGGAGTCGAATTAGTCTTGCGGTCGCTGCTGGACACCATAGGCAGGCACGGCGTAAGCCGGGTGAAGGCCAAGGGAGAGGCCTTTGATCCGAGTCGGCATGAGGCAGTGGCACAGGTCGAAAATACCGAGCTTGCTCCAAATACCGTGCTGGACGAACATCAGTCCGGATATCAACTGCATGACCGTCTCTTGCGTCCGGCGATGGTGAGCGTTTCCAAAGCAGCGCCACAGGCACAGCAAGAAGGGGAGAAAGAATCAGAGTCGTAACGGTTGCCAACGCGCGAGGTGATGATTAACAAGTGCTGTACGAAGGGAGTCGCACGGGCGGGCTCTCGATATAAGGAGAACAGGCATGGGAAAGGTTATTGGGATTGATTTGGGAACAACAAACTCCGTTGTGGCCGTGATGGAAGGTGGTGAGCCCACGGTGATCACGAATGCCGAGGGCAATCGTACGACTCCTTCTGTAGTCGCTTTTTCCGACAGTGGCGAGCGTCTCGTTGGGCAGATTGCCCGCCGACAGGCCGTGACCAATCCGGAAAATACGATTTTTTCGATTAAACGCCTCATCGGCCACCGCTATGAAGATAAAGAGGTGGACAAAGCGAAACAACTGCTGCCCTACCATGTGGTCAAATCCGAGAGTGGCGATGCCTGGGTTGAGAGCCGCGGAAAACAATACAGCGCACCCGAGATTTCAGCCTTCACCTTGCAGAAAATGAAACAAACGGCCGAGGATTATCTTGGCGAAACGGTTTCTGATGCGGTGATTACGGTACCTGCGTATTTTAACGATTCTCAACGGCAGGCAACAAAAGACGCCGGTCGGATCGCCGGATTGAATGTGCAGCGGATTATCAATGAGCCGACTGCGGCTTCGCTGGCTTACGGGCTCGACAAGAAGAAGGACGAAAAGATCGTGGTGTTCGACCTGGGAGGTGGAACGTTTGATGTTTCCATCCTTGAAGTCGGCGACGGCGTGTTTGAGGTCAAGGCAACGAACGGGGACACGTTTCTGGGAGGCGACGATTTCGATCAATCCATTATCGACTATCTTGCCGATGAATTCAAAAAGGATCAGGGCGTTGATCTACGCACCGACCGGATGGCCCTGCAGCGGCTGAAAGAGGCAGGCGAGAAGGCCAAGTGTGAACTGTCGTCTTCGATGGAAACCGAGATCAACCTGCCCTTCATTACCGCGGATCAGAGCGGGCCGAAACATTTGACCATAAAGCTCACGCGGGCCAAACTGGAAGCGCTGTGCGCTGACCTGCTCAACCGCCTGGACTCGCCCTGCCTCACGGCCCTGAAAGACGCGGGACTCTCTGCCCAGCAAATCGATGAGGTTGTCCTGGTAGGGGGTATGACGCGGATGCCTGCGGTGCAGGAGCGGGTGGCCAAGATTTTTGGCAAAGAGCCGCACAAAGGCGTGAACCCTGACGAAGTGGTTGCCGTCGGGGCCGCTATTCAGGGAGCGGTGCTCACCGGTGATGTGAAGGATGTACTCCTGTTAGATGTCACGCCGTTATCCTTGGGTATCGAGACGCTGGGTGGCGTCTTTACGCGGCTGATTGAGAAAAATACGACGATTCCAACCAAAAAGAGCCAGGTCTTTTCGACCGCGGCCGACAGTCAGCCGGAGGTGACGATTCGTGTGCACCAGGGCGAGCGCGAAATGGCGTCGGACAATAAGCTATTGGGACAGTTTAATCTTGGCGGTATTCCGCCGGCCCCGCGCGGTATCCCTCAAATCGAGGTGACCTTTGATATTGACGCCAACGGTATTGTCCACGTGAACGCCAAGGATCTCGGTACCGGAAAAGAGCAATCGATTCAAATTACGGCCTCCAGCGGTCTGTCCGAGGAAGAAATCCAGGATATGGTTCGGGATGCCGAGTCTCACGCCGAAGAGGATCAGAAGAAAAAGGCGCGCATTGAGGCGCATAATCAGCTTGATGCGTTGGTCTATTCAAGCGAGAAATCCCTGGCCGACCATAAAGATGAAACGGATGCGGAAACGGTCGGAAATATCGAGGCCGCATTAGACAAGGCCAAAAAAGCCCTGGAGGGTGATGATACCGAGGCCATGCAGGCGGCCACGGAAGAGTTGACCCAGGCCTCGCATAAACTGGCCGAAGCCATGTACGCAAAAGCGGCCCAGGAGCAAGCTGAGGCCCAAGCTGCACCAGGCGAGGGGCCGGCAGACCCCGGTGCGGACAGTAAGGCAAAAGAGAACGACGACGTTGTTGACGCGGACTTCGAAGAAGTCAAGTAAGATTCCCCCCGTCTCTCGGGACTCTTGTCATAAGACCCCCACTTCTCCTACAGTTGAAGGAGGAGCGGGGGTCTTCAGTATCAGGGAATAGAGGTCGATATGGCAAGCAAAGCCGATTATTACGAGCTATTGGGCGTGGGCCGCGACACAGGCGCAGAAGAACTGAAAAAGGCCTATCGCAAAGCGGCGCTCCGCTACCACCCGGACCGCAATCCTGGGGACAAGGCGGCCGAAGAGAAATTCAAAGACCTGTCGGAGGCCTATCAAGTACTCAGCGACCCAGAAAAACGCGCCCAGTACGATCGCTTTGGACACGCCGCATTTGAGCAAGGGGCGGGCGGATTTAACGGAGGATTCGACTTTTCAACGAACTTTGAAGACATCTTTGGTGATATCTTCGGCGATTTCTTCGGTGGCGGAGGCCGAGCTGGCCGTCAGGCACGTGGGAGCGATCTCAGTTACAGCCTTGAGGTCTCCTTCGAGGAGGCCGCCTTCGGGACGGAAAAAACCGTTTCCATTCCGCGCCGGGTGACGTGTGCGCCTTGTCAGGGGAGTGGGGCGAAACCAGGCACGCGGCCACAGACATGTGGCACCTGTCGTGGCAGTGGCCAGATGCGTTTTCAACAAGGCTTTTTTACGGTGGCCCGCACGTGTAACCAGTGCGGTGGGCAGGGGTCAGTGGTGACCGACCCGTGTCCGGAGTGTCAGGGTGCCGGTGCGGTGCGGAAAACGTCGAACCTCCAGATTAAAATTCCCGGTGGAGTGGACTCCGGTTCTCGGCTCAAGCTGCGTGGAGAAGGGGAAGCCGGACCGGCCGGTGGTATTGCCGGCGACCTGTATGTCACCATTCAGGTGGGAGCGCATCCGCTTTTTGAGCGGCAGCACAACGAAGTGGTCTGCGAGTTGCCCATCAGTTTCCCACAGGCCGCGCTTGGCGCCGATATCGAGGCCCCTACGCTTGAAGGCAAGATCAAAATGAAGGTGCCTGCCGGCACGCAGTCGGGCAGTGTCTTTCGGCTCCGGGGAAAGGGTATCGTCGATTTGCGTGGTGGCGGGCGCGGCGACCAACTCGTTCGCATCGTGGTGGAAACCCCCACCGACCTTGGGGCTAAGCAGAAAGAGCTGTTGGAAGAATTCGCCCAGCTCAATGGGGGTGAGGTGCATCCCATCTCCAAAGGATTTTTCGATAAGGTCAAAGAGCTGTTTGGATAGGCGGGTATGAAAATACGGGATCTCGGTGAGTTTCCCTTTTTGCGCCGCCTCCGTGAGCGCCTGCCACACGCCAACCATGACCCGCGGATTCGGCTCGGCGTGGGTGACGACTGCGCCGTCCTCTCCCTCCCCGGGCTGACAGTGTTGACTACGGACGCAATGATTGCCGGTGTCCACTTCCAGTGTGAGTGGGCACCTTTTTTTGTCCTGGGACAGAAAGCCTTTGCCGTCAATGCGAGTGATGTGGCAGCGATGGGCGGCGAGCCGGCCTTCGCCCTCCTCAGTTTAGGTGTCCCCCAAGACTCTGCTGTCGAAGATCTGGACGCCTTTTTTGACGGCTTTCTGGATGCGGCTCAGCGGATGCGGACCACCCTCATCGGCGGCAATATGAGCGCGGCCCCCGTTTTGATGATTTCCGTTTCCCTCCTGGGGCAGACCCCGCACGGGTCGATCTCTCGTTCTGGCGCGCACGTCGAGGATGAGGTATACGTAACCGGGACTCTGGGGGATGCCGCCTTAGGCTTGCGCATCCTCACTGAGGAACTGGCTGGAGATGCTGAGAGCGCTGCTGTCCGACACCTGAAGCAGCGTTTCTTATGCCCGACCGCCCGTGTCACAGTCGGAAAAGAACTCGCGGCCCAAGACCTGGCGACGGCTATGATTGATGTCAGTGACGGACTGCTCCAGGATTTGGGCCACCTGTGCGAAGCCAGCCAGGTCGGGGCCGTGGTCGAAGCCCACACGCTCCCGCTCTCCAAGGGCTATCGGACATTCCTGGGCGCACAGGATTGGGCGTTGGCCCTGGCTGGCGGGGAGGATTACGAGTTGCTCTTTAGCGCGCCGGTTACGGCACGCCCCAGGATACAGGACATCGCAGACCGGAGCGGCTGTGCGATCACACGCATCGGTTCGCTCGTGCCCCAGGCGGACGGAGTCACCGTCAGGTTACCGGACGGGCCGCGGGCGGCGAGCGAGTTCACTGGGTTTAATCATTTCGCGCAGAGCAGACCATGACACCAGATCGTCTGGCTGAAATGCTCACCCAAGTCCAACAGGGGATGTTGCCGGTCGAGCAAGCACTTGAGCGGCTCAAACACTTGCCTTTTGAAGACTTGGGCTTTGCTCGAATCGATCACCACCGGACGTTGCGCAAAGGCTTTTCTGAGGTCATTTGGGGGCCGGGGAAAACGAGTCAGCAGATTGCCGCGATTGCCTCACGTTTGGTTGAGAACGGACAGCCGGCCCTGATTACGCGTCTGGATGAAAACAAGGCGCGGGAGATCAAAATCTCCCTGCCTGCCCTGGTGTACTATCCGGAGGCACGTATTGGAGCTCTGGGAAAACAGCCGATTCCCCGCACGCGGTTGTCCATCCTGGTCATCGCGGCTGGTACTGCGGATATTCCGGTTGCCGAAGAAGCCGTGATTTCGGCCGAGTGGCTCGGCAATACCGTCGAGCGTTTATACGATGTCGGTGTGGCCGGCCTGCACCGCCTGCTTGACAGTCTGGATCGCCTCCGGGCTGCGTCCGTGTTGATTGTGGTGGCCGGTATGGAAGGGGCGCTACCCAGTGTGGTTGGCGGTCTGGTCAATGTGCCGCTTATTGCCGTGCCGACCAGCGTGGGATATGGGGCGAGTTTTAAGGGATTGGCAGCACTGCTGGGTATGTTGAACAGTTGCGCGTCGGGCGTGACCGTGGTCAATATCGACAATGGGTTTGGCGCGGGTGTTGCAGCGAGCAAGATTAATCGGATTCGGGTGGGGTGATTACGAAGGAACGAATCTGTGTACGCCCGTTTTCAGGCAAGCCCGTAAAACCCACAACCTTTAGGTGTGGGTCGCATGGCGAAGGGCTTACGAATTTATGGTGTGGTGCTTTAGCATGGTGGCACATTTCACAAGACAATGTGGGCGGTGAGTCAACAAGACTCGCC
>MPMI01000020.1 GCA_002238415.1 Desulfurellaceae bacterium bin18 | reverse complement strand
CGTCCACCTCACGGTGGTGCAGGGAGATACGCTCGCCCAGCGCGCTGCCGGGCAATACCGTCACCGTGAGACCGTGACGTCACAGCGTGGTGCTATTGTTGATCGTAACGGGCGGCGGTTGGCCTTTAGCGTTGGGGCTGAATCCCTCTATGTCCATCCAGCAAAACTCCCGACCGATGTGGAGGACATAATTCCCGTACTGGCCCAACACCTCTCCCTGCCCGCACAACAGGTCGATGCCATTCTCCATTCCTCCGAGCCGTTTGTCTGGCTCAAACGGGGGGTCTTCCCCCAGGAAGCCAGCCAGATCAAAGCGCTCCGCGTGTCTGGCCTTGACAGCAAGAGCACCCAGCGCCGTGTGTATCCGTATCGAACCTTGGCCGCCCCCCTGCTCGGATTTGTCAATGTGGATGCGAAAGGCTTAGAGGGGGTCGAAAAGGCGTATAATCACTATTTGCTCGGGCCAGTCAGCCACACTCTGGGTGAGCGTGATGGGCGTCAACGAGCAATCCTGATCCGTGGCGGCGGTCAGCAGCCTGAGACATTCCGCGTGCGTTTGACTCTGGATACGACGCTCCAGTATGTGGCTGAGCGCGAGTTGGAGCGCGCCGTGCAACACAGTCGGGCTGCGGCCGGGTCGGTGATTATACTTGACCCCCAGACGTTTGCTATTCTCGCCCTGGCTCAGGTGCCGGCCTTCGATCCGAATATGCCCGGAGATTTTCCACCTGATACGCGCCGTAATCGAGTGATCAGCGACTACTACGAACCGGGGTCAACACTCAAGGCATTATTGGTTGCCGCCGCCCTGGATACCAAACAAGTCAGCGAGACGGACCCCATTTTTTGCGAACACGGTGCCTACCGGGTTGGCGGGCATACGATCCACGACGTTCATCCCTACGGCGAACTCAGCGTTGACCGGGTCTTGACAAAATCGAGCAATATTGGCGCAGCCAAGATCGGCGAACTGCTGGGGAAAGAGCGCTATTATGACTACCTTCGGGCCTTTGGGATCGGACAGAAAACCGGCGTTGATCTGCCGGGGGAGATAAGCGGCAACCTCCCATCGCTCCAGGCCTGGTCGCGGATCAGGCTTGTGACGGTCAGCTTTGGACAGGGGGTGGCAGTCACGCCATTGCAGTTGGCCTGTGCCTATGCGGCGCTCGCCAACGACGGCATGCTCATGCGCCCCTATGTCGTGAGTGAAGTCGTGACTCGTACGGGGGAAGTCGTTCACGCGAACGGTCCGACCCCGCTCAGGCAGGTGATTCAGCCCGAAACCGCGCGGCGCATACGGACCTTGCTTGAGCACGTTGTCGAGCCGGGGGGAACAGGCCGGCGCGCCCAGATTCAAGGGTTTCGGGTAGCAGGAAAAACCGGTACTTCGCAAAAACCTGACCCCCAGGGCGGGTATTCGGAGACCGGTCGCATCGCGTCTTTTATTGGCATGGTTCCCGCCGAGCAGCCTCGGCTCGTGATTTTAGCAGTCATCGATGAGCCTAAGACGGCCACCGATGGAGGGACGGTCGCGGCACCGGTGTTTCAAGCGATTGCCCGGCAATCTCTTACCTACCTTGGGGTCGCGGGAAGTGCAGGAGAAGGGGCGGACATCCAATGGGCAGGCCGCCCACATGTCTCGACCACCAAGCTCTCCGCTGAATCCGCTTTTTCGTCCGAAGCTTATAACGCGGGGGGGGATGACTCGTTAGCCGACCGCTCCGAGGTTGATAATTTTATTGGTCTCAGTCTACGGGCGGCCATACGGAAAGCGTCCGCGAACGGGCTGCGGGTCGTTGCCCACGGGAGTGGGTATGTCACGGGCCAGAGGGTCCGAAATAAGGTGCAGACAGGCGAAGCGGTATATGAACTCAGACTTGAAGCAGACCGGTGAGGTGCGATGTGACGTGGCTGCGGCAGCTCCTGCCTCTTGATTCATATGGGCTCGCCGGCCCTGCGTTCCAGATTCACGGCCCGACTGATATTCCGGTCGAGGCGCTGGTGTATGACTCACGCCGGGTGACTCCGGGAGCGCTCTTTTTTGCCCTGCCGGGAACAAAGACGGAAGGGACTGCCTTTCTTGAACAAGCGCTTGACCAGGGAGCACGGGCCGTTGTCGCTCCGCCAGATACGGAGGTGCCCCCGGGAGTGACCCTTATCACCTCAGAGCAGCCACGACGGCTCCTTGGGGCCATAGCCGATCAATTTTATCATCGGCCGAGTGAACGGCTGACCCTGATCGGCGTGACTGGAACCAGTGGGAAAACAACAACCACGTATGTGTTGGAAGCCATAGGCAAAGCGCTAGGCTGGACTGTGGGCGTGATCGGAACGGTGAACTACCGCTATGCAGATCAGGAGCGTCCCGCTCCCCTCACCACCCCAGAGGCGGTTGAACTACAAGCCCTCTTAGCCGATATGGTCAGGGCTGGAGTGAGTCATGTCATTATGGAGGTCTCGTCTCATGCCTTAGCCCAAGAGCGGGTCTGGGGCTGCCGCTGGGACGGTGGAGTCTTCACGAATCTTGGCCGCGACCATCTCGATTACCATCTGAATACGGCGGCGTATTTTGCCGCAAAGGCCCGGCTCTTTCGCGACGGTCTGGCCGGGTCGCCAAAACGCAGCCGCTTTGCGGTCATTAATGCGGATGACACCTGGGGCCAGAAACTGCTCACCGAGTCTGTTGCCCATCCCGTACTGACCTATAGCCTCCACCAGGACACAACGGTCTCCGTCCGGCACGTCAGCTATAGTTTAGCCGGCATTCAGGCTGAGTTGCAGGTTGGACAAGATACACTCTCCACGGTGTCGTCCTTGATTGGTGAGCCACACGTCTACAACATCCTTGCGGCCGTCACTGTTGCGCATGCCCTTGGGAGCCCGCTCAAAAAGGTGAGGGAAGGGATCGCTCAATGTCGCCGTGTGCCGGGTCGGCTGGAAGCCCTCTCGGTCGGACAGCCATTTGAGGTCTTCGTCGATTATGCCCATAAGCCCGACGCGCTAGAGAAGACGCTGGCAGCCCTGCGTGTCCTCACAGCAAAGCGGCTGATCACCGTATTCGGCTGCGGCGGGGATCGGGACAGAGGCAAGCGGCCGCTGATGGGGGAAGTGGCCGGCCGTCTGAGTGACGTGGTGGTTTTAACCTCGGACAATCCTCGAACTGAAGACCCGTACCAGATCCTGACGGAAACGGAACCTGGACTCAGTCGGACTGGGATGACCCGAGAAGAGCCACAACGGGTGAGGAGAGCGGATGTCCCCACGGGTTCGTATCTGGTCATTGTCGATCGGCGTAGCGCTATCCGACGAGCGCTGGACGAGGCCCAAGCAGGCGATGTGGTGGTCATTGCCGGTAAGGGGCACGAGGATTATCAGATTATCGGCACGACGCGCTCTCATTTTGATGATGCGGAAGAGGTCCGACACTATCTGTCCCTGCGTCGCAGCTCAGGACAGGCGTTGGAGGGCTGTGCGTAATGCTGTACGCCTTTCTATACGCCCTGCATACGACCTACTCCGGGTTTAACGTCTTTCGCTATATTACGTTTAGGACCCTGTTAGCGGGCTTATTGGCTCTGAGCGTTTCCTTTATCCTCGGACCCTGGCTGATTGCACGACTGACCGCGCTCAAGGCGGGTCAGCCCATCCGTTCGGATGGACCTGCGGCGCATCTGAGTAAAGCTGGTACACCCACCATGGGAGGGACGTTGATTCTTTTCTCTCTCACCCTGGCGACGATCTTGTTAGCAGACTTAACCAATCCGTATATCTGGTTGGTGCTGGGCGTCACTATCGGTTTTGGTTTGATTGGATTTCTCGACGATTATCGGAAGCTCAGCCGGCAGGACTCGGTCGGTTTGCGAGGGAAGTATAAACTCCTGGCGCAAGGTGTGATTGCCCTGGCGGCAGCCTTGTGGCTGTTTGCACAGCCGGGTTTTGACACGACGCTGACCATTCCCTTCTTCAAAGACCTCCGACCAGTCCTGGGCTGGTGGTATATCCCCTTTGCCGCTCTTGTGGTGGTGGGCGCCTCGAATGCGGTCAATCTCACTGATGGTCTGGATGGATTAGCCATTGGGCCGGTGATGATCGCTGGAGTGACCTATGCCATTTTCACCTATGTGAGCGGGCATAGTGGAATGGCTGAATATTTACAGGTGCCCTATGTGGCGGGCTCCGGGGAGGTGGCCATTTTCTGTGGAGCCCTGGCTGCCGCTGGGCTGGGCTTTTTGTGGTTTAACGCCTACCCGGCCCAGATGTTTATGGGTGATGTGGGCTCCCTCTCCCTCGGGGCGGCGCTGGGCATTGTCGCGCTGATCAGTAAACAGGAGATCGTGCTAGCGATCGTGGGCGGCGTTTTTGTGATTGAGGCCGCCTCGGTCATCTTCCAGGTGAGCTCGTATAAATTGAGACGGAAACGCATCTTCCGTATGGCTCCACTGCATCACCATTTTGAGTTATTGGGCTGGCCGGAACCGCTGATCATTGTTCGCTTTTGGATTGTCTCCATCATTTGTGCCCTGGCTGCCTTAAGCACACTCAAACTGCGCTGAGAAAATGAGTATGGACCTGGCGGGAAAAACCGTACTGATCATCGGCCTGGGACGGACAGGGAAAAGCGTGGCTCGGTGTATTCTTGCTCACGGCGGTCGTGTCCGTATCGCCGACAGCCAGGCCGATGCGGTCGCCTCGGCTCGTGCCCAATCCGATATGGAAATCCGCTCAGACGACGACGCGGACGCACTCCTGTGTGGGGTGCAACTCGTGATTCCCAGTCCTGGTGTGCCGGCCAAGCATCCGCTGTTGAGGGAGGCGGGCCAGCGGCGGGTTACGGTACAGAGTGAAATCGAGCTGGCCTATCAGCTCCTGACCTGTCCGGTTGTAGCTATCACCGGGACGAACGGGAAAAGCACGACGACGGCTCTCCTCGGGGAGATGATGCAGCGGTCCGGCCAGGAGACCTTTATTGGGGGAAACCTGGGAACCCCGCTCATTGACGCTGTGGGAACAGCTAGTGCGGTTGCGGTTGCTGAGATTTCCAGCTTTCAACTCGAATGGGTCGAGCAGTTCCGACCTCAGATTGGAGTCTTCCTCAATCTGAGCGAAGATCACCTGGATCGGCACGGGAGTTTTGGACACTATGGCCAGACCAAACGGCGCTTATTTGCTCGGCAACGACGGTCTGATTGGGTGGTCATGAATCGAGACGACGCCAGCGTCCAGGCCTTGTGTCACGGACTCCCTGGACGGCTGTTTTCTTTTGGCTGGACTCCTATGACCGGAGACAAGAACGAAGGGGCCTGGGTTGGGGCGGAGAGCCTCGTTCTTCGCCACGTCGGCCGCGAGATGCACTATGCGATTGATGACATACCTCTCCGCGGGAGGCATAATATTGCCAACGTCATGGCCGCGGTGAGTGCGGCTACGTTGTGGGGGGTCCCCCCAGCTATCATCCAGAGCGTGTTGGCTTCCTTTACGGGCTTACCACACCGGCTTGAACTGGTCGCGGAGAAAAATGGGGTGGCCTATATCAATGACTCCAAAGGGACGAATATCGACGCCGTGGTCCAATCGCTCAACAGTTTTTCCGAGCCGGTTATTCTGCTTGCCGGGGGGGTGGAGAAAGGCGGCGATTATCGTCCCCTCCGGGAGGTCGTCCAGACCAAGGTGAAAAAGCTGATTCTCTTTGGCCAGGCCCAACGCTCCTTACGCGCTGCATTGGGGCAGGATACCGAAACCCTGCTGGTCAATGCATTGGACGAGGCGGTTCAGGCTGCTCACAGGGGAGCCCAGGCGGGGGATATCGTCCTCCTCTCTCCGGCCTGCGCGAGTTTTGATCAGTTCCGGAACTATGCCCATCGTGGGGAGGCGTTCCGGACTTATGTTGAAGCGCTATGAAGATGCTTGACAACAGGCTCTCTGGACCGTTCACCGACACCCAAACCGCACAGCCGATCCGGCGTGGTCCGGTTGACTCATGGCTGCTCGGAGCGGTGCTCCTACTGATCCTGAGTGGAGAGCTGTTCGTCTTGAACACCACTTATTTTTATGCGTTTGACCGCTTCGATGATCCCTATCTTTTTGTTCGAAAACACAATCTCGCCTTAGTGATCGGCTGTTTGGGCTGTCTCGTAGCCCTGGCGCTCCCTTCGACAGTATTCCGTACACTCACCTATCCGGCGCTAATCGGAGCCTTCATCAGCCTCTGTCTGGTCTTGCTGCCAGGCTTCAGTCACGGCAATGTACAGCGCTGGCTATCCTTCGGAGGGCTGAATTTTCAACCCTCCGAATTCGCTAAGGGCGCCGTCGTACTCTACCTTGCCTATGCGCTGGCGAAAAAGGCGGACCGCCTGCACAGCTTTGTGTATGGCTTACTCCCCCTCCTTTTGGTGGTCGGGTGTGTCGTGGTGCTCATTGCCCTGGAGCCAGATTTAGGGGGGGCCGTATTCATCAGTCTCCTTTTAGCAGCTGTGCTTTTTGTTGCTGGCGCGCGTGGTCGGCATCTGGCCGTACTGGTCGGCGTCGGGCTGCTGTGCCTCAGCTATGGAGTCCTGAGTGCGGAATACCGGACGGACCGTTTCTTGACGTTTCTGGACCAGTCTGCGGATTTGCAGGGGGAGGGCTATCAACTCAACCAATCCCGCCTGGCCTTTGGGGCAGGCGGAGTCTCTGGGGTCGGACTCGGAGAAAGTCGCCAGAAGATGTTTTATTTGCCAGAGGCCCACACGGACTTTATTTTCGCTGTGATTGGCGAAGAAATCGGTCTGTGGGGTACCACAGGCATCGTTCTCCTGTTTGGTCTCTTTGGCGCTCGGGGGCTCCGGGTTGCGTCGTATCACCCAACCCAGTTTGGTCGTTTACTCGCCTTTGGCTGTACCTTCTCCATCGTCTGTCAGGCCGGGATCAATATGGCGGTCGTCGTCGGTCTGCTCCCGATAACCGGACTGCCGCTGCCCTTCGTCAGCTACGGAGGGTCTGCGTTGGTCATCAGCCTTTTCTGTACTGGCATGTTGCTGAGACTCTCGCGTGAAGTCCAACCGAGGGAGGGTGCCCATGCCTAGGGCGCCTCGACTTCTCTTGGCAGCGGGAGGCACCGGTGGACATCTCTTTCCTGGAGTTGCGGTGGCAGAGTTCGCGCAGCGACAGGCTGGTGCGGAGGTGTTGTTTGTTGGCACCGCCGGTGGAATGGAGAAGGACGTCATCCCACAACTTGGATTTTCTTTACGTTTCATTCCGGCTGAGCAGCTCCGCGGACGAACGCGATGGGGAAAAATCCGATCCATAGGAGTCGCTGGTTATGGCGTTGGGGCCGCGTGGCGTATCATCCGTGAGTTCGCTCCCGACGTGGTCTTCAGTATAGGTGGCTATGCATCTGCTCCGACCGTCTTGGCTGGTTGGCTGCAGCGTATCCCCTGCGTTCTGCTTGAGCCCAACGCGATTCCTGGGTTGGCAAACCGTTTCCTGAGTTGGTTTGCCACCCGCGTCTGTCTCGGATTTGAAACGGCCGCCCGATTCTTCCCCACCCATAAAGTTGTCCATACTGGCAACCCGGTCCGGTCCGCCTTACGGCCAGCGCTCCAACCGGCAGCAACAGACAAGCCTTTTACCATTCTCGTCTTTGGTGGCAGCGCCGGCGCACACCGGCTCAACCATATTGTGCCGCAGGCCCTCGCGCGCTTAGACAGGAAACGAAGCAGACAGAAGAGTACAGACCTAACTCCATCGATACAGATCATCCATCAGACCGGCCAAGCTGAGCACGCAGATGTCTCAGCCGCTTACGCGGCTGAGGGGATAGCGGCCCGAGTGGTACCGTTTATTGACGCCATGCAGGAGGTGTATGCTGAGGCCGACCTCGTGATTTGCCGGGCTGGAGCGATAACGGCCGCGGAGCTGACCCTGCTCGGCAAGCCGGCCATCCTGATTCCCTACCCATACGCGGCAGACGACCACCAGCGGGCTAATGCCGAGGCCCTTGTACAGGTGGGCGCGGCGGTGATGCTCCTGGACCACGCGCTGTCCCCCGAGTTACTTGAGCAAACGATTGTGCGCCTCGTCCAGCACAGAGACATGTTAGGAAATATGGCCCGGGCGGCGGCCGCTTTAGGCCATCCCGACGCGACCGCCGCCGTCGTACAGACCTGTTTTGCCTGCACCCCGTATGTGTCTTCTTTCGGTCAGGAGGTTCCGTGTCAGGAAAAATGAAGAAACGGAAACCGAGCGGCAGCGTAGACCGCTGGCCGGCCGGGGCTGATACGCCGCCACCCGTGGCTGTGGGGCTCCAGATGCCACCCGCTCGGGCTGCCCTTCCCCTTCACGCGAACGCGGCGTCCGAGACGCCGGTCTTGTTTAATACCAACCGACGGATTCATTTTGTCGGTATTGGCGGAGTCGGCATGAGCGGCATTGCCGAAGTCTTGCTCAATCTCGACTATCAGATCAGTGGATCGGACCTGACCGAATCCGAAACAACGCTGCGCTTGAAACGCAACGGCGCGCACATTGTGTATGGTCACCAACCACAGCACGTCCATGCCGATACCGATGTTGTGGTCATCTCGTCGGCTGTCAAATATGCGAACCCGGAAGTCGTGCGTGCCCGCGCGCTCAGTATTCCGGTCATTCCTCGGGCCGAAATGCTGGCTGAGCTGATGCGCCTCAAATACGGCATCGCGGTTGCCGGGACGCATGGCAAGACGACGACGACCTCCTTAATCGCAACCGTCCTCGCCCATGCCCACTTTGATCCAACCATGGTTATTGGCGGACGCCTCAACGTGCTGGGATCCAATGCCCGGCTGGGGCAGGGGCGTTTTCTGGTTGCGGAAGCCGACGAGAGTGACGGGACGTTTCTCCTGCTCAGCCCAACGATTGGTGTGGTGACCAATATTGACCCCGAGCATCTTGACTATTATGGACATATGGATCGCGTCCAAACCGCCTATCTTGACTTTATCAATCGCCTCCCCTTTTACGGCCGCGCCGTACTGTGCCTGGACAACGTGCGTGTCCGGGCACTGCTTTCTCAGGTGCGCAAGCGATTTGTGACCTATGGCCTGAGTCCGGAAGCGGATGTGCAGGCTAAACATCTGACGGTCTCCGGCCTCACGACACGGTGTGAGGTCTGGCGTGGCCCAGAGCCCCTAGGCAATATCCAACTGAACCTGCCTGGACGCCACGCCGCGCTGAATGCCCTGGCGGCGGTGGTGGTCGCCCTGGAACTGGAGATTCCGTTTTCCCAGGTCCAGGAGGCCCTGCACAGCTTTACCGGTATTCAGCGGCGCTTTGAGATAAAGGGGGAGGAGGCAGCAGTGTTGGTGGTTGACGACTATGCCCATCACCCGGAAGAGGTACGCGCCACCTTACGGGCTGCCAGGGAAGGCTTTGGCCGGCGGTTGGTCGCCCTCTTCCAACCCCACCGCTATTCACGCACCGCTCACCTCTTCGACGAGTTCCTGTCGGCGTTTGATGATGCGGACGTGTTGGTGCTGACGGAAATCTATCCCGCTGGTGAGGAGCCGCAGGCTGATATATCAGGAGAAAGGCTCTATCACGCCATCAAACGGCGCGGCCATGCTGAGGTCTATTTTGTCCCGTCCCGCGCAGAGTTGGCACAGACGGTACAGACCATCGTCCGGGCAGGGGACTTGGTGTTGACCTTAGGAGCCGGGGATATTGTCCGGACTGGCCCCGAGCTACTCGCACAACTCCAGAGTGGAGGCGTCAATGCACACTGAGGTACGGACGGCGCTGAAGACGCGGCTACGACGCGCCCTCGGTCCGTGTGTACGCTTTGATGTCGGTCTGGCCCGCTACACGTCATTTCGTATTGGTGGGCCGGCCGACGTTTTCGTCGAACCAAATACGCCTACAGAGCTTCA
The DNA here is from genome assembly GCA_002238415.1 of Desulfurellaceae bacterium bin18. Lineage (GTDB taxonomy): Bacteria > Desulfobacterota > Binatia > Bin18 > Bin18 > Bin18. The sequence goes on along the minus strand of MPMI01000020.1, from coordinate 87,695 downwards.
GGCACTGATACGCATTGTGATGGAATACGGTGTACCCTGCTTCCTCCTTGGAGGGGGGACGAATGTCCTTGTTAGCGACAAAGGGGTGCGCGGGGTCGTGATTCGGCTGGGACCGGGTTTCGACTATGCCGAGTGGGAGGGCCAGCCTGAGCAGAAGAATACCGCTCAGGTTCGTGTCGGCGCCGGCCGCTCGTTGGGCCGCTTCGTGCGGGAAGCCGCGCGCAAAGGGTATGGGGGGCTGGAATTCGCTGAGGGGATTCCCGGACGCGTGGGTGGGGGCCTCTTAATGAATGCCGGGGCCTTTGGGGGTGAACTGAGTGTGGTGGTGGAGACGATTACGGGGATTATTCGGACAGGCCAGTCCGTGCGTTTGTCCAGTGCCTCGATTGGCTTTGCCTATAGAACGACCGCACTCCCGCCACAATTCATCGTGAGTGAGGTTGTGTTTCGCCTCTCGCAAAAGCCCTCAGCCAGTATTACAGCCGCGATGCAACAGGCCCGCGAAAAACGGCAGCGCAACCAGCCCTACGGATATCCGAACGCTGGGTCCATATTTAAGAACCCGCCGGGACGCTATGCGGGGCGCATCATTGAGGCAGTAGGCTGTAAGGGTAGCCGTCAGGGACAAGCCCAGGTCTCTGAGCAGCACGCCAATTTTATTGTGAATACGGGAGGTGCCACGGCGAACCAAGTCTGGCACCTCATAGAACAGGTGCAACGCCAGGTCTGGCAAGAAGAACGGGTCTGGCTTGAGCCAGAGGTCCGTCGGGTTGGAGAATGGTAGCCGAGATGAAATCCGAACAGTTGGTCGGGGTGCTCTGGGGCGGACTATCTGCGGAACGGGAGATTTCTCGTTTGACGGGCGAGGCGGTCTGCGCCGCGCTAGAGACACGCGGCTATCGCGTCCGTTCTATCTCGGTTGAGCCGGACGGCGCATGGATTGCTCAGGCGCAAAAGACGGATATCGTTTTTATCGCCCTGCATGGAAAATTCGGAGAAGATGGGGCGGTGCAAGGCGTACTGGAAACCCTGGGGATTCCATACACGGGGTCCAGCGTCTTGGCGAGTGCCGTAGCTATGAATAAGCCGATGGCTAAACGGATTTGGCAGACCTATGCTTTGCCAACGCCCGACTGGCAGATTGTCGAGCAGGGACCCCCGGCTGAGCAGGCCGTGCGCTCCTACCCGGTTGTGGTCAAGCCGATTGCAGAAGGATCAAGTGTTGGCGTAAGCATTGTCCACTCCGAGGCGATGCTCACGCCCGCTCTAACTCAGGCGTTTCAGTATGACACGGCCTGTCTGGTGGAAGCCTATATTCCCGGCAAGGAGGTGACGGTCGGTATTATTGAGGGACAGGCGATCGGAGCGATGGAAGTCGTGGCCAAGGGAGAATTCCATTCCTATGATGTCAAATATACACCTGGACGGGAAGAATTTCTCATGCCGGCCCCGCTACCGGAAGTAACCTATGTGCAGGTCCTCAAGCTGGCCCGACAGGCGCATCGTGCCATAGGGTGCAGCGGCTATAGCCGAGTTGATATGCGGGTCAGTCCGGCTGGAGAGATTTTCCTGATTGAACTGAATTCGTTGCCTGGCTTGACGGCCTTGAGTTATTTGCCCCGCATCGCCGCCCATCATGGGCTGTCCTATGAGGATCTCGTGGAGGTCATCCTGCAGCAGGCGACACTCCATATTCCGCGAGGAGAAGTATGAGCCCCCCAGCCCGCAAAAAACCCTCAATTCTGCTCTCTTTATGGCTGGCCATAGCCCAACGGACCCGGTTGATAGTCCTATTGGGGCTAGTGTGCGTTGCTTGCAGCATCGGGGGAGTCGTTTTGGTCCACTATGCTCAGCATCATTCGTACTTCACCGCGACAGATATTGTTGTCTCAACTGACGGCACGCTCACATCGGACGAAATCAAACAGTGGGCAGGAGTGGCGGCGGGGATGAATACTGTCGCTCTGGACGTCCAGGCAGTGGAGCAGCGTCTACGGCAACACCCCTGGGTCCACACGGCCGTTGTCACCCGGGAGTTCCCGCAGCGTGTGTACCTGACTATCCGGGAGCGTCAGCCTATCGCGCGCATCCGGCGTCCAGAAGCCGCGTATCTGGACGGAAACGGTGACGGTTTTGTTGCTCCCGCATCTGGCGCGCACGATCTGCCGTTCGTGAGCGGACTTGAGCGGGTGCCCCTTGAAACGCAAACCGCCAGGATGGTCATCGCCGGAGTGCGTTTATGTCTTTTGCTGATACAGGAATGGAATGTTGCGTTGTCTGAAATTCATTGGGACGACCAGCGAGGCTATACGCTGTTTTTGTCCGATCGTCAGGTCGTGATTCGGCTCGGCCAGCAGATTCGTCCTAGCGTGTTTGTGCTGATGCAACGGGTGCTGGAGCACTGGCCACAGGACCAACGAGCAACCGTTTTTGATGCGCGTTTTACTGATCAGATTGTAGCATCTCCTCTTCCATTAAGACTGGATAAGGAGAAAAAGAGGAAACGTGTCCAGCATCTCCTGTCTACTGGAGGACACGTTTCCTCTTTGAGCCGTGGATTTAACTCGCACGCTTAGGGAGGCGGTATGGAGAATATGGAAAACAAGGATTCCCTCCTGGTGAGTGTTGATATTGGGACGAGTCAGACATCTGTTGTCGTTGCGGAAAGAACGAATGAGGGGCTGGCCGTTTTGGGGGTGGGGACCGCGCCGTCTCAAGGGGTGCGCAAAGGGCTTGTCACTAATGTCGAGAATGCGGCCCAGGGACTGCAACAGGCAGTGGCGGAAGCGGAGGCCAATGCCAACTGCGAAATTCATAATGTGTTTGTCAGCCTGACCGGTGGACATATGGAGGGCATTTCGAGTCAGGGCGTTGTCCGAGTCAAAGGCGGCGAGGTGTCTACGGACGATGTTCAGGAAGTGGTTGCGGTAGCCCAGACGATTGCCCTGCCCCCGGAGTGTGAAATTTTGCACGTTTTCCCACAGGAGTTTCTGGTGGATGGACAAGAGCGCGGCCGTAACCCCGTTGGGGCGAGTGGTGTACGGCTTGAGACCGATGTCCATGTTATCAGCGTTTCCTCAACGGCCCTGTACGCCCTCCAGAAATGCTGTGAGCGGGCGGGGCTCTATCTCAACGGCGTGTATTATAGCGCGCTGGCGGCAGCCGAGGCCGTCTTGACTCCAGAGGAGAAAGAGCTGGGCGTTGTCGTGCTCGACATTGGGGCAGGCACGACTAGTGTGGCAGCTTTTTGTCAAGGCGTCGTCTCTTACACTGCAGTCCTGCCGGTTGGTGGGGAAAACGTAACCAACGACCTAGCCGTGGGTCTGTGTATCCCAGTGGCAGAGGCAGAAAGGCTGAAACAGCAGCACGGTTGTGCTTTGACCAGCCTGATTGCACCGGGGGAGGTGATTCAGATGCCTCGTATCGGCGAGCGTGATGCCGCTCCGCTCCCACGGAGAAAAATGAGCGAAATTATCGAACCTCGGCTTGAAGAGATTTTCGAGCTCGTTCAGGAGCAGCTTGATTTTGGAGGCCTCTCAGGCCGGCTCGGCGCTGGCGTAGTCCTCACCGGTGGGAGTACTCTCCTTGAAGGCGTGCCGGATTTAGCCCAGCGCGTCTTCCGTATGTCGGCGCGTCGGGGTACGCCGCGGTGTGCAAGCGATATGATTGATCCAGCCCAGAGTCCCCTGTATGCGGCCAATATCGGTCTGATCCTGTGTCATGCGCAGGACGCGCTCCGCCCGCTGGCCCAGGTACGGAACGGACAGAACTGGCAGCATATGCGGGAACGGGTCGTCGAGTGGTTTCGGGAATTTTTTTAGACCGTAGCCTCTCCGGTGGAGACATGCTAACTGGAGATGAAGGAGGTGAGAGATGATTGAGTTTGTGGAGAATGAGGGTAGTGGGGCTCAGCTCCGTATCATTGGGATTGGAGGGGCTGGAGGGAATGCCATCAATACGATGATCAATAATGGGCTGTCCGGTGTTGACTTCATTGCCGCGAATACCGACGCGCAAGCGTTGCAGGTTAGTTTGGCACCGACCAAGATTCAACTTGGCTCCGAGTCGACCAAAGGGCTTGGGGCAGGCGCTAATCCTGAGATCGGTCGCAACGCTACGCTGGAAACCGAGGACGAGTTGCGACAGCATCTGGTTGGTGCCGATATGGTCTTCGTGACAGCGGGCATGGGTGGCGGAACCGGCACCGGTGGGGCGCCTATTGTCGCCCGGCTGGCAAAAGAAAGTGGGGCGTTGACCGTTGGGGTGGTGACCAAGCCGTTTGTCTTTGAGGGAAAACGTCGCATGCGGCAGGCCGATGAGGGTATCCACGAGTTGAAAGAAAACGTGGATACGCTGATCTGTATTCCGAACCACCGTTTATTGGCGGTCATGAGCCGCAGTCAGCCACTCACTGAAGCCTTTCACAAGGCAGATGAAATCTTGCTTCAGGCCGTTCGAGGCATTTCTGACGTGATTATGATCCCTGGCCTGATTAACCTCGACTTTGCCGATGTGCGCACCATCATGGCCGAGATGGGGATGGCGATTATGGGGGCCGCCACAGCGAGTGGCGAGAACCGGGCAGAAGAGGCCGCGCGTCATGCCATTACCAGCCCGCTGCTTGAAGATATCTCCATCAGTGGCGCGCGCGGCGTGCTGATCAATGTGACCGGTGGACAGAGTCTCACTCTGCACGAAGTGAATGAGGCGGCAACGCTGATACAGGAAGAAGCGGCTGAAGATGCCAACATTATCTTTGGCGCGGTCATTGACGAGACCTTGGAGGAAGAGTTGCTCATTACGGTCATTGCCACTGGATTTGGCGAACAGGAATTAGAGCGACCGAAAACGCCAGCGCTCAGTGCGGTGTCTGGTGGGAGACGGAAAACAAAAGGGTCGCCCGGGACATTTGATCCAGCAGTGCTGGAACAACCAGCCTATGCACGGAGACGCACGCTCGCGCAAAGTTCGGTCATCCCTCCGACAAAAAACCTGGACTCGGAGCAGAGTGATGAGCTCGCCGAAGGCATGCCCGTCTTTCTCCGCAAGCAGGCAAACCGATAGGAGCCAACCATTCGACCATACATAGTGCGGGCTAGAAGCCCGCACTTCGAAGCCCTGACTCCCGTGTGTACGGGAGGAGAACGCTACTTTTATGTGGCTGACCACCGAACGGGCACGTAAACGTCTGGCGGCTGAAAAACTCATTTTTTCAGCCGCCATTGATGGAGACATTCCGCTTTGCCTCATTTATCCAAACGAGTATGCGGTCGGGATGTCGAATCTGGGTTTCCAGGCTGCCTATAAAATCTTTACCCAACATGTGAGCTGCCGCTGTGAGCGGGCGTTTCTGCCTGACTCAGACGAGGCCGCCGCGCTGGGGCGGGCGGGCGCGCCCCTGGCCTCACTCGAGACGCAACGGCCCCTAGCCGATTTTGAGATCCTGGCTTTCTCGATTTCGTTTGAGACGGACTATCTGCATATCCTTGATATTCTGGCGGCCGCGCATATCCCGCTCCGGGCCACAGAACGGACTCCGCACCACCCCTTGGTCATTGCCGGCGGACCGGCAACTTTTCTCAACCCCGAACCCATTGCCGATTTTGTTGATCTGTTCTTGATCGGTGAGGGTGAGGAAATGATTCCGGAGTTTCTGGACCGCTATGCATCTCTGGACACGGAGACGGACGATCCGACAGCGAAATTGCGGGCGCTCAGCACCATAGCCGGTGCCTATGTGCCAACCTTGTTTCAGCCTACTTATGATACGACTGGACATCTTGCCCAGGTGACCCATGCTGCACCCCTTGCTCAGGGCCCCCATCAGGCCCGGGACGCGCAGGCGAGCGGTCGTGAGCCGACTGTGCAGCGTCGCTTGGTGCTGGATTTGGACGCCTACCCGACAACGTCGCAACTCCTGACACAGGAAACCGTTTTTGGTGATATGTTTCTCATTGAGGCGAGTCGAGGTTGCGAGTGGGGCTGCCGGTTTTGCGCAGCCGGCTTTATGTATCGACCCGTCCGCTATCGCAGTACGGCAGCCTTAACACAACAAGTGACACAAGGCTTGCAGGAACGGCAGACCATTGGCCTGATCGGAGCGGAAATGGCGAGCCAGCCGGGCATCGCCGGCTTGTGCGAGTTCATTGGTCAGGCCGGTGGCCGAGCGTCTCCGTCCTCGTTAAAAGCCGATGTGATTACCCAGGACCTGGCACGCGCGGTTGGACGCAACAATACCCATTCGGTTACCGTTGCACCGGAAGCCGGCTCAGAACGGATGCGCCGGGTGATTAATAAGAACCTCACCGAGCCGGAGATCCTGCGCGCAACAGAGCTGTTGGTCGGCGGCGGGGTACAGGCCCTCAAGCTGTACTTCATGCTGGGCTTGCCCACCGAGACCCAGGACGACGTTGATGCCATTGGAACGCTGACGCAGAAAATTCACAGTCGGTTTTGCGGCAAACGGGCCAAGATCGGGAGGATTACCTTATCGGTCAACGCCTTTGTGCCCAAGCCGTGGACCCCCCTGCAGTGGGAGCCCATGGAGGAACTCCCCGCCCTCCGACGCAAGATGGCAGGCTTACAGAAACAGCTTGCTCGTCTACCACGTGTAACGGTCGATATCGAGTCTCCGCGTGAGGCTTACTATCAGACCGTCCTGTCCCGTGGCGACCGGCGTGTCGGCCAGCTACTGCTCGATGTCCATACGCACGGGGGCGATTGGTGGGGCGTAGTTCAACGCTGGCGGCGTGAGGCAAAACGCCGGCCCGGCGCCCCCCTCGATTCCGCTCAGGACAGGCCCAATCCCGACTTTTTTGTTCACCGCCGATATGACTCGGAGGAGCGGCTGCCCTGGGATTTTATCGATCACGGGGTGGACAAACACTATCTGTGGGTCGAATGGCGTAAGGCCATACTGGAACGGCAAACGCCACCGTGTGATGTGACCTCGTGCCAGAGTTGCTCCGCGTGTTAGCCAGAGGGCACGAGCGATGATTTTTGGCATTGGCAATGACCTGGCCGAGGTTGATCGCATCCGGACCGCGCTCGAACGCCCCCGAACGGGTGGGCGCTTCCGCAAGCGCGTCTTCACACCTGGTGAGCAGGCATATTGCGAGCGCCGGGGCAAAGCCAAGTATCAGAGTTATACCGCACGCTTTGCGGCTAAAGAAGCCACAATGAAAGCGCTCGGACGCGGTTGGGGCCGCGCGGTTGGCTGGCGCGATGTTGAGGTCGTCCGCCAGCCGGGCTCGCGCCCTGAGATTGTCCTGCACGGCAAGGCCAAAGCCTATGCCGCCGAGCAGCATATCCGCCGTTTTCACCTGGCGCTGACCCACACAACGACACTAGCAGAAGCCCAGGTCATGGCCGAACTGTAAGACCGGGCGGGACGCGGAAACCACACCTCTCTGCTCGACCCGTTACCTCGTGTCGAGTGAAACCCTGTTCCCGTGGGCCAGCAGGTCGGCCACGGTCTGGAGAAACGCCCCGGCCGGAGCCCCGTCTATCACGCGGTGATCGAACGTCAGGCTCAAGACCATCATCGAACGCCTGGTGACCTCGCCGCGATGGATCACCGGTTTTTCAACGATCCGACCGACGCCGAGAATGCCGGACTGCGGGGCATTGATGATGGGAGTAAAGGCATCAACGCCGTACATACCCAGGTTGGAGACGGTAAACGTTCCACCCGATACTTCTTCGAGCTTGAGCTGACTGGCGCGGGCCTTCTCGGCTAAGGTCTTAGCCTCTGCAGCAATATCTTTAAGCGATTTTTTGTCTGCATCCCGGACGACCGGAACAATCAAGCCTTCGTCCAGAGCAACCGCCAGTCCCACGTGGATATCGTTGTTGGCCCGGATGATATCCCCTTCGAGGTGGGCATTCATGCGTGGGTGCTGCCTGAGGGCATGGGCACAGGCCTGCACAATAAAATCGGTATACGTGACGTTGAATTCCTGGCGGACTTCTTGACGACGATCGATCAACTGCGTGACATCGGCTTCTGTACTGATGGTGAGCTGAGCACTGCCCTGAAGGCTCTGATGCATGCGCTCGGCAATCACTTTTCGCATGCCGCGTAACGGAATGTCTTCCGCCGCGGCCGGCGTCGCGGTTGGTGCCGGTGGTGGAGCAGCTTGACCTCCACTATCAATAGTTTTCTGCACATCTTCGCGGGTGATCCGACCGCGCGGACCAGTCCCGGCCACGCCGGAGAGATCAATGCTATGTTCTTTTGCCAGCTTCCGGGCAGCGGGCGTGACAGGCACGCGGCCACGCTTCTCTTGCGGCGCCGGAGACGGCGCGGAAGTAGCCACTGGAGCAGGCTCGGGCGGGGCAGCTGCCGGAGCGGCGGCCGGCGCGTCTGCGTAGCGTGCGGCGACTTCAGCCACCTCCTCGCCCGCTTCCGCGATAATGGCGACGGGCAGCCCGACTCCGACCACGGCTTCGACCGCATACAGCAATTTGGCGACCGTTCCATCCGCGGACGCTTCGACTTCATACAGCACTTTTTCGGTTTCGACCTCAAACAGGGATTCACCAGTTTTTATGGCATCGCCCTCGGATTTGAACCATTGTTGGATCGTGCCCTCGGTCATAGTCAGACCGAACTTTGGCATTACGACTTCTACGGCCACAGGTGTATCCTTTCTTTCCTCAGAAGCTGAGGCGGAGGGAAGCTTACCCCAGCATCTCCTTGACAGTCGCGGAAATCTTCTTGTCGTTGGGAAGAATGAATTTTTCTAACGGGGGGCTGAACGGGACCGGGACATCTGGAGCCGCCAAGCGCTTGACCGGGGCGTCCAGGGAGTCGAAACCCTTATCTGCAATGACGGCCGAGATTTCTGCTGCCGCGCCGCACCGCAGATGGCCCTCATCAACCACCAAGACGTTATGCGTCTTGGCCACGGAGGAGAGGATCGTCTCTTCGTCCAGCGGAATCAGACTGCGCGGGTCTATGACTTCAGCAGAAATGCCATCCTCTTCCAGCGCTTTTGCGGCCTTGAGCGCTTGGGAGACCATATAGCCGATCGCAACAATGGTGACGTCTGAGCCTTCGCGTTTTACCGCGGCCTGCCCGATGGGCACAAGATACTCCTCCTCCGGGACTTCTTCTTTGCTTCGGCCCAGCTTGAGATGCTCAAAAACCAGCACGGGGTTATTGTCCCGAATGGCGCTTTTGAGCAGGCCCTTCATATCGTAGGCACCTGAAGGCACCACAATTTTGAGTCCGGGTACACTCATGAACTGGGAGTAGACCGTCTCGGAATGCTGGGCGGCTGCCGAGCCGACCGCACCGCAGACGGCACGAAACGTAATAGGTATATCAGCCTGACCGCCCGACATATAGCGCAGCTTGGCCGCCTGATTACAGACCTGATCCCAGCAGCAGTAGAAAAAGCTGGCGAACTCGATTTCAACAATCGGCCGCATCCCCGCCATGGCTGCGCCGACCCCGGCGCCGGCATAGCCGGCTTCTGAAATGGGAGCGTTCAGAATCCGCTCGGCACCGAACTCATCGGTCAAGCCGCTGGTCGCGCCAAAGGCACCGACCCAGATGTCCAGGCCCATCATGAAGGTTGCCGGGTCGTGTCGGAGTTCCTCGGCGAGGGCCGTATTAATCGCTTGAATAAAATTCATTTCAGGCATGATTTCTCTCCCTACGCGGCTGAGAACATATCTTCCAGAGCTTCTTCCGGCTCCGGATATGGGCTGTCTTGAGCAAACTGGACGGCGTCATCAATGGCTTGCTTCACCTCGGCCTGGACGGCATCGATCTCTTCCTGGCTGAAGGGATCTGGCACGAAACGTTGCTCAAAGGTAATGAGCGGACAACGCTTCTTCCACGCTTCTATTTCGTCTGAGGGACGATAACTGCGTTTACCGAGAAAGGCTTCCTCGCCCACCACGTGGCCTTCCCAACGGTAGGTTTTACATTCAATCAACGTCGGGCCTTCGCCCTTGCGCGCACGTTCAACCGCCTGACTGGTGGCTTCATAGACCTCGACGACGTCATTACCGTTGACCACCACGCCGGGCATATCGTGGCCGCGCGCCCGGTCGGCAATATCCTTGACCGAGGTGACGTCCTTCCCCGCGGTAAACTCTCCGTACAAATTGTTTTCACACACATAAACAACGGGCAGCTTCCAGGACGAGGCGATATTGAGCGATTCGTGAAACGTGCCCTCGTTCGAGGCGCCGTCACCAAAGAAACAGGCGGCGACCTCACTGCTGCCACGCACCTTTGCCGCCAGACCCGCGCCAGTCGCAATCGGTAAACCGGCACCCACAATGCCGTTCGCCCCCAGGATACCCAGCTCAAAATTGGCAATATGCATGGAGCCGCCCTTGCCCTTGCAGTAGCCCGTCTTTTTGCCGAACAATTCGGCCATCATGGGTTTGACTTCGCCGCCCTTGGCGATCAAATGGCCGTGACCGCGGTGGGTGCTGGTAATATAGTCCTGCTCGGTCAAAGCGGCTGCGACTCCGGTGGCGGAGGCCTCTTCGCCAATCGAGACATGGACAAAGCCAGGGATTTGACCCTCTTGAAAAATATCACGCACACGGGACTCAAACTGCCGGATGGTTTGCATCGTCCGATACATATCGAGCAGCTTATCTGTACTCAGGGTGGTATCCGCCATAGACATTTCCTCCTTTAGTGTTCACGCGGAAAGCCTCGTCTTCATAGTCTGAAACAGGGGCGCAGGTCAACAACGCCGCAGCCGAACGGCTAACGACATGCTGCCAAAGCCAATTCGACCAGTGTATTTGAGAACTGAAAAAAGCCCAGATAATCCTGCTGGCCGGTATTGAGGAAGGCAATCGATAGTTGACGGTCGAGATCAGCCAAGCACACCTGGCCGCCTTTGCCTGGATGCCCAAACGTCCGTAGGGTCGCGCCTTGCGCCAGATGGCCCAGCATCCAGCCTTGTCCATAAATAATCGGCAAACGCAGCGAACGATCAATATCTCCCGGTTTGTTCGTTGGGGTAATAGCAAACGCTAGCGTCTCTTTGGAAAGATACGGTTTCCCTTCCCACTGGGCACCGAGCGAGACCATCGCGTAAAATTTGGCAATATCTCTGGCCGAGCCAATGCCGCCACCAGCGGGCAGGACGATCCGGTGGGTTTCAGGCCGATTAAAGATATTCTGGAGTTCTGGATACGCCAACGTCGCAGGATCAAGGTCTTCGTCAAAGTTGAGCGATTGCTGAAAGGCAAAATATTCCTCGTCCGGAGTAATGCCCATGGCCTGTGCCGCAGCGCTTAAAGACCCGTGATCCAAGGGGGCTTCATACACACAAGCGACGCGGTCTTCCTCCGATTCCGGCAGGCCGATGAACAAACTGTCCAGATCCAACGGCTGTGCGACCTCCTCCCGAAAAAATTCTCCGCAGTCGCGCCCATCGAGGCGTACCATCAGCTCGTTCAACATGAAGCCATAGTTGAGTGGATGGTAGCCATTGGCCTCCCCCGGTGTCCAGCGTGGTGTCATTTCTTCCATTGCCTTAGCACACTGGGCGCGGTCGCCCCAGCGTTGATGTGTCAACCAGTCAGGCCCAAGCGTATTGCCGATCCTGTGCCCCAGCATATGAGTAATGGTTGCCGTCTCTTTCCCGTTTTGAGCAAACTCGGGCCAATATTGGGCAATCCGGTCGTCATATTGGAATATGCCCCGATCATGCAGCATATGCATACACAGTGCGGCGAGACCTTTTGTCGAAGAGTACAGGGTAAACATAGTCTCAGGCTGCACTGGAGTATCGTCGCTGAGCCGTGCGACGCCTCCCCCAAGGTCAAGGACCTTTTTCCCCTTACGAAAGACGGCGAGCTGGGCGCCGGCAAAGAATTGTTGCTCTTCCACTGCTGTACGAAACGTCTGGGACAGCTGTTCAACGACCTCCGCATCCATATCAATAGCCTGCGGTGTGACTTCTGGATCAAGCTGATAAAATGCCATACTGATCTCCTTTGCTGTGGCACTATATGCTGAAGCAAGGCTCTCACGGAAGGCCGAGCCTCAGTAGAGCGAGGAGCTTATCGGATAAACTCTCCTCACCATGACCCCAACGGGGCGGGTCGGCGGGGCTGAGCTTGATCGGATGTAGTGTTGACGCGACTCCAGCGACGCGGACGGGCTTCTCAAGTAGGAGGTAGCTTGGCCTATGCGCTAGAGGAGAGAGAGCTGCGAGGGTTCAGAGTTATGTCTTCACTCGCACGCGATAGCCAATTTTCACCTCGCCGTTCTTCGGCACCGTGACCTCAAAACGCAAGGTATGGGCGTCGGGCTTTTCGTGCTGCTCCGGAGTGGAAGCAACGACTTCCCAGTCACCGTACATGGGCTCTTCGACGCGGACTTGCACGTCTTCGTCCTTGTGATTACGGACGACGATTTGCCAGCTTACCTCTGACGAGCGGCGGGACAAACGCGTAAAGCTCGTTTGGCGGCGCTCGCCAACAACGTCAAATGCTTCACCCATTTTCACGCTGACGGTTTCGTTTTTAGGCGTGTGGTCAATACTGTCCTCACCGACAAACTGGAGACTGCCTTGCGCGTCGGCTTTGTACACACGCAGGGTCCCTTTAGGCAAGGGTATGCCCAGATGGTGCTGCTCGACGTTTTCGATTTCGAGATAGACGCTCACTTTTTGTAGAGGAGGCGGCGTGTCAAACGAGGTGCGCACATAGTGGGGTTGGCCGCGGAGAACGAGGCGCTTGGTGATAGGGATATCCGCAGCAGATAAGAGCGCCATTTGCTTGGTCTGATTATTCTGAACCGTGGTCGGGCGCTCCAGGGTATACAGGTGGTATTCGAAAAAGGATTCTTCCTGAAACTGTGACTCTGAAGAAGCGCTAGCCATGGCGGTCGCCGCCATGAGCCGCTCACGAAGAACTTCCGGCTGAACCCGGTTAATATTGCCAGCTACCAGCTTGAGCGTTGCGTTGCGATACGTGGTGCCGGATTGATTCTCTATAGAGACCCAGCCGGACAGGTCGGCCAGACTGTCGTCGCTGTTGAGGGCAAGGACATAATCGGCCTGCCAGGTCATATCATTGGTGAGGTAGGAGGCTTCAATGGTGTGGGTGCTGGCGGCCTGCGCCTGAAGCAGCCACACGAGCGTCGGCTGGGCGATCAGGTTGGCCGGCAGTTGAGGCAGAATCACTCTACCCGGCAAACCAATAGAGATTTCGTCTCCGACTTGATAAATCGGGGAGTCATTCGTGGCGAGCAGGGTGGCAGTCACGAGTTCGTCTTTACCAGTGAAATAGTTCTTGTCGAGCAGCCTGACTTCTTTGCCTACATATTTTTCGAGTAAAGTGTCCGGGCTGAGCAGGTCGTATTCATAGTTCTGCTCCAAGACCTGAAAGTTTTCCGGGTCGGTCTGCGACCGAATAAGCACGGTTGTCGGCATAATCCGGGCCGCGACATCCATAAACTGAAGGTGGGTCAATCCCTCGGCCAGTTCAATTTCACGGACATCTTTGACCAGTCCAAGGTTGGAATTGTAGACCGTCAGCGAGACCTGGGTCTGATCAGCGTGGGTACTCGTGAGCGGAGCGGCTGAAAGCAGGTGAGCACAAAAGACCTCGAAAACAAAAAGACTCGCGGCAAGGAGCGCAATAAGCGGAAGGCGTTTCATAGGTGATATTGTGACTACTCCTTTCTCCCCGAATGCTTTCAGCATAGCGGGTTTTCCGTACGAACGCCAAAAAGACGGCAGGACCATAGAACAATCCACTGAGATCCTACGCCATCTCAAAGCGGGTCAGTAAACCCAGTTTCTTGGCCTGATAGAGCGCGTACTGAAAATAGGCAATGGAAAGAATAAACAGCACCGCAGTCAAGCCGAAGGACAGTAGCAGCGGCTGCCAGGCTAATTCCCCGGTTGCAATGGCGTATCGCAGCCCTTCAAACACATGTGTGCTGGGGAGGGTGATGGCAATGCCCTGAACCCAGCCCGGCATACTGTCGAGCGGATAAAAAACACAGCTAAAAGGCTGAATAATAAATCCTACGGACCAGGCCAGGATCTGAATACGGAGACCGTAGCGAAAGATCAGGGCAGCAATGAGAATACCGATGACCCAGCCGAAGAGAAGCAGGACGCTGGTGAAGGCGGCGATGGCTGTACCACCAATATCCATAATATTAAAGGCGTACAGGCCCCAGGCGAGGAAGGTGAGAAAAAGAAAACTCAGGATGCAGCGAATGAGGCCAATAAGACCAATTGCCGCAAAGAGTTCGATCGAGGTGACTGGCGAGGCAAACAGGTTATACACATTGCGACTCCAGAAATCTTCGAGGATAAACGTCCCGACGTCGGTTTGCGCCCGCCAGAATAAACTCCACAGCACAGCCCCGCCAAGAAAGAACTCCATGACCCCGGCGAACGAAGACGTTGACGCAATAAACATGCTGGTGAACCCCCACAAGAGGAGGGAGATGACCGGCCAGTACACAATGTCAAAAATACGGTCCAGACTGCGATAGCACAGACAGGTAAACTTATAGACCAAGCCCCAAATTGCCATGGTCGAAAAGCCATAGTCCTGAGAGTTCACAAAGCGCACGTGGCTCAGAGCTCCCCTCGGGCGACCTTGATGAAGACATCCTCAAGCGTTGGGCGTGAGACATGGATATCGACAATGGGGTTGCCGCTTTGCGTCAAGTGCCGGAGTAAGGGGTCGAGTTGGTGGGTTGGATCATCGAGGACAAAACGCAAGGCATGCTCTCCGTTCCGCTCAATCCGAGATATGCCAGGCAGTTGACGGATGAGGGTGAGATCAGACCCGGCTTGAAAGGCTACCTCTACGACCTGGTGCGGAATGAGCCGCTTAATATGAGCAGCCGTATCAACTCGGAGAATCTCGCCTTGACTTAAAAAGGCAATCCGCCCACACAACTCTTCGACCTCATTCATATTATGTGACGTGAAAAGAATGGTTGTTTTTCGTTCCTGTTGAACGGCTTGCAGCGCCCGCCGGGTTTTTTCGGCAATGTCCGGATCAAGGCCAAGCGTACACTCATCGAGCAGCAAGAGCTCCGGGTCGTTCAGAAAGCCTTTACACAAGGTGACGCGGGTATGTTGGCCCGAGCTGAGGTGCTGCAAGCGGCGTTTGGCCAGGTCTGTAATCTCGAAGCGTTCGAGCAGTTCGTCGATTTTCCGGGGAAGCTGTTTGACGCCATAGATGCGGCCGTAGACCATCAGGTTTTCCCACACGGTCAGCACGCCGTTCATGCTGGTAAACGCCGCGGCCACATTCATCCGGCGACGAATGGCAACGTGGTTGGAGGCAAAATCGTGGTCGAAAATTCGGATTGAACCACTGTCGGCAATGATAAGGCCAAGCAGAATATTGATCGTAGTGGATTTTCCTGCGCCGTTCGGGCCAAGCAGGCCAAAGAATTCTCCCCGCTCCACATCTAACGAGAGACCCTGGAGGGCTTCAACCGTACCATAACGTTTCCGCAGATTACGGATTTCAAGGAGAGCCATTAGTGAGTGAGAGTTGACATGCAAATCTTCGTGAGGTTACCTACCTGCCTTAAGTAGCTTTTCCACTGCGGCCAGGATTGAGGAAGCCCAAATGAGAAATTTTGCATTTAATTTTAGCAACACTTTCAGATCAGTATTACTTGCCGTTGTGATCTCGACTGTCGGCTGTGCCAGCGCCAGTAGCGGGACAAAAATCAATCAAGCAAGTGTTAAGAAGATTACTATAGGGGTAACGACAAAAGAGGAGATGATACAAATGTTTGGCTCGCCGCTTTCTCAAGCGTATGGACCTGAAGGAAAGCTAACCATGATATGGTCATATACATATGTTGAAGCGTCTGCCATAGGTGTGACAGATATGGAACTACAGAACCTTGCTGTTCTTTTTGACCAAGGGGAGAAGGTGGAAAAATACAATTTTATAGATGACCCTAATTCCAATTACGGTGTTCGATTCGGTAGATGATCATCACCTAAGAATTCAGGATAATGGTCTCGCCCAATGTAGTGCTTGCTAAAAACAGACAATCTGCACCACGAAACCACGAACAGTACCGCGGTGGAACCATTGGCGCTGGAGCGTGGGCTCGTTCAGCACGGCCAAGTGGCCGGAGGTGATTCAAGGCGAAAAGTGGTGGCTGATGGCGTCTGCATGTGTACGAATCTCGGCGTCCCCCTTACGCGTCCAGTCCTCCAGTAGTCTCTGATACGAACAAGCAATGAAGATCACTTCGTCACCCGTCACATCCCTAGCGAAGCACTCAATCTCTTCTCGGTGCCCGGCTTTCTCGCTTGTACTAATCGGCTTTCCATCTTTTGGCCAAGCGGCCGGCTCCGCATAAAGATAAAAGAGTATCGGGGTGAGGCCGCAGTGTTCGCCTCTCTGGCGGTTGACCGCCGTCCGTAGGGCGAAGGCGTGCTTGACAAGCTGCGCCGAGTCAAGGCAGGCATACAGGCACCCATTCTTTTGGAGCTTGTCTCGGACGGCTTCGTAACCTTTCATGCGACCGCCCCAGCACGGTCGCCAGTACGCATCGGAAAAGGAAGCCGGCTTTTTGCCCCGGAACGGCTCGAACCGCTTAGACTCTATACCAATGAGTGCCGACGGCGTTGTAACGAGACAATCCAGAACAGGATGGCGTCCGCCGCTCCAGGGGAAGCGGACCGTCGCTTCGAGCGATAGCGAACGGGCAGGCCATACCTCCCTACCGCAATCCGGCAAGGGGGGTAACTCTCGTGCCCGCTTGAGGAAGAAACCGAAGGTGTTGGCGACTAGGGCAGCAGAAGAAGCCGGATTGTCGAACTTTCCGTTTTTGATCTCATTGCCCGGCGCGACGTTGAATACCTCCTCTATTTCCCGGCCCGGAACGCCAGGTAAGAATCTGTTGGTCATTCCCGTTTTTTCCCTTACGGTGCAGGCCAGACCGAAGCCAGATTATTAAACGTAGCGCAGACCTTCTGACCTTCAGCGGATGCCCCGCGGCATTTCTTTATTACATCTTCTCCGTCCGTGAACGGCACCCGGTCAAAATCCTCTGGAAAAGCAAGCACGTTCAAGGACATTGACCATATTCCACCGGTCTTGGAACCGACAAACCTGTTCAGGGAATCGCGCATCCGTACAAGGCAATCTTTCTGGCTACTGTCAAGGTAGTAACGAGCGGGCGCAACGACTTCGAGCGATACATGAGCGGCATCCATCAACGGCTGTGCCTGAAGAGGCAGTTCCTTTTTGTGTATACGACAAAAGATGTAAGTGGCCCCGTATCGGAGAATCTGCTTCAGTGCGGAACACGGGTCGTCACTCGCCCATTTCAACTCGACCAGACGCGCGTGTTTTCTTGATCCACACCAGTGAACAAGATCGACATCGCGTCTCTTGCCTCTACGGGAGGCGGTTCTCCTATCTTCGGAGGAGTCGGCAATCCCCGAGGCGGTCGGACATTGGTTGAACCAACCAGGCATGTGCCCTCTTGCCGCTAAATTGGCTACGGCTTTCTCGATCAAGGTTTCACAAGACTGATTACGAGAGCGAGAGGGAATGTCGCATGCGTGCCGAAGTGCCCAAAGTTTTTGGGATGTGGATCGAGGATGGGGGCAATTGGCTTCCATCCGGTCATAGATATCCCCTATGTTCTCCATACCCTCGGTACCATCAAACAAACTGGCCATATCGAATTTTTCTCTTAGATGTTCACACGCGTCGGCCCGCCTATTGACGGCTGCCTGCACGGATACGTTTCAGGAGGTTCCGCGTGCGCTTAGATCACGCCTTTTTCTTTGAACTGGGCGACTTCTTCGCGGCTGAGTCCGGCAAAGTGGGTGTAAATCTGCTCGTTATCATGCCCGACCGGCACGGACCCGCGCCAGAGCTTGCCCGGTGTGGCGGAAAAAGCAGGGCTGACGCCGGTGCCTTTGACCGTGCCGACCTGATTGTCCTCCCACTCGACATGAACATTGCGGGCCTCGTAGTGCGGATCTTCCGCCATAGCCTGGCTGTTCATGATCGGACAGCAGGCGACCTGGGCGGCGTTCAACTGTTCAACCACTTCCTCGACTGTTCGTTCGGCGATCCAGCCGCGTAGCAGAGCGTCAAACTCGATGCCTTCCAGGCCGTTAATATCGGTGCTGGCGCGCTGCCATTTCTCTTCTTCCGGGTCAAGGCCCAAAACTCGGCACACCCGGGAAAAAACCGCCAGGCCGACCGCGCCAACCACCACCCAGCCATCGCTGGCCTGGAATGCGTCGTAGGGTTGGAACGCGGTGGCTTTATTGCCGGTGCGCTCGCGGACAAAGCCATTGCTGAAATACTCGACCATTGTCCCCGAGAGCAGACGGTGGATCGCCTCGAACTGCGAGATATCAACGACCTGACCCGTGCCGGTGCGTTGCGCGGAAATATAGCCGGCCAGGGAAGACCACAGGCAAAACAGGGCCGTAATATAGTCGGCCGTCCAGGGATTGGCCCGCACCGGCGGGTCGGGGTCGGGAAAGCCGGTCTGGTACATGAGTCCACCAAAAGCCTGGCCGATCATGTCGTACGAGGCCCGCCCCAGGTAGTCCTGATGACCGGTCTGACCGTAGCCGGAGACGTGGGCGATGACGAGCTTGGGGTTAGCCTGGAGCACGGCCTCGTCGGTCAGGCCCCACTTGGTATAGGAGCCGGGCTTTGAACTCTCCATCCAGATGTCACACGACTTGACCAGCTTGAGGAACAGGTCTTTGCCCTCGGGCTTGCTGAAGTCCAGCGTGACATACCATTCGTTGCGCCGTTCCTGAATCCAGGTGGTTGCCACCTGCCCCTGGCCGTCTTTAGCGGGCAGTTGCATCCCCAGATGGCGCCAGGCCGCGTCGCCCTCTCCGGTGCGTTCGATCTGAATCACCTCGGCGCCCATTTCCGCGGCTAGGGCAGCGGCAAACGGCTGGGCGACTAAGGTTCCGCTTGATACAATCCGCACGCCCTGCAACGGGCCGAACTGTTCGGGTAGCAATGATGCCGGACGTGTCTCCATACCGATCCTCCCACAATATCCTGCAATGTGCTGTCCATCCCTAACGGAAATCAAGGCTGAAGAAAAGGCTGCTTGAACGGCCAGAGACCAGGCTATATATCGCAGAGCATATCGGTCCAGGTTTGCGCGCTCGGATCGGTCAGGAAAAGGAGGGCTTATGTATAAAGTCATTGGTATTCTCAAGCGGCCTGAGGGGATGGCGCTGGCAGACTTTCGTCGCTGCTGGCTGGAAGAACACGCCCCCAAGGTGAAGAAATGGCCCGGCTTGAAACGTTACTGTATTAACCTGGCGACAACCGACGACCAGCGCTACGACGGCGTGGCCGAGGTCTGGTTTGAGACACAGGCAGATATGGACAAGGTCTTCGGCACACCTGAAGGCCAGACGGCCAGAAACAGCGCGACGGGCGGCTCCACGGAAATTGTGATCTTATTAACGGAAGAAAACGTAATAGTGGACGGGTGAGAAGAGCAATAGAAAGAGGAGATAGAGAAGGGGGCGGTCCGTGCACCGCCCCCTTGTTTTTTAGCGATCAGCTTTTTAGCGATCAGTACTGCGCAGCACCTGTCCGGGTAAGCCCCCTTGATACTCGTCATCCTGATACAGGACGTTACCGGATACGACCGTCGTCTTGATGCCTTTGGATTTGGCAACAAAGCGTTTTCCGCCACCGGGCAGGTCCCAGACATATTCCGGGTCCTTGGCATCGACCGTATCAGGATCGAACAGCGTGAGGTCAGCCACCAGGCCCGGAGCGATCCGCCCCCGGTTGGGAATACCGAACAGATCGGCCGGGACTGAGGTCAGCCGCCGGACGCCCTCTTCAAGGCTCAACACCTGGTTGTCCCGTACCCAGCGACCGAGCAGATAGGTCGCGTACCCCGCATCGCACAACATGTCCACGTGCGCTCCGCCGTCGGACAAGCCGATCAGAAAGCGAGGGTCACTGACCAGATTCTTCACTCCTTCGGGTTCGAAATTGAACGCCTGAAGGTCGAACATCAACTCCAGGCGGTCGGCCACCGCCAGGTCGAGAAAAGCGTCCACCACGTCCTTGCCCTGGTCGCGGGCAATCTCGGCCACCGTCTTCTTGCTGGCAACATGTGGTTTGACCGCCTCAGTGCGGGCATCAATCACGGTCATCCGCCCCCACTGGCCGCGAAAGATACGCCGCTTATCCATCTCTTCGCGAAAGGCGTTGCGAAAACCCGGATCGGCATAAATCTGCATCTGCTCTTCGACACTCTTGTTGAAGACGTGGTGCCAAGCCGAAAAAATCGCGAAGATGAACGGGTTCTTCATATTGAACTGGACCCGCAGCGGACGGCAGGTGACCTGCGGTACGGCTTTGTCCCAACCGAGGATGGGTTGAACTTTCTCCACGGCGTTGAGATAGGACTCCGGCTTGCCCGGTTTATTAAACAGGGCCAGGAAGGTGACCGGGCGCTGGCTTTCATCAACCAGGAATTTGAGCAGGTCATATTCGTCGTCCGAGACCTGGCCGACATTGGTCCCGGTCAGGGCCAGCTCAATCGTGCCGCGACCCTCTTCTTTCATGACCTGGCACAAGGCGCTCCATTCGGCCCGACTGGCGTTGCGGCAGGCGAGCGGACGGCCCTCAAAGCCGATATGGTTGTTGAGAATCGTACTGGTCAGGCCAAACGCCCCGGCGTGCATGGCGTTACGAAACAGCCGTTGCATCTCGCTGATTTCGTCCGGGGTGGCTTCTCGCTCGAAAGATTCTTCGCCCATCACATAGTGCCGCAGGGGCGTGAGGGCGGCCAACGAGGCGACGTTGATGCCCATGCCACGCTTTTGTAAGACATCGAGATATTCGGCGTGGGTTTCCCACTGCCAGTCAATGCCGCGCTCCATGACCTCGAACGGAATCGCCTCGACATTAACCAAGTCCCACATGACAATATCGCGGGCTTTGGGCCGAACCGGCGCAACGCCTACGCCGCAGTTGCCCATCACCACCGTGGTAATGCCGTGCCAGGAGGAGCAGGTCACCAGCGGGTCCCAGGCGACTTGGGCATCGTAGTGGGTATGCGGATCAATAAACCCTGGGGCCAGCACCAGGCCGTCGGCGTTGATTTTCTTTTGCGCCGCCTCGCCATTGCCCTTGCCCACTGCGGCAATCAGGCCGTCTTTGACCGCCACGTTGCCGTAGAAGCTTTGCGTGCCCGTGCCGTCGCAGATACGGGCGTTTTCAATAATCAGGTCATACATGAACGATCCCTCCTCTTTATATATCTTTCCCAATCAACCCAAATCGACTCGGACGCCGGCATCCAGGCCCATAGCCACCCGATACCCGCCTTCCTGAGCCGCCTGGAATTTCTCACACCACGCCGTGACACTGTCTCGAATCTTCTGCTGCCGTTCGGCTGTGGTGGCATACTCCCGCACCATGTCAAAAACGGGCTCGCCATGCGCTTCGGCCTCACCGGCATGCGCATAGAAGAATTCAAGCGCGTGCCGGCTCAGGCCGTATTTTTCTTTGAGCGCGCGCACGAGGCCCTTCATGGAGTCATCGCTACGCATCTCGCCGCCAATCGACATGGCAGCCAGGGTGACGAGACCATACTCCTTCCTGCCAAGCTCAATCACCCAGTCAACATAGGCGACCGACTCTCTGGCAACAATCGGCTGCCGTACTTCCTCCTCGGTGGCTCCGAGCGCTTGGGCCAGACGCATGGACAGCATCCAGTGGGCGTCTTCCCCGCGGCCCATAAGCGTTTCTTCGTCAATCAGATTTTCAACAATATGGCGTCGAATTTTCTGGTCCAGCGGTCCGAGGCCGGTATTCATAAAAATCCCACCAAAAGCCCGGATATGCTGGCCGGTGACATAGAAGAGGTTGAGCGCCCATTTTTTCAGTTGCTGGCGAGACAGTTCCCCGGCCAGCAGGCCCCGGTAGAAATTGGGGCCAAGCAGAGGCTGCTCGTCTTGGTGTTGGATATAGCCGCGCAAATCAGCCAAAAAGGTATCAACCGTTGCCATGAGCCCCCTCCTTACTTCCGTCATTATGTATCCCTTTGCAGGAGAGACGCGCAAGAGAGAACTTTTCAACCACGGATAACGGCTCTACGATTCACGGCTTCCCGCCGGGTCTACCCGTGACGGGTCGAGGCGGACAATGGTCGCCCCCCAACCGCCCGCCCCCATTGGCGCATCAGCGAAGTCTGTCACATAGGGCAGGCGAGTAAGCAGTGAACGAATACTCTCGCGCTGAACCCCCTTGCCTTTGCCGTGGATGAGACGCACCTGGGTGAACCCCGCGATGCAACATTCGCGTAAATATTCCTCGACGACACTGCGGATTTCCTTAGGTGCAAAAGGATGGAGGTCAATCACATCCTCAATGGGCATGACAATAGGGTCGGGGAAGGGGCTATCGTCGAGTTCTTCCGAGGCAGAAAGAGATGGCACTTTATCTTTTTTTTGCATACGGGCTCTTTCTTGGTATCGATAAAAGAGTTCAGAGGGGGGCTCTGCGGCTCGTGTCTTTGCGACGGAGCAGATCAATACCCTACCCTCCCTCCTCATCCTCTCGCAGTGCCATTTCAACCGACCAGCGCACTTCTTCTTCCTTGAAAAAGAGGGCGCCACGTTTTTTGCGGGGCAGACGGTCGGCTATACGCGGATAGCGCTGTTGCGCTGTTGTGAAGACCTCCCGCAGGATGCCACGCGACTCAACAGACAGGTCCGTATGAATAATGGTCAGGATGTATTGGTGCTCAAGCAGGTGGGTTGTTAGCGCTTCGACCAGAGCAATGCCATCCTCATCCTGCCCATCTGCGGCCTGTGGAAGCGCTTGCTCGGCCCGGTCGATATAATACCAGTATTGCTCCAGCGCGATCCGGGCGGCGGACGTATCCTGGGCGGTCAGCATGGCTTCGGTTTCGGCCAGTTTTTCTCGGGCAAAGCCGAGCGAGAGGTCGACGACCTGTCGGGCGGTCGTAGCCAGCCAGAGTTGCCCCGCTTCGGACCAGGAGTCGAATTGATACCCCACAGTGTCCGGCGTACGGCCAGGTTCCGGCAACCATTCGATATCGCCAAAGGTCGTGACAAAACCGTGGCCGGCCACTGCCGGAGACGAAACGAGCAGGAAGCAAACGAGCAGACTGTTCTGAGGGGAGTGGAATTTCACGACGAGACCTGCCTATTGGGTGTGGTGGGTCGTGCGGAGGGCGCCGATTCTTGCAGGATGGAATGAATCGTTGTATCCGCGTCGTCCGTGTATTCGGCAACCGTGACCAGAAAATCAACCGGCAGATATTCGTCGTTGGGCGCCAACTCCAGGAAGACTTTATATACGCCGGCGGTGGGGAAGACGTGATGCAGCGGTACGTCCGGGCCAAAATATTCCTGCTTTGCCGGACGGCTCATGAGTTGAACCATGAGCCGGGCCATCTGGTCTGACGACATACTGTGACCCCGCATACCTTCCATAAAACGGGCCATCTCCGATGTGTAGGTATGCTGATGGCCAAAATGTTCACCGTCCAGGCGCCAGCTTGCCATATGGACTTCGGTGCCGAGATAGAGACCCAAATTCCTGACCGGGACCCCCTCTGCGGAGGTGAGGCGACACACAATCTCCACCTCATGGCCGGCAATGGGCGGAGAAGGCGAAGTGCGGAAGGCAACACGATACGCACCAAACTGTTTTTCCTGACGGAAATCGGGCTTGGGCGACGGGCCGGACTCCCCCGTAACCGTCAGCGTGAAATGTTTGGTCCAGCTTCTATCCTTGTGGGTAAACTCGTTGACAATGAGATACTGCCCCGCCTTGGGAAACGTATAGGGAAAATGGAACCGCGCTCGCTGAAGGTCCTGGTCAGTGAGCGGAATATAGTCCTCGTGGTGGGTGTGGACAAAGGTAGATAAGTCACGGCTCACAATAAAGGTGTGGAGGGCGCGTTCGTGCAATATTTGCAAGTCAAAAACCGGTTGTTGTGTCTTGGTATGGGTCAGGTGAAAGGCCAGGATTGTTTCCTGGCCAGCCTGCGGGAGTGTTGATCCAAGGTCCAGTGTCAGCTGATAGGGTCCAGCCGGCCGAGCCACCAGTCGGTTGTCTTCGCTGCCCAAACATCCGCTCAGGCCGGGCAACAAGAGACACAGTATTCCGCTCCAACGCACGACATCCAGCCAAAAGCCTGTTTTGAGCCAAGTCGAAGGGAAGAAATCTCGTGTAGACAGGAAAGACAGCTTCATCAGCGCCACGGTATAAAAAAATGGAGTATTTGTCGATGCTTAGCGCACTATCGAGGTTCTTGCTTTTCTGTGATCATTACTCTATACCGAGAGAAGCCTGCGGGGGTAGACGTCCTTTCTTGCCGAGAAGAGGACAGGGCTTTTCGGGTGGAAGGTGAACATACTATGTCTATAGATCCACGGATGATCCATTTATACAGCTATTACCGTGACGCCGAGCTACGCGGCGCGACGCTGCTCTTAAAATTGGCCATGCGAGTCGAAAACACCGAGGCTCGAGTCAAATTATCTCGGCATCTGGCTGACGAAACCCGTCACGCCTGGTTGTGGACGAAACGCATTACCGACCTGGGTTATGAACCGGTTCACGTCGATGATGGCTACCAGACCCGCATTGGCAGAGCCGTTGGCATTCCTCGCTCCTTGATTGATCTCTTCGCTCTCACCGTCGTGGTCGAAGAGCGCGCCGAGCGCCGATATATTGAACACGCCCAACGGTCAGATGTCGATCCGGAGACGCTCGCCATCCTGCACGAAGTCACCAAAGATGAAAAGTGGCATATCGGCTGGATCAAAAACGAGTTGAAAGAGATGGCCAGAGCAAACGGTGGGGAAAGAAAGATGCGGGAAACCCTGCAACACTACCGGGATATTGATCGACAGGTCGTTGCCGACTTGGTGGCCAAGGAACGGGACGTGTTTGGCTTTTCGTTTTCTGACGCTCCAGAAGCGTAGTCATCAGTCCGGTCTAGCGCGTATTCATGCCAGAAGGGATCAGAGGCGCGTCACACGATACCGCTGTGACCGCCCAGACTGAGCAGGCGGCTCCTCAACAGGGCCGGCCACGCCGCAAAAAACGTATCCGGCCGGCGCGTGAAAAAAAACACCTGCTAGCCCGGATCGAATATATCTTATTCCTCGCCCTCTTCGCCTTCTTTCGCGTGTTGCCCTTTCGTCTCGCGTTTCGGGTTGGAGAAGGCATTGGCACGCTCCTCTACTGGATAGACTGGCCGCATCGTCGCGTCGGGTTGACGAATCTGGCGCTGGCCTTTCCGGCCAAGGACAAAGCCGAACGGCACCGTATCTTGCGTGAAAGTTTTCGGAACCTGGGCCGCTTATTGGCCGAGTTCTGCCATTTGCGTTCCCTCACGCCAGAGAATATTCACGAGCGGGTGCAGTTTGAGAACGAAGCCGAATGGCGTCAGCTGGTTGACAAACTGCGCCAGACCGGCGCCCTGATTCTCACCGGACATTTTGGCAACTGGGAACTCTTCGCTCATGCGGCTGCGTGTTACGGCCTACCTATGCACATCATCCATCGCCGTCTGCGCAATGTCTTTATTGAAAAGGTGTTGACCACAGAGCGCGAGCGGTGCGGGACCACAGTGATTAAGAAGACGACCGCCGGGCTTGAGGTCTTCCGGGCAATTAAGAAAAAGAGTGCGGTTGTCGCTGCAGTTGATCAAAACGCCTCTGGACGGATGGGCGTGTTTGTACCGTTTTTCTCACGGCTAGCCTCAACCTCGGCCGGCCTTGCCGGCTTGGCTCTGACAACAGGGGTTCCGGTTGTACCGGCTTTTCTGGTGCGGGAAAACGGCTCGTACCAACACAAGATCGTGATCTTACCGTTGATCGAACCGATCCGGACTGGTAACCAAAAAGAAGATATCCGCGCCACGACCGCAAAATTCACCGTCATATTTCAGGATATGGTTGAACGCTATCCAGACCATTGGCTGTGGATACACAAGCGCTGGAAGCGTCGTCCGGATGGAGATGCCCCGGTCTACCCCTAGAAGCGCATGGAGGACAAAAATGAAGAAGGGCCATGCCGGGCTCAGTGCCCTGGATATTTTGATTACAGTGCTTGTCCTGTCCGTTCTCTTGTTGGCGGCCGCCTATCAATTCGGCGCGTATGACGGGTTATCCGCTCAACCCGCAGCCCAATCGGCCGAAACGCAAGAATAGAGACGCGGGCTCGGCGGCCCTGCCAGGACGGAAGCTGGGCGGACAGGTTCGCCTCACCGGTCTACAGTTCAACTTGCTGCAACTCGACCTGAGAGGACGCCAGCAACTCCTGTATGGTGTGGAGCTTATACGCTTTCTCGTAAAAGATGCGCCGGATACCGGTATTCACCAGCACTTTGAGACAATGGATACACGGGGTGTGGGTCACATAAATATCCGCCCCACTGATATTAGTGCCGTTCTTCGCCGCCTGGGCAATGGCATTGATTTCCGCATGGATGGTCCGGTAGCAGTTCTCCTCGATTTCCCCGGTCGGGGTCTTTGATTCGTAAATCAGGCAGCCAACCTCGGAGCAGTGGGGCTGTCCGGCCGGCGCACCGTTATAGCCCGTGGTCAGAATATTACGCTCGCGGACAATAACCGCGCCAACCTTGGCGCGTTGACAGGTCGAACGTTCGGCCACCTGGCGCGTGATGGTGATGAAGTATTGATTCCAGGACAGACGATCGGTCATGGCTGGTACACCAACGTCCAGGGGGATAAGGGTGACGACAGGGGCCGCTGTTCGAGCTGGTAGGCCACTGGAGTCACATCCTCCTGGAGTGGAAAATCCGCCGATATGGTGATGGGCACGGGGGTAAAAGTCAAGACAAAGAGCCCAACGGTACACCAGCCGTAGATGGTCCGCCTGCGATCAAGGGGCAATACCTGATCGCCTATCGGCGGATGGTCAATGCCCAAGATAGCCAACAAGACAACCCACACGAACCAGCCATTCCAGCCCTGAAAACCCAGCATCAGAATAACCAGCAGAAAGGCGCGTGCGACCCAGCGGTGCGCCGGCCCAAAGAGCGAGTACACAACGTGGCCACCGTCGAGTTGCCCAACCGGCAGCAGATTGAGAAAGGTGACAAACAGGCCAAACCAGCCGGCAAGCGCAATGGGATGGAGTATGACTCTGACCTCGTCAGGGGCGACGCCAAGAACGAGCGTTATCAAGGCAGAGAACAGAACAGAGTCGCCGAGAATGATACCACCCGAAAGGGGGTCGAGCGGCTGCACTTCGGAGAGTGTCAGGCCAATAATAACAGCGGGAATGGCGAAGCAGACCCCGGCCCATGGTCCAGCCGCGCCAATATCAAACAGCGCAGATCGATTAGCCGGAGCTGACTTCATCCGAATGAACGCACCAAAAGTCCCGACGAAGAAGGGCGGGCCGGGAATGAAATACGGTAGGCTGGCCCAGACCCCATGGATACGGGCCAGGATGTAATGTCCCATCTCATGGCTGAGGAGGATGAGCAGTAAGGTGAGGGCAAAGGGCAACCCCAACACCAGAGCAGATGGGTCGCTGAGGGGGTCCCCGCCGGCTTGAAAGGTTCCGGCGAGCGTTGTGGTAAAGAGGGTGGCCCCAAACAGGACGATATGGATGGGCGGGATAGTTCTGGGTGAAACGGTCCGGAGCGACGCAAGCGATGACGGAAAATTCGGCGGGACGGAGTGATCAAACGAGGGTTGCGTCATGCACTATACCCCAGCTTATACGTGACCAGCCCCTTGGCAATCCGCTCTCCAGTCAATGCCGTGACATCGACCTCAATAAAGACTAGACTCCGTCCGCGCCGCATGACCCGGGCTTCAGCGACAAGATCAACGGCGTGCGCCGCAGATAAATAGCTGACCGAGAGATCGGCAGTGGCTCCACGGGTGGCGCTGTGGTCGGCATCAGACCAGGCCGCGACCACCCCGGCGCTGTCGATCAGGGTGGCAATGACCCCACCGTGCACAACATCACCGGCGGTCCGCAGCTCGGGCTTGAAGGGGAGACTGATACGGCAAAATTCCGGCGTCACCAGGTCGAGGTGAAAACCTAACAAGACCTGAAACGGATCGAGCTGAGGCTGAAAATCGGTCACAACGGCTTCCTGACCTGTCTCTGCTCCGCTGTTCTCTCCTGGGGCGCCTCAGCGGCAAATGGCAGTGACAGACGAACCGGCTGATTGAGGGGGGACCCGGTATCCTCCTGGTACGACGGCTCAGGCAGGAGGTCCGACTCCTCAGGACCGTCGTAGGGGAAGAAGGTGACGGCAATTACAATATACAAGATGCACCATAAGGCCATAAACGGAGTGCGCTCGGTGAATTTCAGCGGACCGATTTCAAGCTCTTTTGTGCCTTGGACTGCGCGCAGCAAGAAGATGATCGGGATGGCAACTAACACGGCCGCCAGGGCCGGATACAGCATAAACGACGCGGGCGTATACGTTTCGCCGGCGTCAATATAGGGCTTGAGCCGCAGGCCGGACACAACGGCTGCGGATAATATGGACAGGGCAGTCACGAGCATGCCCAAGAGTTCTTTTTTCATGTCCCCCTAAACAAACAATCCAAGCGAGCGGAAGTCAAGGTGGCGCAAATCGGCTCTGTCGGCTACCCTCCTTTCAAATCCTGCGGAGTGCCTGTGTTCGGTCCACCGCTGAGCGTGAGTCAAGATCGTGAAAATTTCAAGCGTTGAGTTTACCGGCGCCGCGATGCGACCGGGACAATACCCGAGACTCTCTCAACCGGAGATCGCCTTTGCCGGACGCTCGAATGTCGGCAAGTCTTCGTTAATCAACCGACTCCTGAACCGGAAAATTGCCCGGACGAGTCAGACTCCGGGCCGTACGCGACAGCTCAATTTTTTTACCATCAATCAGGCCCTGACCTTTGTTGACCTGCCTGGCTACGGTTATGCCAAAGTGGCCAAGTCCGAGCGGACGGCGTGGCAGCGACTAATTGAAGACTATCTGATACACGCGCCGAACCTGTGTGGGGTGGTCATCATTCTCGATATTCGCCGTGGGCCGGAAGCGGAGGAGGCAGCCCTAGCTGACTTTCTGGCCTATCATCACCGCCCCTTTCTCTTTGTGGCAACCAAATGTGACAAGCTCAAGCGCAACCAGCAAGAAAAACAGCGCCACAGCCTGATACAGCAAATCGGTGGCGAGCCGCTGTTTCTTTTTTCGGCTCGGGATGGCCACGGCACAGACACTCTGTGGCAGGCGATGCTCGCGCTGACCGCAGGCCATCCCGCGGCTCCCGAAACGGACAGACTCTCAGATGCCTAGCGTTTCGACTATCATCCCGACCTACAATCGCCCCACCTTCCTGCGCGAGGCGCTGGCCTCGGTCCTGGCTCAGACGTATCAGGAGAGTGAAATTCTTGTCGTGGACGACGGCTCAACGAATGCAGCGCGGGACGCAACCCGGCAACTCGTTGACGAATACGCCCGCGCGCAGTCCCGGCCCATACGCTACCTCTTTCAGCCCCATCGGGGCGTCTCCGCTGCCCGCAATCGCGGGGTAGCGGCCAGTCAGGGCGAACTCCTCGCCTTTCTCGATTCCGACGACATCTGGCAGCCCGAAAAATTGGCCCACCAGATCACCTTTTTTGAGTCGCAGCCGCCCGCGCAGATTTGTCAGACCCAGGAAACCTGGATTCGGCATGGGGTGCGGGTTAATCCGCGCAAGAAACATCGAAAACCGTACGGCGATATTTTCGTTCAGAGCCTCGCCGACTGTCTGGTCAGTCCCTCGGCCGTTATGCTACGCCGGGAATTGTTTGAACGGGTGGGCGGTTTTGATGAGCAGCTCCCTGCGTGTGAAGATTATGACCTGTGGCTGCGCATCAGCGTACACGAGCCGGTCTCCCTGATTGATATACCTTTAGTCCTGAAACGTGGCGGTCATACCGATCAATTGTCCCGCCAGTTTTGGGGAATGGATCGTTTTCGGCTGATCGCGCTCCGCAAAATTCTTGATTCGGGCCATCTCTCTCTCCAGCAACGGCGCGCTACCCTCGCCATGCTTCACAAGAAGTGTCGAATCTTAGCCAATGGGGCGCGCAAACGGGGCAAGTCGGCGGAACCCTACCTTGCCCTGATGGCGCGCTATCCCCACGCGCAGGAGGCGTATGGCGACACTGAATGAACAGGCGCAGGCGCAGCAGATAGAAGTCTATGCCCAGCGCAAACGTCTGAGCAGCATAACGCTGGCCCGCTGGCAGGCGTGGCCAGGGACCGACCAGGCCGCGCTGTTCTTCTTGCTGCAAGATCTCCAGTGCGGTGAGAACCATCTCAAAGACCTGCTCAATTGGTTAGAGGAGATTGCGGCGCGTGATGAGCGGACCATTGCCGACATTCTCGAACGGCGAGAACTCCGCCGCGCGCGAGCAACACCGGGGTCGCGTAACGACAAACTCAAGGCGGTCAAGGTCGTGTTGCGCAAGATACGCTACCCGCGCCTGACACGCTTGGAGGAAAATGTCCGCCAAGCGCTGAAAGCCCTCGACTTGGGCAGGACAGTGCAGGTCTCTTTCCCGTCAGACTTTGAAGGCGATGAAGTAACGGCCACCCTGACGGCGCGCAATGTTCACGAACTCCAGGACGGTCTCTCCCAGCTTCAGCAGCGACTCGATGATGGCCGCTTTCAGCGCGTGTTTGACGCTCTGGATGATGTATGAGTCCTGCGGCATAATGGTCGGCCATGTATCAGCCAACTGAAATTCTTATCGAGCGCGGCGAGGAAGAGGCACCGGTCGTTCAACGGGCCTTAGCCAGGCTGCCGGAGCTACCCGTCCGCATTGTTGAAAAAGACTGGGAGCAAGAGGACACCCGTCCGGCGGGCATGGACCCGTTCGGTGCCGGTAAGCGCCGGCTGTTTTTTACCCGCCAGCGCGCCCGCTTTCTCGAACATTGTCCGGCCGGAACCCCTGGGCTGGTGTGCTGCAACTATCTGATCGTCAGTCTGATCTCCAACTGCCCGATGGATTGCAGCTATTGTTTTTTACAGGACTATCTCGCCAATAATCCCACCCTCAAAGTCTTCACCAACAGTGACGACCTGCTGGATGAAGTCGCCCAGGTCGTCGATCGTCAGCCGTGGCGGCAGTTTCGGATTGGGACTGGCGAACTCTCCGATAGCCTGGCCCTGGATGCGCTTTTGGGGTTTTCAGCAGACTTGGTACCTTTCTTCGCCGCTCGAAAAAACGTCCTGCTCGAACTCAAAACGAAGAGCGATTGTATTGACAATTTGCTCAGGCTCGAATCGCACGGGCGGGTGGTGGTATCTTGGAGCCTGACGCCACCGGCTATTGCCGATGCGGAAGAGCACGGCACGGCGCCGTTTGCCGAACGCCTCCGGGCCGCCCGACGCGTCCAGCAGGCGGGCTATAAAATAGGTTTTCACTTTGATCCGCTCATCGAGTATCCCAGGTGGGAGACAGATTATCGGCAGGCGCTGGAGCAGGTCTTTACGAGCGTTGATCCGCGTAGGGTAGCTTGGGTCAGTTTCGGCAGCCTGCGCATCACCCCACCCCTCCGCAAAGTCATCCGTCAGCGCTTCCCGCAGACCCGTCTCTTATCCGGCGAGCAGGTCTTGTGTGATGATGGCAAATGGCGCACCTTTCAGGCCCTGCGGGTCAAGATGTACCGCACCCTCATCACCCAACTGAACCGCCTGGCTCCCACGGTTCCGGTGTATATGTGCATGGAAACCGCCCCGGTGTGGCAGAAAGTGTTTGGGCGCGCTCCGGGCTGTGACAAGGATGTCGCGCGGTCCCTGACTGCACCGAACCTGGGACAGGAAGGCACGCATCGGGCGGGCAGACGCGCAGAGCAATTGACAGCCTAGGAGGCGCTCTGGTAGCTGTCAGAGAACTTCTTTACTGATCGGGAGGCAGCATGGCAATTGACGGACGTGAATTACGCAACGCAATGGGGCTGTTTGCAACCGGGGTGACCATCATCACGACGAAAGATGCCGCAGGCAAGCCGTTTGGCCTGACCGCCAATGCGTTTAGCTCACTGTCTCTGGACCCACCGATGCTTTTAATCTGTGTTGATAAAGGCGTAGACTGCTACGACTGTTTTGAGGAATCCAAGGTATTTGCCGTCAACTTCCTGAGTCTGGCGCAAGAAGAGTTGTCCACGCGTTTTGCCACAAAAGGGATTGAGAAGTTTGCGGGCTTATCCTACAGCCTCGGGGAACTCGGGGTAGCCCTGCTCGATGGAGCGTTGGCACATTTTGAATGCACCGTCGCCCACGCCTACGAGGGTGGAGATCACACCATTTATGTTGGAGAGGTTCAGCGGCTCGTGACCGCACCCGGCGACCCACTCCTCTTTTATCAGGGGAAATATCGCGCCCTGGCCCCACAGTAGTCCCGCGTGAGGCCGTCCGCTCAACGCGCAGCCCATCTGCTCCTTGGACGTCGCGTCGTCGTTACAGAATCTCTTTTGACTGGACGTTGCCCTCAGCGTCAATATCGTACACCACCGGGACGCCTGTTCCCAACTCAAGACTGAGGACTGCCTCTCGGCTTAACTGATCGAGATGCATGATGATTGAACGCAGGCTATTGCCATGCGCCGAAACCAATACATTCTGTCCGGCTTGGACCGTGGGGAGAATCCGGTCTTTCAGATAGGGTAGCGTCCGCGCGGCCGTGTTTTCCAGACTTTCGCCGCCTGGTGGGGCAATATCATAGCTCCGTCGCCAGAGTCGCACCTGCTCGTCGCCAAACTTCTTGGCGGTTTCGGCTTTATTGAGTCCCTGCAGGTCACCGTAATGGCGTTCGTTGAGTGCCTGGTCCTGTTCGACGGGAAGGTGCGGTTGGCCGAGCACCCCTAAGACCAACTCCAGCGTTCGGATGGCACGCTGAAGCACTGAGGTGAAGGTGGTATCAAATGGTAGGCCAGCGGCTTTAATCTTCTCTCCGGCTTGCCGCGCCTCTTGCTCGCCTTTTTCCGTCAGGGCAACGTCAACCCAGCCGGTAAAACGGTTTTCCAGGTTCCATTGTGATTGGCCATGTCGAAGGAGTACGAGATATGCCATCTATTCTCCACGCCTCCCAGCGTCTTCAAACCAGGGTCGAGGCGCCAGTCTCTCTGCCCGCCATACCAGTCCGACCATCTCTGGGCAAGCGGGGCAGAGCGCCGAATATGAGCAAGGGCAATCCATGCTCAGCGGTAGCCCCGAACGAGCAGGCTGGCATTCTAGCCGGTGAGCCGCCGGATAACGAGTTCCACAAGATAGAGGGTCATGGCAAGGGGGATGAGGTACGGCCAGAGCGGCAGTTGCTCGGCTGGTCCGAGCGGCGGGCTGAGGGGGGCCAACTCAGGGTTCAGGCCACCGCCCGTTGCCTCTACCAGGGTTTCAAAGAGGCGGAGATTGGGCTGGGGCTGCGGGGCTTCACGCGGCTGGAGACGGGGCAGCGTGTAGCCAAGGGGGCCAAACTGCTCCCCGCTGGGAAGAATGCCCTCAAGGGTGTAGTCGCCTACCACACGGGTATCATACTTGCCTTGATAATGGCCGGGAGCCAGGCGTTCAAAGAGCAGACGGCTGGTCACCCCATCCGGAGCCGTGAGCGTTGCCGTGAGCGTTGCGTCGGTTTGGGCTGACTTTTGCGTCCCATAGAAAAAGGCTTCAACCAGCAGCCCTGTCTCGGTGTGCCCGACCTCGATGGAAAACGGAGAGGCGTGCTGCCCATTGGGTTCGTCTCTCTCCTCTCGGGCAAAAGTCCAGCGGACAGTTTGATTCCAGAACTGGCTGTACCGGTTCCAGACCACCCACGGTGCCGACCAGCGTCCGTTCGCATCTGAGGTAAATGCGGCTGTCTTGCCCTGACCATAGGACCAGGAGGCTAACAGGGGGGGCTGCTTGTCCGCATCCCGAACCGACAGGTCGGCCCGCGCCCCCTTTTTGAGTCTGGTTTGCACATAGCCTTTCACTGCCGGCAATCGCTGCTGGGCCAAGCCTTTGAGCAAGGGAGAACGCGGGTTCGGAATGGGGTATAGCAGCCGTTCAACCATCGTCTTTTCTTCCGGTTTCTCTTCCAGCTCGTCGAGGAAGAGGTCGGGTAAGGTAGACGGGTCGGTTGTATGGTAGAATGCCCCGCCACCATAGTCGGCCAAACGTGATAACAGACGCAGGTTTGGCTGCTTGCCCACGGCAATGGTTGAAATCGTGATCTTGAGCTCGTTGCGCAGCACTGCGGCAAGGTCCAGATAGTCACTCCCGCTACCGCCGGTTTCGCCGTCGGTCAGGAGCACAATATGCTTGCGGGTTGCATACTGACGTTCCAACTGGCGTTTGGCCTCCTGGAGAGCGGGCAGCAGAAACGTGCCCCCGGACGGCTTTAAGCGGTCAATCCGATCATCAAGCTGAGCGCGTGTTTTGCCCAGATAGTCGAGCGGAGCGACCACAAACGGGGTCTTATCAAAACCGATTATTCCGAACAGGTCGGTATCTGTCAGGTTGCGGGCAACCGCCCGAGCGCCCAATTTCGCGTACAATAATTTCTGCTGTTTCCGCATGCTGCCAGATTTATCAATGATCAGCAGCATGGCCGTGCGCTGCTCCTCTTTTTGGGGAGGGACGAGCCGCACGGGTAGGACTTTTTCAATGGCCGTACCGGCGTAGTGGCCCAGACCGAGGCTGCTTTCTCCTCCGACCATAATCAGACCACCCCCATTTTTGACATAGGCGTCCATCCCGCGCGCAAAACCTGTGGGGAGTTGTCCGTACGCAATGTTATTGAGGATCACCGCGGTAAAAGTGTCGAGCGCCGGTAGCGAGGCGGGCGGGGCAGGCAGCGCAAGAGTCGTCACGGCGAGTCCACGACTGCTTAAAGCCTGTTCGAGATAGCGGTTATCACGCGGAGTTGCACTCAGCAGCAAAACGCTCGACCGCGGCACAACTTGGACCCACGCGGTTGCTTGGTTGTCGTAGGGAATGGCGTCGGGTGCCTCAGGCTGCGGGACAAAACTTGCCTGCAGGGGCACAAGGCCACTGCCGGATAGGCGCAGCGAGTGGGTAAGGAGTGAGGCGCCTGGGCGGAGTTCGGTTTCCTGCTGCCACACGACAGTATCGCGTTCGAGCAGCGTCAACTCACCCCGTACAGCTCGAAGAGCGGTATTCTCCAACGCAATCGTAATGTCCACATCCTCCCCACCCGAGGTAGACTGCGGTGCGCTAAGACGCTGGAGTACGATATTGGGTGCCTGTTCTTTCGGTGGCGGGGTCAGT
The DNA here is from genome assembly GCA_002238415.1 of Desulfurellaceae bacterium bin18. GTDB lineage: Bacteria > Desulfobacterota > Binatia > Bin18 > Bin18 > Bin18. The sequence goes on along the minus strand of MPMI01000020.1, from coordinate 52,416 downwards.
GGGAACAGACGGAGACCCTGCTTTACCAGTGCAGGGAGCAGGGCGGTCACCGTTCCTTGCGTTTCCCAGCCATCGCTCAAGATATAGACCAGTCGGGGTTGGGGCTCTTCCAAAAGCTGACCCAGGGCAGCCTCGAGATTCGTCTCTTCCGGCTGGACTCCTTGCGGGGGCGCGACCAAAAGGGGCGGGACATCCTGCCAGACGAATCGCTGGCTTCCGCCCCCGAAGAGCACAACCGGAGTGTCTGGAGTGGGTCGAATATCGTCCGTAATTGTCTGCCGTATCCACTGTCGTTGGGTAGCGGTCAGGCTGTCCGAGACATCGATGACCAAAATGGGAGGAACGGGCTGTTGTCGGCCTCGGGTAGAGGGGCCGGCGGCCACGAGGATGAGGGAGACCAGGAAAAGCCCACGGAACATCAGACTGGACAACGCAGGACGCTGGCGAAAGGCAGACCGTTGTAATAAGAGGAAAATGGGCACCGCAGTAAGCCCGTACAGCACAGCCGGTCGGCTCCAGTCCAGTGGAGGCAGCAGATCGAGCAGCAGCGTCAGGCCTTCCATAAACGACATTAGCAACGACACGCTCAGTATTATTCTCGGGCCTTATCCGTTCGGGCGACCCACCACCACTCCAGACTGCACAGGACGAGCACGGCCAGCAAGAGCCACGGCCAGACCGGCTGCTCGCGTGTTCGGCTCTCGCGGTCGGTCTGGGGGATGTAAGGCTGTCCGCCAGACTCGTCAACTGCCAAGGAGAACGGCCTACCCAATTCAGTCTCTTCCGGGCTCAGGAGATTGACGGCCACGAGACGTTCCCGGCCATTTTCCCGAAAAGTATACACTCCCTGCCGGTCCAAAGAGAGGGCTTGTTCGACGGGTTGAAAATGCGTGTCCTGAGGAAACCGAACATGCAGCGGCGAGTCCGTTGTCCCGGCCAGGTGGGACTGCGGGTTTAGCACTGCCCCTGTTTGATAGGGAGCGGATTGCGAGGCATGATCCGAGAGCCAGCCTAAAATATTCAGAGTCAGGATGGATGCTGGCAGGTTGCGCCTTCCCAGGTACGGCAGGAGGTCGAATCCCGTCACAACGTAGCGCCTCCCAGCCCGTTCTCCAGCCAGCAGGAGTGGGCCGACAGTGCTCTCAATGATGGGCGTATTCCACCCAGAGGGGTGGAGAGCCTGGGCATAGGCAGGGGTGAGCAAAGGAAAGGTTACATACGAGGTCAGGGGGTGACCGTGGGTCCAGTGGGTGAGCACGGGTTGCTGGGCGCTTTGTCCCAAGGGGAAGAGTGGATTGTCGTCCGGCGGCAGAAAAAAGGCCGCCGGCGTCGGGGGCAAAGCTTCGGGGGCGGTCAGATGAAAAAGGATGCACCTGAACGCGGAGGCGTGCGTGACCGCAGCGGGGTCATAGTCCTGGGGGGTCATCAGCGTCAATTTGATGTTTGGTATCTGCCCAAGACTGTCCCCGACCTCAGGCGTTGGGGTAACAAGGAGGACCGCAATTTCTTCAAGGGGCGGAAGAACGGCGTAGGCCTCGTTATCTATGCTCAGTCCATCTCCTCTGCTAGCTCCGTTCTCCTCTTCCTGTTCACCAAAAAGAATCCGGACTCGGTAGCTTGTCGTCAGCGGGAGGTGGGAAAAGGAGAAGGTCTGCGGGGCTGACAGTCTGAGCGGTTGCGCGGCGAAACGCTGCCTGGTCTGGCCGTCTTCGATGACAACCTGCCCACGAGGTAATGGGGAGAGGGCGTCTTGGGCGGCGTGTATTCCGACCGTGGCGTGAATCTCGTCTGGAAAGAACAGGCTCCGGTATAAGCGAAATGTGCTTATTCCGATATTGGGCTGGGCAGAGTCCAGCGTCACCGTGCGGAGGGCGGGGTGGGACGGCTGCTCGTCAGGGGGCGGCGTGACGAGGCGGTCGGTCACAAACAAGACACGCTCAAAATCGTGATCGCGTAAGAGCCGGGCCAAGAAGGCAGAGAGCGTTGCATCGCTCGGGTCGGGCGCATCGCTGACGCGAATCCGGTTCCACTCGGCCTGCATATCAGAGCCGACCGTGATGGATTCTCCGGCATCAGCCGAGCTGGCGAGGGGATCGAGGAGGTCTTTGGGGACCGCTCCAAGAGGATTAGTGGTGAAGATGCTGATGGGGCGCTTGGCCGGGATATTTGCCAGTTCCTGTTGAATTTTCTCCTTTGCCATCTCAAACAGTGAGGTCCGGCCTGAAGGGTCGCGCGCCTGCATGCTGGCCGAGGTGTCAAGGACGAGCGCCATTTCTCCGGCGGTGTCGTATCTCAAGACCGGACGGGCGGCGATGGCAACCAATAACAAAAGGATGAGGAGTTGGAGCAAAAAGAGTGGAGACAGCCGGATTCGGCCCCATAGGCGGCGGCGCACTGGGGAAGAAATATCCTGGTAGAGAAAGAGAGCCGGAACGACCCGACGTTGATGTCGCTGCCGCAGCAAATACGGCACAAGCAGCAAGGGAAGCGCAAGCAGGAGGGAAAAAGCGGCGGGGGAGAGAAAACTGAACTGCATGAGACTCAGCGTGAGGACGAGGTCGCTCGCCTACATCAGCAGCCCCAACTCCGGCAACTCGCGTAGGACAAAGTGGGACAGGTCTTGCCGGGTAATAAAACGGGCATAGTAAACACCGGCCTGATGGCAGGAACTCTGGAGCTCTCTATTGTGTCGGTCCAAACGCTGCATATAGGTCTGTTTGGCGTGGGTGTCGAAGTAGACCACGCTTTCCTCCCCGCTTTCACTGTCCGTCAGTCGGGCTCCGCCTGGAAAGAGCGGCGGATCAATTTCCTCCTGGCCGAGAATCTGAATAAGCGCCAGGTCAAAGTTTGCGCCACGCAGCAGACTCAATCCGGTACGGACATCGGACAGGGGGAATAAGAAATCAGAAACCCACACCGCCTTGCCCGGATGGCGGGACTGCTGTAACTGCCGCGTCAGCGACTGGACGACGTTGGCCCGACCCGCCGGATTGTAAGCATCAAGAAATTCCGCAACAGCGCCCAAGCGCTGGCGGCCACGGAAGAACGGCGTTGTTGATGGGGTCGTATCCGCGCCCAGGAGAGAGAGTTTGACAGCATCGTTGCTGGCTAGCACAACATGGGCAAGCGACAGGATAATATCCTGAGCGGCTTCGGACTTTCCGTCTTGAGCGGGGTGGGCCATAGAAGCGCTCCCATCCAGGAAGAGTGAGGTATAGAGGTCTTCTTCTTCTTGGAATTGTTTAATATAGAGACGGTCGGTCCGGCCGTACAGATTCCAGTCAATATAGCGCAGGTCATCACCGGGGGAGTAGCGACGATAATCCGCAAATTCGAGCCCCGCTCCACGGCGCAGCGAAACATGGCCACCGGGACGGCTGCCCAGAAAGCGGCGTCTGGTCTGAATTCGTAGGGTTTCCAGCCGAGACAAGTAGTCTGCTGTGAATAACGGTGGTAACACCTGGGCTCCTGTGTCACTGGCTCATATCGCAACTTATACCAGCGGCTGGAGGTGCATGGCTAGGAGGAGGCGAAGATATAACGGGGCGTGCATGGCACACCCAGCACCGCTTCTCATCAGCCTACAGTCGGAGGCGCCGTGCCGGTCGTCAGTCCTCTACATGAGAAATTACGAAAATCGGGAGCCATTTTGTTGCAAAATTCAGGACCACTTTCCCTGAGAACCCGAGAAATCGCGAAATATTTCACACGAAAACGCCCTCAAATATCCCAAAAGAGGCAAAAAGTGCCCTAAAATCAGCCTCTTAGGCAATTTTTCACGCAGAATGAAAATTCCTGCTCCAAAAGACGATTTTTCACGTATTTTCACCTTGTTTTAGGCTAAAATCGGCCTAAAATCTTGATCTTAGGGCGCTGTTTAGGGCGTTTTTTAGTCTTGTCGCGGGGGCGGTTTGGCGTCGATTTTGGGCTGGACTCACTGAAGCCGCACCCCGCCTCCCCTTGTCCGAGAGATGGCCTTGCCGCAAAAAGTCCCCTCCTTGGAGCAATATCAACTTTTCCAGTCCTGCTACTACCGTTCACCTCCGTTATGAAGTGATATATCTTCCAGTCGAGAACATTTTTACACCACCTCAATATGGAAAAGGCGGCGATGTATCCCCCAAGAGCAGCCTGGAAAGCGTTCCCGGATGCCGTGTTGCTAGCTGATGAATTAGCAGCCAAGCGACATCCCGACTATTCCCGGGCGAAGGCGGGCGATGTGAGGGCCGCGACGAGTCTGGTCAGTCGGATAGTTGACGAAACAGGGGTGGATACGGTTCGAACATTGATCGCTGCCGTCAGTACAAGCGATACTCCCATGTTCGTCAGCGCTCACGCTTACGAACGCCACGGTGTCAACGCAATTCCAGGCGCATTGGCTTCATTCCTGAGCGAACGGACCGGTATCCCGTATGAGACCGTCGTTGTACAAACCAATATCGTTTCCCATACGAGTGCGGATGGTTATGGCCGCCTCGCCCGTCAAGCCTGTTTCGGGGGGCAGGTCGATAGGGACCGTGAATACGTGATGGTGGACGACTTCGTCGGGCAGGGAGGCACCCTGGCGAATCTGCGTGGCTGGATAGAAAAACAGGAGGGCAGGGCTGTCGGAGCCATTGTGCTGACCGGCAAACCTTATTCCGCTAAACTGAGTCCATCAAAGGAGCAACTCTATGAACTCCGACAACGACACGGAGCGGACTTTGAAGAATGGTGGCAAGAACATTTCGGGCACTCCTTCGATTGCCTTACTCAATCGGAGGCTCGGTACCTCACCCGCTCCCCGGATGTTGACACCATACGAAATAGGCTTGCTGCGGCAAAGCAAGAAGGAAGTCGCCGAGGTCGCACGCGCAATCCTTACGGATAAGAACGACGTATAAAATGGATTCCGAGACTTCTGGTCACTTTCACAACCGGTTCAAAGCGCTGACCGGCAACTCGCCATTTTGCTGGCAGCGGCGTCTCTTTTACGAGCATTTTGCCAAGGGCCATGTCCCTGCCGCACTGGATATTCCAACCGGTCTAGGCAAGACCTCTGTCATGATTCTCTGGTATATGGCCCGAACGGCTGGAGCCAAAGTCCCCCGGCGTCTGGTCTATGTGGTCGATAGACGAGCGGTGGTCGATCAAGCGACCACTGTTGCCGATGAGATTCGAGAGAAATCGCAAGACTCCGCATTGCGCGTGAGCACGCTACGCGGCCAGCATGTGGACAACCGGGAATGGCTGGCCGACCCGGCTGCACCGGTCATCATTGTCGGTACTGTAGACATGATCGGCTCGCGGCTGTTGTTCTCGGGTTACGGCGTGTCGCGCAAAATGAGGCCCTACCACGCTGGTTTGCTCGGGGCGGACACCCTGGTTGTGCTTGACGAAGCGCATTTGGTTCCGCCATTTGAAAAACTCCTTGAAGCAATAACAAACGGAGCCGAGGCATTTGGCCCACGTAAGCGCGAGGCTAGAAAGATTGTGCCGTCCCTCAAGCTACTCTCGTTGTCGGCCACCGGACGCGAAGATAGCTCAGACAGCTTGAACGACAAAACGGTCTTTCGACTTTCGTCCGAAGATAAGGCGGATGAAACCGTCAAGAAACGCCTTGATGCCCGTAAGCGGCTTGTGGTCCAGACATTTGACGATGCGCCGGAGCTTGTGCCGCAGCTTGTCGAGCGAGCGTGGAGTCTCGGCAATGAGCAAGGGCCGGCTCGCGTCCTGGTCTATTGCCACCACCGAGACGAAGCCGTGAAGGTAAAGAGCGAGATCGACAAGAAGTGCAAAAAAGAAAAACGCGGCCATGTGCCCGAACTTCTGGTTGGCGGGCGACGGGTATTTGAGCGGGAAGCCCTCTTTGGTTGGTTGAAGACGCACGGTTTCCTGGGGGGCACTGAGGCAAAGCCTGAGCAGCCGACCTTTCTGATTGCGACCTCGGCGGGCGAAGTAGGCGTTGATCTGGACGCCGACCACATGGTCTGCGACTTGGTTGCGTGGGAACGCATGGTGCAGCGGCTGGGCCGTGTGAATCGGCGCGGTAAGGGAGATGCCCGTATTGAGGTCATTGCCGCGCCACGCACAAAAAAACCCAACGCCCAGAAAAAGGCTGAAGAGTGGGAAGAGCAGTGGAAAGAACGCTTGGCCCGCCTCCGCAAACCGTTGGACAGCCTGCGCGGTGTTGACGTGCAGGACGAGCGGGACGCAAGCCCCAGCGCGATCCTGGAACTCAAAGAACGCGCAGAAAACTGTTCGGAACTGCAAAACGCGCTTGAAGCGGCAACAACGCCGGTGCCGTTACGTCCAGCGTTGACCCGTGCCCTCGTCGATGCGTGGTCGCTGACCTCGCTGGATAAACACACGGGACGCCCGGACGATATCCAACCCTGGTTGCGCGGTTGGGAGGAAGACCAGAAGCCGCAAACCACAGTCGTCTGGCGTAAGTATCTGCCCGTGCGTAGAGATGGGACAGAAGCAGCGGGAAAAGACGTTGAAGCCTTCTTTGAAGCGGCACCGCCACATGCCAGTGAAAAACTCGAAACCGAGACTTACAGGGTAGTTGACTGGCTCGTGAAACGCACTGAGAAGGCGGTGAGAAACCATCCCCAAGATGGGGTTGGCAACACAGAGACGCTGGGGCGGAAGGACGTTATTGCGTACATTTTGTCACTCTCAAGAGATTTACGGGACACAGTACACGGATACAGTCTTGTCCAAGGGGATGCGAAAGAACAGAAGAGGACCAAGGAGAATTTGAAGGAGAGTCTGATTGGCGGAACATTGGTCGTGGATGCCCGCCTCGGTGGTCTTTCCGACGGCTTACTTAAAGATAAAGAACAGAAGAGGACCGACGAAAATGCCGATAGTTCCCCACGTGTCATTGACGACGGTCAGGAATGGCTGCCTCCACAAGACGATAAGCCTGTCATTCGGTTTCGGGTGCGTTCCGTTACCGGAGAAGAAGGCCCCACATCGGACGGCGATTGGCGGGAGCGATACCGTTTCATCACTAAGCAATCAGACGAAGGAGAAGCGCAACGTTTTCTGATCGTTGAGAAATGGCGTCACGACGCAGAAACCGAGGACGACCGCTCCGTCGGGCATCTGCAAGAACTGACCGAGCACCACACCTGGACCGAACGCAAGGCTCGCACCTTGGCTGACACAATCGGCTTACCGGGTGAATATGCCGACATGCTCGCCACAGCCGCCAAGCTGCACGACGAAGGCAAACGTCACAAGCGCTGGCAGCAGGCCGCCAAAGTCCCAGTTGACGGAAAATTCTACGCCAAGACTGACAGATGGATGAATACCAAACTGCTTGACGGCTACCGCCATGAGTTTGGTTCGCTGCCCTACGCTGAGGAGGATGAGGGTTTCAGAGCGCTACCCCCTCACCTTCAGGACCTCGCCCTGCATCTAGTCGCAGCACATCACGGCTGGGCGCGGCCTGTCATTTCCATACGCGGCTGCGACGAACCACCCTCCGTTTTGGAAAAACGCGCTCGCAACATCGCGCTACGGTTTGCGCAACTTCAAAAGCGCTGGGGACCATGGGGTCTGGCGTGGTGGGAAGCGTTGTTGCGTGCCGCAGACCAGCAAGCTTCGCGTGACAACGATGAGCGCGGGAAGCGGTTTGAGTACGACGCCGAGAAGGATGCGTGATGGCCGAATCTTCGATTCCTGTAGACCTCTTCAACCCAGGCCAAGTCTTCGCCTGTCTCGGCTTCCTGGAAGCTGCCGACGTGCTCTGTGGCGACGCCGAAGGGGGTTTCGATTGGAGTGACGAAGCGGAGACGAGGTTCTGCTTGCGAGCGGGCAGCGCCAGAAATCCCTTCGAGACAGTGTTGGGTTTCCTGGCGAATACAAAACCACGGCGTTGGGGACCAGTCGGCTACTCGGAACCACCGCCAAAGACGCGCAAGAAGGGCAAGATGGCAGAGGAGAATAAGCTTGAGTTGCGTGATACCTTTCCGGCCCACAAAACCAGCGCCACAAAAATGGCGTTGCCCATTTGTCTCAGTGGTGAGAGCAGGTTTGCAATCGAGCTTAGCCATTGGGCTGACGGCTCCAGTCGCAATGACTTCAAGCTGTATGCCGGCAATCGGTCCGCTTACCAAATTGCCGGCGCGATGCTTCAAGGTATTGTCCAGCTCTGGACAGAAAGACGAAACGATCTCATTGAGCGACCTTTTGGTATTACTACACCTATGAGCGGCAGTTTTAATTTTGACCCGCGGGGCGGGTGGACTGCGATTGGCACGGGCTATTCGCCGAATAAACAAAAGCACCAAGTCGCGGCTTCTCCGGTTGTCGAAATTCTTACGACTTGGGCTCTGGAGAACGCTCGTCCAAACGAATACGAGACTCGCAAAGTCCGTTACGCGGCGTGGGGAGTTGTCCTTCCGCCCATACTGGCCCGTGTCGCCCTTGCGGGTGCCGTCTCTGGAGTACCTCTGAAACGGTTCCGCTTTGAGTTGGACAAGGCGGGCGAAAACAAAATTGTCACTTTCGCAGAACAGGAGATTTGACTATGACCGACCTCACACACGACACCATCAATGCCTGGGCCGACGACGGCGGTCCCGTGGCCTTACATCTGAAACAGAAGCTTCTGCCTGTTGAGGGAGAAGGCGGGATCATCTTTCCGCCGACCTATGCCGACATCGGCTACAACATCGACGCGCTCTCCGATGGAACGAAGGTTGCCCTGATTGACAGCGTGGGTTCCCAGGCCAACCGTATGGAGCCGATTTTCAAGTGTGAGCCATACTCGGCACTCGTCCCGCAGATTGAAATCGAGTTGCACACCAAGGAACACGACGGCGAGAAACACGTAGAGAGGCGTTCCCTTCTCGATCTCGCCCACAGGAGCGCCGATGCTGTCGTTTATTCGTGTCCGACACTTGCACCCTGCATAGAGAAGGCTTTCCGCGCGCTGAAGCAACGTGGCGATGCTGGACCGCTATGCCAGTTGGCACCTACATCTCTTGTGTTTGGTTTCTGGGATTCACGCGGTGAGTCAAGCGAAAGGCACCCTCGTTTAGTACGGTCGATTATTCGCGCCCAAGACGTTCAGCCACTTCATGTGGCAGCGCAATTCAATTCTGTGTGGAAAGCTCTCGATGAGAGCCAGCAGAAAGAACTGGATAAAGAAGCCAAAGCGAAGAAGACAAAACTGTCGGAGAAGGGTTTTGCAGATGCTCCGTCTACATTCCGAAAGACCAAGATTGCCCAATACCTTGACGGGTCTCCTAACCCGGAAGCAAGGGTTCTTGGCGGCGTGCTAGCAAGCGGGTCGATTGAGCGTGATGTTACCGTCAACCTCGTTGCATTACGTACAATAAATGGTGCCAATCAAGAGAAAACGAAACCTGTGCGGCGGTATCTTCTTGCACTTACGCTGATTGCAGCAACAGCCGAAATCGATTTGTTCCTGCGCGAGGGATGCCACCTTCGATATGCCGACGATGATCGCTGGTACGCTATCCCTCGGCGGGGTGAGATAGAGCCCGTTGATTTGTCATCGGGAAAAGCTCGGAAAACCCTGCTTGATTACGCGAAGGAATCCGTCAAACCTTTCAGTGAGCAATGGCCCGAGGAGTTGACCCATAAGTTCGACTTAACAGAGGCTAAGAAGCTGCTCGCTAAGAAGACGGAAGATGAGGAAGGCACGGCCTGAACTATGAGCCGCGCGCTCCTTCTCTCAATCCGCTTCCACGACGGGCGGTATCATGGCACTGGGGATTGGCCGCCAGCGCCGGCCCGGCTGTTTCAAGCACTGGTTGCCGGTACTGCCAAAGGCTCTGAGCTATCAGACACAGACAAAGCCGCGCTTGAATGGCTGGAGACGCTTGAAGCGCCGGTAATTGCCGCACCTGCGGTCCGCGCCGGCCGAGCCTTCAAGAGCTTTGTGCCAAACAACGATCTCGACAAGTACGGTGGCGACGTAAGAAAGATCAACAAGATTCGTACTCCCAAGACCATCCATTCTCATATTTTCAATGTGGAAATTCCGCTGCTGTTTATCTGGAAGTTCACCGGCAACGTGAGTGCTGAAAACTATGCGCAGACTATCTGCCGGATCGCTGAGCGGCTGTATCAACTCGGGCGAGGCGTCGATATGGCCTGGACTTGGGCGGAAATCCTGGACGCGGGCGAGATTGCACCACGACTCGCCCGTCATGGTGGTGTGGTGTATCGCCCGAGCCAGAACGGGACTGGCAAGGCCCTGCTTTGTCCGAAGAAAGGATCGCTAGCAAGCCTCAAAGAACGATACGACGCAGACAGGACGCGCTTTACCTCCGTAAAGCAGGGCAGAAAGATTCAGCAAATTTTCTCTCAATCTCCCAAGCCCCGCTTTGCCACAGTTGCATACGCCACGCCATCACGCCGCTTTCTATTCGAGATACGGGCGGCTACATCCGAATCTTTTGCGCCGTGGCCGTCCGAGCGGGTAACGGGACTCGTCCTCAATGTACGCGACAAGGCCGTGAGTCGGCTGAAAGAGGCGTTGCCCGAGGCGGCTGGGACGATAGACCGCGTGTTGATTGGTCGCAACGCAACAGAGGCCGACAAGGCCGCCCGTGTGCGTATTCTGCCCCTCCCGTCCATCGGTCATAACCATGCGGACCACGCCGTTCGCCGCGTCCTGATAGATGTACCATCGAACTGCCCACTGCGAGCCGATGACATAGGCTGGGCGTTCTCCGGGCTCACAGAGACTCATCCCACAACAGGAGAAATTCTGTGGAATCTCATTCGGTCTGAAGAGCACGGCATGCTTGAGCACTATGGCATTGACGACAAGGAACAGCATGGGTTCCGCGTCTGGCGCACGGTCACTCCGGTTGCTCTGCCGGTCATGCGGACGGGACGCGAAACGACCGGAGCCAAGCGCGTAGCCGGTGAGGCAAAGGCGGCCCGTGCTGTCATGCAGGCGTTGCGTCATATTGGAGTGTCAGTGCCGGTAGCGTCCATTCGCGTACAACGCGAGCCATTCGACCGGAACGGCGCACGGGCAGAAGAATTTGCCATGCCCGAACGATATGTGACACGTGGATTACATCACGTGGAGATTGCTTTCTCGCAAGCTGTGCGTGGCCCCCTCGTCATCGGGAACGGACGTTATCTCGGCCTGGGTCTGATGGCACCGCGAAAGGATGTCTCACACGACGCGCTGGCCTTCTCTATAGCGTCTAGGACAAACATTGCCACTACCGATTCCGCACTTCTCCTGCACGCGGTCAGACGTGCACTGATGGCACTGTCAGAAGATAAACAGGGCCGTGTGCCTCGGCTTTTTTCCGGGCATGAGCCTGATGGAGCACCGGCGGGATCGGGTAGGCATGAGCATATTTTTCTCGCTACGGATGACACAGACGAGGATGGGCGCATTGACCGCTTGATCGTAGCCGCGCCGTGGGCCTGTGACCGTACCACACAAGGAAGCCGTGAGGACCGGACCCATTTTGACGGCGTAGTCCCGACCCTGACCAGTGTGCGCGCCGGCCCGCTCGGCGTTCTGACTCTCGGTCCCGCGTATGCCCTGGCGACGGGCGACCCGCTCGTCGGTCCTTCCCGCGTATGGGAAAGTCGCACCCTTTATCGTCCGACACGCCATACGGGAAGGAGCAAAAGAACGGACGCCTTCGTCGTGCAAGACATCATATCCGAATGCGAGCGGCGCGGTCTGCCCAAGCCCGAAGCCGAGTTGTTGGAACTCAACATCGGTCCAAACTGTGGCTTAGCGGCCCGAGTGCGCCTTCGCTTCGCTGTGGCAGTTGAGGGACCGGTCATGCTTGGCCGCGATAGCCATAAGGGAGGCGGCCTTTTTGGTGCGGTAGGCTGAAAACGATATTGTGGACAGTACTTGCAGCGCAATTTTCCGCTCTTTGACAACTACATAATAAGGGTTGAAATAAGCTCGGCGCGGACCGGAAGCGTGAGCATAAAGCCGGGGGGGATCGCGTTGTTTCTATCCTGCCGAAACATAAGGATTTTCTCGTTGGGGCAGAAAGACAGTCTGGCAGGTCTTAGCCGGAAACCAACTGATCCGCGCAGACGGGAGAAAAATTTCAGTCAAAATAACGAGTTGGGCACCCGGAGAGAATATCCCAGGCGGACACGCTTGGGCCTCATTGAAGTACGATGTTGTAATATGGTAAGTCAACTTTCCAGTCGAGAATATCCCAGGCGGACACGCTTGGGCCTCATTGAAGTATACGGATGGTGTCTTTGTCACGGAGAATATCTTGAATATCCCAGGCGGACACGCTTGGGCCTCATTGAAGTTCGTTGCAAGGTGAGTTTGACTGCTCTGCCTTACGAATATCCCAGGCGGACACGCTTGGGCCTCATTGAAGCAGCCGAGCCGTCACTTGGTTGGCCAGCCACGCCATGAATATCCCAGGCGGACACGCTTGGGCCTCATTGAAGCACTACCGCCTTTAGGTGGTTTGCGCCGGATGCGCGAATATCCCAGGCGGACACGCTTGGGCCTCATTGAAGCAACGGTGACGGCTACACCAGCCGTGCCTACGTCAAAGAATATCCCAGGCGGACAGGTCTGGGCCTCATTGAAGCACGTATCAGCAACTCAAGCAGGATATGCTGATGGAGAATATCCCAGGCGGACATGCCTGGGCCTCATTGAAGGGACATAGGGGGCGCCCCGCGCACCAGACTGGCGGGGCGAAAGGAACCCACCCCGGCGCTCACGCGTCACCCCTCCAGGGAGGGGATTTTTGTAGGGAATCAGCCCTCCACGGGGACAAAGGCGGATGAACGATCTGGCGCCAAGCAGCGCTCCAGGGCCCAGCGGGCGGCCAGAGTGTCGTCCCGAGCGTATTGGGATAAGAGCTCAAGGGCGGCTGGAATAGGCTTCCAATCAAAACATGCTTCAGACGGGACAACGACCGAGGCTGGTCTGACAGCCCAGGGTTGGGCACAAAAACGGATCGCCTTGTAGGACGATTGCGCCTGAAACCAGGCGAGTACGCGGGGCTCTATTTTTTTTGCGGCCCGAGTGAGACGGTCCAGATCGGTGAAGGGCAGTGGCCGGGGACGGGTGCGATCAAGGCACACCAGAACAAGTTCCTGGATACGCGTCCGATAATCCCTGGGTGAGGTGAGCAAGGCAGCGCGATCGCTCAGCTCGATCGTCTGAAACTCTTCGAGGTTAAGGGTAAAAGCGAGGGTGCAGGTCGGATACGGAAACTCGACCGCGCGAGAACGCCACGGATACCACCGGCCGGTCAGGTCAAAAAAATGACGGACAATAAGCAGGCGATTCGTACTCAGCGGGTAAGGGCCGGAATCAATCGTCCCGAGATATGCCTCTGCATGCAAAAGAAAGATATAGGATTCGAGCGCGGCCAGGAATTGTCCGGCCACCCGTCGCATTTCGGCATCAACGGGAACCAGCATGTCCGACAATTGCTGAATCGTTTCTCTGGGGAGATAGGGATTCGTCCAGCCGGCCTCGCTGTTATCCCTGTGTCCATCGGTTCGCGAGGCGGTTGCACACCGGTTCCAGCAGTCCAGAACCAGTCCAATATCCTCGGCATGGTCGCTTGCTTTGATCGCACCAAAATCAAGCAGAATTTCTCGCCCCACCAGGAAGGAATAACCAAACATCCAGATGGCCAACGGAGAGACACTGGTGTCAAGCCGCCCACTCCTCTGAGCAATCGCCTGCGGTGTAGCACGAGAAGAAAAGCGTCGCACCTGCCCCGGAAGCGTCCAGAACAGATGGGTGGCAGCAAGGGAAAAAGCCTGATTGACCGGAAGACGGGTTGGGGTGGGACCGACCGGCCGGAGGATTTCTTTGCGGAACTTCACTCCCATACTGTGGATGAGCTGGTTTATGGTTCCCCGGTCATATGTGGGTTTCTGGACCACCTTCGTCGGCTTAACGCAGGTGCTATAGGTGGGTCAAGGCAGGGGTCCAGGGACTTCGTCGCTCGGACGAAGTACTCACATCTACGCTTCATTTGCAAAGCCGCAACCCGTACACTGCATATCTTCGTAGCTCTATAGCCGGGGCGGTCAGGATTGCCAACCTTCCTGTTGCTGGGTCGAAGGCTGCTGGTCGAAAGTTGCCCGATTTACCTCTCGCACTGGCCGCCCGTTTCCGATATGCCCTTCCAATGAGTAAGGGCGATTTACACACCCGCCCTTACCTTTATTATGGAACGGCTCTATCTGCTCGTCGTCAACCGGTCGAAGACCCTACTCCTGCTGCTCTTCCTGCTCACCTGTGTCTTTGGTGTGTACGCAAAAGACATTCGTCTGGACAGCTCGGTTGAAAGCCTCCTGAGCCAGGACAACCCGGACAGCCAATACTACGCCGAAGTCCGCCAGCTCTTTGGCAGCGATGAAGTCGGGGTGGTCGGTCTGCTGGCCGATAACATTTATACCGCTGCCGTCTTACACAAGATTACGCGCCTGACCGAAGCGCTGGAGAACATCGAGGGGGTCCAGGAGGTGCTCAGCCTGGCCAATGCGGTTGACCCGATTGCCGATGTGGTCGAGCCGCCGCTGTTGGTCACACAGATCCCTACCGACCAAGCCGGGCTGGATGCGCTCCGGGAGACGTTGGCCGACCGGCCTATTTACCTGAAGAATCTGGTCTCCGAAGACGGAAAGGCCGCGGCCATCAATATCTTTTTCGCCGATATGGACGACGCTGAATTCATGCAGCGGGGGATCGATGAGCAGATCCAAGCAATCCTCGATGCAGAACGTGCAACAGGGCCGGAACAACTGTTTTATACCGGCCTGCCCCGCTTCAAAGTCTATTCCGCACGGGCCATGCAGAGCGATTTAAGCCGCTTTGTTCCCCTGACCCTCATCGCTATTGTTGTCGTGCTCTTCGTGAGCTTTCGTTCCGTCCGCGGCGTCTTGCTGCCCGCCCTGACGATTCTCGTCAGTCTGATCTGGACTCTGGGGATTATGGTGCTCGCCGGGAGCAGCCTCAGCTTGGGGAGTATTGCCCTGCCGCCTCTGATTCTGGTCTTAGGGACAGCCTATTCGCTCCACATGGTGGCCGAGTATTATGAGTTGGCCCGGCCGGACGGCGCGGCGCGGGACGTCGTATTGGAGACCCTAAAAAAAACCAGCCCGCCGATTTGTATCACCGCGCTGACCACCGTGCTCGGTTTCCTCTCCTTAGGAGTGAACCCGCTCAGCAGTATTCGAGTAATGGGTATCTTCTCGTCGGTCGGCATTCTGATCGCTTCTCTCCTCTCCATTCTCCTGGTCCCAGCCGTGCTCATGCAGTTGCGTCTACCGGCCAGCCCGGCGGCCGCGTTTGCCCCCGGGGTCACCACGGGTCTGCGACGTATCGGCCGCTTTGCTATTCAGAATCGCCTGAGCGTTATTGCTGCGGCATTGCTTTTCGCCGTCGTGGCGATATGGAACCTCTCCTCGATTCAGGTCGATTCGAACTTTCAGTCTTTCTTTCGTCCCAACGACCCCGTTCGTCAGGCTACCGATGCCATTAATACGCATCTGGTCGGCAGCATGGCTTTCTATGTGGTGATTGATGGCGAAGAAAAAGACGTCATGAAACAGTGGGATACCTTACGCCGGATCAAAGACCTGCAATCCTATATCGACGGTCTGTCCGGTGTGGATAAAACCGTTTCGTTCGTTGATTATTGCGAGTTGCTCGACCGCGGGGCGCAGTCCGGCGGCGGTGAGATTCTAGTTGGTCCGGATGGCGAGATTATTACGGCCCCACCTCTGGAAAATCCCACAACCTTCTGGCAGGAGCCGTCTCAACTCCGCGCTGTCATGCAACTCGTGGCCGGCAGTCCGACCAGTTTTCGGTCCGTCGCCAGCCCGGACTTTACGCGCTTGAATATTCTCGTCCGCACCACCCTCTCGGGCTCACAGGAGATTTCAGCACTCACGGAGCAGATTAGTGCCTATGCTCAGGAGCGCTTTCCGCCCGATCTCAAGGTACGTCCCACCGGCAATCTGATTCTCCTGACCAAGACAACCGGCGATATTATTACCGGCCAGATCCGCAGTCTGTCTCTGGCTGCCAGCGTCATCTTCGTCATCATGTCGGCCATGTTTCTGTCCGCTCGGATTGGGCTGATCGCCATGATCCCGAACATTTTTCCGATTGTTATTTTCTTCGGACTGATGGGGCTCTCCGGCGCGGTGCTCAACCTCGGGACCAGCATTATCGCCGCTATCGCGCTCGGCATTGCGGTGGACAACACGGTGCACCTGATGACCAGACTGAGCGCTGAGGTGCACGCGACCCCAGACCAGGAAACCGCCCTGCTCCACACCCTCGGGACGGTAGGCAAGCCGAGCCTATACGCCTCCGTCATCTTATTTCTCGGTTTTCTGGTATTGTATTTTTCGACTTTTGTCCCGATCCGGGAATTTGGTCTGCTCTCGGCGGCCACCATGGTCGTTGCCTTTGGGGCGGATGTAATCTTGCTGCCGGCCCTGCTCGCCACCACCAAGATCATTACCCTGTGGGACGTCTTATACCTGAAACTCGGACGCGACCCGCAGAAGACGATTCCCCTCTTTGCCGGGCTGCGTCCCGTGCAAGCCAAGATAGTCACGCTGATGGGCGAATTTCGGGCCTTTGCCAAGGATGAGTTCATTGTCAGGCAAGGAGAGGTGGGCAGGGAGATGTTCGTGCTGATCAGTGGCAGGGCAGACGCCCGGCTCAATATTGACGGCGCGTCAAAGCTGCTGCGGAGCATGGGACGCGGCGATGTGATTGGCGAAATGGCCCTCATCCGTCAAAATCAGCGGACCGCGGACGTGATTGCCGTGGACGATGCTGAGGCGATTGTGGTGGACGAGCGCTTCTTGCAGCGGATGCAAAAACGCTACCCGCGGATTGGCGCTCGGATATTCCTGAATATCGCCAAGATTTTGAGTGATCGCCTAGACGACGCGTCTCGACGCGGGGTGGCGTAGGCAGGAAACAAGAGCGACCGGGAAACCGCCCTATGCTGCGTCATCTGCACGTGAAAAATCTGGCTCTGATCGACGATCTCGAACTGTCGTTCGAGTCCGGCCTGAATGTGATCACCGGAGAGACGGGCGCTGGGAAGAGCCTGCTCATGCAGGCCATCGGCTTGGCCCTGGGTGGTCGAGCAACCGCCGACCTGATTCGCCGGGATACCACAGAAGCCGTTGTCGAGGCAGTCTTCGGCCTCGACAAGGCGCGCCTCGCCCCCCTCTTTGCGGAACATGATCTCCTTGAGGCCGAAGAACTCCTGGTCCGTCGTGTGATTACAGCGAACGGACGGAGCCGGGTGTATCTGAATGGCAGGCTGGCCACGGTTGCGCTGTTGCGTCAGCTCAGTGCCAGGCTGATGCAGATCTATGGACAGCACGAACAGCAGGTCTTACGCGAGGCGGATTCGGCGCTCTCCCTGCTTGACGGTTTCGCTGATACGACGCGGCGTGTCCAGGAAATGACGACACGCTACCAGACCCTGCGACGTGTATGGGAGCACCTGCGTACACTGACCGAGGACAAGGCGGCGGCTGAGGCACGTCAGGACTTCGTCCGTTTTCAGGTCGATGAGATTCGCCGCGCAGCACTCCAGCCAGACGAAGAAGAGGAGTTGCGCCAGGAACGGACCATTCTCATAAACGCCGAAAAGCTGTATCAGACGACATCCAGCGGTGAGGAAATGCTCACTGCGAGCGACGGTGCGGTCACGGATCAACTCGGACGACTGGTGACCCAGCTACGTGACCTGGTCCAGGTGGATGCCAGCCTGAACGAAGCGATCTCACTCCTGAGTGACGGGCTGGCCCAGGTCGAAGAGGCTGCCCTCTTCCTGCGTAGATATGGCGAGCGCCTCAGCCCGAATCCCGAGCGTCTGGAAGAGATCGATGTACGCCTCGCGCTGCTCTCGCGTCTCAAGAAAAAATACGGCGAGAGTATTGAGGCGATTCTGGCCCGGCAGGCCGCTCTGGAACAAGAGCTGGAACACATCGAAAGCGGTGAAGAGGCGATTGCTGCGTTGCAACAGGAAGTCGCCCAAGCCGCGCACGCGGCTTGGTCCTGGGCGCACGAACTGTCAGAGGAGCGGCGCGCGGCTGCCCGGAATCTTGAGCACAGCATCCAGACCGAGTTGGGCCAACTCGGTATACAGGGCGCGCACTTTGGCGTCCGATTTCCGCAACCTCCTGAAGATGGAACCAAGGGTGCATCGGATTCGCCGTTCACCCAAAATGGTCGGCGTCTCGGGGAGCGCGGCTATGATCAGGTCGAGTTTTATCTGTCCGCCAATCCCGGAGAGCCGCTCTTGCCACTCGTCCAGGTAGCATCCGGTGGAGAGCTCTCCCGCCTCATGCTCGCCCTCAAAGCCCTCAGTGCGGCTGCGGAAGCCACGCCGACACTGATTTTTGACGAAGTGGACGCGGGGATCGGCGGGGGAGTGGCCGAGGTCGTCGGGCGGCGGCTCAAGGTCCTGGCCGACCAGCATCAGGTGCTGTGCATTACGCATTTGCCACAGATCGCCGCGTTTGCCGACCACGCCTACACCGTGACCAAAACGGTGGCCCAAGGCCGCACGATTTCTTCAGCCCAACGTCTGACCCCGCGCGAACGCCTCCAGGAACTCGCCCGCATGCTAGGCGGCGTGGAGATCACGCCCGAGGCCCGCCGCCACGCACGCGAAATGCTTGAGGGCGCGCGGCGAGAGTAGAGGACTAAGGGCTTTCCCCGTCACGAAATGACCCGATTGTCTCCGTAACAGCTTGGATTGCTGCGGGCTGGAGCGTGATATCGACATGCCCAACTCCCGGCAGGAGGGTGACTGGAACCGGCCTTCCAGCCTCCTCGAACACGGCTGAAAACTGATCAGCATGGAAGATTTCGTCGTCTTGGCCAACCAGGACACGAAGTGGCTGTTCAGCGGCGCCAATATCCACCCGGTAATCGTTATGGGGTCGAAAGTTCGTCGCCAGGGCGTAGGAGTAGGTAGGCGTCAGAAACTTCTGCGCTTCAGACGTCAACGCAAAAGCAAGCACCGGTAAAGTGTTGAACCGGGTGATACCGAAACGGTTGAGCAACGTAAGCGTAATGATACGCGCAACCCCGGTTGTAACCCAGCCACCAGCCTCAGGTCGAGCCGTTGGCGCGTCTTGGTGAATGAAGGGTGCTAGCAACATATACTGGTCAAATAGTTTCTGTCGCGAACTGGCAGCAAAGCGCAAGGCAAAGCCCCCGCCGGACGACAATCCGACCAGCGTCCTGGTGCCAGCGGGATGGACGGCCCCCAGGAAATCTTCCACATCATCTTCGAGTTGGCCGATATAGGTAATCTGGCCCTTCGGACCGGACTCTCCGTGACCGCGCATATCCAGGGCATAGACCGCATAGCCAGCCTGCGCTAACCCCTTCGCTAAGGGATGGAGGCTGTTGCTGCTTGCAGACGACCCATGGATAAGCACCGCCGACCCTTTGGCCGGGCTTGTGGCCGGTGCGTAGGCACGAAACGCCAAACGCGCCCCATCCCGAGCGGTATAATGTTTGAGTTGGGCAAGGTCGGAGAAATCCACGCTACGAAACGGCGTATTGATACTTTCCATCGGAGGCGGCGGACGGGGAGCACCAAGCACAACAGCCAAGGCGAGCAGCACAGACACGACAGCCACCCCTGCAACGAACACAATCGCTATACGCTTCATGGGTCCTCCTGGAGTGCGGGTCACGAGCTATTATAACAGCGGTCAAATATAGAACTCTCCGAGCAGAAATAAAAATTTGACCCTCGTTTGAGATTCTACGATAATTCTTGACAAATTTTTCATGTGGAGGCCGTCTGGTCGGGCGGCCTGCGAAACAGGAGGAAATGATGAAAAAATACCAAATCCTGGCGGCCGTCCTCGGTATGCTTATTTTGACAGCATCAGCAGGGCGGGCAGACACCATTCAGGCGTTCTTGGATAATCCATCCAACGAAACCAGTGTTGCTGGGATTGAAACGGTCCACGGCTGGGCCTTTGCCACCAATGATGCCCCCGTGTCAGTCTACCTCCGGATTGATGGAACCACTCGGCTCGATTACCCCCTGCCATGCTGTAGCCCACGAGAAGACGTGCAGCAGGCAGTGGCGGGCGCTCCCCTTAATACGAGTTATTCCGGCGTAATAAACTATGCCCGCCTGGGTTCTGGTGAGCATACCGTTGGCGTCGAGATTCAGGCTGAGGGCTGCGAGCCGGTTATTATTGAGCATACCGTTACGGTTGCCACGCCTGGGAACGTCGAATTTAACGAAGCCTTCAGCTTTGAGGAGTCGTGGACGGGGGTGGATGTGCACAACGACCAGATACTCATTGTGAACGCAACAACTGGGGCTGAGATGGGCGCGGCCAATCTGCGGGTGGATTATGCCCTGCCCACTCAGAACACCGGCATTGTCGAGGCATATAACGAAGACGAAACAACTGGAGACACTCTGGACGCGGTACAGGCAATTTTTAACGCGCACTGTATTTCCTGCCATTCGAACGAATACGAAGGGGGCCGCCCTGTCGCGAACCTAGATTTGGCCGAAGGGAATATGCCACGAAATACGATCGCCGCCAGAAGTGGGCAGCTCTCTAATGGAACCCTGCTTATCAATCCGGGTCGTCCGGATGAGAGCTATTCCGGATGAGAGCTATATTGTAGAGAAGATAGCCGTGGATGCACCCACCCGTGGCAGTCGTATGCCTCATCGTATGCCGCCGTTGTCCGCTGAGGAGATCGGGACCATTCGGCACTGGGTACTCGGCGGAGCGCTCGTTCCGTCCGATTTTACCGACCATGATGAGGACGGCGGGCATGACTCTGAACATGACCATGAGACCGACCATGACGATGATATGGGCTCTGACGACGATCATGGCAACGGGTAGACTGGGGTGATAGAGAGTTGCCTCAGAAAGCGAAGGCCGTGAAGATGTTGGGAAGGTAAATAATCGGACGCGACCGGGAACGTGAACATACCTCAAGCAGTTGCCTGGAACCCAACGATCAAACGCCGGCCTATTACTGCCAGGGCAGATTCGATCCGGGGCAGTTTCGACGGATGGCGAGGGTCCAGTAAACGACGCACCTCTTTTTCGTCACAGCCCAGTCGCTTTGCCAGGCCAGCTTTTGTCATTCGGGCTTCCTGAAGGGCGAGATGGAGGGCGGCCTTGGCCGCGCTGTGTGCAGCCAGCGGCACCGGGTAACATCCTTTCTTGACAGCAGACGGGAGGGGGATGGGCAGGCCCGTGACAATCCGGTTCACAATGGCTTCGTCGAGACAATCGGCTGCCTCGTGCAGGGCCTGTTCGACGTTGTCTCCCTGAGTGATGGCCTCGGGCAAATCGGCGAATATGACGACAAAACCGCCATCGACCGAATCGGGTTTCAACTTGGCAGGGTATATGAAACTCTGCATAGGCGTCTCCTACAAGTCGTTGATACTGAGTTGGTCCAGCATGGCTCGTAGCGTTCCTGTTTTGAGTTCATCTTTAGGATTCCGAACGATTGTGAACCGTGAACCATAGAATAATGTTCCGTGACTGCCTTTCCCGCGACGGGCCACAAACTGAACTTTCACTCTATTTGCTCTGCCCAGTTTTCGCACCTTGCGGATGAACTCATTCCCCGTCACATTTCATATAACGGACATTTTTGTCCGCCTGTCAAGCTGAGAGTGCTTCTCGTCAGTCGCCTTATGAGGAAAAATGTTTCAGCTCGTGCTAATTGAATCGCTATATTCCAGGAAGCTGGGAAGGGTGAAAGATATTCTCGAAGTCGTACAGCGGAGATAAGGGAACGTGACCGTGCTGGACTTGCTTAAGAAACATTTCGGCTACGACCAGTTCCGTCCGCTGCAAGCGGAGATCATCGCCAGCGTGCTGGAGCGGCGCGACACCCTGGTTCTGATGCCTACCGGCGGCGGTAAGTCTCTGTGCTATCAGTTGCCCGCCCTGCGCTTCGACGGGCTGACGCTGGTGGTCTCGCCGCTGATCGCCCTGATGAAAGACCAAGTCGATACGCTCAAGGCCAACGGAATCGCCGCGGAGTTCATCAATAGCAGCCTGACCTACCCTGAACTGAACCGCGTGCGGACGCGCGTGCGGCGGAACGCGGTCAAAATTCTGTACGTCGCCCCGGAGCGGCTGGCGTTATCCGGCTTCCGGGATTTCCTGGCCGGGCTGAAGGTCAGCCTGGTAGCTGTGGACGAGGCGCACTGCATCTCCATGTGGGGCCATGAGTTCCGGCCCGACTACCGCAACTTGGTTGATCTGCGCCGTCTCCTGCCGGGCGTCCCGTTCATCGCCCTGACCGCCACCGCGACCGAGCAGGTCCGCCGTGACGTTGCCGAACAGCTCGAACTGACGCAGCCGCAGGAATTCGCCGCCAGCTTCAACCGCGCCAACCTGACCTATAGCGTGCGTCCGAAGCGCAACTCCGTTGATGCGCTGGCGACTCTGCTCGACGAGTATCGGGGCGAGTCCTGCATCGTGTACTGCTTTTCGCGCAAGAGCACGGAAGACCTGGCCACTGCGCTGTGCGAGCGGGGTCTGTCCGCCCTGCCCTACCACGCCGGCCTGGATACTCCGGTGCGCAGCCAGACCCAGGAGAAATTCATCCGTGACGAGGTGCCGATCATCGTGGCGACCATCGCCTTCGGAATGGGCATCGACAAGCCCGACGTCCGGCTGGTCGTACACTACGACTTGCCCAAGTCACTCGAAGGCTATTACCAGGAGACGGGCCGCGCCGGGCGCGACGGCCTGCCCAGCGAGTGCGCGCTGTTCTACTCCTACGGTGACAAGGTCAAGCAGGATTTCTTTATTGATCAGATAGAAAACGCGGCCGAGCAACGAAATGCACAGGACAAGCTGGCGCAGGTGATCGAGTTCTGCGACCTGCAAACCTGCCGCCGCAAATATCTGCTGGCCTACTTCGGCGAAGACTGGCCGCAGGACAACTGCGGGGGGTGCGACGTATGTCTTACGCCCAGGGAAGAGTTTGACGCCACCGTCATCGCCCAGAAAATCCTGTCGGCCATCGTCCGCACGGGGGAGCGGTTCGGTATTGCGCACCTGAGCCAAGTGCTGCGCGGTGCGAATACGAAACGCATTCGGGAATTGCGACACGACAAGCTGAGCGTGTACGGCATTGTCAACGACTTCTCAGGTAACGAAATCAAAGAGGTGGCCGGCTTGCTGCAGGCCAAGGGCCTGCTGCGCAAGGACAGCTACGCCAGCCTGAACCTGACACAGGTCGGCCGGACATTCCTCAAAAACCGCGAGAACCTGACCCTCACGCGCGCCAAACAGGCTGAACCGGCTCCCCGTACCACCCCCGACTCCGACCCGGCGCAGATATGGCGCAGACGGGATGCGCCGCCCCTGACGGATGAACAGGGTGACCTCGCCATTGACACGACCCTGTTCGAGAAGCTGCGCACGCTGCGTCGCAGGCTGGCCGAGGAGCGCAACGTGCCGCCGTACGTCATCTTCGGCGACGTGACGCTCAGACAGATGGCGGCCTATTTGCCCCAGAGCCGCGAGAGCCTGTCTCGCATCTCCGGGGTGGGCGCGGCGAAGCTGGAACAGTGGGGCGAGGCGTTTCTGGAGGTTATTCGTTCGCACGCCGGCGAGCAGGGTCTTGAGGAACGCCCCGTACCAGGCTCGCGGCGTGGCAGAGAGTCGCCGGGCAGTAAGGTGAGTCGGCAAGGCTCAACTCATATTGCAACGAAACAGTTGCTTGAGCAGGGCCGGTCAATTACCGAGATCGCAGCGGAACGCGGCCTCTCTGTACGCACGGTAGTCGGCCACGTTGAGAAGCTGGTCGGCGGCGGCGAGGACGTTGACCTTGGCCCATTGCTCCCGTCATCGGATCGTTTGGAGGCCATTCAACGCGCGCTAGACCGTTCCGGCGCCACCGTCCTGGCTCCGGTTAAAGCGATGCTGGGCAAAGACTACACCTACGAGGAGATCCGATTAGTGCGAGCGTTCATGCACCAAACGCAATGACTTCAGCCTCCAGTCTCCACCTCATACCCCCATTATCCACGGACTATACGTCCGTATTGAGCACTCAGATATTTTGTCTTAACCCGCTTGCAACCAGACCGCAGAGTGTCCTACCCTGACAAGAATCGTCAAAAGACGGAACACTCGATAGCGAGGGAATCAGTATGGATAAGACCCTTATGCTTTCGCTCTACCGCGACATGATTCGCATTCGGCGCTTTGAGGAAGAAGCGGCGCGTTCGTATTCACGGGGCAAGATTGGTGGCTTTCTGCACTTGTATAATGGCCAAGAGGCGGTGGCGGTTGGGGCGATGTCGGCGGTTGAGCCCACGGATTATATCGTGGCGACTTATCGGGACCACGGCCATTATCTGGCTCGGGTTGGGGATATGAATGCGGCCATGGCGGAACTGTTCGGCAAGGTGGATGGCTGTGCCAAGGGCCGGGGCGGCTCCATGCATTATTTTGACGTGGCCAAACGCTTCATGGGCGGCCACGCCATTGTCGGCGGTCATGTGCCCATCGCCGCGGGGATTGCCTTTGCCTCGAAATATCGGGGCGAGCCGGATGTGACCCTGTGTTTCTTTGGGGAAGGAACGGCCAATATGGGTGCCTTTCACGAGGGCCTGTCGCTGGCCGCGCTGTGGAAACTGCCCGTTATCTTTATCTGCGAGAACAATCTCTATTCCATGGGCACCCCCCTCTATCGGACCCTGTCGGTTGAGGATGTCGCCGTGCGGGCCAAGGGCTATCCCATGGCTCAGGAGATCGTGAACGGTGACGATGTACTTGAGGTCCGGGAGGTCATTCGCCACGCGGCCAAACGTGCCCGTACCGAGAGTTTGCCGATTCTCATTGAAGCCAAGACCTACCGTTTTCGGGGCCATTCCATGTCCGACCCAGCCAAGTACCGCACCAAAGAAGAGGTCAAAGAGTGGATGGAGCGTGACCCTATCCGGCTTTTGGCCGAACGCATTTATGCGTTGGGCATTGCCAATGAAGAACAGCTCAAAGCCGTTGACGAAGCCGCCAAACAAGAGGTGGCGGGGGCGGTGAAGTTTGCCGATGAATCACCGTCACCCGATACAGCCACGCTGTTTGATGACATCTACTACGAACCCGACCACCATGAGCAGGACGAAAAGGTCGTGCCGCTCGAAAAACGTCGTCAGCAGGCGAGCGTGTAAGAGCAGCGCACCCTCACCCTCTCCCACATTGAGAGGGAAGCGGAGAGTAAGCAAATGCGAGAGCTGACATACCGAGAGGCTTTGCGAGAGGCCATGGCGGAAGAGATGGAACGCGACGAGCGCGTGTTCCTCATGGGCGAAGAGGTTGGCCACTATAACGGCGCGTATAAAGTGTCCGAGGGCCTGCTCGACCGTTTTGGTGAGCGCCGCGTGGTGGATACGCCGATTGCGGAAACCGGCTTTGCCGGGGTGGGGATAGGCGCGGCCATGGTTGGGCTGCGGCCCATCATCGAGTTTATGACCTGGAACTTCTCGCTGTGCGCCTATGACCAACTCGTCAATAACGCGGCCAAGCTGCGCTATATGTCGGGTGGACAGATTACCCTGCCGATCGTCTTTCGTGGCCCAGGTGGGGCCGCGCATCAACTGGCCGCCCAGCACTCCCAAGCAGTCGAGAGCCTGTACGCCTATGTACCGGGGTTGAAGGTGATTGCACCCTCAACTCCTGCCGATGCCAAGGGCTTGCTGAAAACCGCCATCCGCGATGAAAACCCGGTGATCTTTATTGAGGGCGAGGTCCTGTATGGACACAAAGGGCAGATCCAGGACGAGGAGTATCAGATTCCGCTCGGACGGGGCGAGGTCAAACGGGCGGGCCAGGACGTGACGATTGTCGCCTGGTCCAAGATGGTCCATGCCGCCCTGGACGCAGCCACCGAGCTGGCAAAAGAGGGCATCGAACTCGAAGTGATAGACCCGCGCACCCTTCGTCCGCTGGACGACCGGCTGATTTTTGATTCAGTCAAAAAGACCAACCGCTGTATTATTGTCGAGGAGGGCTGGCCGTTTGCCGGCCTGGGGGCGGAAATCGCCTACCGCATTATGAAAGAGGGCTTTGATTATCTGGACGCGCCGGTTGTGCGGGTCACGGGTGAAGACGTGCCCATGCCCTATGCCAAAAACCTGGAGCACGAAGTCTTCCCCAGTGTTGAAAAAATCGTTCGCGCGGTCAGGGACGTGCTGTACAGTTGATAGAGCAGGCCGGGCAACCACAGGGGGCCGGGCAACCACAGGGGGCCGGGCAACCACAGGGGGTTGCCCCTACATTTTTCATTCCCTCTCCCCTGGAGGGAGAGGGTTAGGGTGAGGGGGTGTTCTCGTCCCTTGTGGCCCTGGAACCACCAGTAAGGCTGTCCAGTTGGCGTTGCGCCCGTGAAAAACGAGAGTTGATCTTTAGCGCCGCTTCAAAGGCCGCCCGCGCCGCCTCGGACTGACCCAGCCGCAGATAGACCTCTCCCGATTCATAGTGGGCCACATCATCGCTCGGACAGATTGTCAGGCCGGCCTGATAATAGGCGATGGCCGTGGCGTCATCGGTGGCTTTTCGAGCGGCGTCAAAGTCGCTGAAGGCCCGGTTGCAGGCCTCGTTCTGCTGTTGTTGCTGAGCCTGCTGTTGCTGGAGGGCCTCGGTTTCTTGCCGTAACTGCTCGGCTTCCTGGCGTAAGCGTTCGATTTCCGCCCGCTGTTGTTCCAGGACACTCGTGTCGAACAGGCTGCACGAGGCCAGGAATACGCCCAAGACCATGACGCCGAACAGGTTACTGTAGGGGCGGGTTTGAAACCCGCCCCTACTCGCTATTGCAGTAGACATACTTGGGTCATGCTCCGTTTGCCCGGCTTAAAAATTATCTTTCAGAAAACGGGTCTTTTCCAATACCGACACGGGGTCGAGGGCGAGTCCGGGGAAGGACTGTTGCACATGCTCTTGCAGTTCAGAGCTGTCAACCCGCACAAAGGGGTTGATCTCTTTTTCCTCGCCTACCGTGCCCGGAATGGTCGGCTTATTTTTGGCCCGCAGTTCCTCGGCCCAGCGCAGCTTTTCCTGAAGTTTCACATTGCCCGGCTCCAGGCTGAGGGCGAAGTTCAGGTTGGTGACGGTGTACTCATGCCCGCAGTAAATCTTGGTGTCGTCCGGTAACTGCATCAGCGTGACCATATTGTTGTGCATATCCGAAGCGGTTCCCTCGAACAGCCGTCCACAACCGGCAATAAAGAGCGTATCGCCGGTAAAAACCGATTGTTCCGCTTCAAAATAAGCGGCAATATGGCCGCTGGTATGACACGGGATAAAGAGAAAGCGCGCTTCGAGGTTTCCAATGCGAACCATATCGCCCTCATCGACCATATTGGTAATGCACGGCGTGCGCGTCTCGTCCCGCTTATGGCCGTAGACCTTGAGCTGCGGAAATTCTTGCACAAGTTCTTTATTCCCACCCACATGATCCCAGTGGTGGTGGGTATTGATGATGGTCGTAAAGTTCACGCCCTCACGCTTGATCGCGGCGGCAACCGGACCGGCCTCGGACGGATCAACAACGCCGGCCTCATTGGTCGCTTCATCAATCAGCACATAGGCGTAATTATCGGACAACACGGGGATGGGAAGGATTTTCATAGGTCTCTCCTGACTGCGTTGTTTTACTGCTCCATGGGAAAGCCATACAGCTTGGCCGCGTTTTCGTAGACGAGCTTGCGGCGAACGTCTTCGGACAGATGAGCGAGCTGCTTGTGCAGAAATTCCTGTGAATCCGGCCACACCCCGTCGGGATGCGGAAAGTCCGAGCCCCACATCACGTTGTTGACGCCGACCCGCTCGATCATATCCAGGCCGGTCTGATCCTGCTGAAAGGTGGCGTACATCTGCCGGTACCAATACTCGCTCGGCTTCATACTGAGTTCGAGGTCCTGAAACTGATCTTCCCACTCATAGTCCATGCGTTCCAGGACGTAAGGAATCCAGCCGATGCCGGCTTCACCAATCACCACTCGGCACTGTGGGTAGCGCTCCAAGGCGCCACCATAGATCACCGCCCCGATAAAGCCGGCGGTGGCAATCTGAAATTCGGTCAGCACGGTGGCCAGCCACATCCGCTTGGAGCGGCGGTCTGTGGCCCAGGTCATGTCAAGCTTGGGCCCGATGGTGTGCAAATGAATCGGCAGGCCGGTATCGTGCGAGGCTTCCCAGACCGGGTCCCAGTCGAGATGCCACAGCGGCATCATGCTGTGACGGACGGGCAACTCGGCTCCTTTAAGGCCCATTTTCGCGCAGCGACGCACTTCCTCTGCCGTTTTCTCGGGAGACGAAGCCGGCAGGCTGGCAACTGCGGCAAAACGACCAGGAGCGGCGTGGCAAAAGTCCGCGGCAAAATCGTTGTAAATCCTGACAACCAGGTCAGTCACTTCGGGGTCATCAATCCGAAAGGCGGCGCCGAGGATGCCGTAGATGACCTCGCCCACAACGCCGTCCCGTTCCTGGTCCTTGATCCGCAACTCAGGCACGGTCGTGCGCATAATCCCCTTGCCCTGATCCTCGTACAGGCCGGTTGAGGCCATGCGGTCGGCGCGATGAATCTGGCCCGGGATATACTGCCGCCCGGCCGAACCCATCCCGCCAACCAGACCCATACTGGTCCCGTTATGGGCCACCCAGGTTTTCCCCTCCGGGGCGTCCACCACCCGAGGCATTTTGTCTTTGAGGTGGGCCGGGGCATTCTCGGTAAAAAGAGTGGCCGGCAAACACGGGATGTCCATATGGCCATCAGCCGAGATGACCGGGTGATTAAACATGGCGCGTCCTCCATCCTGGTGAACAATGTAGGGGCAGCCCCCTGTGGCTGCCCACGCAGTGCGAGTCTTTTCTTAGCAGAAAGCGACCAGCAGGGGAAAGCGTGCTGTTGCCTTGTCGGACCAGGGACCGTGTGAAACAAGAACCTATCCACAGGCAGAGCCTGCCGCTCCCGGACTCGTATTTTGAACTGGCGCGTTTTCTATAGTCTGAACCTCGCGATTTTTACCTCCATGCTCGGCATGGGCATCGTGATTCCGTTCATGCCGATTTACGCCAAGACGCTGGGCGCAACCGGGGTCAGCATCGGGGTGTTCTTTGCCAGCTTTCCCCTCGCTCAGCTCCTGTTCATGCCGATCATCGGCCGGCTGTCCGACCAGCGCGGACGTAAGGCGTTCATTGCCGGCGGCCTGTTGCTCAGCAGTCTGATGTCGCTCGTCTATGTGTCTGCCCCCAACATCGTGTACTTGACCCTGGGCCGATTTTTCCAGGGGATTGCGGTGGCCCTCATTATTCCCATCTCGACCGCGTACGTCGGCGACCTGGCCCCCGCGGAAAAGCGGGGCGAGTTGATGGGCATTTTCAATCTGGCGCTGACCAGCAGCATCGGCGTCGGCCCTCTGTTCGGCGGCTGGCTGAGCGACACGTATGGCATGGCGCTCAGTTTTTATTTGATGGGCGGCTTCAACCTCGTAGCTTTTCTCTTTGTCCTGTTCTTTCTGGATGAGACCCGCTCTTCCCAGGCGGAGGCGCAACGCCCGCCGTCCTACCGCGACCTCTTACGCCGCCCCAGTGTACGCGGGATTGTCCTGTACCGTATGGTGACGTCCATTCAGATGGGCTTATGGTTCTCCTTTCTCCCGCTGCTGGCCGTCGAACTGCTGCAGCTCAGTCAATCCCGCATTGGCATCATCATGGCGACCTATATGCTGGTCAACAGCCTCGTCCAGATACCATTTGGACGCATGGCCGACCGCTATAGCAAGCGGCTGTTGATTATCATCAGTGGCTACCTGGCCTCCTTCGCGTTTGTGACCATCCTCTTTGCCGCCGGTTTTTGGGGCCTGTTGCTCATTAGCGGATTCACCGGAATCATGGGCGCGCTGGCCGGCCCGGCCCTGACCGCCCTGGCCGTCGGCGAGGGCAAGCAGGGCGGAATGGGCGCGATGATGGGCGTGCTGAATATGGCGCTGAGCGTCGGCATGATGCTCGGTCCGGTCGTCGCCGGCCTGCTGTCGGATATTGTCGGCCTACGGCCGTTGTTTGGTTTTGGGGCGGTGGCCGGTGTGATGGGAACACTGATGTTTACCTGGTTGACAACCGAGAAATCGGCTCCCTCTGGGTGCCAGAACACCATGTAGGGCAACCCCCTATGGTTGTTGCCCAGCCCTAGGGGAATTCACCCCGGTCCGGCCATCCCCCTGCGCTGTCGCGCTTCCCCCTTATTAAGGGGGATTGAGAGGGATGGCTGCCGCGTAGCCCAGAGGACGCAGTCGAAAGACGTTTACAGAACAAGATGCACGATCGCGCCACTCTTGATATCGAGCCGACATTCTCCGGCGAGGGGCAAATCCTCGCTCCGCCGAGTTTTCGGATCGATAAATCGCATCAGGCCTCGGAATCGGATTTCCAGGACCGGGCGGTTTTTGTGCATGACACTGCGCGTATGCGTAGCCTTGAACTGGAGGGTCAGCCCCAGCGCAAGCTCTCTGATTTCCACGTCACGGGCCGAAATCCCAGGGTCGCGGCCATGTTGCCGCACAAACTCCGGCAGGGCCGCTGTCAGCCTGGCCCGCAGCCGGGCTGACAGGTCGTTCTGCACGGTGTCCTCAAGCGAAGGGAGCCAGACCTGCTCAGCCATCCTCCTCCTCGCCCGCTTCCTGACCGGTCTCCGCGGCTCTCGGGAAGGTGACGCACGCCTCGGCTGCGTCGCTCCAGGAGCCGTCGAGATTGCGCCCAACCGCCTGGGCAGTCGGATACCAGCGTGCCTCGTCGGGGCCGCATGGCTGCCAATACCAGGGGATGTCGTATTGGCACAGCACTAGTGTTTTGCAACCCAGATTGGCAGCCAGATGGGCAACGGGACCGTCCATGGTAACAACCATGTCTACGGACAGCAGGGCGACCGCCATGTCCAGCAGGTGCTCAACACTATACGGCACCAGAATCTCCGGGGGTTGACCGTCTGGCAGCGTTAGCGGTTGTCCGTCGTCGCATTCGCGGAGCAACACCGGCCGGCCCGACAGGGCGGTCAGCAGCGTTTGCGGGTCGGGTCCGTCAGGCGTGTTATCCCACCACAGGCCGATGCGCGGCCCGTCTCCGGCTGGGTCCTTTTGATCCCTTGAGTCGTTTGAGTCCTCGGGGTCCGACTCAACAGACTCAAGGCACAGCTGCAGCGGCTCGACCGGGAGGGCGCGGGGCTCGGTCCGCAGGAGGCGTGGCAGGTCGTCCAGTAGGAGCGCGGTTTCTCCGGCTTCGATATCGGTGGAGAGGGTGATTTCCTGGTAGGCGTGCACGCTCGCAATGCCAGGAATGGCCTGAAAAAAGCTGGCCAAGACCGGCAGACACAGCAGACGCAGCCGTTCCACCTCGCGGCTCACCTGGGGGAGCAGACGCAGACCCAGCAGGGTGGAGGAAAAATCATCCACGATCAACGCCAGCCGGGGACCGAAGTCGCGTATCGCCAAGTCCGGCACCGCCTCGGAAGCGTCGAGCAGGTCCGACCTGCCCAGGCGGTCATAGCTGCGCCAGCCCTCGCGCCAGTCGCCGGACAGGCAGAGCAGGTCGGCCTCAATCCGGCGGGCCAACTCGTGGGCACCGTTGCTCAGCGTAACGGCCTGGCGAGCGGCGGTCAGGGCGGCTTCGGGTTCATTGCGGCGGCGCAATAGGCGCGCCAGATTGACCAGCGGCTCGGGGTTTTGCGGGTCCAGTTCCGCCGCGGCCTGGAGCGCGGTCAGGGCCTCGGCAAAGCATCCCCGATCCAGCAGCACGGTGCCCTCGATGTTGCGCACCTCCGGGTCTGCGGGGGCGAGCGTCGCGGCTTGACGCGCCAGCGTTCCCGCTTCTTCCAGTTGGTTCAACGCGGCCCGGCACTGGGCCAGACGGGCCAGCACGGGCGGCGCGTCCGGTTCCTGAAGGCGGGCCGCTTCCAGACAGTCGAGCGCCCGGGCTGGCTCGTCAGTTAGCAGAAACAACGAGCCGAGCGTGGTCAGCGTCTCCACCTGTCGAGGATCGAGCGCAAGGCTCTGCTGCAAAAGAGCGATGGCCGTCGGGATGTTGCCGGACACGACCTCAACCTGGGCCAGGGCGTTGAGGGCGTCGGTTGAGTCCGGTGCAATCTCAATGGAACGTTTCGCGGCTGCGCGCGCGCCCTCCAGGTCTTGCCGAATCAGGCCCAGCAGGGTCAGGCCGACCGGCGCATCTACGAGCGCGGGGTCCAGCCGCATAGCACGCTGCAGACAAGCTTTGGCTTCTTCCCAACGCTCGGTGGCGAGATACACCGCGGCCAGGCCCGTCAGCAGCCCGGCATTCTCGGGCTCCTGGGTCAGGGCGTGACCGAACAGCTTGTGCGCGGTTTCAGTATCGCCCTTGCGCAGGGCGATCTTTCCCAGGCCGGCCATGGCCCGCACCGCGCCGGCCGGCTGCTCTAGCGCTTCAGTAAATAATTGTTCGGCTGCGGCATCGCGCCCCTCCGCCAGATGCTCCTCAGCAGCGCTGATTACCTGCGCGATATTCATCCCATACTGATCCGTTCGCCATTCACCCGCACATCGCTGCGGGCCTCAATGACCGTAATATGCGAGCGCATACTCATCACCTCCGAGGCCTCGTGCAGGATATGCCCGGCGCGCAGGGTGTCAGAGTTCCGCACCGTCCGCACACTGTCCGTGACCGAGCTTGTCTCGTGGCCCGCCACCCGTTTGAGACGGTCCGCCACCAGATCAAGTCCGCCTACCACGACCGACACCAGGCGCGAGAACAGGTGAAGGCGGTCAACCTGGGCCCGCGCCCTTGCTGCGGTGGCGTTGAGGTCCTGAGTTCGGATGTCAATCGCGGTCTGGTCCAGCACCAGCCGTTGCACTCCGGGGGCCGACAGCGTAGCGCTGTCGGCAGCGTCCCGTTCGAGCAAATGCAGGACATGCACCCCAATCTGGCTGATACTGCACAGCACCGTGTCGCCGGCCTCCGGGCGTAACAGGCAGCTTGCGGCCTGACGGGCGGCGTGGGATTGGCCAGCCATGTCTACCAGAATGGCGTCTTGCAGCACCCCGACCACTCGGGCCAGTACGAGCTGGGGGGATTGGGGATTAGGGGTTGAGGGTTGGGGGTTGGGCGCTCTCCCTGCGGTCATGGTTGAGTCGGACTCAAAGGACTCAACCGGCCCAAAGAATCCTGAAGCGGGAACGGTCATAGCAGGCTCTCCTCACAGTCGAAGTCGGTCAGGGCGCTCTGGGCTAAGGGGTTCACCGTGCTGTTCATGGCAATATTGAAACTGGCCTCCAGGCCGCCAATGTTGACTCTCAGATGAAAATGATCGGGAATGCTGGTGGGCTGAAGCTCAAAGCGGTCAAACATGCGGAACCAAGCCCACGGTCCATTCAGGCGGCTGACATGAATGCCCCCTTCCTTGTCCGTGATGCTGATCTCGACGGTTTCACCGGCAACCTTCACGCGAAACCGCCGCGGGGGTTCGTGGCGATAGCTGAACATCCCGTTTTCGGTCTGCACGGTGACGCGGGTCGCCTGGTTATCCAGATAGACCGGCGAGATGGTGAAGTCGAGCTCGCTCAGCCCTGCGCCGTTGAGGTCAAACGCCTCACGAATGGCATTGGCGTGACGAAAAGCTGCCAGCGCGTCCGTCGAGAAACCGATCTGCTGGTCATAGATGCTGCGCTCCTCCCATTGACCGCCAGCCGTGACAACAAAGGGGCTGATGCTCTGCTCAAAGAAGGTGTTGATGACACCATCACGGGCGAAGAACAGAGTGAAATCGTCCGGGGCAATCAGGGTTTCAGACTGACGGTCGATCGGATAGCGCCCGCTGATGGCCCGCTGGCATTCCTCCAGCACGGTGCTCTGCCAGCGCTCTTCAAGATGCCGCCGAGCCGAGGTCATGAGCATATACAGCGACTGGTCCGACAAGTCGAACAGCATCCGGCGCAGCGGTCCCGGTTGCGATGAGGCCGCGTTGCGCACGCCGCCCACCTCGGTCCCATTCGGGTTATCCATCCACTGTCGCACGGTATGAAAGGCCGCGCCGTCAGGCTCGGATTTATTCGCCACTGCGGCGATGACGCTGTGCAGATCGCCCAGTTCGGCGTGGATTTCGGTCAGCCCGGGCAGACTGCCGGTTTTGCCGTTCTGCAGAGCGTGGTAGGCCGCAAACGCCCGCCGAATACTGGTACCGGGCCACTTGGTATACTGGCGCTCAATCGCGTGTTCGCCCTCTTGCACCATATTGCCCAGTGCCGCAAACATCGTGTCGTCCTCTGCGGCTTCGGCTGCGGCTTCGTCCGGTGGTGGTGGTTCAGACACATCCTCCACCGCCGCGCCGCGCACGAGCGGCAGGCCGGTATGGGCCGAGACCATGCGCACAAGGCCGTTGAGTGGCGATTCGCTTGACAGCAGGCTCTCCAGGAGACGGAGCGTCTGGCCCGGCGTCTCCACGGACCGGAGCGTCAGCTGGTCCAGAAAGCTGGTCCAGGCCTGTATGTAATCCCGTATGTACAGCGTGCTCAATGCGGTGAACAGCCGCTCGTCGCTGGCCGCCGGCCAGGCTGTGCCTAACAGCCAGTCATTCTGCCTCCATGTGTGGATGACGCGGGGGGCGCTTGCCAGAAAATGCTCGTAGAAGCCGGGTTCGGAGTAATAGCCCCGTACGCTCGGCAGCGGCTCGCCGAGATAGATGGAAGCAAACATGCTGGCCGAGGGGATACCCAGCTCGGTTTCCAGGGAGACCTCGGCCAATATCCCGGTCCGTTCCTTCATCCGCGCGTACAGCCGCTCGGCCGGCGGGACCGAATAGAGTCGTTCGCGGGCCGCGGCCAAAACGGTTTCGTCAAGAGCGAGGGAGGTCTCCAAGCCGTCAAAAGTGTCCCCCACCACGGCAGAGACAGCGGCCTGTCTTTCCGGGCTGAGTGGATACCTCCCGTGCGCGTGCTCGGCGACCCAGGCGTTCAGGTCGGCACTGTCAAAACGGCTGAGCTCCGACAGACTGATATAGAGCGCCAGCCGGCTGCGGAGTTGGTCGGTTGGGCCTCCCGAACGGGCCAGATCGGTGACATCATGGCCGAGGTCGCGCAGGACCGCCGGCCGGACCAGGTTTGTCGCCGCCAGGTTGTACGCCGTTTCCACTCGGTCCGCAAGCTCCACCGGGCTGCCCAGCATATATGCCCCAAAGTCGGCAGCCGCCTGCGACATCACCCCCCGCCCGGTTTCGGCGGACAGACTCCGGCGCAAGGGCGCAATCGCCAGCGCGGCCTGACCGATATCCGGCTGAGCCGACATAACGGCCTGCCGCGCGTCATGTTCCTCCAGCGCCTTGGAGAGGCTGGCGACCTGCTGTTTTGCCCGGTCATTCGCCAGCCACCACGAGGCGCACAGCGTTCCGCCCACGATCCCAGCCGCCACCCAGGCCGACCCGAGTCGCAACAGCCGGCGGCGCTCCAGCTTAGGGTCAACCCCGACAAGATTACGCTCAGGCAGGATCACATCCTGAACAACCCCTTTGAGGAAAAAGGCGGCTTCGCGCCGCGGGTTATGGATATACGGCCTGGGCGGCTGTAGAGCGTGGGCTTCCTGATGCGCCCGCATCAGCATGTCTATGGTCGGGCCTTCCTGGCAGGCACTACAAAAATACACCCCGCGCAGCAGCGCGTCATGGCGAAACCGGCTCGGTCCGAAAACGTGCGTCAGGACGGCTTCGAGCGGCGCGCCGAGCGCCTGCATCTGTTGGGGAAAGGCAAATATCCGCAGCCGGCTGTCTGGCAGCCGTTCCGCGGGAAAGCGCGTCAGGGTCCATTCGGTCAGCCCCACAGTGAAATCGTGGTAGCGTTCAATAAAGGCCGCCAGTGTCCTGACCGAGGCCGCGGCCGGCCGATCCCCCTTCCGGGGGCGGACCTTCCACACGGCCCCCCGCCGTGGCGTGTCTTGTTCCACCGGCGGCAGCGCGACACCGACAGGGCGTTCCCGCTCCCTGGCATCGAGATTGGAGAAGAAATCCACAAACCCGGCGATCCGATCGCATTTGGTGACCAGCACATAAACCGGCAGCGCAGCACCGAAATGGACCATCATCTCTTGCAGGCATTGGCGCAGCCGGTCGGGCACCTCGGGTGCCAATGTCTCTTCGAGCAGCAAATCGGCTGGCAGGGTGAGAATGACGCCATTCAGCGGCCGGCGCGGCCGGGCCGACTTGAGGCAGTCCAGGAGGTCCTGCCACTCACCAGTTTCCTCTGGACCGGGCTGGGTCACAAACGCGCCAGGCGCATCGATAAAAACGGCCTCATCAGTGACCCGCCAGGCGCAATACTGGCTGAAATCCGACCCGGAGCCCAGGGAAGAGGCCGGACCGAAAGTGGTTTCCAGGGGAAACTCCAATCCGGAATTGGACAGCGCAGTCGACCGGCCCGAGCCGCTTGCCCCCAGCAGCACATACCAGGAGAACTGTTCCAGATAGCGCCGGCTTCCACGCCTCGCGCCCAGCCGCTCACGCAGGGTTTCACACAGCAAGGTGAAGCCCTGACGCACCTTGCCGGTGCGGTCCGACAGGCTGGAAACCGCGCTCTGCGCTCCGCCGATATCGTTCAGAATACGCCGATTGATCCGCTCCAGCCGCCAGCGCCGCAGCCCCTCAAACAACAGGAAGACGGTGGCAAGCGCGCAGATCGCAATCAGACGACTGGTCTGGCTGGCCAGCGGCATAGTCTCGTCTATGGTCAGCTTTGGCCCACCAAACCAGATCAGGAGGGCGAGTCCAATCAGCAGCGCCAGACCCAAGGTGAGTCGGGATGACGCAAAACGGTTCAAAAGATAGAAGAATCTCATGTTTCAAGTTTCGAGTTTTCAGTTTCCAACGAACGAACCACTAGCCACTAATAACTGCTCCACTCCCACTCCTCCGGCTCCCTCTCATAACTCTCGGTCAACTGCTCGACCCGATTCAGCAGCGGCTCGGTCAACACCTGGGTGCGGCTATTGAGATTCAGGTAGACGACCAGCAAAACCAGAGCGACAAACAGCGCCAGGATGATCGGGCCGATATGCGAGCGGGACGCGCTGCCGGTGGTCGCCGGTTCGGGCGGACGGAGCGGGCTGGGCGCTTTGGATCGCTTCGCGCCGAGCATTTCGTGCAGGCGGACCCGGAGGCTCTCCAGGACGTGCGCTCCGTCAGGGGCTATGCGGTGCTGGCCCTGAAACCCCAGGTCCAGCAGCAGAGACAGCAACTCCATCAGCTCAAGCTGCATATTCGGGTTGAGAAGAAGCTCCTCCAGGTGTTTGAAAACGTTTTCACCGCCGGTCCCGTCGTTGTGAAACATCCACAGGAGGGTTTCCGTCTGCCAGTCGCTTTCACTGCCCCAGTCGGTCGTCAGCACCGCCTCATCGAGTGCGCTGCACAGGGCGTAGCTGGCGATCTGGACGTTTTGCGGGGAAACCGATTGCTGAGCCATCTGATTGTAGAACGCGCGGACTTCCCCGGCGGCAATCAGGCGCAGGGCGTGGGGGTTTTCGTGCCGGGCGCCTTCGTTCAGAACCAGGATCAGATTCACGATCGGCCCGGCCGCGGCAATATAGGGGTTGCGGCCATGCTCGAATTGGGTCTGGAACTGGCGCAAGCGCTGACTGTCTCCCATACGGGGGGCCGGCAGGTCGGCCAAGTGATTGTCCGGCGGGCTCGCATTCCCATTGTCCGAGTGCGGAGCGGGGGCGAGCGGCGGCACCGCCAGCAGGTTTGGCGGGTCGGCAATGGACGCTGGGGGCGCTGAGGCCGGACCCTCAACCGTATCGGCGTGGAATTCTCTCACTGGATACCCTCCGAAGCGATGGAGAGAGGCGTTGCCTTACTGCGGATTGCCCAGAGTTGCAGGTCATAATAGGTCTGACCGGCGGCGATATAGATCGCTAGGCTGGCCGAAGTGCGCACCTCTTCCCAGAGCGGGACGGTGCGGTCCACCTCCAGATAGCTGGCGTTGGGGTAATAGGGCAGACCGCGCGGCACCACTGGGACGGTTTTGCAGGGAATGCCTGACAGTTGTAGATTGACAATCTCGCGCAAGGTGTCCACCGAGCCGACCTTGAGTCGGTTCTCTATCTTGACCCGGTCCATCTCGCGCGGCGCATTTTCACGCACAATCAGAATGAAACGGGCGTCTTCCAACAGGCTGCGATCGTGGATGGTGGCCACGTGTGAGCCGTTGGCCTGCCGCTCCAGTGGCAATTCAAGGCCGTGTCGGTCGGCAATCAGGCTGAATGCCGCGGTGATGGTCCGAACGAGTTTGCGCCAGCCCGGCCCAGGGTCGCTGTGGTCGTAGACCGGCGGCGGTTCGGCGCGGCGTTCGGGCAGGAAGGTCGTCAACTCCGCGGCCAGTTCGGCTGTGGCGGCGAAAGCCCGTTCGGGCTGAATATGATCGAGCTGCATCATATGAACAAAGGCCGCCTCGTGTCGGTTAATCATCTGGAGCAGCAGGAAGTCCAGCATGTCCGACAGACCCGTTGCTGTTGACGGGTCGAGCTGCTTGACCAGGGTCTCGGCGCGCCGGTGCAGGATAGCCCGGATATCACCCAGCGCGCGCATATAGCCGACATGGGCCTTGCAGTTCATAACCGGCGGCAGATAGGAGTCATCCAGAATAAGGGCATTCTCGGAGGCGTTTTTGATCCGAGCGATGGGTACGCTCCCGTAGGCGCCCGTCACTTCGTCTTCCAGCAGTAAGACCGGGGCCAGGCGGCCGACCTGAACCTCACAATACTCTTCATCCTCGCGGCTGATGTCGCGTAGCGAGACCGAAAGCCGCCGCCAGCGCCGTTCGTGTTCCGCGCCATCGCTGGACGAGACTTCGGGCGCGTCAGTCCGGCGGATGGGCAGGGCCAGCATCACCCGCTTACCGGCGGCCTCACCCCCAAAAATCCGGGGCGGCGGCAGATCAGCCACCCCCGGTGCGCTGAGCGGCGTCCCGTCCGGCAGGGTGACGGCGAGTTGGGTAATATGGAAGCTGCCGACCTCCAGCGCGGCCTGGTCAATCTCAAGCTGCCGCAGCCCCCAGCCGTACCCGAACTGGCCCGAAAGATGCTCATTGACAAAGGTCTCCCAGTAGCGTTCCTGCTGTTGAAAATGCTGCGGTCGCATGAACATGCCCTGGTACCAGATGGGTTTGCCGGATTCTGCCATTAGGTGCGCTTCTGGGGGTGGGTTGAGTCTGTTGAGTCCGTTGGGTCTGTTGAGTCTGTTGGGTCCGACCCTATGGACTCAATCTGCGGAGCTTGGGCCAGGCTGAGGGTCCCCGTCCCAAGGGTCCGCGAAGTGGCCTTGGGAGCGGACAAGGCTTGTGAGCCGATGACAATCACATGATCCTGGGTCGTCTGGGGCTCGACATCAACCGTGAGGCGCCAGCGCTTGCGTTCGATCTTGCGGTATCCGGCAACAAACCCCAGATGGGTGGTCTTGGGGTCCAGGACACGGCTCATAGTCATGATCTTGCCGGGTTCGATCCGAAACTCCTGCCGGACCAGCACCTCGCCCCCGAGCGTCTGCTGGTCGTTATAGAACAACTGATTGAACTCGGCCCCTTCAAAGCCGGATGGCCGGGCCAGCTCATACAGAATCAGCACAACGGGCGACGGGTCGCCGGCAACGTTCGGGTTCACATAGTCCGAGGCGACCAAGCGGAGTCGCGTTACCGTGTCCGGCGGTCCCCTGAATATCCTGGGCATGGAACAGGCCGTCAGCACCATACCCCACACCATTACCCCAACCAGCGCGGCTAGGCGCGGAAGCCCGAGCCGGGCTCGGTTGCGGCTTCTTCGATTACAAAAAGTCATAGCTGAACTCTCCATCCTCGACGCCAATCGTCACTCCACGGAGGCTGCGCTCCTGATTCATGGCAGTCAGGATTTCCGTTGAGATACGGGGCAGGAGCGTCTGGTTAATCATCGCGTCGATATTGCGCGCGCCCCCGTCGCTGCGGACGCAGTGAGCGGTAATATGGTCCGGCACGGCGTCGCTATAGCGCAGGGCAAGGCTCGACTGGGCGTCCAGCCGCGCGCCCAGCCGTTGCAGGCGCTGGACCACGATGGTACGCAGGGTTTCCGTGCTGAGCGGGACATACGGGACTATGCGCATCCGCGCCAGCAGCGCGGGTTTGAAATACCGGTTGAGGGTCGGACGCAGCTCCTCAACCATGTCGGCCGTATCGGGCGGAACCGGACAAGTTACCATCTCGGCAATCTGATCAGCGCCCAGATTGCTGGTCAGCAGAATAATGGTGTTGCGAAAGTCGATCTCCCGGCCCTCGCCGTCGGCCATAACGCCCTTGTCGAAGACCTGATAAAACGTGTCCAGCACTTCGGGATGGGCCTTCTCCCCCTCGTCCAGCAGGACAATCGAATAGGGTTTCTGCCGCACCGCCTCGGTCAGCACCCCGCCTTCGCCATAGCCGACATAGCCCGGCGGCGCGCCGAACAGCCGCGAGACCGTGTGTTTTTCCTGATATTCCGACATATTGATGACGGTCATTTGCCACCGGCCGCCAAACAGAATCTCGGCGATAGCGGTGGCGGTCTCCGTCTTGCCCACACCGCTCGGCCCGATCAGCAGAAAGACCCCACGCGGCTTGTCCGGATCCGCCATACCCGCACGGGCAATGCTCAACTCCCGGTCCAGGATGTCAATCGCCTGCTTCTGTCCGCAGATCCGCTTCCCCAGATTATCAGCAAAACTCAGCGCGTCGCTGGCCTCGTTACGGGCCAGCGCGCCCAGCGGTACCCCGGTCCATTCCGAAACCGTCCTGGCGACCGCATCCGCAGTCACCTCAAAATGCACCAGCGGTGCGCCGGCCTGCACTTCGGTCAGGCCGGCACGCAGTTCGATCAGGCTGGGGGATGGGTCTGTAGGGTCCTTTGGGTCTGTGGAGTTCGACTCAATGGACTCAATCCGGTGGACGACCTGCTCCACCAGGGCTTTCTCATCGTTCCAGCGGGCGGTGAGGGTGGTGAGTTCTTCCTCCAGAGCGGCGATGCTGACCTGGATTTCGGCCAGACGCGAGCCCTGGTCAGCAGACCCGTCCGCGGCCTGATCTCGGCTCAGCGCCGCTTCCTCGCGTTGCAGGGCGGCGATGCGGGCCGACAGGCGTTCGATCTCCGCCGGCTCACTGCTGCGGCTGATACGCACCCGAGCCGCGGTGGTGTCCAGCACGTCAATGGCCTTGTCGGGCAG
Source organism: Desulfurellaceae bacterium bin18 (assembly GCA_002238415.1). GTDB lineage: Bacteria > Desulfobacterota > Binatia > Bin18 > Bin18 > Bin18. The sequence continues at coordinate 11,162 of MPMI01000020.1, read as the reverse complement.
TTGTCCGCCCGTCATATAGCGCGACGATAACTGGACCGCAGCCTCAATCGCCTCATCCCGGATGAAGAGGTCGTGCGCCTCCTCAAAGCGTTCACGAAGCCCGCGCAGGATCGTGACCGCATCCGCCGGCGAGGGCGTATCCAGTTTGACCAGCTGAAAGCGGCGCGACAGGGCCGGGTCTTTTTCAAAATACTTTTTGTATTCCTTCCAGGTCGTGGCGGCGATAGCGCGAAAATTGCCGCGCGCCAGCGCGGGTTTGAGCAGGTTGGCGGCATCGGCTCCGCCCTGCGCTCCGCCGGCGCCGATCAGCATATGCGCCTCGTCAAAAAACAGGATCACCGGATGGGCCATGTCTTCGACTGCGGCGATGACATTTTTGAGACGTTTTTCAAATTCGCCCTTCACGCTCGCCCCGGCCTGCAACAGCCCCAGGTCCAGGCTCATGATCTCGACATCGCGCAGAAATTCCGGGGCCGCGCCCTGGACGATTTTCAGGGCCAGCCCCTCAATCAGCGCGGTCTTGCCGACGCCGGGCTCGCCCACCACAATCGGATTGTTTTTGCGCCGCCGGCCCAGGATGTCGATCATCTGACGGATTTCGGCGTCGCGTCCGAGCACCGGATCAATTTTCCCGGCCCGCGCCTCAGCGCTGAAGTTAATGCAGAACTGCGCCAGGGGGCTGTCCTCAGCCGCGTGGTCCGGCCCGTCCGTGGCCGGCCCAACGCCGTTTTGAGTCGGGACCGCGGCAAATTCGTCAAACCGCTTCCGCAAGCTGGTCAGCCCGCTGTGCTTCAGGAGCCGAGCGGTGGCACTGTTCACATAGCGCTCTGCCCGCGCGGCCAGGGCCGTCCACAGCGCGGTTGAGCCGATAGTGCTGCGTCGTTTTTCAATGGAGCAGATCAGCCAGGCTTCCATCAGCCACTCAATCAGCAGCGGCGAAAAAACCGGCCGGCCGGTATGACCCTGGGCCAGCGCTTCCAGCCCTTCGTGCAGACAGTGGCGCAGCCGCGCCCGATCAAGCTCATAGGCAGCCAGAATGCCGTGCAGTTCGGCGTCGGGATGCTCGATCATGAGCAGCAGCGCGTGCTCAATCGCCATCTCGTAATGGCCGCGCGCCACGCATTCTCCAGCCGCGCCCACCATTGCATTCCGGCAGGAGGCGTCAAGATGCTCAACAAGGTCGGTCAGGTTGATATCTATCATGCATCTATTTTGAAGCTGATATTTTTTTCGGCCTGTGATTCGTCCAGCCAGGCGTCCAAGGCTAACCGGCCCTGCTCGCCCAGACGGGTCGGGGCCACCACCTCGGGGCTGGGGAGCAGCACGATGTCATAGGCCAACGGCGCCGGCAGCAGGCGTGGCAACAGCGGCTCCAGGCTGCGTCGTTTTGAGCCGCCGGGCAGGAAGTCCTCCCACAGATCGAGGCTGAGCGGCCCGAGCCACAGGCGAATTTTGTCACGGCTCTCTACTCGGTCGCCCACTATGGCGGTCTCACCCAGGAGATTGCCCTGCTGTCCGAGGCGGTTGCGCTGTTCGTCAGAGACCCGAACCGTCCGGCGCACGAACTCCTCAAGCCGTACCTCCAGGCCGGGGAACAGATCGGCCACAACCTGTTCCAGGGTTTCCGCCGGCAGATTGAAGAGTCCCAGCCGCGCGGCATTGCGCAAGCGGTGCGCCCGCCCGACGTCCGGTTGCAGGTCAAAAGGGTCAAGTTCGCCGATCAGCGCGCCGCAAAAAAGTGAAATTTCATCTGTTGCCTCGCCGTCAAAAACCCTGGCATGCCGGTAGCGCGTACTGATCCGGCACAGCAGGATCAGGAGACGGTGATTGAAAAGGTCAAGAAAATCGCGCAGCACCGTTGCAGAGCGATCGTAGGCAACGATGCGTTCATTGACATAATCGGGCAGTGGAGAGTCAGGGCCATACAGTCCGAGACAGTTTGCCTCAATGACGTAGCGCGAGGGGAGCTGATCCTCGGGTGTAGTCGTCTCCAGCGAAATCCGGGCGATGTCCGCGGCCGGAAAACCCATGCTGTCCACCCCGCGGAAACGAATGTTCTCCTTTGAGGGCGACACATACCCGCCGGCGCGCCGTCTCTGCTCCAAAGCATCAAGGCGTCGCTCAAGTGCATCAAACGGATCGCTCTCCTGGCCCAGCATGGTTTCCAGGGCGATACGGTCAATCAGGTCTACGGCCTGAAAGAGCGAGAAGTCATGCCCTTCTGACAACAACGCCAGATGAGGAGACGGACTCTCAATAGAAGTGCTGGAGGTGGCGTCTTTCCTCATGTTACAGGACTGCCTTTCGCCCGCGGCGGACCGTGCCGCGAAAGCGGCGGTTCTCTCCACGCGCAACAACGGTCAGCCGATGCACCGTGTTGACTGCCGCCCGTTCGTCCAGCAGCGCTCCCAGGGCAACCGAAAAGAGATAGGCATCCGCGATACCGCCAAACTGACTCTCGTCTACGGTGACAGTGATGTCCGAGCCGCGCACCGGCACACCGGCAATAATCCAGTCAAGCGGCTTGACCGAAATCGCTTGCATCCCTTCGGACAGTTGGGCGTGACGCTGACGTTCCCAATGATCGACGTGGATGCCGGTATTACAGGTCGCCATGAGCGCCCGAAGCGCCTCGACATCCAGTAACGAACTGAAATTACAGGCCATGCCGGCGATCAAGCGCCGCATCAGGGCCGCGTCCAGCGGAGGGGGTATCTCGGACCGAATTGGTTGAATATCACGAAAAGTGGCGAAATTTGGCGACCCGTCAACCCGCTGGTCAATATGGCCGGCCGGGATGTCCGCAGCGGTCGCCCCATTGGTGCATGCCGCCGTGATCGACACGGTTTCGGTCTCGGACAGATGAGGCAGGCCGTCGATCCGGGTAAAGGTCATATGGGTATCGACCTCGCCGCTCACGGGGTTCAGGCTGCGGTTCAGAGAAAAACAGGCTTGGTCGGCCACCTGGCCGAGCACCTCGAAGGATTCAAGCGGGGCATATTCAATGGACTCGCTGACCGTGCCTCCCTCGCTGCTTGTTTCGCCGGTGACACGCTGCACCGAGTGGATCATATAGCGGTTGCCAGCGCTGTCCCGGGCGGTCACCCGGTATGCGGCCTTGCGATGTTCAATGCGAACCGGGGCGGCGTTGGCGTCGAACAGGTTGACCACCGGTGTAGCGTTCAGGCGCAGGCGGTCGGGCGTCAAGCCCGGGCCGTCGGCCAGAGGTTCTTCCAGATCGAACAGGAGGATCAGCCGCTCGCCGCTGAATTCCGCGGTCTGTTCCAGCCCGCAGATGTCAAGGAACATGAATTTATCGGGAAAAGCAAAGTATTCCTGAAACAGCCGATACCCTGGCACGGCCTTGGAGGGATATTCCAGGACTGCCTCATCGGGCTGCAAACCGACGGGACGAACCGCGCCAGCTGGCAGAGAGAATCCGTGCCCCGCAGCATCCTGGACATGCACCCCCTGACACTGAGTACGCAAGGCGCAGTACAGCGACCGTGCTAGGGCACCGCTCCGCCACGGGGCGAGGTAGAGCCGCAGGCGGTCCAGGCCCAAAGCGGCAAACTGCGCGTCGTGTGTCAGTTGGAGTTCCAGATGGACGCGCCCCCGTCGGCCCAGCGTAGAGGCCCCGGCGTCCAGAATCCTGGCCGGTGTCAGCCTGACATCATAGCAGGTCCGAAACCGGCACCGCTGACCCTGGACCGGACGCGAAGCAATCGGGGTGCCGCGCGGGACCGTACGGCGCGCCAGCCCGGCCTCGGCAATCGGGTGGAACTCCACCACCGTCCTGGCCGGGACCGGCGCCAGCATCTGGGGCAGGATGAGCTGCGTCAGCGATTGGCTGAACTCGGGCAGTTCGTCGTCGAGTTTTTGTCGCAACCGGCCGGTGAGGAAAGCAAAGCCTTCCAGCAGCCGTTCGACATCCGGGTCAAAACTTTCGTGGCTCAGAAAGGGAGCCAGGCTGGTGTTTCGGAGGGCGAATTCAGCGCCCAACTCCCGCAGGTAATTCAGCTCTTCCTGGTAGTAGCGGTTGAAGGTCATCGTGCTATCTGACCCGGACAGAGCCGTTGGCGTGAATGCGTGTTTCGAGCGTCAGCGGCGACCTTTCGTTCGCAAACACCAACTCGGCGTGAACGCGGAAGCTGGCCGTCATAAACCGTTCCGACGCCGGTTCGTGGTAGACGCTGACGTGGCGCAGCCGGGGCTCAAACGTCTCGATCTGGCGCTTGATTTCCTGGGCGATGCGGGGGGCGACCCGCGCCTTCCCCAGGGCAAGGTCCTGAAAGTCGGAAAGCCCCCAGTCGGGGCGCGTCTCAACGCCGCCGGCCCGACCGTTCAGGTTGAGGTGGAGATTCCGAATAATCGACGCAATGGCCGCCTCGCGATTCGGGGTGTGGAACGGCTGTCCCTCCTGCGCGGCGATAAGCCGCTCGAACAGGGATGTGGCCGGCCGGGGCGGCGCACCCGTATTGTTGGCGCGCACCCTTCCTCCCCGCGTATGAGTAACCGCACCCCCATCGGCAGCGCGGTTGAGGGTCTGTTGACTCATCATCAGGTGGTCTCCAGACGGCTACTGAGCGACAGGGTGAAATCCGCCCCCATATATTTGAAATGGGGCTGGACCAGAATTTTGGCGCGATACCAGCCGACCTCGCCCTCAACATCCTCAACCTCAATCTGGGCCTTGCGCAGGGGCCGCCGGCTGCGGACATCCGCGGATGGGTTTTCCTGGTCCGAGACATAGGCGCGGATCCAGTTGTTGAGTTCGTCTTGCAGCTCGGTGCGACTTTTCCAGGTGCCGATATTTTCGCGCTGGAGCACTTTGATATAGTGGGCCAGACGGTTGATGATAAACATAGACGGCAGTTGGGTGCTGAGCTTATAGTTGGCCTGGGCCGCCCGGCCTTCCCCGGTATCGGCAAAGACCTTGGGCTTTTGGGTCGAATTGGCCGAAAAGAAGGCGGCATTGTCACTGTTCTTGCGTAGGGTCAGCGGAATAAAACCCTGCTCGGCCAGCTCGAACTCGCGGCGGTCCGAAATCATGACATCAATGGGCGGTTTCGCGGTAAGCTGGCCCATAGCCTCATAGTGGTGCAGAGGCAGGTCCTCAACCGCGCCACCGCCCTGCGGGCCGATGATATTCGGCGCCCAGCGGTATTTTGCAAAGCTCTCGGAGAGCCGCGTGGCCAGCGCAAGGGCCGCGTTCCCCCAGAGATAGTTCGCCGAGGAGCTGGTCGCGTTTTCCTCATAGTTAAAGGCCCGCACCGGGTTGTTTTCGGGGTGGTAGGGCGCGCGCAGCATGAAACGCGGCAGGGCCAGGCCGACATAGCGCGCGTTCTCGGATTCGCGAAACGAATTCCATTTGGTGTATTGCGGGCCTTCAAAGACCGAGGCCAGGTCCTTGAGCCCGGCCAACTCGGCCCAGTCCTCAATGTCGAACATGTTCGGCGACACCGAGGCAATCACCGGCGCGTGGGCCATACTGGCCACGCTGGCCAATTCCTGAAGCAGACCCATGTCGCGGCTTGAGGCTCCAAATTCGTAGTTGGCAATAATTGACGCGACCGGCTCCCCGCCATGCTGACCGTACTCGGCCACATAGACGTGCTTGTACAGGCCGGATTTGACGGTTTCGGGCGCGTCGTCGAAATCGTCGGCCAGTTCGTCTTTTGAGACGTTCAGCATCTCGATTTTGTTGTTTTCACGAAAATCGGTGCGATCGATGAGAAACTTCAGGCTGCGCCAGGACGATTCGAGCCGCTGAAACTCGGAGGCGTGCAAAATCTGATCGAGCTGGCCGGATATCCTTGTGTCAATATCGGCGATCATCTTGTCGATCCGCGAGGCGTGAACTTTCTCTCCCGGTTTGGCGGTTTTCACCAAGTCGGCAAAAAATGCCGCCATGCCGTCGCGGGCCGGGGCATACCACTCGTCACTCGGGGTAATTTTAGTTTCACGCATGACCTGCTCAAGCAGGGTCTCGCCTCCAGTCGCCTCGGTGGCCTCGGCAGCGTGTTGTTCTGTGCTCTCGCTCATGGTTCCGTCTCTTTCCTCCGATTACTCGGATTCTTGGTCCTGTTCGTCCTGGTTGATCTCCAACTCGTCCAGAAGCTTCTTGCGCAAGTCTTCGTCGTCCAGGATATTCTGGACCGCCTTACGAAAGGCCGGCACATTGCCCATCGGCCCTTTCAAGGCCAGCAGGGCGTTGCGCAGCTCCAGCAGTTGGCGCAACTCAGGCACGCCTCTGACCACTTGCTCGGGCTCAAAGTCCTTGAGCGTGGAGAAGCGCAGGGAGACCGGCAACGAGGAATCCTCTTCGCCCGACAGCATGTCGTCCACGCTGAAATCCAGCTTCAGATTCTGGGCGGTCATCACGCTGTTGAAATTATCCTTGTTGATGTCAATCCTGGAGCGGTCTTCCAACGGGGTCTCGTCGACGGCTGTTCTGAATTCACCGATGACGACCTGTTTGAAAGGTAGTTCAATATCTTCCGTCAGCCCGCCGGTGGCAGGGCTGAAGCGGATGTTCACCCGTTCTTTCGGCGCGACAGATGTTTCTTTGGCCATACGAAAGTCGTCTCCCTTCGTTATGCGTTTGGAGTTTTCGGGTTGGTTGGGTCAGACTCAACAGACCTAGCCGACTCAAAGGACTCGATAAGACTCAACCATTGGCGCGTGGCCGGGTCGGCGAACGGCGTTCCGTCGTTGAATTTCAGTTCGACCAAGGCCGGCAGGCGGTGTAGCAGGGCAAGCGTTTCGGCCCGAACCGCTTGCGCCGCGGCCGTATGCCCCAGGGCGCTGAGCGCTTCCGCGCTGAGGCGGTGCCCATCCAGCCAGAACAGACTGTCTGATAAAGCGTCTTCACACTGGCCCACCACGGTGGCGTATGCCTGCGCGGTCAGAGCCGCCTCAATCGCGGCCTGCACATCCCGGGACGGAGCGGGCAGTTCGGTCTCGCCATTGACCGCCGGAGGAAGGACGCGTAGCGGCAGCCAGATGGCAGCCCGCTGGAGGAGATAGGCGCGCGGGTCGGCAATATCCGCAGAGCGCAGGCTGGCCGCAAAGCGCAGTAGCGACGACCGCACGGTCCCTAGCGAGCGCTCGCGCGCCGCGGGTGTGGTCAGGTTGGACGGGATGTCCAGCGTGGAGGCGGAGGGCGTGGGGTTCGGACTGCCGGCGACCGGCGCTTCGGGCTCCGCCTGGACGTGTTCGGCTCGAGCCTGTTGTTCTGCCTGGTACGCCTTCTCCAGACGACTCTTCAGCGCGGGGAGCAGGGGCCAGGCCGCGTCGCCGGCCTCGGACGACTGGGCCGTCAGATTGGTTTGCAGCCACTCGGCCTCGGACAGCGCGGCTTTGCAATCGGCAACCGTTTCCGGGGCGTGGCCGTCGTCCTTTTCCAGCACGGTTCGCACGTTTTCCGCCAGCCACTCCAGGGCCATGAGCCGCCCTCGCGGCCGCGGCGGCTGGAGGTCGGGCCAGAAATTGGCGACCATGTCGCCGATCAAGCCCAATCCGGTGGCCAGGCCGCGCAGGCCATTGGTCTCGTACAGGCCGTAAGCCAGGTAGGAGGCGACCCGCAGGTTCTTGCTGTGCGTGCGCAGGATGCTTTCGCTCTTGGTGACTATATTGGGCCAGTTGACGGCGCGTCTGCCGTTCAGATTGAGGTGGGCGATTTCGTCGGTAATATCAGTGTAGTCGGGCAGGTCGGTTATCAGCAGACCCGTCGACGCATTGCCGTCCACAGGTTCGGCTCCGACGGCTCTCAGCATCTCAAGCGGTGACACAGCAGACATCTTCACGCCCAGGCCCCTGAATTTTGTCCTCACAGCGATTCACAAGACCTATCGGCAGGATGTTAAAGAGGTGTGTCGGTCCGTTTACATTTGTGAGACAGCCGAACCGGCCAATCAGGAGCGGACCGGCTTGCATGCGCACATGCCGAAAATTCCGGGCATGACGCGCGTCATATCAAATCGTTACAGGTTTATATGTAGACCGCTCGTTATCATTTTTGTGCCTATAGTTTGAAGATTGAGCGCTCCCGTCACCAACTTGACCCCGTCAGTAGTCAGTTTGATCGGCGTATTCTTCATCTCCGCGAAAGACTGCTTTACCTCGGCTAGCGCGATATTCTCCACCTTGAGGGTATAGAGATTCAACTGCGATTCTGGCTTCTTGCTGACTTTCGCTCCATAACCAATGGAGGCGACAAATGGCCCTTCAATTTTGGCAAACCCGCCTAGAGAAAGCTTCAGTCCAGCCGCTACATCCAAGGCGAGGGACCCCAGAATGTTAATACTGGTCTTCAGCCCTATGGTTAGACTGGTCTTTGCTCCCAGGACCCCGCTAGTAGAGGCCCCCGCGACCATACCTGTTTTAGCGCCACCGATGAGTGTTGTTTTCGAGCCCAGAATTTTAGAAATAAAGTTCCCTCTCACCGTATCGTCTGCACTCCCCGAGACATCTAAGAAGAGATCTCCACCAATTTCCCCATGAAGATCGCGGCCCGCCTTGAGTGTCAGGTCTCGACTCGCTGCAACAAGGGCGTCGTCGTCGCCCATGCCGCTTGGGGTGGCGAAGGGGGCAGCGGTGGTCCCGGCGTGGATGACCATCCGCGTGCCCGACAAAATATGCGACTGTACCGAGCGGGCATAGGTTTTGCCGGCCAGGGACTTTTTGTCTCCCTCGGCGGTTTCGTTGATATTGTCAGGAGAATAGGTAAAGATACCGGTATCTCTGGCGGTGATGGACTGCAAAGCGGTATCGTAACCCGTCTCCAGCGCGGTGTTGGACGACCCGAGCCGCAGGTAGCTGCCATGCGTGGCATCGCTTGAGCGGAGCGCAATCCGTGTCTGGCGCGCGGCCTCATGCGCGTCGTCGTAAATCTCGAACAACGCCCCCGAGTGCGTGACGATCTTGTTGGTCGTCTGATTGGTCTGATTGACTGGACTTTCCGCCGTTCCTTTGGGGACCGCCGCGGTAATGATGGGCTGATCCGGGTCGCCGTTGCGATAGCTCACCAGGACTTCCGTCCCCTTGTTCAGCGGAAAGTGCATTCCCACCGTCCGATCCGCGTTCGTGCCGGCATACGGCTCGGCTTTACGCACGGCGCGGGAATGCTTGCCGGCCGAGACCGTCACCCGGCTGTCATAGGTGTGGTCAATTTTATACGCCCCGGTGTCGTCCAACTCAGCACGGTGACTGCTGTCGGCGTCAATATGCGCGGTATAGACGCCCGGCAGTTTGGGAACCGGTGTGACCCGTCGCGGACGAAAGGTGGGGGCGGAAGTCGCGCTATACTCAATGCACTTGATGGTGTTGAGAAAAACCGTCTGAAGCGCGCCGCCCTCGGGGTCCATGACACCCGGTTCGGCCAACGTCATTTCAAACTGCGAGTGCGTGACCAGATATTCCTGGTAATCATCCGTAGCCACTGTTGGGTTATAAGCCACTGCCGCTGTTGGGTTATAAGCCACTGTTGAGTTATCGAGCATTCTGACGATCCTGCCGGGCGCCGCAAAACTCGAGGTCGTCAGTCCGATGTAGTAGTCCTTGGCGACCCTGATTTCTTCGGCACGGATTTCGGCAAATCGGTCCCCTTCGGTCTTATTCAGGAAATGCGTGCTCTGGTCGACCTGTATTCCGCGCCCGGCAGCACTGACCGTTGCTTCCACTGCCAGGGTGTTCCCACTCGTATAATTGTAGTCAACCAGCCGCACTGTCTTGGGCATCGGCCGGCACACTCGCTGAAAGTTCAGCAATTCTCCCGCGTAATACTTCTCCCCGCGTAATACTTCCTGTGAGCCGAGAAAGGGGGTGAGGTCCTCATCGCGTCTCAGCAGCCAGACTTTGTTGACTTCGGTCCTAGTCGGGTCGGTATCACTCGGGGCCCTGTGGGTATTGAGTTGGGCAAGGCTGCTCTTGTTATTGCTGAAGACGATGTGTTCTTTGTCGGTCGTCTTGTGGTGGTGAAAGAAGTAATAGATACCGTAATGCTCACAAAAGCGGTTCAGGAAGTCCAGGTCGCTCTCGTTATACTGTGTGATATGGGACACGTTTTGCCTGGGGAGCTGTGCCGGCGTGAGGGGGACACTGAAGGCATCATTTTCCAGTGTCTCCCACTTCGTCGTTTCATCACCGGCATAGTCGTCGCCTTCGGCCTTGAGTTTATTCGCGATCAGCTCCGCCGGTGTCATAGGGCTGGCTGTGGCGTGAATCCGACTTTGACGGTTGAGCGCAAGCCGTGACAGACGCGGCACCATCACCAGGCGGTAATGATACTGCCCCATCAGTTCCCCATTGGTCAGTTCGTTGAACTCCGTGATAATGCCGTGGTATTTTCGCGACGTTACATTCGTCACCTCGATACCCTGTCGGTCATCATAGGTCAGTTCGAGTGTGGCTTCCTGGTCAACAACATCTGAGATCGCCAGTTGGGCATAGTTAGTGCCGACGATGCGGACCAGATCGATTTCATAGCGGAACGGCTTGGACAACGCGTCCTCCCCGCGCACGCGATAGACCTTCAGCTCACTGGAAGCCAGCGAACCGATAGTCAAACTCAAGGTTGGAGTCCCGGGCACGTGCACCACATTACTGTCGTCCATATCGTCTCCTTCATTGTCATTGTCGTCCGGCGGTGGGTTCGGCCACGGTGGTTTCGGGTCCCCCGGATCCCACGGTGGTTTCGGGTCATCCGGCTCCTCGGGGTCCGGTTGATCGTTTGGGTCCGGTGATGGCATCCAACCCGGCGGTTTCCGGTCCTCGTCCTTATCGTCGTCCTCGTCCTTGTCGTCGTCCTCGTCCTTGTCGTCGTCCTCGTCCTTGTCGTCGTCCTCGTCGTCCTCGTCTTTCTCGTGCGTCCCCTGTGGCTCGTCGTTTTCGTCCTTATCGTCGTCCTCGTCCTTATCGTCGTTGAGATTATTCGGGTCGTCCGGCTTGGTCGGATCATCCGGCTTGGTCGGGTCGTTGGGGTCATCCGGCTTGGTCGGATCATCCGGCTTGGTCGGGTCGTTGGGGTTGTTGGGGTCCTGAGGGTCGTTGGGATTGTTGGGATTGTTGGGGTTGTTGGGGTTGTTGGGGTTGTTGGGGTTGTTGGGGTCCTGAGGGTCGTTGGGGTCCTGAGGGTCGTTGGGGTCCTGAGGGTCGTTGGG
>MPMI01000019.1 GCA_002238415.1 Desulfurellaceae bacterium bin18 | reverse complement strand
AACTGCCGAGCCGGGGGGCGATCCACGCCTATACCATCCAAGATGCCGGCGTCCCGCCGGGCTTTCCGCGTCCGTTGATTTTTGCCGTAGTCTTGGTCGAAGGGCTGCGCATCTTCACGCGACTAGTTGAAACGGAGCCTACCCAGGTTGAGCGTGGATGCACTGTCCGCCTCTGCCCCTCTGCGGTCGGGCGGGACCCCGAGGGGGACGAACGCTATGTGCCGACTTTTACCCTGGTCCGTGCGGGCGGGGGGGAGCGACGGGAGGGGGGCCCTGCGTTGGGCCCCGTCTTCCCGCGGGGGGGGGGGGGGGGGGGCACAACCCCCCCCCGTGAAAATTGTCACAGCATGAAATACAAAATCGGCATTGACGTCGGCGGCACGTTCACCGACTTTCTTGTCACGGATTCGCAGGGCGCGGCTCAAATCTATAAGACGCCGACTACGCCCCACCAGCCCGCGGTCGGCGTCTTGCAGGGACTCCGCAAGATTGCCGCTTCTTTTGAGCGTGAGCTGTCGGATTTCCTTGGCCGCGTCAGCGTCATCGTTCATGGGACGACCATTACGACCAACGCCGTCTTGACTGGGGAAGGGGCCAAGACCGCCTTGCTGACGACGCGCGGCTTTCGCGATGTGCTCAATATGCGGCGGGGGCTGCGCAAACGTCAGTACGATAGCAAATACGGCCCGCCACCACCTTTGGTTCCTCGGACGCATATTTATCCCATTACCGAACGGGTCAATGTTGAGGGTGCGGTGGTAACCCCCCTGCACGAAGCGGATGTGATGGACGCGATTGCACACATCCGGACGCATGCTATCCAAGCGGTGGCGGTCAGTTATCTGTGGTCTTTCTTAAATCCGGCCCATGAGCGACGAACCGGTCAGCTTATCCAGGAGGCCTTACCCAAGGTGTATGTGTCCTTATCTTCTGAAGTGTTGCCGCAAATTCGGGCCTATGAGCGACATTCCACCACCGTCCTCAACGCCAGCGTTGGCCCCCCGCTGTCGCGTTATCTGACTCAGCTTGAAAGTCAGTTGGACGAATCGGGATTTCCCGGCGTCTTGCTCATTATGCAGTCGAATGGCGGTGTGATGTCGCCCCACCTGACACGCCGCTTTGCCGCGAATACCCTCCTATCCGGTCCGGCTGGCGGACCCATGGCCGGCGTGTTCTATGCTGACACCTACGCCCTGCGTGACGTGATCACGGTTGACATGGGCGGGACCAGTTTTGATGCTTGTCTCATTCACGACCGTCAGCCGGTGACAACAACGGAGGGGGAGATTGGCGGCCATCGATTGGCTCTGCCCGTGCTGGATATCCACACGGTTGGCGCCGGTGGGGGTAGTATTGCCTGGATCGATGCCGGGGGGATTCTCCAGGTCGGACCCAAGAGTGCCGGAGCTGAGCCAGGTCCAGTATGTTATGGCCGCGGCGGGGTCGAACCCACAGTGACAGATGCCAACTTGGTTCTTGGCTATCTTTCCTCAGATGGATTGTTAGGCGGGGAGATGCCCCTCGATTATAATGGGGCTCAGCGTGCGGTGACAAACACGATCGCCGAGCCCTTGGGCCTCTCTCCTATTGAGGCCGCCGAGGGTATCTATCGCATTGTGAACGCTAACATGGCGACGGCGCTTCAGGGTGTTTCGGTCGAACGGGGCTATGATCCGCGTGAGTTTGCTCTTGTGGTTGCCGGTGGAGCCGGACCGTTGCACGCCGGGATGATAGCCCGAGAATTGGATATTCCGCTGGTTGTGATTCCCCAGGAGTCATCGGTGTTCTGTGCGGCCGGCATGCTGATCTCTGATTTACAGCACGACTACGTTCAGACCTTCACCCGAGAGTGGGACGCCATCGTTCCCGACGAGATCAACCGTACCCTGAGGGAGATTGAAGAGCAGGCACGAGCAACCTTAGCGTCGGAAGGCATCCCAACGGAGAAAATACAGATTCGCACAACCTTCGATGTGCGCTACGTTGGCCAATTTCATGAGGTCGAAGTCCCGGTCCAGCCCCCTCTCTCGGAACCCGAACTGGCGGTAGTCGCCGCACGTTTTCATCGTCTCCACGAGGCGCTCTATGGATATGCCATGCCGGGAGCTGCCTTGGAAATGATCAATCTGCGGGTCAAGGCGTTGGGACTTACAGAGAAACCGAGACTTACGCCACGTCTTCTTGGAGACGCGGACCCGACTGTCGCGCTCAAAGGCAAGCGTCAAGCGTATTTCTCCGGTACGCAGTCTCAGGTTTCTGTGTATGCTGGGGAGCAGTTCGATTGCGGCATGGCTCTCACCGGACCGGCCTTGATCGAACAGTCCAACACCACCGTCCTGGTCCCGCCTGGCTATCGTCTGGTCTGTGATGCCTACCGTAATTATGCCATGCATCTGGCCGAGCGACCACTTGGCGAACTCTTGACAGCGTTGGGCGGTCGCCCGGCCGGTGCGGAAGGGGCGTGGAATGCAAACGGACAGGATTGATCCGATCCTTGTATCGGTCATTGCGAACCGCTTGGACTCGATTACCAAAGAAATGGGCCAGACCATGCTGCGGACCTCGCGCTCGCCCATTTTTAGTGAGGCGCGCGATTTTGTGACCGCTATTTATGACCGCAAGCTCCGTCTGGTCGCTCAGACGGCTTATATTCCAATCCTCCTTGCTGCAACGCCCTGGGCGGTCCGTTCGATTGCCGAGACCTATGCGGACGATACGCACGAAGGCGACGTCTTCATTCTCAACGATCCGTATCGGGGCAATAATCATCCGCCCGATTTTACGATTGCCAAGCCCGTCCATATTGATGGCGAACTGCGCTTCTGGGCGGTCACGAAAGGACATCAGGCAGATACCGGCGGCGGCGGTGCGGCGGGGTATCACCCGGAAGCGCGCGATGTGTGGGACGAGGGGCTACGGATTCCACCCGCAAAACTCTATGAGCAGGGAAAGATCAATCGCGGCCTGTGGGAAATGATTGTGTCCAATGTGCGCCTGCGGTTTTTGGTCGAGGGGGATTTGCAGTGTCTGGTTGGTGCCGCCGGCCTGGGCGAACGCAATATCACCGCGCTGGTGAAGAAACATGGAATCGCCGTTGTCGAGCAGGTTATTGAGCAACTCCTGGCTGCCTCGGAAAAACACATGCGCGCGGAAATTCGAACGATCCCGAATGGCAGGTATCTGGCTGAGCGACAGATCGATAACGACGGTATTGTCCACGACCGGCCGGTGACCATTCGGGTCAAAGTCGAAGTGCAGGACGAGTCTGTAGCGTTCGATTACTCAGGCTCAGATGGTCAGGTCCCCGGCTATGTTAACAGTCCGTTTGCCAATACCGCTTCCGCGAGCTACCTGGCGTTGTTTACTCTGGTCAACCCCGAGGTGCCACATAACGAAGGGGCCATGCGTCCGGTTTCCATCGTGGCGCCGAGCGGGAGTGTGGTGAATCCGGTCGAGCCAGCACCAAGCACGGCCTGTACGGTCTTAACCGGCGAAACCATAACCGAAGCAATTTGGTTGGCTCTGTCGGAGGTTATCCCTGAGCGTGTTCAGGCCGCCTGGGGACGTTGGTGCGCGCCAGCCACCACGGGTATGAATCCACGTACCGGGCGGCCGTTCGGGGAGATTCACTTTTTAAGTAAAGGTGGCGGCGGAGCTACGGCCGGCTTTGACGGCTGGGACCACATCGGGACTGCCATATGTCTGGGGGGACTGCGTTCGCCGGACCCTGAACTGCACGAACTGGTCAACCCGTATTTCATTGAGCAGTTTGAGTATTGTCAGGATAGCGCCGGAGCCGGGCAATGGCGGGGTGGCATGGGTGTGACCTATCGCTGGCGGGTCGAGGCTGACAATATTGCATGTGCGAACTTCGGGAGCGGTACCCAGCCCGCCACGGCACCGTTCGGCCTGCGAGGAGGATGGGGCGCACCGCCCAACCGGCAAATTTTTCACTATGCCGACGGTCGCACGGAAGAGGTCGCCGTCAACTCGATGAGTACCCTGTCCAAAAGAGATGAAGTGGAACTGCTCTCAAGTGGCGGAGGCGGATTTGGCGACCCCAAAAAGCGTGCTATCGAAAAGGTCGTACAAGACGTAAAGGATGGATTGGTTTCTATTGAAAGCGCACAGCGAGACTATGGGGTAGTGGTGGATCCAATAACATTCGAGGTTGATGCTATAAAAACCGCGCAATTGCGACAGGGCAGTGGAGAGGATTAAAGGTATTCTATACTGCAAACCTTGGACCTCAGGGGAAAAAATGAAATTTAATGTGACGGTTGATCGAGACGAAGACGGGATATGGGTTGTTGAATGCTCCGCAATTCCGGGGTGTGTGAGTCAAGGCAAGACGAGGGGTGAGGCTCTCGATAATATCAAGGAAGCCATTGTCCTTTGCCTTGAGATGCGGGCGGAAAAGGGGATACCCTAACTCCATCGAGCCTCTTGCCGATTATAGCGACAAGATTGAAGGAATGGTTTCACAAGACATTCTTGAACGCATACGACGCGCTGCTACTCAACGCATACTTTTTCTTCCCCATGCAGTTCGCCAAATGGCACGGCCGGATAGGATGATTACGCCAAGGGAGGTTCGAGCGATTATTATGCAAGGTGAGTTAATCGAGGACTACCCCGAGGATGCACGCGGCCATAGCTGCCTGCTATATGGCCAGGGCGTTGACCAACGGGATATCCACGTTGTTTGCGCGCCTAAAGAGGATTTGCTTGCGATAATCACGGCGTATCTCCCTACAGCGGAAGAATGGGAGCAAGACTTACGTACAAGGAGGTCACAATGAACTGCATCCACTGTCAGGGACAGATGGAGCACTCGAACGCGCCCTTCCATATTGATCGCAAAGGCTATCACCTGGTGTTTGACACGGTCCCCGCCTGGGTATGTGAGCAGTGTGGTGAGGCATATTTCGAGGAGCGCGAAGTCAACGCAATACAGGCCGCCATTCAGGGGCTCGACCAGCAGGCTAGACAGCTTAGTGCGGGTCTTGAGTCGGCGTAACGTGGAGCTGCAGCACCTAAAGGAAGCCTCCGCTCAGAATGATGTTTGAAGAAAAGTGGAAGGGCTAAGTCAGTGAACTGCTGAATGAGACATATCGGAGAGAGGAGCGATGCGATTTAGTGTCATGATCTGGCCCTACTCGGGCCAAACGATAGAACCGGTGGTTCGCCTCGCCCAGTGCGCCGAAGCCGGTGGCTTTGAGACGGTGTATATCGGCGACTCGCAGATGCTGTGGAACGATGTCTATATGTGTCTGGCCTGCTGCGCCCAAGCCACACGACGGGTGAAACTCGGGCCCGGCGTGACGAATCTGGTCACCCGCCATCCAACCGTGACGGCCAATGCAATGGTCTCGCTCAATATGCTCAGCCAAGGCCGCGCCGTGCTCGGTATCGGTGCCGGCGACTCGGCTGTGAGAACCGCGGGCCTATCCCCGGCTAAGCGAGACCAACTGCGTCGGGATGTAGTCTTTATTCGCAATTTGCTGTCCGGACAAGAGGTCGAAGCTCCAGCTGTGTCCAGCCTTGGGCAAAAGAAAACCTGGGGCCAGGAATTACGGCTGAGAGTGGCCGGGGCTGAAGCGTGGGGGAAGGTGCCCATCGAGGTTGCGATCATGAGTCCGCGAGCCGCCGCGCTGATCGGTGAAATAGGCGACGGCGTTATTGTTGATGGCCATATGGGCGGAAACGGGGAGGGGGCGCGGGTTGCGGTTGAGGCGGCGGGTGAAGGTGCACGAAAAGCGGGCAAGGACCCCGCCCAACTCCGCTTTATCGCCGCGATTGACGCGGCTATTGACGATGATCGGAGCGTGGCACTCGATCAGGTACGTCCCACCGCAGCGCGGAATATCGCCAACAAACTCTGGCTGCCGGATACGCTTGGCCTTGAGCATGCCGATGTGGTGAAAGCGGTGACCGAAAGCTACCGTTTCTCTGAGCATCTTGACTTAACCGCCAAACATCGGGAACTTATTCCTGATGTCGTTGCCCGGAAATGTACCATTGCCGGAACGCCGCAAGACTGTATTGACAAAGTGTATGAACTCAAAGCCGCCGGCCTGACCGATATTGCTATCTTTGTGACAACCCAGAATGAAGCGGTGGCGCGTACGACGATTGAACGATTTGCCAAAGAAGTCATCCCGTCAGTGAGATGACCTGTGGGGAGCCGGAAAAAGGGAGACGCCGAGATGGCTGCGGAAGGTATGGTCAAACTCTGGGAAGAGCACGTGATAGGCGAGTTTGTCGAAAAAGACGAAGAGCTGTCTCTTTCGACCATGGTGGAAGACGCGTCGGTTATGCATATGCCGACACGCTCCGGAGGGAAGGGCAAGGCCGAACTCCGTGCCTATTATCGGGATATGTTCATCCCTTCGATTCCCGCTGAATGGGAACACACCATGACAAACCGGGTGGTGACTGACGACTGTATTGTCGAGGAAGCCACAATCCGGTTTGTCCATTCAAAACAGATGGACTGGTTCCTGCCCGGGATTCCTCCGACCGGCAAGACTATCACCGCAGAACTCGTCATTATCATTGAGTTTCGGGATGGGAAGATGTCCGCGGAACGCATTTACTGGGACCACGCTGCGGTACTGCGACAGGTCGGCCATCTCGCATAGCTGAACCGCTGCTCTTTTAGAGAGAGACGGAAGGGCGCGCCTTGGGTGCCAGACGAAAGGAGTAAGCATGAAGAAACGCTGTCATGCCTACAGTCTACTGATTTTCTTGCTGCTGCTCGTCAGCGCCCCCCCCTTCGCCAGGGCGACTGAGGACGAGTCCGCAGTGGACCAGGCCAAGCAGGGCGATTTGCTCGGGGCGGTTGCCACCTATAAGGCCAGCCACGACCCGGCCGGAAAGCGCGGGCTTGTTGCGCTCCAGCAACTCGCGCTTGAGGTCTTGCGACTGGGACTGCGGTTAGGCGACCCGCATGAGCGGAATGTGGTGGCCGGCATCCTTGGACGACGGGGTGATTCCGCTGGAATAGTCGTTCTTGATGAGGCCCTGCAGTCCGGTAAGCCCATGCTCCGTCGGACCGCGGCCGACGTCCTGGGTGACATGGCGACGCCTGACGCGGTCGGGCTGCTGCGTCGGCTCTATCACACAGACTCAGAAGGGAGGCGCCTGGCGTTGTCGGGACTGCGACGGACACGGGACCGAACCGCCCACTTACTCTATCTTGATGCCGTGAGTAGTGCGGATACGCGCCTGCGCACCCAAGGGGCGGGCGGCCTGGGCGAACTCCGCTCTGCGGTGGCGTCGCCGGTGTTGCACGCCCTCCTGAAAACAGAAAAAGACCCGATCGTTGCCGTCACGCTGGCCTGGTCGCTGGCCGCGACGGGTGATGCAAACGGACTCGCCTATCTCACCGCGAAATTGAGCGATGCGAGTGAGCAAATCCGTGATGCTGCAGCCGGATTGCTCGGGTCGCTCGATGACCCGAGTATCGTCGGGCTGCTACGAACCGTTCTTCAATCCGACTCGTCTGAAATGGTCCGCACCACCGCCGCCGCCTCCCTCACCCATTTCAAAGACGCGAGTGGCCTGCCCCTCGTTCAGCAGGCCTTGGAGCATATGGATTTTCGCATTCGTCTGGCTGCGGCCGTTTCCTTTAGCCGGATGGACTATGAAACGGCGAAGCCGCTGATTATGAAAGCCTTGCAGTACCGGGACCCGTTGACGCGCTCCAACGTGTATCAGGTGATTGGTCAAAATCGGGATGGGAGCGTCGTGTCTGAGGTGATTGAGGCGGTCGGACGCGAGCGGGATCTGTATGCCAAGGTGCAGGGCTTATGGACGATCGGGCGGATTGGTGGGGCTGAAAGCGTCCCTCCACTCCTGGACATGCTCGCCGAGGAAGAAGAAACGGTGCGGCATGCCTCTGCGGAAGCCCTGGTCTTCATCAGTGAGCGTCTGTTACAGCAAGGCGGACGGCCACCGCGCTAGAAGCTGTTCGGCCCTTTACGCCCGACAGGTGGCTTGATAAGAAGCCGTCCTGTTCCGGTTCAGCCTTCGGGTGCCGGGGTTAAAGAATCTGAGAGAAATCAACACGGGAGGAAATATATGGCTGCGTTCGATACAGGTTGGATGGAGCGCTGGCAAGCCCTGGTCAATCAGGACAGCGTGACCAAGATCATAGGCAGGCATTTGACCACGGATGTCCTGCTGGCTTTCGGTGAGACCGTCCATATCGTGTCGTTTGTGGACGGGACGATACCGAAAGTCTCGTCCGATATAGGACCAGAGTCGACCTACGCGTTTGCCCTGCGTGGCCCCGCGGAAACCTGGGCAAAATTTGTCCAACCTATCCCCCCCCCTATGTATAACGACATCTGGGCGATGGCCCATCCGCTCCACGGACGGCTGCAAATCGAAGGCGATGTCAAAGTCATGTGGCAGAACCTCCGGGCCTTTACCTGGACCCTTGACCTCATGCGTAATGTGGAAGCGTAACGAGTAGGGAGGACGAAATTATGGCGAATATTGAACCCATTACTGGTCGTTATGTTCGTGTCCCGTACGAGGGAGAAGACTATCGGGTGTTTTATGAGGAAGCCGGGCAGGGGGTCCCCCTGGTGTGTCTTCACACGGCTGGTACGGATACGCGCGAGTGGCGCCACCAATTGTGTGATGCCGATATCAACGGCGACTTTCGGGTGATTGCGCTCGACCTGCCTCGACACGGAAAATCCATTCCGCCCACGGGCTGGTGGAAAGAAGAGTATAAACTGACGGCCCAGTTTTACTCGGAATTTCTGATGGCTTTCTGTAAAGAGCTCGAACTCGACAGTCCGGTCATCATGGGCAGCTCAATGGGCGGGAATATCTGTTTACACCTGGCGCGCAACTTCTCGTCCGACCTGCGCGCCCTGATTGCGATTGAAGCCTGTGACTACTCGCCCGGTTGGTGGCTGGACTGGCTCTGGAATCCCCATGTGCATGGCGGCGAAGCGTGTGCCACCTCAGTGTATGGACTGATGGCGCCGCAGAGCCCAGAAGAATATCGCCGAGAGACTTGGTGGTATTATTCACAGAGTGGTCCGGGCATCTTCAAGGGCGACTTGTATTTCTATAGCGTTGATCACGATTTTCGCGAAATAGCGGAAAACCTGCCGGGCGATATTCCCATCTACTTCATGACGGGCGTGTACGATTTTGCCTGTACGCCGGAGATGACGGAAAAAACGGCCAAAAAGGTCAAGAACTCCGAGTGCATCATCATGGAAGAAATCGGCCATTTCCCCATGTGTGAGAATCCTGTCACGTTTAAGAAATATCTGATGCCAGTGCTGGCCAAGATTCTTCAAACGAGTTAAGGCGGGGAAAGCACACTGGGGCGGGACTGCACCGGTAGTCCGCTCCAGGTCAGGAGGAAGTCCCATGAAGTTTAATCTTTTTGTTTTACCGACCATTCCGGCGACATTCGAGGAGCGCGAAAGACTCCGACCTATCGGCCGCAACAACGACAAATATCAAGAAATGCTCACGGAGTTGCGTGAGATTGCGCAACTGGCCGAAGAGCTCGGCTTCGATGCCATGTCAACTACCGAGCATCACTTTCACTCCGAGGGCTATGAGGCGTCCATTGCCCCGCTGATGTTGTATACCGATCTTGCGGCGCGAACCGAGCGCATCAAGTTTGCCTCACTGGGACTGGTCTTACCCACCTGGGACCCGCTCCGGGTCGCGGAAGAGATCGCCGTTCTCGATCATTTGACCAAGGGTCGCTTTATTGCCGGTTTTGCCCGAGGCTACCAGGACCGCTGGACCAATGTGCTGGGGCAGCACTATCATGTGACCGGTGCGCCCATGGACGGCTCTGAAGTGGACGCGCATAACCGGGCGGTTTTTGAGGAGGTCTTTAAAATCATGAAGACCGCCTGGACCGAAGAGTCCGTTCGGCTCAAGACCAAGTACTACGAAGTCCCGACCCCCTATGAACACGGCATTCAGCGCTGGCCGGTCGCCAAAAACTGGACCTCGAAATATGGGGCTGAGGGGGAGGTGGATGAAAATGGGGCTGTGCAGCGCATCTGTGTCGTCCCCAAACCCTACACTGAGCCTCACCCGCCGATCTGGCAGCCATTCTCAGTCAGCGAGAAAACGATCCGCTGGTGCGCCACCGAAGGGATTGTGCCGTGGATTCTGATCTCGCATCCTCCTGCGTTCCGTGAGCTGTGTGAAGCCTATCGTGACGAAGCGGCCAGACATGGCCGGCACCTTGAACTCGGCCAGAGCGTTGGCGCCTTTCGGTCGGTGCATATCGGGAATACCTATACCGAAGGCTATTCCCTCGGAGCGGAAACGCAGGGAGCCGGATTCATAGAATACTTCGCCGGGTTCGGCTTCTTTGAAGCCTACCGTTACCCTGGCGAGACGACACCCGTCCCCTGGAAATTCGAGCGTATGGTCGAGGCGAAGTATTCTCTGGTTGGAACCGTCGATGATGTCAAACGTGAGATGGAAGCCCTCCAAAAGAACGCCAATATTGAGTGGTTTGGCTGGTTCTTTGATCAAGGGATGATGCCCTGGGAGGAAACCAAGCGTCAGCTCGAAATCTTTGGAACCAAAATCCTGCCGGAATTCAAAGACTAGGCTTGCCCACCAAGATTCCCTTTCTCTTTACCGGGCGTGTCATGGGACACGCCCTTTTTTGTTGGTATGATGATAATATCGATTGCTAACTTTCTCCTGGATGCTCTTGAGTAAGATCAAAGAGAACAGCATGCGCATTCTTCTCACTGGTGCAGGCGGTCAGCTGGGTCATGCCATTCAAGGAATCTTCAGCAATCACGAGGTTTTCGCCTACAACCGACGGCAGCTCGATATTATTCACCTTGAAGCGGTCCGCGCGGCGGTCACCACGCATGCCCCCGACCTGGTACTCAACGCGGCTGCGTATAATGCTGTTGACCAAGCGGAGCGAGACCCTGAGGCCGCGTATCGGGGCAACGCCCTCGGTCCGCGCAATCTCGCCCTCGTGACCGCGGCCCGTGGGATTCCGCTCCTGCATATGTCCACGAATTATGTTTTCGATGGACTGAGCCGCCGGCCGTATCATGAATTCGATATGCCTCGCCCACAGTCTGTTTATGGGCAAGGCAAGCTCGCCGGAGAAGAGGCGGTGCGGGCCTTAAATCCAAAGCATTATATTGTTCGCACCTCGTGGCTGTATCACACGCACGGAAATAATTTTATCAAAACCATGCGCGCCCTCTCTCAGCAGCCCGAAGTCCGGGTGGTGGACGATCAATTTGGTTCCCCGACCTATGCCCCGCATTTAGCCGCAGCCTTGGTCCAGCTTGTGACAACGGAAGCCTTTGGGACATACCATATGGCCGGTCGGGGTGGCACGAGCCGCTTTGACTTAATTCAGACTTTATATACACTCCTTGGCATTCGTTCTCAGGTGAAACCCATTCCGAGCACCGAGATGCCCCGCCTGGCAAAATGTCCCTCTTATGCGGAACTGACAACGCTCCAAGAGCCGGCTATACACCTCCCGGCCTGGCAAGATGGTCTTGCCCAGTTTGTGCAGTCTGCGTTATAGCCGGACCATTCCCGCGAATAATGGCTTGAAACGCCAGGGTGAAGCCTGGCAGCTGATACTCTCGGAAGGGAGCATGTACATGGAAGAAGGGCATATGCCTGGAGGAGCCCCTCCTGCTCAGGCAGCGAGTAAGAGCCGCCTTTTCGGTAAAATTGCGCTTATTATTATTGGGGTCGTCCTGCTCATCTTCTTAGGCCGTCAGGCCGGGGCATACGTGCCGGTGTTTGCCGCCTGGGTGGAGACGCTGGGGGTGTGGGGACCGCTGGTCTTCATTGTCGGCTACGCCCTGGCGGCCGTAGCTTTTGTCCCCGGCTCTGTCCTCACCCTGGCTGCGGGTGCAATCTTCGGGCTGGCGAGCGGTATTGTGTATGTCTTTATTGCCGCCACCCTGGGTTCCTGCCTCGCGTTTCTGGTTGCGCGTTATCTTGCTCGGGAGGCTATCGAGCGGAAGCTGGCCGATACGCCCCGATTTGTCGCTATCGACCGAGCAGTGAGCGCTCAGGGACGAAAGATCGTCTTTTTATTGCGCCTGTCTCCGGTTTTCCCGTTTAATCTGCTGAACTACGCCCTGGGTCTGACCAATGTGCGCTTTGTGGACTATGTCATCGCTGCCTTTGGTATGCTGCCGGGGACGGTACTGTATGTCTATTACGGGAAACTGGCTGGAGATGTAGTCGCTCTGGCTGGGGGGGCTGCGCCGGAACGCGGGATTGCTGACTACGGAGTCCTACTCTTGGGTCTGGTCGCTACTGTTGTGGTGACCACTATTGTCACACGAACGGCCCGGAAGGCGCTCAAGGAAGCGACCGGAGAAGACTGACGCGCTATGACGAGCCTGCTCAGATGCGGGCAGGCGCTACGCTCACAAAGACGATGGGAGGGTTTGATGGATTTTGGAATTTGTGTTGCCGCAAAAATTGATGACGTCGGTTATATCGCCCACGCGGAAAATCTCGGGTACTCCCACGCTTGGGTCGCTGACAGTCAAATGATCTGGTCAGACTGCTACGCCGTGCTGGCCCTGGCCGCCCAGCAAACCCGCACGATTAACATCGGTACGGGCGTGTCTGTTGCGGGGACGCGTATTGCTCCGGTGACAGCACATAGCATAGCTACGATTAACCGCTTGGCCCCAGGTCGCACCTTTCTTGGGATTGGCACCGGCAACACTGCCATGCGAATTATGGGTCACAAGCCTATGAAGCTGCGAGAGTTCGGTGAGTATTTACGTGTGCTCAGAGCGCTCCTGCACGGTGAAGAAGTGACCATGACCTGGCAAGGTCAAACCACGCCGGTCCAATTCCAGATGCAGGAGTATAAGTTCATTGATGTCGAACACCACATCCCCCTGTATGTCTCCGGCTTTGGCCCAAAGGCTCAGGCTTTGGCAGGGGAGTATGGCGATGGGTTGGTTGTCTCTATCCCACCAGACCCGGAATTCATGCGCCGGGCACTGCTCAACGCTAAAGCTGGCGCCGAACGTGGCGGGCGGGATGGAGACCATTATTATACGTGCGCACTCAGCGCGGTTGCCTTATTAGAACCAGGTGAATCGCTCAGCTCAGAGCGTATTCTGCGTGAATGCGGCCCGTTTGCCATTGCGTCGCTCCACTACCTGTACGATAAGGTGCGCCAGTTTGGTGGCCCACCCCCTCGGCACTTCGCTAATATTTGGGACGAATACAGCGCGCTGGTCGAGCGAACGCCGTCCTCGCACCGTCATATGCGCATTCACGCCGGCCACTGCGTCTACCATTTGCCTGAAGAGGAAAAATTCATTACGCCCGAGCTCATCAAATCGACCTGTCTTGCCGGTACACCAGAGGAAGTCATTGAACAAATCAAACAACTTGAAGCAACCGGCCTGGATCAAATCATGCTCCTCCCCTCTCTGGCGACGCAGTATCGGGCGATTGAGGACTTTACGCGGAAAGTCATGGAGAAGCTGTAGGACAGGTTTGAAAGAGGAGCAGGGATAGTCCCTCTATTCAAACGCGGTCGTTACCAGCTCCGTATCCAGATATTCTGTAATCTGCTGGATTTTACTGTTCTGAAGCTGGATGACTAAACAGTAGGTATTATTATACGCCTTGCCCGTTTTTGTTCGTGACTTGCCTTGGGTTTGCAAGACGACAGAGTCTCCTTCGGCAATCGTATTCAGAATGGTGTTGGTGATGAAGCCGTCGAGTTGCGCAGTCAGCGGGGTAAAGAGTCGTTCAACGATATCTGCTTTGCCGGTATAGGTGTGAGAGTATTTTGTGGTGCCGATAATGGTCCAGCGAATATCATCTGACAAATGGCTGAAAAATTTTTCCGAATCACCGGAATTCAATGCGGCGAATGTGTCGTGAACCAATTGTTTATTCTCAGCAGCACCCATAATAGTCCCTCCTATAATTGTAGAGTAACGGACATATCGCACGTTTGCGGACGGATTACCATCGCCTGGACGACTAAAACGCTACTGGCAGAGCCTTGCATATCGTAAGCAGGTCCGGTCACCCAGGGCTTCAACATAATCATCAAACTGCTCCCAATCATCTGGGTTGGCGCTGGCTTTGGAATGGCGTAGTATGGTGATGATATTGCCATGACGCGTGCACACCCAAAACCCGAATATTGCACTCCGGTGGACGGGTCTGCTTCACGAAACTGGCGATAGATCGGGTAGGGGTTCTGACGGAAATCCTGCTGAAGGGGGTTAAATTCTAGCGGTATTTCGGAATGAGCCGGTTTTTTTTAGTATCTGGGGCGGACGATTGGGATTCTTCGAGCATGGTCGTGCCCCCTTTAGCGGCTACCGTGGCCCTTGGAGTGACTACTGCAAGCGGTATAGACGGGCTGCAGGAAAGTCAAGATGAAGAAGGCCGAGCAGTCAGAAGCCACTCGCACGGCTCTACTCCAGGCGGCCCGCGAACTCTTTACCGAGCACGGCTATGCCGGCACGGGAACCGAAGATATTGCCCAACGGGCCGGGGTGACCCGCGGCGCGCTCTACTACCAGTTTGGAGACAAGTCCGGCCTCTTTCAGGCAGTCTTTGAAGACCTTAATCTGCATATTGCTACCCAAGTCGTGAGTGCCATACAGTCTAGCCGAGAAGAGCGGGGAGACCTCTGGGATCAGATAGTCCGTGCTGGTACGGAAGCATATTTGGATGCCTGCCTGGACCCGGCTGTTCAACGTATCACGTCGATTGAGGCCCCCGCCGTCCTGGGTTGGGAGAAGTATCGTAATTTGGACGAAAAATATGGGCTGAGTCTTATCCGTGGGGCCCTCCAAGAACTTATGGACGTTGGGCTGATTGCTCCACAGCCAGTTGAACCACTGGCTCACCTTGTTTTAAGTGCCGTAGTTGAAGCGGCTATGTATATTGCCCGCGCCGATGATATGGCCACTACACGAAAAGAGATGAGGGCAAGTTTGGAACACCTTCTTGATGGTCTACGGGTCAAAGGTTGAGTCTGCGTATGAAGAAGGCCGAGCAATCCGAAGCCACTCGCGCAGTGTTACTCCAGGCGGCCCGCGAGCTCTTTACCGAGCGTGGGTATGCTGACACGGGAACCGAAGACATTGCCCAACGGGCCGGGGTGACGCGCGGGGCGCTCTACTACCAGTTCCGTGACAAGCCCGGCCTCTTTCGTGCGGTCCTAGAAGACCTCAATCTGAACATTTCCACCCAAGTCGTGAGTGCCATGCAAGCTAACCAAGAGGAGCCAGGAGACCTCTGGGACCTGCTCGTCAACGCTGGCAGGGAAGTGTATCTGGATGCCTGCCTGGACCCGGCTTTCCAACGCATCGTGCTGATTGAGGCTGCCACCGTGCTGGGCTGGGAGGAAAAGCGTGCGGAGGACGAAAAATATGGGCTTGGTATCATCCGTGGCATGATTCACGCACTTCTGGAAGCTGGGCTGATTGCTCCACAACCAGTTGAACCGCTGGCCCACCTTGTCTTAAGCGCAATAACTGACGCGGCGATGTATATTGCCCGTGCTGATGACATACCTGCTGCGCGAAAGGAGATGGGCGCCAGCCTGGAACGCCTCTTTAGTGGTCTACGGGTGAAGAGCTGAATTTGCCTATGAAGAAGGCCGAGCAATCGGAATCCACTCGTACAGCGTTACTCCAGGCCGCCCGCGAACTTTTTACCGAGCGCGGGTATGCCGACACGGTCACCGAAGACATTGCCCAACGGGCCGGGGTGACCCGCGGGGCGCTCTACTACCAGTTCCGTGACAAGCCCGGTCTCTTTCGGGCGGTCCTGGAAGACCTCAATTGGTATATGGCTCAAAAAGTCGCGAGCGCCATACAGGCTGGCCGGGAAGAGCAGAGAGCCCTCTGGAATGCAATAGCCCATGCGGGCTTAGAAGCGTATCTGGATGCCTGTCTGGACCCGGCTTTCCAACGTATCGTGCTGGTTGAGGCCACCACCGTTCTGGGCTGGGAGGAAGAGTGGACGGTGGATAAGAAATATGGGCTGAGTCTCATCCGCGGTGTCCTCCAGGAACTCGTGGACGCCGGGCTCATTGCTCCGCAACCGCTTGAACCGCTGGCTCATCTTGTCTTAAGTATAGGGAGGGAAGCGGCTCAGTATATTGCCCACGCCGATGATATACCCACTGCGCGCAAAGAAATGGGTGCCAGCCTGGAACGCGTTTTCAATAGTATGCGTATACGATGAAGAAGGCCGAGCAATCCGAAGTCACCCGCGGGGCTCTCCTCAAGGCGGCATGCGAGCTCTTTACCGAGCGTGGGTACGCCGACACGGCCACCGAAGATATTGCCCAGCGGGCCGGGGTAACCCGCGGAGCTCTCTATTATCAGTTCCGTGACAAGTTCGGTCTCTTTCGTGCTGTTGCGGAAGACCTCAATCTGCATATTGTTCAAAAAGTCCTGAGCGCCATGCAGCCGGATCAGGAAGAGCAGAAAGACCTATGGGATCAGATAGTCCGTGCGGGTACGGAAGCATTTCTGGATGCCTGCCTGGATCCAGCTGTCCAACGCATTGTCTTGATTGAGTCCGTCGCCGTCCTGGGCTGGGAGGAAGAGCAGGCGTTGGATGAGAAATATGGGCTGGGTGTCGTCCGTGGTGCCATCCAAGCACTTATGGACATTGGGCTGCTTGCTCCGCAACCGCTTGAGCCGCTGGCTCGCCTTATCTTAAGTGTAGAGAGGGAAGCGGCTAGATATAGCGCACGCACCGATGATATACCCACTGCGCGCAAAGAAATGGGCGCAACTTTGGAACGTCTTCTTGATGGGATGCGGGTGAGGAACTGAGTTTGCCGATGAAGAAGGCCGAGCAATCAGAGTCCACCCGTACGGCGTTACTCCAGGCGGCCCGCGAACTCTTTACCGAGCGTGGGTATGCCGACACAGGAACCGAAGATATTGCCCAACGGGCCGGGGTGACGCGCGGCGCGCTTTACTATCAGTTCCGTGACAAGTTCGGTCTTTTCCGTGCGGTCCTAGAAGACCTCTATCTGCATATTACTCAAAAAGTCGCGAGTGCCATACAGCCTAGTCGGGAAGAGCCGGGAGACCTTTGGGATCAGCTCGTGCGCGCCGGTACGCAAGCATACCTGGATGCCTGCCTGGACCCGGCTTTCCAACGTGTCGGGTTGATTGAGTCCGTCGCCGTCCTGGGCTGGCAGGAAGAGCGTGAGTTGGACGAAAAATATGGGCTGGGTGTCGTCCGTGGTGCCATCCAAGAACTCATGGACGCTGGGCTCCTTGCTCCGCAGCCAATTGAGCCGCTGACTCAGCTTGTCTTAAGCGTAGAGCATGAAGCAGCTCGGTATATTGCCCGCGCCGATGATATGCCTGCGGCGCGCAAAGAAATGGGCGCCAGCCTGGAACGCCTCTTTGATGGGATGCGGGTGAAGGGCTGAGTCGATTCCCGTAGATATAGGTGGCGAGACGTGCCCCCCAGCTACGGATTGTAGGGAAGTCAGAATGAAGAAGGCCGAGCAATCAGAGGCCACCCGTACGGCGTTACTCCAGGCGGCCCGCGAACTCTTTACCGAGCGCGGATATGCCGGCACGGCGACCGAAGACATTGCCCAACGGGCCGGGGTGACCCGCGGGGCTCTCTATTATCAGTTCCGTGACAAGTCCGATCTCTTTCGTGCGGTCCTAGAAGACCTCTATCTGCATATTACTCAAAAAGTCGCGAGTGCCATACAGTCTAGCCGGGAAGAGCCGGGGGATCTCTGGGATGCGATAGCCCGTACTGGCACGGAAGCGTTTCTGGATGGCTGCTTGGACCCGACTTACCAACGCATCGCGCTGATTGAGGCATACGCCGTCCTGGGTTGGGAGGAAGAGCGGGAGTTGGATCTGAAGTATGGGCTGGGTCTTATACATGCTATCCTCCAAGAACTTATGGATGCTGGACTGCTTGCCCCGCAACCGCTTGAACCGCTGGCTCACCTTATCTTAAGCGTAGAGAATGAGGCGGCTCGGTATATTGCCCGCGCCGATGATATACCCACTGCACGAAAAGAAATGGGCGCCAGCCTGGAACGCCTCTTTAACGGTATACGTTCACAGGGCGCTGAGTCTGCTCCTGCAGATAAAGATGGTGGGGCGTAACCAACTACCTGTTCTACTACAAATGGCTCAGCGCTCCCCCTTCAATCCACACGGTTTGGCCGGTGATAAAGCCTGCCATGTCTGAGGCCAGATATACCGCGGCCTCGCCGACTTCAGACGGCTGCGCCAGGCGTTTCTGCGGCAAATAGCGACGCAACTGTTCCTGTACGGCGGTGTCTTTGAGCAGGCCCATGCCCTCGGTCCAGCCCGCTCCGACGGCATTCACTGTGATTCCGCTTCGAGCCCATTCAAGGGCCAAGGCGCGGGTGAGATTGAGGACCCCACCTTGGGCCGCACAATACGCGCTACCATTGATCATACCTCGCTCGCCGAGCAGTGAAACAATATTAATAATCCGTCCACTGTGTTGGGCCGACATAGGCTCAGCCGCTGCCCTGCAGGCAAAGTACACGCCGGTCAAATTGACCTCCAGCACCCGTCGCCATTCCTTAGATGAAATGTCACGCAGCGGCTTGGCAAACGGCAGGTCGTGAGCATTGACGAGAATATCGAGCGTGCCCAGTTCTGAGATAGTCTGCTCCACCAGTGCCTGCACGTCAGCTTCGTTCGCTGCATCTATCGTCTGAGCCAGGCTCTTTCTGCCCTGGGATTGAATTGCATCTCGGCATGAGAGGACAGCCGCCCGTTCTCGCAGTGTGGCCAGCGTCGAGCCTACTGCGACATCCGCACCAGTCTCGGCCAGCGCACATGCCGCAGCCCTGCCAATAGCCGAACTGGCGCCGAGCACCAATGCGTTTTTGTCCGCTAAAGAAAACGCGGCCAGACTCATACGCTATCCTCTTCCAGTGGGACGACTGGAGCAAATCCGCACGGTGCCTGCCCTCCTGCCAGACCACCGCCCTCTAGCGCGAGCATTTGGCCGTTCATATAATTGGACATGTCCGACGCCAGGAAGACACAAGCCGGTCCCAACTCAGCATCTTGGCCGACCCGCCCAACCGGTATGAACTTCCCACCACGCCAAAATTCGATCAGTTCGGGATCATCGTGCGGAAAGATGCCGGGCAGAATCAGATTGGCCTGGATGTTGTGCTCGGCGTAATTCATTGCCAGGGCACGGGTGAAATTGATTAAGCCAGCCTTGGCTGCCGTATACATATAATTATTCTTTGCCGCCCGGACACCAAAACCGGAGGTGATATTAATGATCTTCCCACCGCCTTGCTCGACCATGGAGGGCAGGAGGGCTCGGCAACAGTACACCGCGCCTGAGAGATTGGTATCCACGCCCACCTGCCAGTGCGTATCAGGAATGGTATCGAGCGGACGAAACATGCCTTTCGTCGCTCCGCCGGCGTTGTTGACCAGGATGTCAATCTGTCCGAACGCGGCCCGCCCGGCTTCGACCATGGCGTTGACCGAATGGGAATCCGTAATATCAACGCTTACCGCCAAGCTGCGGCGGCCTTGGGCTCGAATGAGATCGACAGTTTCGTCAATCTGGCTCTGCGTTCGTGAAGCGACAACAACAGCAGCTCCCGCTTCCGCAAGATCGAGAGCCATCGCCCGACCCAAACCACGCCCTGCCCCGGTCACCAATGCGGTTTTCCCGTCCAGCCGTAATTTATCGAGTACGCTCACGTAACCTCCTCCGTGTCCGCGTACCCCAGGAAATGGACGAATTCCTGGGCTATTGCAAGGGCCGAGAAATGAATGCGAGTATCGGAAGATATGGTTGATACTCTTGAATCCTGGTCTGACTTCATCGACGGCCCGGTCTACCCTGACAACGGAGCCCCCTGGCGGCATGATCCTGCCTACGCGACCATTCTTGAACACCCCGGGCTGCGCGACAGTATCGGGAGTCATGTTGCTTCCGCCCTGCGGCAAGCCGTCGGATTGGTCCAGGCGATGACCCAGGTGAATTTCCTGGATATCGTCTACGGTCACCGTCCGGCAATCGGTCTTAGCCTGGGCTTTGGCAGCAATGCGCAAGAACCCTACGAGCTACTCAAGACCTGCGAACTGGACTGTGTTCACGCCTACGAATGGATCGGTGAACATATCATTGAGGCAGCCAGGGCATTTGAGACGCTCCGCGTGAATGAACCTCGGCTCACGGCACGCATTCGCCTGCATCACGGGACGGTGAGTGACCTGAGTGCACTGAATAGCTCTTCCATCCATCTCATCTACACCGCCAATCTGTTCAACCGTGAGATTCCCATGAGCGGAGATACGTTTGAGCGGTCCATGCAAGAGATTGTGCGTGTCCTTGCTCCAAGAGGATGCCTGATCAGTCGTGGTTCAGCCGGTGTGCTGGAGCAGGCTCTTGCTCAATATCTTCATGTCCTGCTAGAGAATCCGCTGGTTTCTGTCCTGCAAAAAGAGTCCTGACCGGCTGGGAGTGAGTGAAGCAGCCATGATCTGCCTTGACCACGTTCACATCTTTTCCTCTGATGTAGAGAAGACGCTGTGCTTTTATCAGAGCATGTTTGGGGCGCGGATCGTGTACGATGCCATGCTTGTAGGACAGCGGAATATCCGCCTTGATATTGGGGGGCAGGCGCTGCATATCTACGCGCAAACACCTCGGAGTGTGGACCGGGGTTTGGTGCATCATCTTGGCATTCGGACTGATGATCTTGAGGGATTGATCGCCCATATGCAGGCAAACGGAGTCGTCTTTCGGAAAGGCATCGTTGAGGACATATCTTTTCGCTACGCCATGTGCGAAGCGCCGGATGGTGTCCTATTGGAACTGTATGAGGTGAAGCCGGGCGGGGAATGGATGGTCGGGGAGGGAGGGTAGCACGCTCCTGGCGTGGCGATGGGGGTCGTTCAGTTATCTTTGCTTCGGGCAAAACCTTGCCTTCTGCTCCACAGGTCTTACATTCTTGGAGAAAGAAGAATCGACGATGAAATTTCAGGACTACTACAAAACCCTCGGGCTTTCACGGACTGCCTCGCAAGAAGAAATTCAGAAGGCATACCGCAAGCTGGCTCGGAAGTATCATCCTGATGTGAATAAGAGTCAGGAAGCAGAAGAGAAATTCAAAGCCATTAATGAAGCCCATGAAGTCCTGAAAGATCCGGAAAAGCGCAGTAAATACGATACCCTCGGCCCCAATTGGCAGGCAGGACAGGACTTTCGACCGCCGCCCGGTTGGGAGAATTTTAGCAGTCAAGCCGGCTGGCCAGGTGGCGGACGGACGACATTTCACTTCCGAAGCGGATCAGGCGGCCCCAGTGGACCAAATGGACCGGGCGCGTTTGACTTTGGCGGTTTTGGCCAGAGTGGATTCAGTGACTTTTTTGACGCACTCTTCGGGCAGAATCTCGACACTGGCACAAGACGCGGGTCTCAGGGGAGTCATCCCCAGACTCGGAGGAACACGCAAAAGGCTGGAAGGTCTGGCGGGCCATCGGGGCGTGGCAAAGACCACGAGGTTGATATTACGATCTCCCTTGAAGAGGCCTATCGAGGCACGTCAAAGACCCTTGCCCTACAAAAGGAAGAGGGGCATGGAGCCGGAAAAGCCAAACGCTACGACATCAAAATCCCGCCTGGCGTCACCGAAGGTGCACGCATTCGTTTGGCAGGTCAAGGCGGAGCGGGCAGAGGTATGGGAGAAAATGGTGATGTCTTTCTCCGCGTGCACCTTGCGCCGCATGATCATTTTACTCTACAGGGCCGAGACATATCGGTTGAGGTGCCAGTCGCTCCGTGGGAAGCCGCGCTGGGGACAAAGGTCGAGATTCCCACATTAGACGGGCGCATTAAGCTGACCATCCCTCCAGGGACCCAGGGAGGACAAAAATTTCGGAGTCGAGGCAAAGGGCTCCCCCGAAAAGGGAACGAACCTGGCGATCTGTACACTATCGTGCGGATTACTATTCCGAAAACTCTGACGCCCAGAGAAAAGGCCCTGTTTGAAGAACTCCAACACGTCTCTGCTTTTCATCCGCGGGAGGAAGTCTAAGCATCCCTTCATCGGCGCGCCCACGCCCCTTCTCTTGGGGGTGTCGTGCTTTGCGCGGATGTGTGAAACGCGCTACAACCGCAGGCAAACCTGAATGAGGGAGAAACGGATTCATGGCCAGCCTGCCACTCGAAGGTCTCAAGGTCGTTGACATTGCCGTCTTGTTTGCAGCACCGACGATTTCCCAGAATATGGGCGACTTTGGGGCGGAGGTGATTAAGGTCGAGCATCCGAAAATGGGGGATAGCCTGCGCTCTCTCGGGGCAACCAAGGATGGCATCCCCCTGTGGTGGAAAATTACCAATCGTAATAAAAAATGTATTACGCTCAACCTGAGCGCTCCAGAAGGACAGGGGATTCTCAAGCAGTTGATCGCCGATGCCGATGTCCTGACAGAAAATTTCCGGCCGGGAACCCTGGAAAAATGGGGTCTCGATTGGGAGACCCTGCACGCGATTAATCCTCGCCTGATCGTTGTCCGGGTATCCGGGTTTGGTCAGACCGGGCCCTATAAAGACAAACCCGGATTTGGCACTCTTGCTGAGGCCATGAGCGGCTTTGCCCATATCACCGGCCAACCAGACGGACCACCGACCCTGCCCGGTTATGGCCTGGCAGATTCCATGGCTGGCCAGTTTGGCACCTGGGCGGTCATGTTTGCGCTCTATGAGCGGGACCATAAAAGCGGCAAAGGCCAGATGCTCGACCTGAGCGTTTTGGAGCCACTATTCACGACAACCGGCGATCAAGCGCTTGCCTATGACCAGCTTGGCGTCATTCAGCACAGAACCGGGAACCGGGTGCCGTCTATTGGTGCTCCCCGCAATACCTATCAAACCAAGGACGGACACTGGCTTGCCCTTTCGGCCAATGCGCCTGCTTTGGCCAAACGGGTCTTTGTCGCCATCGGCCGGCCTGAACTGAATGATGATCCACGCTTCGCCGACAACCGCGCCCGGATTGAGCATATTGACGAAGTCGACGCCATTGTTGGTGGCTGGATTGGCGCACACACTGCCGAAGAGGCCTTGAAACGATTTGACGAATTCGAGTGTGCCTGCGCACCGGTGTACGACATTACTGGAATTCTCTCCGACCCCCATTTTCAGGCACGTGAAACGGTCACCACCGTTGCTGACCCGGAGCTGGGACCCATCAAAATGCAGAATGTCGTCCCGAAATTTTCTCGGACGCCTGGCACGATACGCTGGTCGGCGCCCACCCATATGGGACACCACAACGAAGAAATCTATGGACAGCGGCTCGGTCTGTCGTCGCAGCAATTGGTGGAATTAAAAGAAAAGGGGGTGATCTGATGGCACGACTGCGCCGGAGTTCATTATTTGTACCGGCAAGTAGCGAGCGCTTCTTTGCTAAGGCCAAAGAGTCTACGGCGGATACGCTGATCTTTGATCTGGAGGATGCGGTGGCTCCTGAGCGCAAGGCTGAAGCGCGTGAGACGATGCGGGAGGTTCTTCAAGACGCTGACTTTGAACGCTTTGAGCGGACCGTCAGGATTAACGGGCTTGATACCCCATACTTCCTGGATGATGTGTTAGCCATGGTTGAGGCTGGAGCCGACGGCCTCGTCGTACCCAAGACAAACAGCGCCGAGAACGTCCGATTTGTGGACCAACTCGTTTCCCTGGCAGAGCAACGCGCCGGACGCCAGCCTGGAGACGTTGTCCTGATTCCTCTGTTTGAGCAGCCTCAGGCAATTGGCAACGCGTTTCCCATTGCCTCGGCAACCTCCCGGATTGCTGGGATCGCCTTTGGGCATGGTGACTTCTCCCTATCCATGGGGATTAAAGCCGCACCCTCAACCGGCGGTGTGGTTTTACAGGCGCGTTGTCAGGTGGTCATGGCAGCCAAGGCTGCGGGCGTGACACCGATTGATAACGTCTATCTCGATATAAAAGATCTCGACGGTCTGCGCACAGAAACGCAGCAGGGCAAGGAGCTCGGTTACGAGGGCAAGGCGTGTATTCACCCCGGCCAAGTTGAGCTCGTGAATGCCGTGTACACACCGACGGCAGAAGAAGTCGAGTATGCGCGCGCCCTAGTCGCCGCTTTTGAACAAGCTGTGGCCGCGGGTCAAGGGGCCGTCTCCTTCCGAGGGCGGATGATTGATGGACCGATTGCCGACATTGAAAAAATCGTATTGGACCGGGCGCGCAAGGCCGGCATGGACGTATCCTCCTAGGAAACCATGACATATGGTGCGCGATGCTCTGAAGCACGGTTCGGCCTATGTGAACGGAGTCCGTTTGCATTACGTTACGCAAGGCGCGGGTCCCCTACTCATTCTGCTGCATGGGTTTCCCGAGTTTTGGTATTCGTGGCGGTATCAAATCCCGGCTCTGGCGAAACATTTCACGGTCGTGGCGCCGGACATGCGAGGCTATAACGAGAGCGAGAAGCCGAGCGGTGTCGCCAATTATCATATTGACCGGCTCACCGGGGATGTCGGGGGTCTGATACGTGCCTTTCATGAAGAACGAGCCGTCATTATCGGCCATGATTGGGGTGGCGGCGTAGCTTGGTCGTTTGCTGCCAACTATCCACACATGACTGAGCAGCTTGTTGTTTTGAATTGTCCCCATCCGGGCACGTTTCAGAAAGCACTGCAAGAGAATCGCCAGCAGCTTCGACGCAGCTGGTATATATTCTACTTTCAGATTCCGTGGTTGCCTGAGCTGGGCCTGCGTTTGTTCCGGCGTCGCTTTATTGCGCAGGCGTTTCGTGGCATGGCGGTACGGAAAGAGGCTTTCCCCGACAAAGAGCTACATAAATATGCCGAGGCATTGGAGACCCCCGGCAGTGCTCGGGCCGCTATCAATTATTACCGCGCAGCGTTTCGCCACCGTCTCCGCCACGGTGCCATACACCTCCCTCAAATCTCACGTCCGACCCTCCTTATTTGGGGTGAAGAAGACACGGCTCTGGGAAAAGAGCTCACCCATGACATGGACGAGTACTTCAGCGATCGTTTTGAGATCAAATATATCCCCAAATGCAGTCATTGGGTCCAACAGGAGCAGCCTGAATTGGTGAATCAGCATCTGCTGGAGTTCCTGTTGGCAAATAGAGAGTAAAGGAGAGGCCGAGCTTTCTCTCCAGTCAGCCCCGACTCAAACGGCTTCATCAGGCTCCGGTTGAGGTCGACAGTGAGCAGCCAGAACCCTTACTCTACCGGTCGAAACGCAAAGCGTGGGTCCGCCGCTCGAATGTCGGTCTCAGGCAGCCCGAGTTCTCGACGGACCATATTCGTGCCTTGAACCAGGGCGATACATTTGTAAAAAGCAATGCGGCGCGATAAGCCTTCACGCCCAAAGCCGCAGTCTGCGGTAATAATGAGCCGTTCCGGTGGGACGTATTCGAGCGCTCGACGAATCAAATCGGCGATCATCTGGGGCGGCTCAACCGTGGTGACCGTGTGGTTGATGACGCCAATAGCGATTTTTTTGTCTGTCTTATAGTGCTTGAGCAGCGGCAGGTCGCGGCCTTGGTTGCTCGCTCCTTCCAGGGTGAGAACATCGGCATTGAGTTGGAGCAGATGCGGCAGTGAGCGTTCATAACTGGGTCGCTCCCAGTAGAAGCTCTGCTGGTTGGGATTGCCCCAGCAGGTATGCGCCCAAATCTCAGTGTTGACGCCCTCGACTTCACGGTTGAACGCTTGGGTATAGCTTTCCAGTTCTTTGGCCGTTGCTGGCGGGGTCGTGCAGCAAGCGAAATGATGGGGCGGTTCCTCGATCTGGATGACCGGGCAGCCCGCATCCGCCAACTCCCGTAACTCCTCATTCAGTGCCGCGGCTAGGTCCATAACCAGAGCGTGATCGGTTTTATAGTACTCGTTCCACAGCATCATGGGCAGGCAGGTGGCGCTGATCGAGCCGAACTTCACCGGTTTGCTGGTCATTTTTTGTGCGGTTTTCCAGATAGCAGAAAAATGCAGGGGACCGCGCGTCACTTTGTCCGTGACCGCCGGCGGGTGGTAGGCTTCCTGCACCTCGTACAGGATATGACCGGGCTTGATATCCGCATAGTCGAGAAAATGCGAAGAGTCGCGAAAGCCGCTCACACCGTTGAGGCGTTCAATCGTATAAAAGAACCAGGAGCGCCCACCCACTTCCAGGTCAAAACGGGTGTCGCCATCAGTGAAGATGTCAAGGCCGGCCTGTTCTTGCTCGTTCATATAACAGGCAACCGCGTCAATATACTGCTCCCGATAGAGTGAGTCGCCCATCGCGACTTTGAACGGCCGGCCGCGTAAGCTCTCGGTAAACCAAGTCGGCTTTGGGAATGAGCCGACCATAGCCGTCGGCAGCTTTTTATCTTTTGTGGCATTAAACATCGTCACTCCTCCTGCTTGAGCCGTATCGCTGGCGAATCATACACCCTGTGGACGGGCGACTGTCAAGCGGGAGTGGCATGGCCGGGCCAGGCCCGAGAGCGTCGTCATCCGACGGCGAGTATCCACGCTGGGCGCTTGGTGTAAAGTGTGCTAGAGGCTGCTGAGAGACAAGCCTGGGATCGGCATCACCGGCCAAAATAGGAAAAAGGAGTAGGGCATGTTACGCGGCATTTATTCAGCGCTTATTACGCCGTTTGATGAAAATGAGAACATCGATGAGCACGGGTTAGAGCAGTTCCTGGAATGGTCAATCGGGAAGGGTCTCAACGGTGTGTTTATTGTCAGTAGCACGGGAGAATCCTGGGCGCTTAGTTTTGAGGAGAAAGTGCGACTCTTTCGGCACACAGTAGAAATCGTTAACAAACGTATTACCGTGATTGCGGGTGTGGGCGTTCCCTCAACGCGTGAAGCGGTGCGGCTGACAGAGGCAGCGCAAGCTGCGGGTGCCGACTCGGTCTGTGCTGTGCCACCGAGTTTTATTCGCCCAACCCAAGACGAAATGATCCAGCACTACGGTGCCATTGCCGAGGCGACGACCTTGCCCCTGCTGCTGTACAATATTCCGATGTTGGCCGGCAATGTCTTAGAACCGCCCGCAGTCCGAACATTGGCTGAGCGCTACGACCATATTCAGGGGATAAAAGACAGCAGCGGAGATTTGACTCTGCTGAACAATCTGACGTTGCGGCGACGGTCAGATTTCAGCGTTTTGACTGGTATCGATACCCTCCTCCTGCCCGGCCTGTTGGCGGGCAGTCAGGGCGCAATTTTAGGAAGCGCAAATGTGTGCCCTGAACTCTCGCTGGAAGTTCTTCGTCTCTTTGACGCTGGACAGCATGACCGCGCCTGGGAGGTGCAAAATCGCCTGACGCGATTTTGGTTAGTCATGGGCCTTGGCTCGTTTCCTGCGCCGATCAAAGCCGCGATGCAACTCCGCACTCTTCCGGCGGGTCCGACCCGGCAGCCGATTGCACCGCTGACCGATACTGCTCGGGATGAGCTGCGGCGAGAGCTGCAAGCCATGGGAGTATTGGACTCATAATGCCAACACCGGAAGAGCGACTCAAAATATGCAGCAGGTTAAGCGCTTGCAAGAGTTAGCGTTTTTTGTTAGCATACCGCATATGGCCCAGAAGCAACCGGACCCATACGCCACACTTGGAGAATTTATTAAGCGTCAGCGCGAGCTGTCGCAGCTTTCTCTGCGGCAACTCGCGGACATATGCGGAATCTCCAACCCCTACCTCAGCCAGATTGAGCGCGGGCTGCGGACGCCGAGCAGCATGATCCTGCAGTCGCTGGCTAAGGGGCTGCGCATTTCAGCCGAAACCCTGTATACCCAAGCTGGCATCCTTGACCCGCAAGAAGCTGAGGAGAGCGATGTGATCAAAGCAGTTATGCACGATCCCGATCTGTCCGCCCGCCAGCGTGAAATGATGATCGATATGTACCGGTCATTTCGACAGGTGAATGAAACCAGCAGCACGACTTAAAAAGAACAGTATTGTCACGCAGGTGACATTTTTTTGCCCTATGTGCTTGCAAAAGTTAGCGATTGTAGTTAGCATTAAACCAATCAAGAAATAAGCCGACAGCGTCGGTAATCTCACAACCAAGCAGGGAGGTTTCTCATGGCCGATAACGCATGGAATTGTAGTGCTTTCAACAAGATGTTCGACGCCAGCGACAATCCGTTTGTCAAGATGATGGGCGGGATGAATATGCCGTTCAGCGAATCGATGAAGCAAATGGCCGCGCAGTCGCTTGAGTCCGGCGAAAAGTGGGCCAGCCGAGCTTTTGAGATGAACGAAAAGGCAACGGAGTGGGCGAAGGACACGCCGTTTGCGCCAATTTTTGAAACCCAGCGATCATTCGCCCGTCAGATTTTTGACTCGTCAGCCGCCCTGACCCGTCAGATCTGGCAGCTTGAGCCCAAGGCCGAAGAGGCTGCAACAGAAGCGAGCAGTTAAAGCGATCCGCTCTCCTGCGCGGAGGACATCTCCGTCTCTGGGATATCCTCCGCCTTGCCCTCACTTCTCGTCCAACAAGAGGCCGGCGACTTCTCGCAGGCGGTCCGGCTGGACGATGAGCTTGCGCCCATCTCGGAGCAATACTTGCTGTCGTGCAAGCTCCTGCATATGCTCCGTCACTTTCTGGCGGGATGCACCCACTAGGTCGGCGAGATCTTCATGGGTGAGCTGTAAGATCAGCATGGTCCCCCGGGCATCCTGAATCCCGAATTTTTGCGCCAGTTCGAGCAGAGCCAAGGCCAGCTTTTGTCTCAGGCTAGAGCCCTGAAAATGCGTATAACGGTAGAGGAGGGCGAACCAACGGCCGACAGTTCCTTCCATCAGGGCACTGAAATCCGTAAATGGAACGTTGAGCAGTGTCGTCACAAAAATATCCGGACGGACTGAACTGACCCAGCAATCGCTAAACGCTTCTGAGCGAAAGGCGCGGTACATACCCGGCATCAGCGAGGTAATACCAAACAACTCCCCAGGTGAGATGAGACTGACCAGAACGCGTTCTTCATCCGGACTGCGCAAGGAGAGTTTGACAACGCCAGAAATCAGGAAATATACCGAATCTGAGGGCACTCCCTCGTTGAACAGGACGGTGCGTTTTTCGATGTGGTGCAGAGCCATCTGACTCAGAAGCCGCTCCACCTGCTGATCTGAGGCCCAGGGAAATGCCTTCAGTCGCCGGATCGTTGTCACATTAAGGACAGGTATACGTGCCATACGCGCTCTATCACAGCTTAGGCATAAGATCACCTGATGGTTCACTACCCGAAGGAGATGCTGTTTTCATCAGCCCTTGCTTTATTGTCACTTGGGTGACAATAAAGCAAGGCGCCCTTCTGCTTACTCCACACGACGCAGAGCAGAAATGCATCCTGCCATCCGTAGACCCAAGCATCTTTTCATTGTAGTATGCCATCCTATAGGAAACACAGCGGGACGCTGAGCCTGCTATTCTACGATGGAGGAGGGCGGATGCGAAAAATATACGCGTATCAGAAGCTATTTTCTTACTTGATCATGGCCAGTTGTCTTTCTCTCTGGGCATGTGGTGAACGGCCCATGGGACAGAAAGAAGAATTGGCGATTCAGATCGTCAAAGCGAATGCGACTGAAGACGGGTTCAGTATTGTTTCCAATATAGAGAAACGGCGGGATATAGCCGGCCGTGCCGGGAACCCTTGGACTATGGGACCGTGGGAGGCCGGCTTACTCTCTCAGGGAGACCGGATCAACGACGAACTCAGTCAGTATTTCAATCTCTTCGAGGCTCCGGGAGACCGGTGGGTTCGCTTCACGTACACAGATAAGGAAGGGACCCACGAGGCGCTCTGGGAGACCCATATCTATAAGAAGAATGTTGAAGGGAAGAACGACCTGGCAAAAGAGTTCATGACGTCGCTGCCTGAGTAAGAAGCCGGTCTCCTCTGGCAAGTCGTTTTTTCACATAACAGCGGTGGCTCGGGGGAAGGGCTGAGTTGCCGCTGCCACGTACCCCCCGCACCTCTCCTACCTGCTTCTCAGGTCTGCATGTCATCCTGTGAAGACAAGGCAACGGTCAGATGAGGTTCTCGCTTTTGTTTTTGTAAGCGAGAGAGCACGTCTGCCAGAATACGGTAGACCTGCGGGTTCACGATCAGGCCAATATGGCGTCCAGTAACTTCCCGGTTTTCGCGCTCAGGATCGATACTCGCGTTCCATTCTACGACCTCGTCCTGTTTGGAGAAGACCGAGGTAAAGCCGACCTCTTCGGGCATGGATGAAATAACGCTGCGGTTAAAGTGGCAGTTGCAGTGGAGCGTCCCGCACTCGGACGGAAGCTCTCCGCGCCAGCGCCGAAAGGGCTGCAGCACACGTGAGGCAAACAGAACCAGCGGACTCACATTATTCGTGCGTTGAATGGGAGAACCCATAGTGACAACGTGACGGACCTGGTCGGGGAAATTTGTCCCCAGAAAACGGGCGAGCATACCGCCGAGACTATGTCCAAAAACAATCAGCGGATAGCCTGTCTCCCGAATGATTTGGTTCAGACGCCAGCGGAGCAAATGGCCGGTTCGATTCGGACAATCGATATTCCAGTCCAGCCCGGAGAAATACGGATTATAACCCATGCGGCGTAGCCAACCAGCTAATACTTGTAAGGTCCAGTCGCCAGCCAGAAAGCCAGGGATCAGCAGAACGGGCTCTCCTGACGCCTGGGGGACTGGTGGACGGCGGTAGATGTCGTCTCGGAGCAGGGCGCACAGTTGGCGGTACGAGTCTGGATAGGCTGCGGTTAACTGCCAGAAAAGCGTACTAAAACGCTCGGTGTCTTCCCGTTCGGTATATGCGTCAGAAAGAAGATTATCCGGTGCCATGCTGTCCGCTCTCCCTCAGGGATGTCGGCTCAAATTCTGCTTGCAATAAGTGATAACTTTTGCAAGCGTAGCAAAAAGATCGGGAGAAAGAAACCGGATGGTCCTCTCCCGATATACTGTCGATATGATTGGCTCTTGCACGGATATCTGCTAGCATCACCCGCTCTCTCTTGTTAGCGCTCACGGCGCGACTGATGTGGCTTGAAGGAGGAGCATATGGCTGAAGCACGGATACACATCGAACGTCCTTATCCTCATACGATTACTCTCCGTGACGGGTCAAGCGTGACGTTACGCTTAATGACCTCCTTTGATGCGGATCGCATTGTGAGTTTTGCGCATAGCTTACCCGCAGACGACCTCCTCCATTTAAGGATAGACATCACGGACCCTGAAGTCGTGAAGCAATGGGTGCGTAATCTTGAAGCCCGTAAGACCGTGACCATCATTGCTGAAAACGGGGAGGAGATAGCTGGTTATGCCATTCTGCACCATAATGTGGTGACGTGGCAGCGTCATCTTGGAGAAATTCGTCTCTTGCTTGCCCCGGAGTATCGCTCTCAGGGATTAGGTCGAACGCTAGCAGAGGAAATTATTGCCATTGCGCAGGATTTAGAGCTGAGCAAAGTGGTCGCTCAGATGATGCCGGACCAACCAGGGGCGCGTGCGCTCTTCCTGCGCCTTGGCTTCCAGACTGAGGCGCTCCTGCCGGATTTCGTCATTGACCGTTCTGGACAGACGCGGGACCTGATTATCATGGCCTACGATATGATGGGCCTGTCCGGCCATGTGCATTCCGCCTAGGATCCATTGAGCGGAGAGAGACTGCCTAGACTGCACTCGTACGGGCATCGGCCGGGCGCGTATCGGCACTAGCCGGACGCTTTGAAAACCGCTCCGCTGCTTCCCGCAATTCGAGAAACGACGCCTTCAGACAGTCGGCATACTCCCATCCGTCCGGTATGAGTTGTGGGTCAAGCGTGACGCCTATCGAGAGCCTTTTATTATAGCTGGCCACCGCATGGAACAGTCCCACTCGTGCCGCTAACGGGCCCATAGGAAAGAACGCATGGCGTTTATGCCCAGCCAGGTACAGCGGGACCTGCGGGCCAGGAATATTCATGACCACCGTATTCGCCAGCGCACTCATTGAAGGCGCTTGGCCGGCGAGCGCTTGCCAGGCTGGCGGGATACATATCGCCAGGGATTGCAGGGTATGGAAGGTGCCCGCCTGATCCTGCTCGGACAGCTCCTCGA
Source organism: Desulfurellaceae bacterium bin18 (assembly GCA_002238415.1). Lineage (GTDB taxonomy): Bacteria > Desulfobacterota > Binatia > Bin18 > Bin18 > Bin18. The sequence continues at coordinate 71,028 of MPMI01000019.1, read as the reverse complement.
CCGTCGCCTTTTGTGCGGACAGCCGTAAAATCGGGTCGGTGATACCCACATACAATGGGATTAACATCGTCGCCGTCCGGTCCGTCGGTCGTCGTCCGCGTCTGCTGCGGGGCTCGTGTCGTTTGAGGTTGACGGGAGAAGCAACGCGGAGCTCTAGGCCGTCTGTCTTGTGTCCCTTGGCCCGTAGATAGCGTCCAATACCCCCGGCAATAATCGCCAGCACAACATCGTTTACGGTTCCTCTTAGAACTGAACGAATGAAGCGTGCTTCAGCAAAAGAAAATTCGAGCCACGTCAACTGTCGTTCTCCTGACAGCGCGGCATTAAATGGGGTACGCGGCACAGGTTGCATGAGGGTTGGCATAACACTCATCAGCGCGTTGCTTAACCGCGTTGACCGCGAGCCTTGGAACGGAGAGCGAAAGACTTGGAAACTATGATCAGCCCACCACTCGACAACCTCAGTCATTCGGTCTCGAACCGCTTCCTGCATAAGCGTCACAGCATCGGGAATGGCTTCAGGCTCCCACGAAGCACGCGGTGGTGCGCTGTGTACACTCTCTGGTTTCAGGTCATGCAAGACAAGCATCAGATCAATGCCCGAGACGCCTTCCAACATGGCTTGGTGAACGCGAGCCAGGACCATGGTGTCGCCGTCCGAACGTCCGTGGAGAAGCGTCAGTTTCCATAAGGGCCGATTTCGGTCCAATGGCGCGCTAAACAATTGACTGCATATCTGAGAGATCACCCGATCGTCGGCGGGCGGAGGGAGGGTGACTTCGTCTATATGATAGTCAAGATCGAAATCCGGATCATCCTCCCAGGTCGGATGGGCAATGTTCAGAGGAGCGAAAACAGCCTTCTGACGATACTGGGGCAGACGGTCAAAACGACTTTCAATTAATGAACAGAGTTCATCTTTTGAAAGAGTGCCAGCATACAGACTACAGCCCCCAATATGCATGGGTGTGTGTGGTTTCTCTCTGTAGAGAAATGCTGCCTCGGTCTGAGTTAGGCGTCTGTGCGTCCTGTCTTGAGCCATATCTGACTTGTTAGAGGATATGCAGATAGAAAAAAAGAGGGACCGCGGTCCCTCTTTTGTATTATTCCAGTGAGTGCAGGAAGCCGAACTATGCTGCTACGCGTTTGAGAGGAGTAGAAGGTTGCTCGATCTTTGGAGATACTTCTCTGTGGTTTGTGGCCCCCCGGAGAGCAATCACTTCTTCCCTGAGCGCGCGAATTTCGGCTTGGAGTGCCCGAGTCTCATTCGCTGACGGTAGTCCCGCCGCCTGGGTCAACCCGGTCAGAGCGGTCCTGGTCAGGGCATTACTGACCTGCTGCCAGCGCAAAAACCCGTCCAGTGTACGCGCGGTTGCCTCTGCAAACTGTGGGGTACGGTACAAGTTATCAATGCCCTGAGAGGTCAGCCGGACCATGGCATCATAGCCACCCCAAGCGCTGGTCGCTGTTTCTTTATCATCTGTCAGGCCCAAACCCTGCCGTATGCCAGCCACAGGCAAGTCGAAGAATAGGGCCTTATATACTTTCATGGCATCCGTCATCATATTCGCGACATTATTCTCTGCCATTGCCATTCTCTCCTTCATGTGTTTCGTGTGAACGTCTTTCACTCTACGATGATTTCAGGACCCAACCAAGCAAGTCATCGTCACCTATGTGACCGTCGTTTCTGTTTCTTTGAGACTAACTCTTCTTTTTGTCTCCTTGGTGACATCGAAATGACCCTTGCATGAAAAGAGAAGTCAGAAGAATGAAGCAGCAAATCAAGTGCCAACCCTTGAGACGGAAAATATAGAGGAAATCCAAAGATTTTTTCTCTCATAAGTAGCGTTCAGCCAAAAAATTGCCCGTTTCCTGAGCACCGAGGTGTTTCCTGGGAAACAGGGATCTCCGAGGAGCGATGCGCGTTGCCGTTCGAGGAGCGACTCTTTATAGTGCTCTTCGTCGGCACTATGCTGAGAGAGAAGCAATAGAAACAAGGAGCGGAAAAGATGACCCACGAGGAAATGGTTCAAGAACTATGGGACCGGGAACACATCAAAGAACTGACCTACCAATACGGTTTGGCAATCGAGGCCCAGGATGAAGAAAAAATGGCCAATTTGTTCACCGCGGACGGCTCAGTGGATTTCAGTGCCATGGGCCGAGGCGTTATACAGGGGACAGACGCCATCAAAGAATTTTACTGCTCTACGTGGCCCCTCAAGGTCAAGCCATTTTTCACGAATCATGTCATGCATATTCAGGGAGACTCCGCGACCGGCATCTGTTCGGTTGAGAACCGGGCGACCCGCGGTGATGAGAGCCTGATCGGCGCAGGTCGTCTGCATGACGAGTACGTCAAGGTGGACGGGGTGTGGAAGTTCAAATCCCGCCGGGTCGATATGTTCTACTTCACTCCCATATCCGAAGGCTGGGCGAAAGCGGATGGACTCGGGAAATTGGAGGCCAAGCAAGAATCCTGAGAACAGCACAAAAGGTAGGATAACGATGTCGCCAGAATGGACTCGCATGATGGTTGGGGAGGGTTGAATATGGTTGCTGAAGATGCTAGCGAGAAGAGGTAGACGAAGTTTGGCGAGAGTAACTGTACGAAGGGAGGCTACAGATGAAGAGCTGGACAACAGTGATGGCATGGGCCTTGGCCATAGGACTCATGAGTGCTCCTGTCAGCGTGTATGCAGACCACCACGAGGGTGGTGAGAAGAAAGAAGAAGCTGCTGCGGAAGGCTCGGAAGAGGCAGCGGGCAGCGAAGAAGCAGCTCCTGAAGCATCCGAAGGCGACGGTGCCTGCGGTGGTGGCGGCGATGCGGCGCATGAGGGCTCACACTAAGCCCCTGGGCCTTGTATCTTCCACACAGTAGATAATACGAAACGGGGCGTCCTTCTGAGGGGCGCCCCATTTTTTTGGGAAAGGCCCCTATCCATAGAAAATGTCTTTTTCCAGCCCCATTCTAATGCTAGGCTAAGAAACATCTCCACGCTGGGAGAAGGACAATGGGTCGGACCCCACTGAAGAGCGCTTTCTTTTCGGACACCACATCGGCCGATATCCAACGTGAAAAAAATCGTGCCCGTGAACTGCGCCGCTCAGCCTGGTGGAAGCGGAAACGCGCGAGTGGAGTGTGCTACTACTGTCAGCAGCAGTTTCCACCTGCGGAACTCACTATGGATCATCTTGTTCCTCTCGTCCGGGGTGGGAGGTCAACCAAAGGTAACCTTGTTGCCGCATGTAAAGACTGTAATAGCAAAAAGAAGTACGCTCTCCCCTGGGAATGGGAAATCGAGCAAACGCAGTCTCCGCATCATGAGTGAGGAGTCATCAGCGGACCTCGACTTCGAGGGCATCGCCTGTGTGCCGCACAGGATAGGTCCGAACCGGCTTGCGAGCAGGGCCACGAAGGACTGCCCCGGTTTTCAGATCAAAGCGGGCGCCGTGGGCTCGGCATCTAAGGGTGCGATCCGTCACACTGCCGCTCGACAGCGGAACCCGATTGTGCGGACAGGCATTATGCAGCGCATACACCTCTTCGCCCAGCCGAAAAACCACCATTTTTCTTCCGGCGATGACCACCGGCTTACCTTGGCCGTCGGGAAAATCGTCCAACGCGCCGAGTGGAACCCAGACCGGCGGCGGCGGGGGCAGGGGGTCTGGGAATAGGGAGGGGAAGAGGCGGCGAAGAATTGTCTGACGTCGGCTCAACATCGCCCCCAGTCCCTAACCCCGAGTCCCTACATTCTCCCAGTTCTACTCCGCCGGAAAACCATACAGCCTGACACAGTTATCGTGCACGATCCTGCGGGTATCGTCTTCTGGAATAGCTGCAAAATTATTCGCCACCTGCTGGCGCGAAAACGGCCATACCCCTTCGGTGTGCGGGTAATCCGAGCCCCACATCAGGTTCTCGACGCCCATCAACTCGCGGGTGAGCACCCCGGCACGATCGTCCTCAAACGTGGCATAAAACTGACGGTGGAAGTAGGTGCTTGGCTGCTCGGGTAAACGTGGATCCATCCAGCCCTTATGGTCCTGCCACCAGTGATCCATAAAGCCTAGCGCCGCCCCAATCCAGCCGATCCCGCTTTCGACCAGCGCCCACTTCAGCTTGGGGAAGCGGACCGGGGCACCACCCCAAATAAGCTGCTGCAGGGTATCGTTCATCTCAAACTTCACAATACCGATAATGATGCCACCGGCACCCGGACCGTGGGCTCGGCCAAACGGGTCGCGACCGCCAATGTGGATGCTGGCAATCAGGTTCATGTCCTGCAGCGCGGCCCACAGCGGGTCCCAGTCGGGGAGATTATACGGACGGTCGTCCACCCAGGCTGGCAGCATCACGCTGACGAGACCCAACGAAGCGCAGCGTTCCGTTTCCGCAATGGCCCATTCAATCGGACCCCGGCACGGCACCATGCCCACACCTTTGAGGCGATCCGGATAGGCCGAACAATACTCCGCCAGCCAGTCGTTATACGCCCGACAGCAGGCGTACAGGTACTCGGCATCCGGGGTGCGCACGAGCGTCAGCCCCACTCCCGGATAGATGACCTCCCCGGACACCCCATCCATGTCTTGGTCTTTCAGCCGTTCGTGCGGGTTCCAGCTTCCAGGACGGTTATCCGCATACCGAAAGCCCTTCGGGGAAGGAATATCCATGCCCTGGGCCTTGAGGTCCTGCATCGGACCCTCAAAGGCAAGAGGTCGCGGCCGTAGGCCGTCAATGACAATATAGTCCCCGCTCTCGTCCAGGGCCTCGATACGCGGCGCGCGCTCCCGCCATTTTTTGTCCATCCGGGTCAGCCACAGGTCTGCCGGCTCTACAATATGAGAATCGGCTGAGAGGAGGCGTTGAGTATACGGCTCGGTCATATCTTCACTCCGTCTGCCTTACTTCTTGGAAGCAGCCGACTTTTTCGCCGTCGTTCGCTGCTTGGCGGCCGTCCGTTTTGCCGATGCGGTTCGTTTTCTTGCGGGCTTGAGCGCAACCTTATTGCACGTACACGTCCCAACCTGATGCAGCTCGATAATATTATCAAAGGGGTCACGGACAAATACCTGATCCGAATTCTGGCCGACGAGACCCTGGATGCCCCAATACCAGACGCCGCGTTTATCGAGTTCTTGCCGCGCGGCCTGAATGTCTTTGACCGCCAGGGCAACGTGGGGCAGGGTCGGATCTTCTTTTTTGGAGCGGGCCATCGGTGACTTGCCTTTTGCACCCATCAGGTGAATCTGGGTGGTGTTTTTCCCCTCACCTACATACATCCAAAAACCGGGAATGGATGCAATATTCGGCCGGGCCGGGTCCGTGTCCAAACCCAGCACGTCGGAATAAAACTCCCGCGCTTTTTCCGCATCCTTTTGGGTGTTGCCAATCCGAATCCCGTGATGATGCAGTTCCACGACTTCAATAGCCATACTCATCCCTCCTTGCGTGTAGTGGATAATATTGCTGTTGCTATAGCACAAGCCGCGGCACAAGGGAAAAGCGTCTTCTTGCTCGGTCGTACATCGGAGGAGATTTTTCCTTGCAAATTCCCGCGCACTCAGGAAGGGTCGTGAGGGCAAGTGACAACGGTCTCAAGAATAGTGTAGGGTGCAAACAGAGAGAAGAGGCACACCTTGCACTACATCTAAGGAAACTCCATCAATCTCGCTTCCCGGTCAGAGGTATACCGGGAGGATCTGGGAATGTAACAAGGCAACAGAGCCCGCCTGTTGCGCAAAAAGGAATACCGAGCCGTCTATGTCTTCACGAAAACGCACAACGCCGCCTGCCTGCCTGGAGATTGTGAAAAGCCCCTGGACGCCTGCGGCCAAACAGCAGGCGCTTGAGCAAGAAGTGCTGGGGCATTATATCGAATATTTCAACCGGGCCATGAAAACGCGCAATTGGTCACCGTGGCACGATTTCCCGCTGAAAGAGATGCGTCAGCTCGGGAACCGACTGAGCAAAGAAACGGTCAACCTGCTCGAAGGCTTCCTCGGCGTGGAAGAATATGTTGCCGACTATGTGATGGCAGGGCTTGAACTCTTTCGCCACGATCGTACCCGGCGGAACATGCAGTTACAGTGGGGGGCGGAAGAAGCGCGCCACGGCGTTGCCTGGGAAATCGTGTTGCAGCATTCCGGGGTCCGCACCGAGGCGGAAATCCAAGCCTATCTCACTAAGGTGCAAGCATCGCGGTGGAAACTAGAACAGCACTCCGGCCTCGATACGCCGCTCGGAAGTACGGTCTACGCCATGGTTCAGGAGCGAGCGACCTATTTCAACTATCAAGAAATGCGGGCGCGCATTCGTGAAGAATACAGCCTGCCGGTCGCACCGACGCTGCAAGAGAAGAAACGCGGCTCTGAGATTGGGGCTTCGGAAGCCGTGCGTGTGGTTGGCCAGGACGAGATCACCCATCATGGTCTTTTTCTGAAAATCGTCCAGAGCCATATCAAATACTTCCCGTCGCTTACGTTCGAGACTCTGAACACCGTCTTTCGCGGGTTTGAGATGCCGGCCCTGCGTTTTATTCCCAACGCCCGCAGTTATCTGCGCGCGGTCTTGCGGACCAAGCTGTACAGCGGTGAAATCCACCGTCAAAAGGTCCATAACCCGGTCTTGAAAGCCTTAGGGCTGGAGGGCAATGACGCCTTTGAGACAGCGGTTCAATCCGCCCGCCACCTGCCTGACGATCTCGGTCCGGACGGTCTGACGCTCAGTCGAACCGGTGAGTGGATTGTCGCGTACAGCTAAGAATGGGGCGGCTGAAGCCGACGAGTCTCAGCGCCGTGCCGCCACCCCGACGCCCACCAGCACAATGAGCCCGCCCACCAGATGGGGCAACGTTAATGCCTCATCAAGAAAGACATAGGCAATCCCAATGGCCATGACCGGCACAAGATTGATAAACACGCCCGCCCGGCTCGGCCCCAGGATTTCAACCGCCTGGTAATACCAGAAGTGGGCGAACGTGCCGAGCGTGCTCTGATATGCCACGGCCAGCCAGGAATCCCAGCGCGTTTCGGCAACCTGCCAGCCCTCCCACTCGGTCAGCCAGCAGGCAATGAGCAAATACGTTGCCCCGGCAATATAGGCATAGGTCGTTGCCGCCAGTGGAGAAACCACCCGCATGAGGTGGCGGCCGTAGGTCGTATAGATACCCCAGGCAAACAGCGTGGCCACAATAATCAGATCGCCCGGGTTGTACGCGCTGGCGGTAATGACCTGCCACGAGCCCCGCGCAACAATCACCCCAACGCCAACAATGGAGATGACAATGCCCAAGAGCATCTTAGCCGACATCTTCTCTCTCAGGAATATGGCGGCCAGGAGCGCAATGGCAATCGGCGACGCCGCGTTGAGCAGGGCCGCATTCGTGGCCGTGGTTAAACGCAGCCCCTGATAGCTGCCGCCCACAGACAGCAGATAGCCGGTAAAACCGAGAAAGAGAAAACTGCCGACCAGGCGGGGTGTCCAGTTGACCGGCATTTCCTGCGCGTCGTTCTTGCGATGGAGATAGAGAAAGAGTAGCGCTGCGCCAATAGTCAGACGAATGGCCGCAAACGGAAAGGGCGGGATGCTGCGCAGGGCGACTTTCCCGGTTGGAAACAGACCGGCCCACACCAGGGCCGTCAGAATCATCAGCAGTAGGGCGCGGCGTTGGGGGGACATGGCCATGTGAGCTTGGAGAAAATTGCAGGCAGTGTCAAAGCGAACGGAACGACACTAGCGCAGGGCCGGCATGACCTCCGTGGCAAAGACACGCACGGCCTCTCGATCGTACAGGCCCGGACGCCGCAGATTAATAATGAAGTGGGTGACGCCAATATCGATATACGCCTGGAGTTGCGTGCGGATTTCAGCCGGCGTACCGGCGAGAATCGTCCGGCGTGCTTCCGACTCAGTCAGACCGCGCATGGTCATCGCCCGTTGCAGCACCCGTTGCAGCGCTTCGGGGCTCGGATTGAGGTACATCGGAGTCAGATAGGAGCGTTCAATCTCGCTACAGTCTCGGTTGATATCCGCGCAGTATTGCTCCAATACTTGGTTCTTTTTGGCAAACTGACTGGGCGAAAGAATCGGCACGTTCCACATCTGGGCATAGCGGGCGACAATCGGTAGGGTCAACTTTTCACCGACCCCACCAATCATAATCGGTGGCATTGGTTGCTGCACCGGCTTCGGGACAAATGGTGCGTCCACCAGCGAGTAATATTTGCCCGTATGCGACGCGGTCGGGTTGGCTTGCCAGAGCTTGGTGATCACTTGCAGCGCTTCATCCAGCCGCCGGGCGCGGCCTTTCATCGTAGAGAACTCGACCCCGTACGCTTCGTGCTCACGTTTGAACCAGCCTGAGCCAATACCAAAAATAAGCCGACCGTTGCTCAGATGATCCACCGTGGTCGCCATTTTTGCCAGGATGGACGGATGGCGAAAGGTATTGCTCGTCACCATACAGCCAATCTGGATTTTTGAGGTGGAGGCCGCCATTGCCCCGAGCAAGGTCCAGGACTCAAGCATGGCCCCGTCGGACGGACCTACGCTGGGCAGCAGGTGATCGTTCACCCACAAGGTATCGAAACCCAGGGCCTCGGCTTCCTGCCACACGTCCTTGAGTTCTTCGACCGTGGTTTGCTGTTGCGCGACTTGCAGGCCAAAGCGAATAGCCGGCTTCTTTTCTTCGGCTTGCGTCGGAACGCTCAAGAGCACCAGACAGGCAGTGACGAGCCAATACACAGACGTACGCATAGGATATCCCCCTCCCTGGCACGCCTACCAGCTATGCCGAGACTGCTCAAGTTCCTGGACGTGGGATGGAAGAGGGGAGGAGATGCAGAGGAAGAGCCTATACTCCACTGCGCGCTTCTTCGCTCGGCACGTCTTCTTGCTCTACCTCAAACCCGGCGGCTTCAACGAGTTGATGGGCGTCCTGGGCCTGCTGGCCCGGAGTGGTGAGATAGCCTTCAACAAAAATCGAGTTCGCTGGATAGAAGGCTAAGCCCGACCATTGGCCGAGATAGAGTTCGCGTCCCGCAGCCATACGGATTTCGCTACGCGGATTCAGGAAGCGCATCAGACAGAGCGCCTTGAGACCGCGAACGGGATTGAAATCCTTACGCGAACCGAGGGGCGTGCCGTCAATGGGATACAGGAAATTAACCGGCACGGAGTCAATGCCCAGCTCCCGGACGGCGTAGGCTAACTCAACGATGTCCTCGTCTTTTTCACCCATGCCGATAATACCGCCGCTACACGTGGATAACCCGGCTCGCTTGACGTTTTTGACGGTCTCAACCCGATCCTCATAGGTATGCGTTGAGCAGATCTCCGCGTAGAACTCACGGCTGGTGTTGAGGTTGTGGTTGACCCAGCCGACGCCGGAGTCTTTGAGTGCGCGGGCCTGGGGTTCACTCATGAGCCCCAGAGAGACACAAATCTCCAGGCCGGGAAACTCGGCTTTGATCTGGCGTGTCGCCGCGGTCAGATGAGCAACATCGCGCTCGCTGGGGCCACGTCCGCTAGCAACCATGCAATAGCGACGGGCGCCTGCCTGGGCCGCCTTGCGTGCTCCGGCAAGCAGTTCGTCCGTTGAGAGCAGGCGGTATTTGTCAATCGGAGCTTTGGAGATGGAGGACTGCGAACAGTAATTGCAATCTTCCGGGCATAAGCCGCTGCGAGCATTTTGTAAGACACAAATCTTGACCTTGCGCCCGAAGAACTTTTCTCGCACCGTGAAGGCCGCATGCAGCAGGTCGGATAACTCCTCGTCGGATGTGCGTAAAACAGCGAAGGCGTCTTCACGCGACAGTAACTCGCCAGCTAGTGATTGGGTCGCGAAGTGCGAGAAGCTATTCATACTGTTTTCCCTTTCCGTCAAAACGTGCTGAGCAGGACTCTGCTCTATCCGAGCAGTCCGGGAAGATCAACTGCTGTGGCGAACATCTCGCTCAGCATCACACGATCCCGGTCGATATCCTCGCTCAACGAAAGATGGGGAATAATGCCCCGGCACGGCACATCGGTCAGGTTAGCTAAAGTCGTTGCGTTGGTTGTGATGGCGTCATCCGTGGCCGGGGTCGGATGGTTGAGGGTATAGCCGGCCAGGGGTAACGCGCGAGCCGCAATGCAGTGCAGCGTCAGCAGGGTATGATTCAACGCGCCGAGCTTTGAGCCGACCACGACGAGAATCGGAATGCCGAGATCACGAGCTAGGTCGGCAAATGAATAGCGGCCCACGAGCGGCACCAGCAAGCCGCCGGCGCCCTCTACCAGCGTCACATCGTGTTGGTCGGCAATCGTATGAAACATCTCGATAATCCGCTCCGGCTGAATGGTCACGCCGGCCTGCTCGGCCGCGACGCTCGGGGCGACCGGCGGGGAAAAACGGTAGGGGCATACGGTCTCAAGCGGTAGGCTGCTCCGGGCATAGTCGGCCAGACGCAAGGCGTCGTCCGGGTATAAGGCCCCGTCTCGTCTGTCGCAGCCCGTTTCTGCCGGTTTGAGCACGCCCACCCGCTTGCCTTGGGCGGTCAGGGCCGCGGCAATGCCACAGCCGACCAGGGTCTTGCCGATGCCGGTATCCGTACCGGTGATAAACAGGCTGGTCATGTGACGGTCTGAATGGCGGTGTGGACGACATCGAGCAGGAGTGACAATTCGTCCTCGGTAATGCTGAGCGGCGGCATGAGAATGATGATGCTACCCAACGGTCGAATCATCACGCCATGTTTGCGCGCTTCCTGGATGACCCGAATACTGATCTTCTCGGCGGGATCATAAGCGATCTTGTTGGCCGGGTCGCGCATCAATTCGACCCCGACCATCATGCCCCACTGTCGAATGTCGGCCACGTGGGAGAGGGGGGCGATATCGGTCCGGAGGCGTTGGGTCAACAGGCTAATCTTGGACTGCAGATGCTCAAGGACCTGCTCTTCGGCAAAAACCTCCAGGCTGGCCAGGGCCGCGGCGCAGGCTACGGGATTACCGGTATACGTATGGCCATGAAAGAAAGTCTTGAACTCTTCGTAGGGTGCGAGAAAGGCGGAAAAAATTTCCTCGGTGGCTAGGGTGGCCGCGAGTGGCAGATAACCGCCGGTAATACCCTTGGCCAGACAGAACAAGTCCGGGTTGATAGCGGCATGTTCGCAGGCGAACATTTTCCCGGTGCGACCAAACCCGGTGGCCACTTCGTCACAGATCAGGAGGATGCCGTGCTGACGCGTGAGCTGGCGCAGGGTGCGCACGTATTCGACCGGATGTGCCCACATCCCGGCCGCGCCCTGCATGAGGGGTTCTATAATCACGGCTGCCAGCTCGGCGTGCTGCCGGGCGAGGGTATGTTCGGCTTCTTCCTGGGCCGCGGCCAGCGCCCGCTCGGCCGACATGCCGCGGACAAAGCGAAACACATGCGGCGGGGTCAGTCGGACGGTGTCCGCCAAAAGGGGTCGATAGAAATGATGAAAGAGTTCGGAGTAGCCCACGCTGACCGCGCCTAGAGTATCGCCGTGGTAGGCTTCGACTAATGAGGCAAATTTCGTGCGCCGGGCTTCTCCGCGTAACTGCCAGTACTGAAACGCCAGTTTGAGCGCGATTTCCGTGGCGGTGGCACCCGCGTCCGAATAGAACACGCGGGTCAGCCCGGACGGTGCCAACTCAACCAGTTTCTTCGCCAGCAGGATAGACGGGATATTGGCCAGCCCGAGCATGGTCGAATGCGATATCCGGTTGACCTGCTCGGTAATGGCCCTGTTGAGGCGGGGATGGGTATGGCCATGAACGTTGCACCATAACGAGGAGGCCCCGTCCAGATAGCGCTTACCGTTAACATCAATCACATAATTGCCCTCGCCCCTGGCAATAATAATCGGGTCTTCCCGCAACCAGTCCTGCATCTGGGTAAACGGATGCCACACATAGGCATGATCCCAGGCTTTGAGGTCTGCATACGACGGGGCGCTCATCGAATCCCGATCTCCTTGCCAGCCGCGGCAAAAGCGTCCAGCGTGCGCGACAGCTGGTCCTGGGTGTGGGTTGCCATGGGAGTCACGCGAATGCGCGAGGTGCCTTCCGGAACGGTTGGCGGACGGATGCCGTGGGCAAAGACGCCACGCTGGAGGATAGCAGCGGCCACGCTCATTGTCTCGCATGCCTCGCCGATGATGACCGGCAGAATCTGCGAGTGGGTCGTGCCCAGCGTATAACCAAGCGAGCGGAGTCCGTCCGCCAACACCCGGGTGTTATTCCACAACTGCCGTCGTCGCTCGGGCTCTTGCTCCACGATGTCGAGGGCGGCGAGTACCGACGCCGCAACTGCGGGCGGAATCGCCGTGGTATAGATGAAACTCCGCGCCCGATTCACCAGCCAATCAATCAGCTCGTGACTGCCAGCCACAAAGGCCCCCACGCAGCCCAGTGCCTTCCCCAGGGTTCCCATCTGGATATCGACCTCTTCGGTCAGGCCGAGTTCTTCAACCAGGCCGCCACCGTGCGATCCGAACACGCCGGTCGCGTGGGCCTCATCAACCATCACCCAGGCGTCATACTGCCGGGCCAGAGCAACAATCTCCGCCAGTGGGGCCAGGTCACCGTCCATGCTGAACACGCTGTCCGTCACAATCAGGCACTGGCCGGTCGCTGGGCACGCTTTCAGCAGTTCACCCAGATGCTCGGTGTCAGCATGACGATAGACCCGAGTATCAGCCCGTGACAGGCGGCAGCCGTCAATGATGCTGGCGTGGTTCAGGCTGTCACTCAAGATCGTATCGTCCGGTCCCATCAGGGCGGACAGCACCCCGATATTGGCGTGATAACCCGTCGGAAAAACAAGAGCAGCTTCTGTTTTTTTAAGTGTCGCAAGGCGATGTTCCAACTCGTGATGGACAGCCATGGAGCCGGAAATCAGACGCGAAGCGCCACTGCCACAGCCGTACCGCTCAATCGCCTCTTGGGCCGCCAGCTTGAGGGCCGGGTGATTGGCCAAGCCCAAGTAATTATTGGAAGAAAACAGCAACACCTCTTGGCCTTCAAGGACAATAGCCGCGTCCTGCGCACCCTCAACTGCACGCAAGCGACGGTACAAGCCACTCTCTTTCACCTCGGCCAAGCGGGCGGTGAGTATCTCTTTGCGCATGCGCGCCTATACTGCCGGTAAAGAGTAAACGTGTCCAGCATCTCATCTCGATTGGAGGACACATTTACTCTTTAAATCGCTGCATGCGGCTCCCCTTTTGAGAAGACGATCAAAAGGTGGTACGAGGAACTATGCTTTCTCCTGTCGAAAAACTGAATGCCGCCCTGCGCGAAAACCGGCCTGAAGACTACGTCACTCAGGCACACCGGGAGATTGGTTTACGGCCGGTGCGGTTCGGTCCTGGTACATCCGAATGGGAATGGGATGCCAGCCTCCCGCGCGTGTTGAATCCGTTCGGCTATGTGGCCGGCGGTTATCTGAGTGTTTTTGCCGACGAGTTGCTGAGCAGCGCAATCGGGTCGGTCATGGACGAAGGCGAATTTGCCACGACCGCAGAGCTGAAAATCAGTTTTCTCAAGCCGGTCAAAAAGGGTCTGGTCAAAGGGGTGGGCAAAGTCCTGAGGAAAGGCCAGCGGGTGGCGTTTGTTGAAGCGAGCATACGCAATGCGCAAGATGAAGTCGTTGCCACGGTGAGCAGTACGTGGACCGTGGTGGCAACAAAAGGGGCAAAATAACGAACCGAAGAAAAGGGCGTCAAAATCCCCTCCTGGGAGGGGTACCGCGGAGCGGCGGGGTGGCTTCCTCGTGTATTCTCGCTGAGCGGTGTGATACCGAGACAAAAAACATTCCCAGATCAGACTCGCAAGCCAAACTGACCTGAGAAAAAAAGGAGATCAGCGTATGGGTATTGTTGAACGGTTCCTGGAATATGCACAAGCCTTTGAAGATGCGTATGACAGCGATGACTGGTCGCTGCTTGAGCCTTATTTCACCGAGGACGCGGTATACGACTTCATTGCCGGACCGCCGCTGGGCGGACGACACGAAAGCCGGGCCACGATCCTGAGCGATTTTCAGGCTGCGGTAAATGGCTTCGACCGTCGCTTTGCCTCGCGCCGCCTTGAGTTCCTTGAAGGACCAATGGAAAAGAACGGTGCCGTCTGGATGCGCTGGGTGGCGATCTTCACCCCGGACGGCGGGCCGGACTGCCGCATGGAAGGCGAGGAGCGGGCCGTCTTTGAGGGAGACCGGATCAGTCTCTTGGAAGACAAAGTCTCTGACGAAGAAGTCCAACGTCTGGTCGCGTATATGGAAGCGCACGGCGGCAAGCTGAAACCCGCGGCCTGAACAGTGCCCGAAAAAACAGAGTTGAGCATACGCGGCCAGATGGGCTCGCAGGAACTGCGAGCATAGAAAGATACACAACAGGAGGATGTGTCATGCAAGTCGGGACAATCGCGCTTTTTTTCAAAATTCAGTGCCACTCTGGAAACATGAGAAATCGTGAAATATTTCATGGCCAAATTTCGTGATTTTGCTCCCATTTCTCATCAAAAATGGCCTAATATCGCGTATTTGCACCACTTTTCATGGGGTATGAAATTTCAGGGTCGTGAAATCCCATTTCTCACGAAATTTCATGATCTCTCACGCCTAAACGGCCTTTAAGGGGGCATTTTTCACCCCTTAATCAGCCTCTAATTTCTGGTTTTGGAACGGTGTTTGAGGGGATTTGGGGGTCAGTTTAGGGGCAGGAGTCGGGTGAATCTGCCCTTACTATTTTTCTATTTAGCCACTTTATAGAAATCTTTTCATGCTCTACAGAACAGTTCTCGAAGCCGAAGCTGAAAATCCGACCGCCATGCGGATGATTGCTAAATTCTCTAGTCCAATAGCCGGAGTTGGGCTGTTGGCGTCCGGCTTAATAGGAGCGGTCGCTGCCGCTGGATTGAGTTGATTGTTGTCTGATTCTGATAAGGAAGACAACGGCGAAGAGTAACCTGGATGGGAGGATTCATGTACACGGCTCACGCTAAGGTCCGAATGCAACAGCGCGCTATACCGTCAAGCATCGTGAATTTCCTTCTCGATTATGGTGAGCGAAACCCTCCGGCTATGAGTCGATATAAATGCAGCGAAAGGATGGTGTTATATAAGAATATGTAGTAAGTGGAACAAATTTATCGTATATATAGATAAATATATTTGACATATAACATATTCCGCTATATATTCCTTCTTGTCTTTGCTCGAAGCTGGCTCATCTCAAGGAGGAATATCTCATGGAGACAAAAAAACCAGAATTGGCGAAATTACGAAAGCAGGCAAGCCTATCCCAATCCGACCTCGCTAAACAGCTTGGGATTACCCAGAGCCAAGTAGCGGAATATGAAAAAAAAGGCAGGGTTCCTACCCATTTGTTGACACGCTATGCACGGGCCTTGGGGGTGACGGTGAACGAGCTTCTACCGACTGAATCGATTGAAAACGCTAGTTTTGACTTTGGTGACAGCCTGTACGCGACACTTACCGAAGACCTGAATTTACTCCTCCAATACATTGACCGGTTCAGAGCAAGACGGATTCCTGAAGAGGAGTCCATCTTTCCGACCATTGCACAATTTCGTGACCAAGTGATGGCCCTCAAAGGGAAGAAGCCCTGGGTGGTAGTCACCGGACACTTCGACGCGGGTAAGAGCCATCTCTGCAATTTTTTACTAGGGGGGGGGGAACTGCCGACAGGCTACCAGCCGGTGACAAAGTTCCCCACCTATATCCATCACAGTACCGACCGCCCTGAGTGGGTCACGGAAAGCCTGTGTCTGATGGACTCGGATTTTGACCCCCAAAAATGGCAGGATAAGGCGCATTTCAACGAGCATCGCCTAATAGGAGGCAGTTGGGACATAGGAGGCAGTTGGGACATCCTTGAAGAGTACGTAAACCGGAAAAATGCAGGAGCACCAGAGGGCGACGAGCAAGGAACTGTAACTGTGCTGGCTTTTGTCGATGCCCCATTGCTGCACTCCTGCGTTCTAGTGGATTTGCCCGGTTACGATGACGAGGAAACCGACGAGGAAATCAGGGCCGAACTGATAGATCAAGCTGGGAACCAAGCGGATATTTTATTGTATCTCAGTAGAGCGCAAGGATTCCTGGATAGCAGAGATTTTACGCGGCTCGGGCATTTGTTACGCAGTATTCTCAACTTTGAAACGCCTGACGATAGATTCCCTACGCTCGGCAATCTGTTCATTATTGCTTCACATGCCCACCCAGGGATGAAGACCAACGAACTCGACGAGATACTTGAAGGCCGAGCTAAGAAGTTTTACGAGCACTTTGAAGACACTCTCTTCCAAGATTTGAAGAAACAAGCCGGAAGAGAAATTACCCTTCAGGACTTCACCAACCGTTTCTTCAGCTTCTGGCAGGAAGAACCGAGTCGCCGAGAAAAACTGGAGAATGGACTATACACCCTATTGGGAAGGCACATGCCACCCATTATTGAAGATCATACCGACGCAGAGATCGCTAGATTCAAGGAGAAAGGAACCGCACGGTACGCACGGATAATCGAGAAATGGGAAACTATTCTGAGAGAAAAAAACCAAGGAAAAGATCACCTTCGGAAGTTGAAAGAGGCGGAGCCGGATAGACAGAGACGGCATAAAAGAGCGGTGGAAACCTTTGAACAGAAGATCGCCACGTTCAAGAATCGAGACCTGAAATACACCCAAGATGTTTTTAGGGCTGAAACCGCAGTTGAGAGTCTCGAAGGGATGATTGATCGACGCTACAGCGACAAAAAAACCGCACAAGAACTTGCCGCAAATTACGTCTGGGAAAAGATACAGTCCAAAACTCGGGACTTTCGGGCAGATTTGGTTAACGACCTCAAGAACATCACTGAGGAATTCCTACAAGACGTCGCCAAGGCAACGTTCCGCAATGAGAAGTGGGGGATAATCACCACGCCCATTGATGCGAAGGCGGCATTTCTTGGAGGATTGGCTGGGGCTGGCACCTTGGGTGCCCTTGGGGCTTGGGCGGCCAGCCTGGGCAATCTAGGCGGCTATATCGCAGTCGCAAAGGGGGCAAGTATTCTGTCGGCCCTCGGCATTTCGACCGCAGCCGGTACAGCTGGTGCAACTGGCGCGGTTGCGGCATTAGGAGGGCCGATTACCTTGGGGGTAGGGCTAGCTGTTGCTGTGGCCGTGTTGGTGTGGCGAATTTTTGCGGGGGATTGGAAGTCTCGTTTAGCTAAGAAGATCAGACAGGTATTTGAAAAAGCAAGAGTTCTATCGAAGCTTGAGGGTAATAGTAGAAGTTTCTGGGACAATACACTAGTGGCCTTTCAAGAAGGTGCGAATAATATCGATGCACAGCATCGGAATTACCTCAAGGAGATAGAAGACGCATTCGGAGGTCCGCAAGAGGATCTTCGGGCTCTTGAGCAGAGAATCAATCACTATCAGGAGCTAAAAAGTTTTTTCGCCGCTATTCCGTGGCGGTGGAAAACATAGAAAACTCTCAGGCTTGAGAGTGAGTTGGCTTTAACAACGTAGCAACTGATGCAGAGATTATCCGAGAGGAGGATTCATGTACACGGCTCACGCGAAAGTTCGAATGCAGCAGCGCGCTATACCGTCAAGCGTCGTGAATTTACTTCTTGATTATGGGGAGCGAACGCCAGCTGGTCGTGGTGGCGAAATTTTTTATTTTGGTCGTCGGGGTCGTCAGCGAGTTTGTCGTTCAAAAGGGCAGGCCATCTCTCAGCGACTCGAAGGGCACTGGCGCGACTATGTGATCGTTGCCGATGGGCGCGTAGTCACGTGCGGAAAACGATACCGCAGGATTCGCCGTAGTTGAATTTTAAGGAATCTGCCAGGAGATGGATGAGGTCTGAAAGATGAAGGTATTTTTCACTGGCGCGGGTGCTTCTAAGGGTACATTCCATTCCACTGGCACCCCTGTACCTGTGGCGGCAGAGTTCGGTAAGGTGCTCCAGGACATTGACCCTCAATGGCCTTTTCACTACCCAGCACTCTTCAAAATAGTCGAACATCTGGACCTTCCTCTCGCTAATTGGGGTTTGGAGCCGGTTTGGACCTGCATGGATTACTATGCGAAGCTTCAAGAGGCCATTCCACAGTCGTCAGCTTGGTCTGATGAAAGCCCTCAGATGAAGAAGGCACTCCTGGAAGTATATGGAAAGCGCTGTGACGATGCGGCGGACCAGCTTCCACTGACTGACGGCTACACACTTGGTGGGCTCGTCAAGAACGAAATGAATCCAGGGGATATTATTATTTCCTTCAATTACGACACAATCGTTGAGCGCCTCGCTTGTCGGTTTGGTCATACGCTCCTGTCAGTCAATGCTCAGGAACAGAACAGAAAAAAAGGGATAACCCTGGCAAAGCCGCACGGTTCCACATCTTGGACACTGGACCTTGATAAGATTATACGTGGTAGTCCTCAATGTGTAATAGCTGCCGGGGAGAATGACGGGGTGCTCTTAAACTCGTTAAAGCCTACGGATGTGGATAATCGCCGAGAGCCTCTGGTCCTCGGTGCGGTTCCGATCAAAAGTGAGTTAATCCGTGAAGTGCAAGTTCAACTGCAAGTTCAACTGCGTAGATCACGCCCAGTCTTTGATACGATTGTAAGGCAGTGGCGGACAGTGGTCGAAGCAATTCGCGATGCCGATTCTGTGGTCGTTGTTGGCTACAGCTTTCCTCAAGAAGATGAATACGGCAGGTTTCTCCTGCAAGAAGGTATGAGACTGCGGAATAGCAGACTCAGTGTCGAATTTTTTGAGTTGCAGAACAAAAAGTGTGAGCGGGAAAAAGCGATCCAGTCAGCCTTCGATTCCCGCATTGAAAACCTTTTTTATCGAGGGAAAGTTGAGGCATACTAGATAAGAGCTAGGATGCGCCCAGGGATAGCTGTAATGAAATGCGCCATCTGCCGGAACGGGACGGCCACAGATGGGCACACCACCATTGCCCTGGAACGCGAGCAGACAACGGTAGTGTTCAAGAAAGTCCCGGCCCAAATCTGTGACAATTGCGGTGAAGAATACGTTTCCGCAGGGGTGAATGAGGCACTGCTGAATCAGGCTCAGGCGGAATGGGAGCGGGGCATTACCCTCGAAATACTTGACTTTGCCGCGTAGAAAGGCGTGAATCAGGTGGGGTATTCGGAAGATGTCGGATTACGCTACGCTAATCCGACCTACAGTTACTGCTGCTTCTCTCAGAAGTCGAAGATGGATAACGAACCCAAATTGAAGACCGCTGAGGAGAGCTTTCGCCAGGGATGGCAGGAAGCATTACAAGGAGAGACACGTCCGGTAGCATATCTCTGGAACGATACCGAAGATCAGTCTTGATATGGCTACAGTATTCAGGGGGTGGGAAGGCTATGAACAGTAGACCGGACAGCATAAAGACCGTGGCTCGGATACTTCTTGTCGCTACGTTCGCGCTCGTTCCAATTGTTCCCGAGTCAGTATTCGCTGATCCATACAGCCGGTCGTATTCCAGTCCCCGCAGCAGCCCTTCGTATACGAGTCCGTATTCCAGTTCCTACCGCAGTCCGTCGTATACAATCCCATCGTTGCCGAGCTACACGTACAAATCACAGAGCAAGAGCTACAGTGTGGGTGATTACAGCCGTCACACCTACAAATACAAAGACAGCCTCGGCAACCGCCACAAGAGCAAGACCCAGGTCCTCCCCAGTGGGACGACCGTCACCAAGGGTAAATACCGTAGTTCGCGCCCGAGTCCGTTGTTACCGGATTACACGTACAAATCGCAGAGCAAGAGCTACAGTGTAGGTGATTACAGCCGTCACACCTACAAATACAAAGACAGCCTCGGCAACCGCCATAAGGGGACCGTTGAAGTGTTCCCTGGTGGCACGGTCAGACACAAAGGCAAGGTCAACGGCAGGAAGTTCAAAGGGACGTATCGAAACAGGTAATAAACCGCCATGCTAGAGCAGATTGCGATTCTGTGTAGCCGCTCGTCATTCCTGCGGAGGCAGGAATCCAAGCCTCCAACCCTCGACCTCTGGATGCCGGACCAAGTCCGGCATGACGAGCGCGTAATGGCATGGCTACAACCTATCGTAAACCGTGCTAGAGATTCTTTTCTATGCCCGAGAGGATATCGGATGACGTTTCGCCCATCCGACCTACGCCCCCCCCAGCGTCCGCGGCGTGTACTTATACAAATCCTTCCAATAGTGATCCAACACCGCATCGTCGGCGCAGTCCAGACACTCCAGCTCCGGGTCGGATACGTCCAGCAATCCCTTTTTGATTAACGTCTCAGCATACGGTCCGCGATCGATCAGTTTGACCGGGCCACGTTTTTCGGCCAGCCGTTTGCGGAGCTGGGCCGTGGCCGATTGATCGACCTCGTGTGTGACCGGGTCCAGGACGACTCCGTAATCCCGCTCGGCCCGCTCGGGCGAGACGAGCTTGCGGACCACATCCATACGAACGGCGTCGATATCGCGTTCCAGAGGGTCGCCCCAGCCGCCGCCGCCTGGGGTGGTGAGGCGAATAATGTCGCCCGCTTTGACCGGAATGGCATCCCGGCTGAAATAGACCGCCTCTTCCTCCGGGGTGTCGGGATTCTTAATGGACGAACTCGGCGCGCCCCACTTGCCGCCCTTGATACCCGTGCAGGCAAAGGCGGTCCGCTCCGTGACCGTCAGATAATACCCGTCAACCAATGTCCGTATCTCTTTCTCATAACCCAGCCCGCCGCGATATTTTCCGGCTCCGCCCGAATCGGTCGCCAGACCAACGCGCAGGACTTCAACCGGGAAGCGCTGTTCAATGAATTCCGCCGGCAGGTTTTTGGAATAGGGCACCAAATCCACGGCATCGGTGCCATCTGCATACGGCCGCGCGCCCGAACCCGCCCCGAAAATTTCGCGCATCAGAAACAACCGGCCCTCCAAGTCCTGTCCGTACAGGCCGTAGATCTGAATGTTCTGCATGTCGGCCACCACCTCGCCGTCAAAGGCTTTGGCCAGGGCGACGGTATAGGCGCTGATCATGCGCAGCATACAGGTCATCCGACTCACCACCGGAGCCGGAAACTCCGGGCTCAGAATGGTCCCCTGTGGAATACGACAGCGAAAGACCTGGGTCACGCCTTCGTTAATGATGATGCCGGGAATCTGCGCCTTAAAGAACGCGCCGAGCCATTTGGAGTAATGACGGCCATCGACCGGCCAGTTGATCGGCCCCTTGGCCTGGGGACTGGTGCCGGCGAAATCCAGCACCATCTTGTCCGGATACTTGCGCATGGTGATCTGGAGCTTGACCGGCTTGTCCAGGGTCAGACCGTCGTTCTCAATAAAATCCTCTCCGATGAATTCTCCCTCGGGGAACAGGGGCAGCCCTTTTTCGCGCACCACCTCGGCGCAGCGGTCGAGAATTTCATAGAACGCGGCTTCCACCTCGTTGCCGCCAAAACGATCGCATAATTCCGTCACCCGGCGGCGGATGACCTCATTCGCGCCCACAAAGGCGTCAATATCGCCTCGCAGGTCCTCGGGAAAACGACTGTTCCGCAGCAGAACATCGTATAGTCCCTCGTTGAGCTGACCCTTTTCGTACAGCTTGACCGGCGGACAGATGGTGCCCTCCTCAAAAATACTGGTCGAGGTGCTCGGCCAGGAGCCCGCCATACGGCCGCCCACATCGTTGACGTGACCGAAAATCTGCGCAAATCCAATCAGCCGCCCATCCCAAAAAATGGGAGTGACCACACAATAGTCCGGCAGATGACCGATCGTTCCGGCTGACTCGTAGACGTCGTTATAGATAAACACATCGCCTTCATAGATACGCTCAGCCGGAAACTTCATCCGAATCGGGTCGGCGGTGGCGGCCCAGGACACGCGCGAGACCGACAGACAGTCGAGCGTGTTGAGCGAGGCCCGGTAGTCGTGCTGTTCGCGGATAATGGTCGAGCGGGCGGTCCGCTCGACCGCAGCCTCGGCTTCCATGATGGCTGCCTCAATTCCGCCGTCCACAATATCGACCAGGATCGGGTCCAGGTTTTTTCTGAGCGCGTCGATTCGGCTGACAGTATCCGGGTCTCGGGCAACCTGACCGTACCGAAAGGGGGCGTAGTCCTGAAAGGCGACGTCTTCATCGGCCTTGTCATAATAGGTGTGTGGAAAATGCTGCTGGTCTGCCATGCTGACACTCCGTATCCAGACTGTATTTCTTTAGTGCGTGCGCTCAAGCCGGAGCGTCCCCCACTGGTCCACTCGGCCGCTCCAGCCCGGCTCCACAACCGTGGTGGCGTCGTACTGCTGGATGATGGCCGGGCCGCTCAGTTCGTTACCCGTTTGCAAGGCCGACCGATCATACACCGGAGTATCCAGCGTGCTTTTGGAGAAATAGACCGCGGTCTGACCCGTCCGGGCGTGCTCCGGACTCTTGCCTGCCGGTTGTGCTTGCGGCACGTGGGGGCGTGTGAGCAGCCCCAACCCAGTGACACCCACGTTGACCAACTCGACCAGTTCCTTGCCCGCATAGGAATAGCCGTAGCGGTCCTTATGGCTGGCGTGAAAAGCGACGATGGCGCGCTGAATATGGGTGTGGATGTCCGGTGTGGCCGGATCAATCGCGAGGGGAACCCGAATCTCGTAGGCTTGGCCGGCGTACCGCATGTCTACAAAATGGTCGAGACGGGTCTCGTGAGTAAGCAAACCTTCATCCTCCAGACGGGCGGTCACACGGCGTTCGAGGTCCTGAATTTCGGCCGTAATACGATCTACGTCCAGGCGGTCCTCACGCTGGACATCCGTATGCACCAGGTCCACGCGCACATCAGTCAATAATAAGCCGTAGGCCGAAGTCACGCCTGGGTTGGGCGGGATAATGACGTGCTGCATGCCGAGCCAGTCGGCAAGATAACAGGCGTGGAGCGGTCCTGCCCCGCCAAACGCAACCAGGGCATAGCTGCGCGGGTCGCGCCCGCGCTTCACCGAAACGGTCCGAATGCCGGCGGCAATATTTTCAACGGCAATGCGCAAAATGCCCTCTGCCGCAGCGATGGTATCGAGTTTGAGGCCCGCGGCAAGTGCGGCAACAACCTGGGTCGCCTGATCGAGATTCAGGGAGACACTGCCCCCGGCGATGGTCGGTGTGATACGTCCCAGCACCAAATTGGCGTCCGTTACCGTCGGCTGAGTACCGCCTCGATCGTAGCAGGCCGGTCCCGGATTCGCGCCCGCGCTGTCCGGGCCCACTTTCAGGCTCCGCCCGCCCGCCAGCCAGGCAATCGACCCGCCGCCGGCCCCAACCGTATGCAACTCGATCATGGGCGTTTTGAGGTCATAGATATCGACCTTGCCTTCGGTGAGCATGCGAGGCTGGCCGCCTTCGACCAGGCAAATGTCCGCCGAGGTGCCACCCATATCAAAAGTAATAATGTCCTGGCTGCCGCTCAGCGTGCCAAAATGGGTAGCGGCAATCACGCCCGCCGCCGGGCCGGAGAGGGCCGCGGCAATCGGCAAACGGGCGACCTCCTGGGCCTGGGCCAGTCCGCCGCTTGAGCGCATGATGTAAAACGGCGCCTTGATGTCCTGTTCGCGTAAGTGCTGTTCAATCCGGGTGTGATACGCAGACAGGAGGGGCATCAGGGCGGTGTTCAGGCAGGTCGTATTGGTCCGTTCGTACTCGCGATATTCGCGGAGGATGTCTGACGAGATGGAAATTAAACAGTCCGGATACACTTCGTGAATAATGTGCCGGACTTCCTCCTCGTGCGCCGGGTTGCGGTAGGAGTGCAATAATGAAACGGCCACGGCCTGAATGCCGCGGGCTTTGAAGTCTTGGGCAATGGCCGCTACCTCGTCCCGGTCCAGTTCCTGTATGACCATGCCCCGGACATCCATCCGGGCGTTGATTTCACGGATGCGTTCGAGCGGCACCACCCGCGGCGGTTTAATCCACCAGGTGATATCTCCAAATTCTCCGGGGACGGTCTGGCGTGCGCACTCCAGGGCTTCCCGGTAGCCGGCGGTGATGATCAGACCAAGCTCTGAATACTTACGCTCCAGGATGGCGTTAGTGGCAACGGTCGTACCATGAAAGACCGCGTTCACCTCGTGAGCCGCGATTTCCCCGTACTGCGTGATGTGCTCAAGACCGTTCACAAAGCCCTGGGCTGGGTCGTCCGGCGTGCTGCGCACCTTTGCCAGATGCAGGGTCCCGCTGGTCTCTTCGAGCGCAACAACATCAGTAAACGTCCCACCAATATCTACCGCTAACCGCCAGGTCATACTGTCCCTCCTTCAGACTAATGTAGGGTGCCTGGCCGGACCTGTCTACAGAAAAACGACTATCGGTTACGTCTTCTGCGCTGAACGGAGCGTCACAATTGAGATCTCCGGCGGAATCCCCAGCCGCATAGGGTAGCCGTAGAATCCAACACAGCGCGTGACAAACATCTGCATATCCGCACGACGATACAGCCCTTGGTCAGGAATACCGAGCAGGCCGACAACACTCACTGCCCGGTCTTTTCCCAATTGAATGCCGGCGTGTCCGCCATGGGTATGGCCGGACAATACCAGGTCGGCACAGCGCGTTGGCAGGGCAACAAAGGCGCGCGGGTCGTGGTTGAGCAGAATGCGCGGAACCGGCTGCCGTGGACCCCAGGAACCGATGAGGCGGTGGTAGAGCTCAGCACGATCAAAACGCTGGAAGAGAAAATCCAGGCCGGCGAGCTCCAGGGGCTGTCCATCAATCGAGAGCGTCGTCAGGCGATTGCGTAAGGTGGTTACGCCGGACTGACGCAAATACCGGACGAGGCGGTCAGGAGCGTCGAAGTCATGGTTGCCCAAGCAGGCCCACTGGCCGTACGGCGCGTTGATCCGGGCCAGCGCCTCGTACAGCGGCAGGTCAAAATCGCCGGTCCGATGCGTCAGAAAGTCTCCGGTATGCAGCACGATGTCGGGTTTGGCTTCATTTGTCAGCGCGGCAACGTGGAGCAGCTTGGGACGGTCCATTTCTCCACCAACATGGATGTCCGACAAATGGGCGACCCGCAGCCCGTCGAGCGCTGTAGGCCAGGCGGGCAGAACCAAGTCTCGTTCCTCGACCTGGAAATCATAGGTAAGTTTGACGCTCGACAGCGAAAAGAAAAACGGCGCTCCCGCGCCCAGCAGGCCGAGCTGCTGCATGAATTGACGCCGCTCGGGGGAGGGGAGGCTCTCGTGTCGGGCGTGCCGGGACTGGTGCCGTACGCACCACGCGCTCCCGCGCCGCATCAATTGGATCAAGCCCCGGAGAATGCCCAGGCCGGCATAACCAAACACGAGGATGCCGTAGGCGCTATACCAAAGAGCGCCGATCCAGGAGATACCAGGCGTGTGCAAGAACGGCAGCGGATCGCCGGAGCGGGCAGTCAGAATCTGTAACGCCATAATGGCATCGAACATCATCCCGACTAGGCTGAAGAGCGCGAGTGACAGGGACGAAGGCCCAAGCAGGTTGAGGCAGTAGGCGTGCAAACGTTGCCGGGCATACGAGAAGGGCACGATGGCAATCGGAACCATGGCGACCAGATATACCGCCCGCCAGGTGACCCACTGCCACATGGCACAGGCTGCCAAGAGCAGAAAGAGATTGAGGCAGATATGCCAGACGCATTGTCCGCGACGGCTGGTCAAGGTGTTGAGTCGAGCGTGGATGGGCATGAGATAAATAATCCAACCTATTGGGAAATAGTGCGCTTCAGAATCAGCGTGCCAAACTGATCGACTCTGGCTCGGCAGTCCGGCGGGATGAGCGTGGTAGCATCGTACTGTTCAACCACCGCCGGGCCAGTGAGGGCAGCCCCGGCCCCGAGGTGCGTTCGTGTATAGACCGGACAGGTCAGAAAACCGCGCGTTTCAAAAAAGAAGACTGAGCGTGTGTCTATCGGCTGCACGGGGCCGGTCTGTTCGGCGATCGTGGGCAGCGCCGGCTTTGGCCGCGTGGCAATAGCGGTTGTCCGTAGGGTGGACAGGTGGACATCTTTTCGTCCCTGAAAAGAAAAGCCGCAGAGCTGCTCGTGCTGGTGATGAAACTGGGTGACTGCCTGGTGGAGGATATCGCTAGTGAGCCTGCCCTGTGGAATGTCGAGAGTGAGATGGGTTGACATATCGACATAGTGAAAATCCGCTGACCGCCTGAACTTTCTGGGCGCGGCCGGTATGGATTGCTGACTCAAGGTGGCCTCAGCCTGGTGTTCGAGCTGCGTAAAGAGGTGAGTCAGCCGCTGGGGATCAAGCGTGGCGTCGGGTGGGGCGGGCGCGGCATAATCCTCCCGGACATCGGCATAGAATAAGCCGAAGGGGGCGGCAAACCCCGGCTGGGCTGGAACCACGACTGTTGATATGCCGAGCAGGGCTGACAGGTCGGCGGCGTGCAACGGACCGGCTCCGCCTCCGGCCATCAGAGTCGCCTCCCGAGGATCGAGGCCGCGCTGCGTACACACGCGACGGATGGCTCCACACATGGTGTGATTCACCAATTGGACGATGTCTTGGGCGGTTTCTGTAGCGCTTTTGCAACGCGACTGTCCAAATGCAAAGAGCGCTTCTTCAGCCGCTTCCTGTGAAAGAGGAAGCGCTCCGCCAAGCAGCGACGGGGGGAGACGATGCAGGAGGAGGTTGGCATCGGTGACAGTCACCTGTGTTCCGCCTCTGCCATAACAGCCCGGACCGGGATCGGCGCCAGCGCTGAGCGGACCAACGCGCCAGCGTGTATCCGGGTCAACCTGGGCAATGGAGCCGCCGCCCGCCCCAATGGAGGTGATATCGACCATGGGTGTGCGGAGCGGATGTCCGCCGACTTGGCCGTGTGTGGTGAGCACTGGCTGGCCGGCCCGGACGAGGGCGATATCAGTTGAGGTACCACCCATGTCAAACGTGACCAAGTTGGAGAATCCGCTGGCGGCTCCAATGCGGGCCATGGCGACCGCTGCCGCACTCGGCCCCGAGAAAACGGTTGTCAAAGGCCGCTGACTGACACGCTCTCCGCCGTGCAGTCCGCCGGACGACTGCATGACCAGCGGCGGTTGGTGCAGGCCGCCCTCCTGCATGGAGCGCCCTATCCGACTGAGATGGGCTCCCAGCAACGACTGGAGGGCCGCGTTCAGACAGGTGGCCGCGGTGCGCTCATATTCGCGTGCTTCGGGCAGAACATCGGACGAGAGCAACACATGTAGAGAGGAATCTTCCGCGAGCAGCAAGGCTCTCAGCCGCCGCTCCGGCTCAGGGTTGCGAGCGCTGTGTAAGAGCGAGATGGCAAGAGTCTTCAGGTTTTGGGCATGACACCAGGCTGCTATTGCCGGTACCTCTTCTGCGGCAATGGATATGTGTACATTTCCCTGGGCATCAAGCCGTTCGGTCACCTCGTGGATGTCTTCAAGCGGAACCACTGGCCGAGAAGGCAGGGACGGAGAGGAGCCGTCGTCTGGCTCTTGTTGGGGCTGGTTCAACTCCAAAATATGGCGGAAGCCCGCGGTGATGAGCAGACCGATACGCGGCAGGCGGTGTTGGAGTAAGGCATTCGTGGCAAGCGTCGTGCTGTAGAGGAGCGTGCCTGGGCTCAGATGCTGCGTACGGAGGACAGAAAAAGCCGTGTGAAGACTCTCGGCCGGGTCGGACGAGGACGGGATTTTCTTGCGAAAGACGGAGCCGTTGCCGTTATAGACCAGGACATCGGTAAATGTCCCGCCAATATCGATGCCAACGGTCGTAGTCATTAGCGTCCGGGACAGGCGTGCAGCGCGGTCCCCTGTGACCGCGCTGCATGAAAGAGGATACCTTGGGAAAGCATGCGCGCTCTAATCGGCAAAGCGAGGCATGACTTTGTTGGCGAACAGGTCAAGCGAACTGAGCACCTGTTCACGCTCATGAATCCCTTGCTGGATGAGGAGAAAGCACTCTTTGATGGGGAATTTCTTGCTCGCTTCTTCAATACGACGAGAAATCGTATCCGGGTCGCCAACCAATAACTCAGGATGTCCCTGGCCAAACGGGGTAAACCAAGTGTCCCACATCCACATGGGGTCGGTCAGCCACTCCTGCGCCGTCGAGGTGTTTTTATGGCAGATCATTGCGCCGCCCCAGGCGGCCTCGTCTCCGGGCTGAATATCATGACCGTGTTTCAGCGCCTCCTCGTGATAGCCGGACCACAGCCGTTGACAGAAATCGAGGTCTGAGGCCAGGACGATAGGCTTACCGCCGTAGCGTGCCCAGAAGAGCGCCGTGCGCATACTATGGGTGAAACCGCCGTAGATGGGCGGGTGCGGGTCTTGATATGGTTTGGGCGCAATACCAATCTCGCGGATGCGCATATCCGCATCTACACCAGTTCCATATTGCGTATACACCCCTTGCTGGTGCGGATTGACAAAGTCCTCAGGTGGAATCGTCCAGTATTTGCCCTGATAGCTGAAGGTATCTTCTTTCAAAGCGGTGAGCACTACTTCGACGAACTCACGAAAATATTCGCGGTTCATATTGTCGTCTTCCGAATTGCGATTCCAGTCGCCGACCGCGTTTAGGTCGGGACGGATGCGAAAATTATGCACCCAGCGCGCCTGATAGCCCCGCACCATGCCGACTGCCAAACGGCCTTTGAGCATGTGGTCGAGGGTCGCAATATACTCTGCGGTGCGGACAGGATTATGCGTTGGCGCAACCCAGCCCACCATGTTTACGCGGAGCTTTTTGCTATGTTGACCAATCCACATGGACAACAAGCCTGGCTCGTTGCTGGCTTCAAAGCCTTCGATTTGCAGATGATGTTCGGGATGCCCAAAGCCGGCGTAGCCCACCTCGTCCGCAAACTGGGCATACTCCGCCACTTCACCGAGCATGCGTTGGTAGAGTTCGGGCCGCTTGCCCGCCATGCCGGCTTCGAGTTCGTGACGACGGCCTAGGGTGGCATAGATGAAAAGGTGAAACTTCATGTGACAAACTCCCGTATGGTCGAGACGGCAACGTGCCTGGGCCGCTATGCTATCGGGTCTGCCAAAGAATGTGAAGCTCAATACGGAGCAGGCACGTTCCGGTGAAGCCAGGGTCGCGACAACGTGGGTGCGATTACGACTCGGACACGGGTGAGGAGGCGGGTGGTGCCGGCGGAAAGCTCTCCGCGTTTGTGTCAGGTGCAGGGGCAGGGTCTTCCGTGATAGGGAGTTCTACCCGCACCTCGGTGCCGCGACCGTGCTGGCTTTGCACTGAGAAACGTCCGCCACAGGAGACCGCCTGCTCTCGCATGTAGAGCAGACCGTAATGGCCGGGAAGGGACTGCTCCGGCTGAAAACCCTGTCCATCGTCTTTAATCATGAGCGACACACCCTGCTGCTCGAAGGTCAGAGCAATCTGCACCCGGTTGGCCTTGGCATGCCGCTGGACATTGTGGAGGGCTTCTTGGGTAATACGAAAAAGCGTCCGACTGGTTTGGGTCGGCAGGGACCGGTCCCCGTCATCCGCCTGCATGACGACCTCAAATGGCTCCTGCTCCTGCAGGTCGGTTACATAGGCACGGAGTGCCTGGACAAGACCGAAGTCTTCGAGCACGGGGGGCAACAATCCGTTGGTAAACTGGCGGACGAGCACGGAAATTGTATCCAACTCAGAGGCCAGTTTGGTAAAACGCTCACGACCTGCCGGAGCATGTTGCAGGACGAATTCCTGAAAGCCGTGAAAATCCTGGAAGACACGAAAGAGTCGTTCTCCTATCTGGTGATGCCATTCGCTGACAATACGCTGGCGTTCTTCTTCTTGCGCATTGAGCACGGTGTGGAGGAGGCCGCGTAGCTCCGTCACCGACCGGTGGGCCTCAGCAAGTGTGTAGGCCCGCTGCACGGCAGGGAGCGCATACTGCGCAATATCCGCCAGGACCTTGCTGTCTTGAGGACGAAAGCCTTCACGATGCTTTCTATCCGACAAGAGAAAGCAGCCGAGTAACGAATCATTGCCAAGTTGATGGATGAGGAGATGGCGCTGGGCCAGTTCTTTTTCAGACAGCGCTTGCAAACGAGCATAAATATCCTGCGAGGTATTGAGGACTCTGAGCCCAAGGGTAAGCGCTACCTGCAGAGCGCCCTCTGCAGCAAAGGAATGATCCCAGATAGAAGGTGTAAGCGTCGGAAAAGTTCCCGCCGTTTTGACCTTGACGCAAGCGCGGGTGTCGGGGTCGAGGAGGATAACGCACACACCGCGGCAGGGAATACGCCGTAACACTTCATTGACAAGCTGTTGGAGGAGAGGGTCAATTTCCAAGAGCGCGAGTTTCTCTTGAAGGGTCTCGATTGGATTGGCCTGCAGGGAGTTTGGAATCGTCTTCGGAGCGTTATCCTGCGAGAGGTGCTGTGCAGAAAAAAGACCGGCCAGACCGGCAATGCCAAGCAGCAGGGTACAGCGCAGGGCGAGGCTGGGGTAGAGTTCCGGGATTGAGGCGGATGAGGGTGGAGCAAGGAAGAGCAGCAGAACGGAGGCGAGACTCGCAACGAGTGCCATACCAAAGCCCGCCTGCCAGCCAAAGCGGAGCGTTGCGATCAGGGTGAGTCCATATAAATAGACGGACAACGGGCTCAACAGCCCGCCGCTGACTCCACACAGCACAGCAGCAAAGACCACGTCACTCAGCCCGATGGGAAAGGGCAGCGGCGTCCCTTTATAGTGACGGTAGGCAAAATATTGACCGAAGAAACAGTACAGGGCGCTACCAAGAAGACAGTATGGCGCGGCGGCTTGGTAGAGGACGGGCGGATTGAACCAGAGCAACCCTGCTCCGACCCCCAAGGCGAGCCAGCGCAGCCGTGCCAGAATTTTCTCGCTTGGCGTGTGGTGGGCTACCTCCCCTTGTAGGGGGGGAGCCCAGAACGCACTAGATATTGTTGCCATCAGGATATACACACCATACCTGATCCCCCTTCACTTTTCCACCGTTCGCAGAAAATATGGGCTCATGTGAGAGCGTTGGGCGAGATATATTTGACGAACGCGGAGCAGGTCGGTATAGGTCGTGTCAGCGTATTGTGCACGACAGAAAGGAGACCGTTATGCTGCTGATGTTCAAGGCGAGGATTAACAAACCTGCCGATATGTCGAACAAAGACTTTTATACCGTTTGGCGGAAGGAGTCCGAAGCTGCCCTGGGAGCGAAGGAAGCCGGCGTTATTCGGGGGATTTGGAAGGTTGCGGGTAAACCCGAAGTGGTGGTGGTTATGGATGTTGAGTCAGGCGATATGCTTGACCAAGCGATCAATGGACTGCCGATCTGGAATCTCGGTTACGCGCATATTGTCTCAGATGTAGAAATCCTGCCCCTGCGTCCGTACGAAAACTGGGCCGAAGATTTGAAGACTTTGTCCCAAGGTTAAGCTGTGCAAAGGGAAGAGTAGGGCGGGCCATTTCAGCTATCGCTCTACTCTTCCCTGGCTGGCTTCGCTCTCTTTTTGCTTAGTTCTCTTGTTTCACCTCAACTCCACCGAGCTGTTCCAAGACCTTGACTAATGCCTGTGTTCCCTCGTCTCCGCCTCCCCGGCTCTCAAGGGCATGAAAGAGATGATGGACGAGGCCTGTGGCGGGCAGGGGTAGTTTCAAACGGTCGGCCTCTTGCAGCACGAGCCGCAGGTCTTTTTGCTGGAGCTTGACCATAAAACCAGGGGCAAAGTCTCGCTCCAGAACACGGGGGGCGAGGTTCGAGAGTTGCCACGAACCTGCGGCTCCACCCTGAATGGCGTGCTGCATTTTCTTCAGGTCCAGCCCGGCCTTCGCGCCAAAAATCAAGGCTTCGCTCATCGCCAGATTGGTCACCGCTACCGCAATCTGGTTGCACAATTTGGTGAGCTGACCCGCCCCGCTCTGCCCGACATGCACAATGTTTTTTCCCAGGGTTTCGAAGACGGGCAAACACCGATTGAAGACAGCCTCCTCTCCACCAACCATGATGGACAGCGTTCCCGCGATGGCTCCTCCCTCTCCGCCACTGACCGGGGCGTCGAGCATAGACGCCCCTTTTCCTCGAATGATATTCGCCATTTCCCGGGTTGCTGTGGGGGAGATGGTACTCATGTCAATAACAATATTGTCTTGCGTAATGGCGTGTATGGCGCCGCTCTCCCCGAGGAGCACCTGCTGAACATCAGGAGTATCCGTGACTATGGTCACAATGATATCCGCATCTGCTGCCACGTCTTGGG
The DNA here is from genome assembly GCA_002238415.1 of Desulfurellaceae bacterium bin18. Taxonomy (GTDB): domain Bacteria; phylum Desulfobacterota; class Binatia; order Bin18; family Bin18; genus Bin18. Next base: position 38,785 of record MPMI01000019.1, on the reverse strand, counting down.
GCGATGCCTCGGCGACGGCTCCTTCTGCAACTAATGCCTCAGCCGGGCCGTCGCTTCGATTATAAACGGTCAGCGGGTAGCCTGCCTTGAGGAGATTCCGAGCCATGGGCTTCCCCATAATCCCCAGTCCGATGAAACCAATCCGTTCCATATCGCGCCCCTCTCTTCTCCTGTACGACCTGTTTACGGCCGGGCCCCTTGAAAAACTGAGCGACAACCGGTGTGAAGCCCATACAAAAAAAGGACACCCACTTCAGAGTATCCTTTTTCCTCACTTGTCGAGTGCGCTGCCGCGTCAGTCTGACGAAACGTCCGGTGCCGGTGTTCCCTCAACGGTTTCCAGCTCATCGATCAGTTCCTCTTCGCTGTTTGCCACCGGCTCCGTAGCTGGTGCGGCCACGGGCCGTTTTGTGCGGCCGCGTATCGGCATCCGATTGCGGACTTCACGCCAGTGAAAACTACTCGGCGGACTCTGGAGCCGTTCAAAGCTGGCCAGCAGCAGGTCCTTACTATCCGCCCGTCCAAAGCAATGGTCACCGATCCACATTTCCCAGCCGGGACGGACACTCCCATCCGGTCCGATCAGGTCTCGCTTCACAAAAACCGGAGGCGTGGCGGCCGGCGAGGATTCCTCTTCGATTTCCTGGTCGGAAGCTTGGGGAGGGGTAACCGGGGGAGGGACTGGCTCTGGTGGGGGAGGAGTAGGGGGGGACGCGGTTTTCACTTCAGTCGGCTCCGGAGGGAGTATCTTGGCGGCTGCTTCAGTTGGTGTTTTTTTCTTGGCTGCCGTTTTGACTTTTTTCGCGACTGTTTCTTTCTTGGCAGAGGCTCTGACCGACTTTTTCACTTGTTTTTTCGCGGATTTCGCCGCCGTCGTACTTTTCGTCTTCTTCTTGGCGGGCTTCTCAGACGTACGGCTCTTCATAGTGGGGTCCCTCTCAGCTTCCGGCCCAGAGTTCCATTTTCCCCGAAGAAATTCAATCCCCTCCCTGCATTGAGAGCCCTTTATCAAAGGGGTTTTCTTGATCGGGATGGGTCATTCCGGTCGATGTGAGCGTGTCGCCCTGACGTAGGTACCGCTTTTTCCACCACTCTTGTGTTTGAGACTGATGTCCGAGATGACGATGTCTTTCTCTACGGCCTTACACATGTCATAAACGGTCAGCGCGGCGACGGAAACCGCGGTCAGGGCCTCCATTTCCACTCCGGTTTGTCCGTTGACTTTGACACGCGCTTCAATATCAATGCGGCCCTTTTCTTCGTCCGGCGTACACTCAACAGCAACCGAGGAAATGGAAAGCGGGTGGCACAGCGGGATGAGTTCCGGCGTTTTCTTGGCCGCCATGATACCGGCGACACGAGCGACCGCGAGCGTATCGCCTTTGGGCATCTGACCGGAGGTAATGAGTCGCAGCGTATCCGGGCGCATATGGACAGTACCGGTTGCGATGGCCTCCCGCTCAGTTGCGGATTTCGCTCCCACATCAACCATCCGGGCGCGACCCTGGAAGTCCGTATGACTCAGTTTTTTCATGCTGGTACCTACACGAATCGGAGCATCCGGTCTGCCCGGAGCAGTTTGGCCTGAATCGGAATCTGATGTGGACACGCGCTTTCGCACGGAGCACGACAGTCGATACACTGGGAAGCGTTCCGGGCGAGTGGAAGCCGGGCATATTCTTCCATCCCCACCCGCTGCTGGCCGTAGTTTTCATAATACATGGCGTAGCGCAGGACATCATCGATCGGCACATCGGACGGACAGGAAGACAAGCACTCACCACAGCCCGGCGGACAATAGTCGTTGGCAACAAGCCGGTCGTATTTTTCGAGCAATGCCAGGTCGGCCTGCTGAAACGGTTGCCCGGAGGCGTGCAGGTATTCGTCGATGTGGTGGAAGGAGCCGATCGTGACCACCAGCCCGCTCACGTCAGGATTGGACAAGACCCACTTAAAGGCAGCCTGGGAGAACGATTCCCGTTCGGTTGGGGTAAAATTCGACAACGCGCTATGGCGCGCCCCCTTGAGGGTCTTCATGGCCACCACGCCGACCCCCTTCCGCTTGGCATCGTGGAAAATATTTGTCAGCTCGGGCCAGTTGCGAAAATTATAGGCGACCATGATGACATCGAAGCGATCGCTGTCCACCGCGTGACGCATGACGGCTTCGAGCCGCGGGGTATGGGATGAGACGCCGAGAAAACGGAGTTTCCCCTGCTCTTTGAGGCGGTCAAAGGCTTCGTGGATGTTTGGATTCATGAGCCGCTCGATAGAATTGCAGGCATGAATATGAGCCAGATCAAGATAGTCGGTGCCGATTCTCTGTAGACTGGCTTCAACCGCAGCCATGACATCTTTGACCGGGGTCGTATCGCTCAGATGGCCCCGTGTCGTGCAAAACTTGGAAACGATAAAGAGTTTGTCGCGCTGATAGCCTTGAATGCCTTGGCCTAATGTTTTTTCCGACCCGGCCCGTGAATAATCCGGAGACGTATCAAAATAATTGATACCCCGGTCAATGGCCCGTCGCACGACATCCGCGTTGTCGAGCCCTGAGCAGCCGAACGAGATATCTGACATTTCCATTCCCGTCCTGCCCAATGGCCGATAGCTGCGAATGCGAGCTTGCTGCCAGTCCGGGCTTTTTTCCTCTGCTTCGGTTTCAGGCCGGCCCAACAGAAACAGTTGGGTTTTATATTCACAGCCGGCTGCCAGCGCCGCACCACCGCCGACCGCGCCCAGCGCGGCATTTCTTAGAAACGTGCGCCGACTTGTCGGCGTTCTGATCTGTTCATCCTGCTGGGGAGAGAGATGAGCCTGGGGCTGTTGCTTACGCATGGCAGACGGTCTCCTTTTTTCGTGTGGTCATGGACAGGCGTCACAGGAGCGCCTGGACCCGGACAAAAGCACACCCGGATTCAGGTCAGCTCCACCCGATGAATCGTTCCTTCTCTCGTCTGGGTATCAAATAGCGCATAGGCGCCCCGCCGGTCTTGGTCGCGCGGCTGTGAGCACGAGCCTGGGTTAATGACCACCACGTCGCCCGCCTGGTGGACCAACGGAACATGGGTGTGCCCGAAGCAGACCATATCATAGGGCAGGGCGGCGAACTCGTCCAAGCGCTTGCTGCCCGGATAAATGTATTCCTCATAGGGTTCCCACGGACTGGCGTGGATCATGAGAATTCGCAGGCCGTCGCACGCAAACTCCTGGCTGAGTGGGGCGTTTGCCAGAAAGGCGAGCGATGCTGCCGGAAATTTCTCCTGACATTTTTTCAGGTAGGCGGGGTTACGGCCACCAAAAAGAACGACCTCGTGATTGCCCTGAATGCAGTGCACGCCCGCCTCTTGCAGAAGAGAGACCGTGTCCGGGCAGAAACGGTATTCACTCACCGCGTCTCCGGGACATAATAATAAATCAGTCGCAGGCATGTCGTTGAGCACGCGCTGGAGGGCCGGTGCGTCGGCGTGGATATCGGAGACGATGCCGATTTTCATGGCCATCCTACTTCCTCTCCCTTCAGGGGGGAGGGGGAAAATCCAAAATGGGATACCATCGGGCAGTTTCACCGTTTCGTTGAGTCACTAGGAACCCACCCCGGCCTTCGGCCACCCCTCCCAAGAGGGGATGTATTCCGCTCCCCTCCCTGGAGGGGTGCCGCGTAGCGGCGGGGTGGGTTGTCCTCTATGAGACACTATTTCGCAGTCTCGTTGAGTCAATGTGTATGGTGTGCCCGACGCTCATGCAAGAGGGACGATAATGCGCCGCCCGTTATGCGATGCTTTGCTCCTCTACCCGCTCCTCAGCCAGCAGCAGTCCGTCGAGCGGCACGTCCAGACCACACGCCCGTGCCAGGAGCGTTAGCAGCAGGTCGCTGACGACCCGTTCTTCATCCTGTCGGTCTCGTGCGCCCTTGGTCAGCGTGCACGAATAGACGCGGGTTTCCGCTGCGGTACTGATGCCGATGTGAGCGCGGTGCGTCCCCTTTTTGAGCCGGTCCGTCGCCAGCGCAGCGGTGCAGGCAACGCCAACCAGCGACCCCTCAGCCGCGTGTAAGACGACTGCCCGTTTATAGGCGGCCCTGGCCAGGGCCGCTGCGGTTTCCACGCTCACTGCCTGGTGTGGGCTGGCTCCCAGAAATTCGGCGAGCGCCGCTTCACTATAGGGGACGACCACTTCAAGCACGGTCCGGGAAGCGCCTGGGACGGCGAGCAAATCTGCGACTGCCTGGGTTCCACCGCCGGTCACCACAAGCATGGCCCTGCAAGAACTGGCATGTATCCGGGCGATGCTTGTGGTGTGGACGGATTCCATGTCTAGGCTTCTATGATAGCCCGCGCCTCGTCCGGTGTCGCCACCTCGTGCCCCATAGCGGTAATGGTTGCCACGGCGCGCTCGACGAGTTGTGGGTTGGTGGGCTGTCCCTCCTGGGCATAATGGTGGTCTTCCAGACCCAGCCGGACATGGCCACCCAGGCTGACGATCTGCGGGATAAACGGCAGATTATCTCCGCCGAGCGTGGCCGCAAACCAATTGCAGCGCACGCCGTGGAGCATATCCAAATAGGCTTCCAGGCTCTTGAGAGAAGGGGGCAGGCCAAACGGTAGCTCCGGTCCGCCAAAATAAAACTTGAGCAACAAGGGTTCGGTCAGCAGGCCCTGGTCAAGAAAGACCAGCACCGCCCGCAGAAAGCTGGGATCAAAAATCTGGAGGGTGGGTCTCACGCCGCACGCCCGCGACTGTTCCAGGAAATACCGATTGGCATCATGCGAATTCTGATAGATGAAATTTCCGCCCGAGAGCGTTTTGGTGCGCGCGTCATACGAGACCAGGTTGACCGAGCCGGGGTCGGCCCAGCCCAGGTCCGGCTTGGTCGCCGGGTCTTTGGCGAGTTCCAGAAAGTGGGCAAACCGTTCCACCGGGTCGCCGCCAAACGGAAACGTGGGCCAGAGAATAGGATTGCACTGCGCGCGCGTCCGCCTGAACACCTCGCTGTAATACCCCACGTCCTGCACCCATTCGCCCGTGTCGGGCTCCCTGACATGAAAATGAACCGCCGCTGCCCCGGCCTGACAGGTCGCAATGGCATCGTTGGCGATGTCTCCTGGGCTGTAGGCAATATTGGGATTCCGGGCTTTATCGGAATTGCCGTTGATGGCTGCCTCAATCATGATCTTGGCCATAGTCCCTCCTTTGGATTATCTGATTCACCCCTGCTAGTCCGAGAGCCGCACTCGGACCCCGCGTGCGTCCAGGAAACGCTTGCACTCCTGAATAGTGTGTTCCTGGTAATGGAAGATCGAGGCGGCCAGCGCGGCGTCGGCTTTGCCGGCGGTGAGGCCCTCGTGAATATGCTGCAAATTCCCAACCCCGCCCGAAGCAATAACCGGAATCGTGACCGCTTCTGCTATCGCGCAGGTGAGCGCGATGTCATAGCCGGCCTTGGTGCCGTCCCGGTCCATACTCGTCAGCAGGAGTTCGCCCGAGCCATAGGCTTCCATCCGTTGTGCCCATTCGATGGCGTCGATGCCGGTCGGGGTGCGGCCGCCATGAATAAAGACCTCCCAACCGGACGTCTCGGAGACCGGTCTTCGTTTGGCATCAATCGCCACCACGATGCACTGGCTCCCAAAACGTTCGGCCGCCTCTTTGACAAACTCAGGCCGGTTGACTGCCGCGGTATTGATGGAGACTTTATCCGCACCGGCGTTGAGCAGGTCGCGAATATCCTGGTTCTCCCGCACCCCGCCGCCAACGGTCAGCGGCATAAAAACGGTTTCCGCCGTTTTCCTGACAACATCGAGAATAATCCGCCGCCGTTCGTGCGAGGCCGTAATATCGAGAAAAGTCAGCTCGTCCGCCCCCTCTGCGTCATACCGCTGCGCGACTTCTACTGGATCGCCGGCATCGCGCAAATCCACAAAATTCACCCCCTTCACCACACGACCTTCTTTCACATCCAGGCACGGAATAATGCGTTTGCTCAGCATGCGCGCAGTGTCAGGCGTTTCCGAAAAACTGTCAAGAGAGGCGGAGACGCTCAACTGGCCCGACCCTGGACAGATGGTACTGAGGAGACCGGGGAAGCGGCGAGGTCTGGCTGAGCTGACGCGGGCGGCACTGTGGTGTGGGCCTGTCCTTCTCCGGCGGCGCTGTCCTCGGCCCAGATGATATTCCGATAATCGAGCCGCTGCGAACCGATGATATTGAATTTAATGGCATGGAAATAGGGCGACAGGTCGAAATCGCGCGGGGTAATCAAGGTCGGGTGGCGCCGCCGAAAGACCGGTCGTCCGTGCGTGTCCTGTTTCGAGACAAAGAGGCGGCGGTAAAAGGGGAGCGGCGTTTCCTGAGCGTCGGGGGTGGACTCGACGTGGGGCAGAATGGGAAAGCGGACTTTGCCAAAGGCCGAGGCAATCATACTGGAACAGATGACCTGGGTTGGCAGCCCGCTCCCGAACTGAAGCGCCCGCCGGCGGAACCGGCGCGGGACCAAACTGACCGGCAGGAAATAGCGCCCCAGATCAAAGATATTCTGGAGATCATAGGTATAGCCGAGCTGGCTGATCACATCGTCCAAAATAACCTGACAGTCCTGAGGCTGGAGGTTGTGCGGGCGGCACAGACGGATATTGTACTCGACGTACTTCGACAGAGAGGACAGTACGACCCCTTCCTCAACCAGCGCTTCCACCAACAGAAACTGGGCGTCGTCGCCAAAAGCGGTCCGGGCCTGCTCCGCCAGCGGATGGTTGCCGCGAATCAGCTCATCCCCAATGTAGATGGCGGAGTGCGACCAGGAACTCTGGGTGAGATATTTAACGACCTCGCTAATGCGCTGAGAGCCCTCCACCAGCAGGACATCCCCTTTGCGTATCTGGCTCTTGAGCGCCTCCAGATTGTTCGGAAAACGAACCGCATAGTTGTTGAGGGGTTTGGTCAGCAGGGCGGCGAACTGCTTGATAATCGCCTGGCGGAGGCGTCGAAGTGGGTGAAATATCGCTTGGGCCATCCCCTATGTTCCTCGTCCTCATTGTAGAGGAAGCGAGCCGGAGACGACAAGGGAAGAATGCGTATGACCAGCGCTTCGATTATATGCTAGGATCGCACAGTGTGAAAACGCTCAGATGGAGTAGGGTCGCATGGCAGCCCAGACAACCTATCCGCAGCAGGTCAAAGAGGTGATGACCCGAGATGTGGTGGCGCTCAGGCCGCAGCAACCGTTTGCCCAGGCATTAGCCCTCCTGGCCCAGCATCGGTTCCGGCATTTGCTGGTGATCGATGCCGATGCCCGTCTGGCCGGTGTGATTTCTGACCGTGACCTGCTGCGCTGCATGAGCCGGGAGTCGGACCTTGAGGGGGTCACGGTCGCCGACATCATGTGGTCTGCAGTGGTGACCGTGCGACCGGACACCTCGCTGTCCGAAGCCGCAGCCCAGATGCTGGGCCGTCGCATTAACTGCCTGCCGGTGGTCGAGAACGACCGGGTCTGCGGGATTCTGACTTCGACCGACCTGCTCCAGGCTTTCCAAACCATCCAAACCCATATTGAACAGGAAGCTGTCCCGGAAGCGCCGCAGGAATGAGAGCACGGGCAGCTATGTAGAAGAGCCTTCTCTGTGGGAGGCACCAAGCCGGATCGCTTCCCCCAACTGCACGCCTCCGGTATAGAGCGCCCGCCCGATAATCACCCCCATAACCCCAGATGATTCAAAAGGCAGGAGACGTTGAATGTCGGCGGTACTCGCCACCCCGCCCGAGGCAATGACCGGGACGGAGACCGCCTCGGCAAGAGCGCCTGTAGCCTCATGATTCACACCCTGCTGGGTCCCGTCGCGGCTGATATCCGTATAGACGATTTCACTCACCCCCTGGTCCTGACAGCGGAGCGCCAAGTCCGTGGCCTCCAGGTCGGTCGTTTCCGTCCAGCCTTGCACGGCAACCCGACCGGCCCGGGCGTCAATGCCGACCGTAATGCGACCGGGAAAACGGGCGCAGGCTTCCGCCACAAGAGCCGGCTGACGATGAGCCACCGTCCCCAGAATCGCGCGACTGACACCGAGCGAGAGAAGGCGTTCGAGCGTGGCGAGGCTGCGGATGCCGCCCCCGACCTGAACCGGAATGCTCAGGGCCTGACAGATGCGCTCAATCGCGCTGGTATTGACCGTAGTCCCGCTGACCGCGGCGTCAAGGTCCACCACGTGCAGCCGCGGGGCTCCTTCCCGCTGCCAGCGCTGCGCGGTTTCAACCGGGTCGTCCGAGTAGACCGTGGCCCGGTCCATATCCCCCTGGTAGAGGCGGACGCACTGTCCGGCTTTCAGGTCAATGGCTGGAATAATCAGCATGGCGACCCGGAGACAGACGAGGAGCGGGAGAGGCTGCCCGGGCGGTACTCGCGAACGAAGTTACCGAAGTTGGTCAGAATTCTCAGGCCAATCGCCTGGCTTTTTTCCGGATGAAACTGGGTGGCAAAGATATTTCCCGACCACACACTGGAGGCGAACGGCATCCCATATTCCGTGGTCGTGGCAATAATCGCGGGGTCATCCGGGACTGGGTAGTACGAATGCACGAAATACACGCTTGCACCCTCGGCCACGCCGTCGAGATGGGGGGGCCGCTGTTGCATCTGGAGCTGATTCCAGCCCATATGCGGAATTTTCTGCCCGGCCAGGGTAGCCGAATCAAACCGCACGATCTTGCCTTTCAGAATATCCAGACCCCGGACCCGACCAAACTCGACACTCTCCGAAAACAAAATCTGCATCCCCACGCAGATACCGAGAAACGGCGTGCCCCGCTCAACCACCCGATAGACAGTATCGACCAGGCCGCATTCGGCCAGGCCATCCATGCACGCCCCAAACGCACCCACCCCCGGCAGGACAACGCCGCCAGCGGCCTCAATCTGGGCAGCATCTCGGGTGACGGTTGCCGCATGGCCCATCTTTTCAAAGCCCTTTTGGACGCTCCGCAGATTGCCCATGCCGTAATCAATAATCGCGATCATAGTGGAGCGCCATTATTGCGGTCGGACTAGCGGGAATCAAGGGAGCGCGCGGTCATTGAGACTAACGGCGGGACGTAGCCGGCGGCGTATGGAACAGAGCGGCTGGACGAGTTCTGTTTTCCCTTGATTGCCATGCCATCATAGCATAATCCCCTGCTATACGGGATGGAGAGATATCTATGGCCAGCATCACGATCCGCAATCTCGAAGACGGGCTGAAACGCCAACTCAGAATCCAGGCTGCGCAGCATGGTCAATCAGTGGAAGAGGAGGCGCGGCAAATTCTGCGGACCGCGCTGAGTCCGAATTCCAGAGACCCGGTCGATCTTGCGAGGGCGATACGCGTCCGCTTTGCCCCATTGGGCGGCGTAGACTTTGACCTACCGCCCCGCGAGCCGCCCCGTGAGCCGCTCCGTTTCGATTGAGTTGCTCGTCTCGTGATTCTTCTCGAAAGCTCCGGCCTTGAGGCTCCGGGCGAAAACCGATAGGTGTTCTCACAGCTCGCAGTGGCGGGAGCTGAAGGAGGAAGCCTATGAAAGCCGGAGTCTTTATGATGCCCTCACACCCACCCGAAAGAGATCTCTACGAGGGCCATGCCTGGGACCTGCAACACCTGGAATTTGTCGATCGCGTCGGCTTTCACGAGGCATGGATAGGCGAACATTTCACCGCTCCCTGGGAACCCAACCCCGCCCCGGATTTGCTTATCGCCCAGGCACTCCTGCGCACCCAGCGCATAAAACTCTGTCCCGGTGCCCATCTCCTGCCGTACCATCATCCGGTTGAGCTGGCCCACCGGGTGGCTTTTCTGGATCATATGGCCCAGGGCCGTTTCATGCTGGGGGTCGCCACGAGCGGCCTGCCCAGCGACTGGAAGCTGTTCAATGTGGACGGTGCGGCCGGAGAAAATCGGCGCATGACGCTGGAGGCGCTCAACATCATGCTCCGGCTATGGCAGAGCGAAGAGCCGTTTGAATATCAGGGCGAGTTCTGGTCGTTCAACCGGATTGACACCATGCTCGACAGCCTCAAGTTTCACCTCAGGCCCTTTCAACAACCCCACCCGCCCATCGGTATCGCCGGCCTCACCCCCGGCTCGGACACGCTGAAATTCGCCGGCGAGAATGGCTTCCTGCCCCTCAGCATTGCCCTGAGCAACAGCTATCTCACCACTCACTGGCAGGCCGTGGTCGAAGGCGCCGAACGGTCTGGCGTCACGCCATCCCGCAGCGACTGGCGCATCTCGCGCGAGGTCTATATTGCCGAGACCGATCAAGAGGCCCGCGAGCAAGCCCTGAACGGTATGCTGGGCCGGGTGTGGGGCGAGTATCTGCTGCCGCTCTTCAAGTCGTTCGATATGATGAGCTTGTTCAAGCACCATCCCGAAGTCCCGGATTCCGACGTGACCCTGGAATACCTGGCCGATTACGTATGGCTGGTTGGCTCACCGCAAACCGTGACCCAAAAGCTGGGCGATATGTACGAACAAACCGGCGGTTTCGGTTGTTTGCTGGCCCTGACCTTCGATCAGTCCGAAAACAACGAAGCCTGGGAAAACTCACAGCGCATGCTGGTTGAAGACGTGTTACCCCACTTTGCAGACGCGTAGGAACAAAAAGAATGGCGGTCGCTTCGCCAACTGACCCAACCCCGACGATCGACTCGCAGGTCCATGCCTATGAACGTGACCACCCGGAGCGGCCGTGGAGCAGGAAATTGCCCGGCCCATCCGAGGTCACGGGTGATGACATGGTTGCAGCGATGGACGCCGTTGGCGTCGACGGAGCCCTGTTGGTCTCGCCGTGGACCATATACCGCTTTGATGCGAGTTATGCGCTCGAAGTGTATGCCAGGCATCCCGGCCGGTTCGGCCTGATCAAACCGTTCGATCCTCGGGTAGAAACCGTCAGCGACGAGATTGCCGAATGGGCGGCAACGCCGGGTGTGGTCGGGGCGCGCATCATGCTGATGGGTGACCCAACGGCCGACGATCCGGGGCTGAATCGGATATTGGCGGCTGGCGCACGGCACGGCCTGCCGGTGAACGTGCTGTGTTGGGGAAAACTCCCGCTCCTGGGTGAACTGGCGCGCAGGAACCCAAACACTCAGCTGGTCGTGGACCACGTGGGTCTGCGGCAACCCTTCGAGCCCCCTGCTCCGCCAGAGCCCTTTGCTGATCTCGGCAAGGTCATCGCTCTGGCCGAGCATGACAATGTCGCCATCAAGATTTCCGGGGCGTGCACTCTATCGCACGAATCGTTCCCCTACGCCGACATTTGGGAGCCCCTGGGACAGATCTTCGAGGCGTACGGCTTTGAGCGCTGCCTGTGGGGCACGGACTGGACCCGGGCCGTCGAGTTGCTGACCTACGAGCAGGGTGTCGAGGCGTTCCGGGTCACCGACCAGTTGTCAGACCCCGAGCGAGCCGCACTCATGGGCGGTAGCCTCGCCCGTATCTATAACTGGTCGCCCACGGTTACGCGCTGATCAGCCCCATTACGCATGCTCTGGAAAACCATTCCAAAGAAAAGGAGAAGATATGGCAGAAAACAATACGTACACACCGCCGAAAGTCTGGCAGTGGGACCAAGAAAGTGGTGGCCGTTTTGCAAAAATCAATAGACCTATCGCAGGCGCGACGCACGACAAAGAACTCCCGGTCGGCGAACACGACCTACAGCTCTATTCGCTTGCCACGCCCAATGGCGTCAAGGTGACCGTCCTGCTGGAGGAACTGCTCGAACTCGGCATCAAGGCGGCCGAGTATGATGCCTACCTGATCGACATCAGTGAGGGCGATCAGTTCGGTAGTGGTTTTGTGGCGATCAACCCCAATTCCAAAATCCCGGCGCTCCTTGACCGGGGTACCACCCCCCCGACCCGAGTCTTTGAGTCAGGTGCCATGCTCGTCTATCTGGCGGAAAAGTTTGGCGCTTTCCTGCCGACCGAGCCTTCAGCCCGCGCAGAATGTTTGTCGTGGCTGTTCTTTCAGATGGGCAGCGCTCCATACATAGGCGGCGGGTTTGGGCATTTTTATGCCTACGCGCCGGAAAGGTTCGAGTATCCCATCAATCGCTTCGCCATGGAGACGAAACGCCTCCTCGATGTGTTGAATCGCCATCTCAGCGACCATCAGTATTTGTGTGGTGACGAGTACACCATCGCGGACATCGCGAACTACGCCTGGTATGGTGCCCTAGTAGGACAGAATATCTATGAAGCCGCCGAGTTTCTTGACGTTAAATCGTACACGAATGTGATCCGATGGACGAAGGAAATTGAAGCCCGGCCCGCCGTACAACGCGGCCGCCGCGTGAACAAGTCCTGGGGACCGGAGGAAGAGCGGCTCATCGAACGCCACAGCGCCAGCGATTTCGATGCGCCGGCCAGCTAAGAAAGAGCCTCGTCCACGATTGGTTCACTCAGGTCCGGGAATTGCGGGAAGCCCTCCGGCGGGCCTGTACGGTCGGTGTCGTTACTGAATCTGAGCGCGGATTGATTGGGTGTCTTCCATGTCCGTTCTCGACATGTCAGCTTGCATCGTCCTACCATAAGGATGTTTTTAGGTTATGCACCCATCTATACCGACATTCCGCGATCTGGAACTTCAGGAGTGCGAAACTCTTTTTGAGTCGGACATTGACCAAGACCCCTGGGTGCAATACCACGCGACATCCTCTGTATATGAAGAGCGAATTGACGCAGAGGGACTCCAATGGACCAGCAACGTCTTCTCTGCTGCCGACGTCTTAGATGTCATTCGCGTATTCCGTTCGATGAACTGGGGTGGGACTCATAAAGGCGGCTATGTTGTTCTCGGTTCGTTCTCACTCGCAGACTTTCAGGGTGAAGATTTCAAACCGATCTACTTTAGAGAAAACAGCCTTCACTCTTTACCCTATGCTACACGCGATTTTGCGGGCGGTGAAACCGCTCGCGCCCTACGGTACGCGATTCGCGATTTGGAGAGTTATCTAGCTGAGAAGTCAGTCCGAGACCAGCATCTCCACAAACAGCGACATAATGCCATTTCGCTTGTATCTGGGAGCACGGTTCCCGGCAGGGTTGTTCGCGTCAATTTGAATTGGCTGGAGGAGAAGATTGAACAACTTCGTCCACTGCGCGAACGATGCGAGGCCCTGAAAGAGCACCATGAGTACGGTGTCGTCTACGCCGTGCGATTTGCGCGCAAAGATATCCCGGCCCTTAGCTATTCTAGTTCCATGGGGCTCCGCTGTGACGCACCGATTCCACCCGAGAAGATTGTTGGCAAAGTTCGTATATTCGTTGATGATAGGGGTAATGGTGCCGAACTTTATCTAAAGAACCGATGGCGTCATGAAGACCCGAACGGGTTGCTCGCCGCGTTGGTCGAGGCTGAGAAGAACGGGTAGTCCCGTCAATCATCGGGATACCAGAAGCAGTTTGCGTATGAGGAGTTATTCCTGATCGATTTGTCGTGCGGAATTGATGAATCATAGGAGATTGCCCTTACTTGCGGGGACCCTGTTCCAAAAATGAGTTGGGGGAATGATGGTTGGGGCTGTTGCGAATCCAGGCCGTTTGTTACCCTGCCAATATGAAACGCCCTACTCTGTTGCTCTCACTCCTTGTGTGGACCGCCTGCACCCCCGTCTCCTCCCAAGAGATGGCCCTTCGCGAGGCCCGCGGCCGCCTGTACATGCAGGAACTCAACCAGGGTACCCGGCAACTCCGCAACATCTGCCAGGAACTCCTTGACCTGAACCGCGAGGCCCTCGCCCGCACCAAAACCTCGATTGCCATCAGGCAGCAGATCCTCACCTACCAGGCCGAAGCCCTGAACCTCCTCAAACAGAAGCCCACCACCGCCGGCGCACGTGCCCAGGAAATCAGCGGTGCGTTCGAATCCTTCACTACCCGCATCTTAGAGAACGCCCGCTGGTTCACCACCTCCACCCAGCGCGTGGCCGAACTTCAGGCCCAACTGAAAGCCCACCAGCACCCCGACCTCCCTGGCGATCTGCCCGGCTGGACTCCCTCAGAATGGGCCGTCCAGCAGGGCCGGAGAACCATCGCCGAAGCCGAGGTCCTGTGTGAGCAGGCCGAGCAGGTCCGCCGTGCAAGACAGCCCTTCTCCCAACGGCTGAACGGCTTGAACGAGCAGATACAGCAGAACCCGCTCGACTCCCTGATCGACCGGCTGGAGCAAATCGCCATTTAGCCCCAGCACGCCAAGCGCATCATGCGAAAAAGCATGGGCGAGCTAGGCCGAGTGGAGTCCGGCTACCTCTACCCGTTGGGCTCGTCGGATGACTTCATCCACATGCGGACTCTCCCCAGTTTCTCCACCAATCATCATGCCAATACGCATTCTTATATCCCTCCCTCTCTGTCTCGTTCTTTAGGGAAAAAATTTCTCTTGCAGCTCCGCCCACCAAACCAGGGTGGAAGGGATGGTATAGTACCTTCCGGGGATGCTACGCCTAGGGGGACCGCTGCACTTTTTTTACCGTAACGACTGCCGATGGCATCGCTATCTGACTGGACTGACGTTCAAAGGAGGAGAGACGCATGAGTACGAATACCGACGAACGGCCGAACGCGCGCGCACGGGAACAACGCCTGGGGTTTGTGAGCCGGCCGCGATTTGAGGACTATCGCGAGAAATACGTCACATACTTTAACATGGAGCGCCGCAACGGCATCCTCCAGGTGCATATGCACACCGAGGGCGGACCCGTCATTTACGGCCTGCCGATGCATAACGCCTGGTCCCAGCTGTGGCTCGACATCGGCAACGACCCCGACAACGAGGTACTGATATTCAGTGGCACAGGGGATAAGTGGATCGCCGGGTTTGACCCGGAAATGTCCAAACCGCCCTTCCATGAGTTGCCTGCAGATGCGTTCTACGATCAGCTCTACGCGGACGCGACCAAGCTGCTGGAGGCATTCATCTTCAATATCGATATTCCCACGATTGCCTGCATCAACGGCTCAGGTTTGCACACGGAATTCGCCCTGCTATGCGACATTACGCTGTGCGCGGAGCACGCCGAGCTGTTCGATCCGCACTTCAAGTTTAATCTGGTACCGGGAGACGGCCAGGGCTTGACGTTCCAAGAGTTAATGGGGCTGAAGCGTGCCGCGTACTTTCTGTACACCAGTGACACGATCGATGCGCAGATGGCCAAGGAGCTGGGCCTCGTCAACGAGGTGCTGCCGCTCGACGATCTACAACCACGGGCCTGGGAGATTGCCGAAAAGATTATGCAGAAGCCGCGTGCCATCCGGCGTATGACGAGCGCGGTGCTGCGGCGACAGTGGAAGCAGCGGCTGGTGCAGGATTTGGGGTTCCATATCGCGCATGAGCTGCTCGGTATGCACCTCAACAAGCCGGAGTGACGCACGCAACTCAGGTCCTTTGAGTACTATCCTAGATTAGGACAGTACCCGAATTTTGTTAGGAGTTCCACTAGAGGTGTACGTGATGCTGTATGAAATCCGCAACGAATCTAGGGTCTTATCGATGAAGGGGCGCTTAGTAGAGCGAGCCGCCTCAGAATTGGGAGTTATGGAAAAATCGTTAGAAAATTTTCTCTCTGATGATCCAGCCCGCCTCTTCCCGCGTGAGCAGATTCTGGTCATTGGACAATCTATTTCTGGTCAAGGCATGGCCGATATTCTGGCGCTGGACGCTTCGGGCAGATTGATTTTAGTAGAACTGAAGAGAGACTGGTCAGATCGTGCCACAGTCGCTCAGCTTCTTGAGTACGCAGCAAAATTTGCAGATGTGACATACGAGTCTCTGAACGAAGAGGCCCAACGCTACACAGGATGGAATAATAGAGGAGCACTTATTGATAAGTTTCGGCAATTTGCCGACAACCTTGAATTCGAGCCGAAGCGCCTTGGACGGTCACAACGAATCTTTATCGTTGCGCCAGATTTTGACGAGACCCTTAAGAGTATTGTGAAATGGCTCAGCAGCTACGGAGTACCAATTGCTTTGCTCCCCTTTCGTCTGTGGGCGGATGAAAAGGGTCAACTGAGACTCATCGAAATCAAATCGGAAGAGGTCGAAATGAAATCGGCACCAAGCCCGGAAGGTCCAGACGACGAATGGGCGGGGCACTGGATATTCAACACCAACGAAACATACAGTCCTGGCGCGTATCAGCGTATGTTTGATTGTAACGTCGCTGCCATTTATGGATATGACAACGGAGGTACGCACCTTAAAGGATCAGCTGAGGGAAATCTGGTTCTTGCATATGTGAACGGTCAAGGGCTAACCGCATTAGGCGAAGTAGTAGATCCACACGTAGTACCCGGAACAGGAATCTTCCTCAAGGAGGACGGCGGGCAGGAACCTGGAGAATACCACCTCCACGTTGATTGGCAGGTCCAGCTTGGGTCTGACCAGGCAATATCAGCTTCCACGGCGTCCAGGGATTTCGGCTATAACCTGCCCGTTCGGACTGTATTCGGACGCTTGAAACGTGGTCGTAACGCTCGGCAACTGACGGAGGAGATACGAAAGCGGAGCGGTGTCTCTTAACCACAATGAGCGGAGCACCAATGGTGAAGGCAGTAGGAAGCAAATCCGCGCGGGAGGAAAAGAATGGGGGCAGCAGGAATCGAACCCGCGTCCGAGAGTAGTCCCCCGACAGCGCCCGCTCCCATGCCCGCACGTGCAGCGCCTGCGACAGTGCGCCGCGACCTGCAATCGCTATGCGCTATGCAGGTCGCGGTGACAATCACCCCTGTAGTTCGTTTAGCAGCCTGTTCGGATTTACAGGGAGCCTTTTGTGGATAAGACACCTTGGACCCGTGGATCATGCTCAACCGCGCTGCTGAGCGCCCGGGCAAAGGCTTTGAAGCCCGCTTCGATAATGTGATGGGGGTTGCGGCCCTGGGTCATATTCAGGTGCAGATTCATACCGACCTGATTTGTCAGGGCCAAAAAGAAGTCGTGGACAAGCTCCGTCGAAAAATTTCCCACCCGTTCCTGTCGAATATCCAGGTTATAGGCCAGAAAGGGCCGCCCACTCAGGTCAACCACACACTCGACCAGGGCCTCGTCCAGCGGCACGCTGGCTGCGCCGAAGCGGCGGATGCCGTGTTTGTCGCCCAGGGCTTCGCGTAACGCCTGGCCGAGCGCCAGACCGACATCTTCAACCGTATGGTGATCGTCGATGGCAATATCACCGCTCGCCTGCACGCTGAGATTAAAGAATCCGTGCCGGGCAAACAGTTCCAGCATATGGTCGAGAAAGGGGACACCGGTCGAGACCTCGTACTTCCCCTCGCCTTCGACCCGGATGCTCAGGTGGATATCGGTTTCAGTGGTCTGCCGATGTATATCAGCTTTGCGTGCGGCCATGCCTGCCTCCGTCTAAACGATATTGCACGGCCCGCGCGTGGGCCTCAAGTCCCTCAAGCTCGGCCAGCCGCACCACTTCGGGGCCCAAGGTAGACAGTGCCCGCGACGACGCCCGTATGACACTGGTGCGTTTCAAGAAATCGTAGACGCCCAGGGGCGAGGAAAACCGGGCGGTTCCGCCGGTTGGCAGTACGTGATTGGGCCCGGCTATATAATCCCCAAACGGTTCAGTCGAAAGATGACCCAGAAATATCGCTCCGGTGTGATGAATATCTTTGATCCAGGTGTGTGGGTCCTTAACGGCCAGCTCCAGATGCTCGGGGGCAATCGCATTGGCCAATGTCACGACTTCCTGCCGATGCCGGGCGATAATGACCGCGCCGAAGCGACGTAAGGAGGCCGAGGCGATGGTGCGCCGGGGAAGCTGGGCGAGCTGTTCGGCGAGTTCGTGGACGACGGCCTGTCCCAGGCGTCGGGATGTCGTCAGACACAACGGGGCGGCCAGTATGTCATGTTCCGCCTGGGAGAGCATGTCGGCCGCAATATAGTCGGGCTTGGCGGTCTGGTCGGCGATCACCAGAATCTCACTCGGCCCGGCAATCATATCGATATCAACCCGGCCAAAGACGAGCCGTTTGGCTGTGGCGACATAGATATTGCCCGGTCCGACGATTTTATCGACGCGCGGAATCGTTTGGGTGCCGTATGCCAGGGCGGCTACAGCCTGGGCTCCGCCGACCCGAAAAAAGGCGTCCGCTCCCGCAATGTGGGCCGCAGCCAGCAGGGCGGGGTTATCCCCTTCGGGAGACGGGGGCGAGACTACGATGACCTCTTTGACCCCGGCAACTTTGGCCGGAATCACATTCATGAGCACCGAAGACGGATAGGCCGCGGTGCCGCCGGGAACATACACTCCGACCCGTTCAAGCGGCGCTATTTTTTGACCCAGAGTGACCCCAAGCTCGTCGCGGTAGGTCCATGATGACTGACGCTGTTTGCGGTGAAAGCGACGGATGCGTTGAGCCGCGGCCCGTAGCGCCTTTCTGATGGGTGCTGACAGGCTCTTGAGCGCGTGCTCCATTTCGTCCTGGGTGGCACCCAGTTCGTGAGACGAGAGCGACACCTGATCGAATTTTTTGGTGAGGGCCATCAGTGCGCGGTCGCCACGCTTGCGAATATCGTCCAGAATGGAGCGAACCGCGGTTTCAACCTGGGCACTGGCGCTCTCACCACGCGACAGCAGCTTGTCGAGGTGACGCTGGCAGGCCGCGTCTGTTGTGGAGAGCAGCGGAACCGGAGCTTTCGTTGCAGAGCGTGTCATTGGACGGGCCGGCCTGCCTGACGCTGAATTTTCGCCCCGAGCTGGGACAGCTTGGCTTCGACGTGTTCATAGCCGCGATCAAGATGGTAAATACGAGAGACCTCCGTCTCGCCTCGGGCAGCGAGTCCGGCCAGGATCAGCGACACGCTGGCCCGCAAGTCGGTCGCCATGACGGATGCGCCGCTTAAAAACGCAACGCCCCGAATGGTCGCGGTATGGCCCTGGACATACACGTCTGCACCCAAACGGACGAGTTCTTGCGCGTGCATGAAGCGATTCTCGAAAATGGTTTCGGTGATGCTGCTCTGCTGCTCGCCGAGGGTCAGCAGGGCCATCATTTGCGCTTGCAGATCGGTTGGAAAACCGGGGTAGGGCCGGGTGTCGAGCTGAACGCCGGTCGGCCGCCCATTGCCCCGGACCCGAATCCCTTCCGGTTCATGGGTAAGAGTGACGCCTACGCGCTGCAGGGTATCCATAAAACTGGCGAGATGATCGGCGCGAGCCCCTCGGACCAGAACGTTGCCCGATGTGATCGCGCCGGCGATAAGAAAGGTCCCGGCCTCGACACGATCAGGAATAACGCGGTGGCTGACGCCGTGCAGGGCATCAACGCCCTCAATCTCGATCGTCCGGCTCCCCGCTCCATGAATACGGGCACCCATCGCAATAAGCATGGCTGCCAGGTCTTCAATTTCGGGCTCACGAGCGGCATTGTCCAGGACGGTTATGCCTGTGGCCAGGGTAGCGGCCATCATAAGGTTCTCTGTCGCCCCGACAGAGGGAAAATCGAGCGTGATCCGCGCGCCCGTCAGCCGGCTGGCCCACGCTTCGACATAGCCCTGCCGAATACGTATGGCTGCGCCGAGTTGCTGTAAGCCCGCTAAATGAATATTGACCGGACGGGTGCCAATGGCACAGCCGCCCGGGGTTGAGACACGGGCTCTACCAAAGCGCGCCAACAGCGGTCCAAGCACCAAAAACGAGGCGCGCATGGTCTTGACCAAGTCATACGGCGCCTCAAATTGATCGACCCGCTTGGCGTTGAGTACCACCTCATCCGTACTCAGCCAATCGGCCTGCACCCCGAGTTCGGTCAGCAATCCCAGGGCGGTCCGAATATCAACCAGACGCGGTACGCCGTGCAGGATGCATTCATCCTGTGTCAGAAGAGAGGCAAAGAGCAGCGGTAAGGCGGCATTTTTCGCTCCGCTGACCGTCACCTCCCCACGCAGGGGAATACCACCCTGGATGAGAATCGTGTCCATTTAGAGAGTTCCGAAGAAGGTCCGTGAAAAATACATGAGCGTCCGTCCCGCTCCCTCACCCCTCGTTACTGCTCAACGTCAGCGGTCTTCCGGAAAACGACCACACGGTCCCGACCGGCATAGTCTTGCCTGCACGTCCGGAAACGCAGGTGGCGCTGCGTTTGTCCGAGCCGCACCTTTTGTCCAAGCTGTACCTTTTGTCCGAGCCGCACCACGGCGTCTTTTTGTGCCTCTCCGATTTCCGCGACGAGCCAGCCGCCGGGCCGCAGGTAGTCTGGACTGTCGTACAACAGGCGGCCGTAAAAATCGAGACCGTCCGCTCCGCCGTCCAGGGCGGCCCGCGGCTCCCAGGCTCGGACCTCAGGCTGAAGCGTGTCGAGCACCTGCGAGTCAATATACGGAGGATTGGTCACGAGCAGGTCAAAAAATGGTGGGCCAGGCGGCACGGGGGCGAACAGGTCTCCGCAGGCAAACGTGATGCGGTGACCGACCCGATGCGTATGGGCATTCTTTTGAGCAATGGACAGGGTCGCGTGCGTTCTATCGACCGCCCAGACCTGCGCGCGCGGCAATTCAGTTGCGAGGGTAACGGCAATACAGCCACTGCCGGTCCCCATATCGAGGATGCGCGGGGCGGTTATCCGAGCCGTTGCCAGCAGACGGAGAGCCGTCTCAACGAGGATCTCCGTATCGGGACGCGGAATAAGCACGCAGGGGGTGACCTGAAACTCCAGCGACCAGAATTCCTGGCGGCCGGTGATATAGGCAACCGGCTCACGCTGAGTACGGCGGACCACGCACCGCCGGAAGTCATTTTTCCGAGAATCCGAAACCATCTCTTGAAGCCGAGTGTACAGGCAGGACCTGCTGATATGGAGCGTATGCGCCAGCAGGACTTCCGCGTCCAACCGAGGCGTATCAACCTCGTACGTCCTGAGTATATTTTCAGCCCAGGTCACAAGTTGGGCAACCGTCTCAACACAGGATAAGGAATCCGGCTGGAGACGTGGGGATATTGCGAGCGGGGTGTGGAGATTCTGGGTGTTCTTCACCGGAGGCAATCCCGTGCCGGAAACAATCCCGCCGGACCTGATTTAGCCGGCCTCGGTTTGAAGCATTTCGGCTTGATGCGAAGTGATCAGAGCATCGACGACGGGGTCGAGCTCGCCATCGAGAATACGCTCAAGCGTGTGGAGCGTCATATTGATCCGATGGTCCGTCATGCGCGATTGGGGGAAATTATAGGTTCGTATCCGCTCGGATCGATCTCCCGAGCCGACCATGCTTCGTCTGGAAGCGGTGATTTCAGCATGTTGTTCTTCTTGTGCCCGTTCGAGGAGTCGGGAACGCAGGATTTTGAGCGCCTTGGTTTTATTTTTGTGTTGTGACTTCTCATCCTGACAGGAGACCACCAGGTTGGTCGGCAGATGCGTAATACGGACGGCCGAATCCGTGGTGTTGACACTCTGCCCGCCCGGACCGGAGGATCGAAAAACATCGACCCGGAGTTCTTTTTCGTCAATGGCGATATCGACCTCATCCGCTTCAGGCAGGATCGCCACCGTGACGGCCGAGGTATGAATCCGACCCGACGCTTCCGTCTCGGGGACCCGCTGGACGCGATGCACCCCGCCCTCGAATTTGAGACGGCTATACGCATTTTTGCCTGTCACCATGCTGATGATTTCTTTAAATCCACCCAGACCGGTTGGGCTTGAACTCAGCACGTCCATACGCCAGTTACGCTGTTCAGCATAATGCGAATACATCCGAAACAGGTCAGCGGCAAACAAACTGGCTTCCTCGCCACCGGTACCGGCCCGAATTTCAAGGATGACGTTTTTCTCGTCAAGCGGATCCGTGGGAAGTAGCAAGAGGTGGAGTTGGTCTTCAAGCTGGGTGGCCCGTTGGCTCAAACCCTCGATCTCTTCTTGCGCCAGATCGCGCATGTCCGGGTCGCTATCTTCAAGCAGGGCTTTGCTGCCTTCAAGGTCCTCATGGACTTTGCGCCATTCCCGAAAGCACGTCACGACTTCTTCCAGAGAGGCATGCTCCTTGGCCAGCTTGGCATACTCCTTGACGTCGCTGGCGACCTCGGGACGGCCTAGCGTGCCTTCCACTTCTTCGTAACGCTTCTCAACCTCGGAGAGTTTTTCGTGCAACGCAACGGCTTCGCTCATAATCGTAACCGGGAGCTATAGCAAGGGATACATACACTGAGGGGCGGTAGAAAACCGCCCCTCCGCTCGCTCTTGCTCTGCGTCCGTCCGACGCAGGCTATGCGTCTTCTTTTTTCTCCGAGTCTTGCAACCCGTATCTCCGGCGGAAGCGCTCAACGCGTCCTGCTGTATCAACAATGCGCTGTTTCCCGGTATAGAACGGATGGGACGCGCTCGAAATATCGAGCTTATACAACGGATAGGTCTTGCCGTCTTCCCACTCGATTGTTTCGTCCGTCTCGATGCACGCCCGAGTGAGGAAGGCAAAGTTCGCAGCGGTGTCCTGAAAGACGACAGCTCGATATGCTTCTGGATGAATTCCTGCTTTCATTCTCAACCTCCAGCGGCTAGTATTACCATCTCGTCAGATGGGCCGCAACTCAAGCGAGGAGGGTATGGACGCAGACCGCCTGCGTGAGATTCAGCACGCACTGCAAGAAGAGACGCTCGACGGGTGGCTGTTTTACGATTTTCGGGGCAGTGACCCGCTCGCCTACCGGATTCTCGGGCTCGATGAAACAGAGCTGTCGACGCGATGTTGGTATTATTTCATTCCGGCTGAGGGCGCGCCGGTCGGACTCGTTTCCAGCATTGAGCCGCATCGTCTGGATAGCCTGCCCGGACCAAAACTGCCGTTTTTCACCTGGCAGCAGCACGCAGAACGCCTCACCGAGCTGCTGCGCAATCGGCGGCGCGTTGCCATGCAGTATTCTCCGGGGAACGCCATCCCGTACATCTCGCGTGTTGACGCCGGCACAATTGAAACCATCCGTCAGCTCGGGGTTGAGGTGGTCTCGTCTGCGGACCTGGTGCAGCGGTTTGAGGCGGTCTGGACCCGAGAGCAATGGCACAGCCATCGCCGTGCGGCCACCGTGGTTCGCCAGACGGTTGACGCCGCCTTTGGTTATTTGCGAGACAATACGCCGCTGTCTGAATATCAGGTGCAACAATTCATCCTGGACCGCTTTGCCCAAGCTGGGCTGACGACCTACCATCCGCCTGTTGTGGCGGCCAACGCCCATAGCGCGGACCCGCACTACACGCCAACGGCCGAGCAGACGGCGCTGATTCGGCCCGGTGACTTTGTGCTGATTGATCTCTGGGCCAAAGAGCCGGACGGGGTGTATGCCGATATCACCTGGACCGGCTTTATGGGCAAGGTCGTCCCCGAGCGCTATCAGGCGATATTTCAACTCGTTCGTGAGGCGCGGGATGCCGCAATATCCTTTGTAGAAGCGCGGGTGGCAGACGGCCAGACGTTTTTCGGTCACGAAGTTGATACTGCTTCCCGAAGTGTTATTACCGCTGCCGGCTATGGCGACCAGTTCTTTCATCGAACCGGCCACTCTATCGGCACGGAAGTCCACGGCAACGGCGCAAATATGGATGGCGTCGAGACCCGTGATACGCGCCGGGTGCTGCCTCATACCTGCTTCTCGGTCGAGCCCGGAATTTATCTGGCGGGCGACTTCGGGGTGCGCAGTGAGGTTGACGTCTATATCACCGAGAATGAAGCGATTGTGACCGGCGATCCGGTCCAAACGGAAGTCATCCCTATTCTCACCTGAGGAAAGATGAGTCTATGGCAAAAGTGTGGTTTATCCGACAGGAAAATCGGCTGATTGCCGTCGGCGGCAAGCCGGCCTATGAGCGGCCTTTCGAGAGTATCCAGTGGCCTTTGGATATTGGCGTCCATCGATTTTATACCGACCACGCGCCTGATCCCGGCCTTCCTGCACAAGAAGTGTCGTCCGCCGATATGGTGCTGGTCGAACTCCAGCCGAGCGATGTCGCTGCCGGATCGAGCTACAAGGTCGGTTTCTACTCATCTCCGTATTCCCCCCGCGCGGTCGCCGAGCGGCTTGGCCAACCCTGGGCCGAGGGCTCC
This sequence comes from Desulfurellaceae bacterium bin18, assembly GCA_002238415.1. Classification (GTDB taxonomy): domain Bacteria; phylum Desulfobacterota; class Binatia; order Bin18; family Bin18; genus Bin18. Next base: position 14,714 of record MPMI01000019.1, on the reverse strand, counting down.
ACGGCCTAATCCCGCGTCCGACACCGTTCCGCGGGAATAGCCAACTGTTCGATCAGATACGCCTTGAAGCTTTCTGCGTACGGCTGTTGCTCCAGCGCCTGGTGCATACACGCCAGCCAGGCGTCGCGCTGTTTCGTCCCGATGTGCAGATGGGCATGCGCGCTCGGAATCCTGATCGGGCCGTATTTTTCACGATACCGCTGCGGTCCGCCCAACCAGCCACATAAAAACCGGGCCAGTTTGTCTCGGGACTGGGTGAGATCAGCCGGGTGCAGGGCTCGAATTTCCTGGGTCTCGGGCAACTGTCCCATCAACTCGTAAAAATCATCGACTAAGCGCCGAATCCCCGTCTCACCGCCGGCAGCCTGAAAGGAAGCATCGCCGTCGCCATACCTCGGCTGTTCGTTGTGGATATGTGTTGTCATGTTCTCAGTCCAGTTCTTCTGTTATGCTCTCTCGCCTGAGATATATTCCGTTCGGAAAGGATAGTCACCATGCCAGACTTTGACCTCCGCATTTTTTCCTATCTGCCCAACCCGCGTATTTGGAAGGCCACCATTGCGGCTCGTTTGTGCGATATCCGTATTGATATCCGGGGCAGTGCCCCGCCCGACTTGCAGCACTGGCTGTGGGATTTTGAGGCCCGCCCGCTGACCGAAGAAGAAAAAACGGCTCCCCAGGAGACGGAGCGGCAGGCCCGCGCCGGTTTTAGCGGGCGTTTGTTCAAGACCGACGCCTTTCTCGAAGCGCACCCGTTCGGGACGGTTCCAGCCGCCTTCAGCCCTGACGGCAAGACCGGTATTTTTGAATCCAACAGTATCATGCGCGCAGTCGGGCGCCTGGGGCAGGAGGCCTATCCGGTGTACGGCACGGACGCATATTCCGCTACACGCATCGATAGCTTTCTGGACGCCAGTCTGGTCTTCGCGCGGGACTCGCAGATTTATCTCCTGGCCTTGATGGGCGGCAAGATGACGGCGGATATTCACGCCAGGGCGAAAGACGCCTTTGGGATTTATCTCTCCGGTATTGAACGGGGGCTTGCCCCAGACCGGGACTATCTGGTTGGCGATACTGTCACCCTGGCGGATATCTGCTTTGTGGCGGAAATCGCGTTGTTCTCCAACGAAAGGGCCCAGCAGAAATTATTAGCCGACAACGGCCTCGACCTGATATTCCATGCTGGCGCGGAAACCGAATATCCACGTGCGCTGGCGCACTTTACCAAGCTGTCCGAGCATCGGGCCTTTGCGCCGGATGTCCAACCCTATCTGGAGAAGCTACGCAAGCGGATTGAGCGGCAGAACGCTTAGGCCGGAGAAAGCGGCCCTCACGGCCCGGTGACCGCAGTCTGTTTCCGGCTGTTCCGGTTCAGGCTGACCTGGGCATCCGTCAGGGTCACTAATTTCTTCTTATACAGCGCCCCCAGGGCTTTTTTATAGGTCTTTTTGCTCACCCCGAACCACTGCCGGATAGACTCGGGGGTACTCCGGTCGGTAACGGGAATCTGTCCGCCGTGTTGTTCCAGAGCGTCCAGAATTATTGCGCTGATATCCGAGACTTTTGCATATCCCGGCTTGTGCAGACAGACGTCAATCTTCCCGTCCGCTCGCACGGTTTTGACGAAGCCGGTCAGCCGGTGTCCGCTATGAAGCGGCTGAAAGATGTCACTGGAGTGCAACAGGCCCCAGTGTGTCCGATTGATAATGACCTTGCGGCCCAGCGTCGTCTGGGTGCAGACGAAAAGTTCAACTTCCTGACCGGCGTGAAGATCGGTTGTGGTATCGGACAGAAAGCGATCGAGTTTTGCCGAGGCGACGACACGCTGACTCCGCTCATCCAGATAGACTCTGACAATATAGGCGCGTCCCTTTTTCATCGGCGTGTTTTGTTCTCGAAAAGGAACCAGCAGATCCTTGGGCAAGCCCCAATCGAGAAAAGCGCCGACCGGTGTCTCGGCGACGACCTTGAGCCGCGCAAAGTCGCCGGCCATGGCCAAGGGCGATTGCGTGGTGGCAATCGGACGGTCCTCGGAATCCGTATAGAGAAAAACGGTCAGGCGGTCGCCCGTCCGACAATGAGTGGGAACATATTGCTGGGGGAGCAGTATTTCGCCAAGTTCCCCAGCGTCGAGATAGACTCCGCTATAGGTTTCTCTAACGACCCGGAGTTCATTCAACGTACCGATGTGTGGCATGTGTGGAGAGCCCTCACTCTAGCGGGATACAAACTCGGGCATGACGTTCTTGACGAAAAGCGTCTGCGTATCCATGGATGTCGGTATAAAAATGAAATAGGTGAGGCCCAAGTCTTCAATACGCGTGGTGAGATCACGTCTGACCTCATCCGGGGTCCCCATACAGAGCAGCGGCGAGCGACGGGCCGTTTCGACATCGGGAAAGCCCAGGCGGGACGCAATTTTGCCAAACGCGGGATCGTCGGCCGTATCGGACACACACAGCATGAGCATGCCGCCCAGCTCAATGTGTTGCGGGTCACGGCCGGCCTCGCCGACATACTTACGGAACATGCCAATCCGCCGTTCGAGTTGAGCCATGTCGAAGGCGACGGTGGCGACCGGGTCGTTCACGAAGTCCTTGCCGTTAAAAATGGGGGGGATGATATTGAGGATGTCGGCTTCGGCTGCGGCGATTTTGAGCAGGCCGCTCCCCGAGCCGCCCAGCATGAGCGGCGGACGGGGCTGTTGTACCGGTCTCGGATTATTATACGCCTTATCGATTGTGTAATACTGGCCGTGAAACGTCGGCTCTGCCTGGGTCCACATGGCTTTGAGCACCTGGATGGCCTCGGCCATTTGGGCCAGACGTTCCGCGTTGGAGGGATAGGCATAGCCGTGGGCATCGTATTCCGATTGCTGCCAGCCGGCTCCCAAGCCTAGGGTCAGCCGCCCATTACTGACCTGGTCCAGGGTGGAGGTAATCTTGGCCAGCAGCGGGGGCGGACGAAACGAGGCAGCGGTGACCGTGGGCGTCAGACGGATGCGGCTGGTCACAGCGGCAACCGCGGTCAGCGTGGTGAAGCACTCCAACTGCGGCACCTGGGGTGAGCCCAACGGAGAAAAAAAGTGATCGTTGAGCGACACCGAATAAAAGCCGTCGTTCTCGGCACGCAGCGCGACCTGCTTCGCCGCGGCAAAGTCACCGGTGGGTAGGAACAAGCCAAACTTGACATCCTGCATGCGTCTCTCCTCTGCCTCTCGCTGCTGTCGCTGACCGATTCTGTCGCTGACAAAGGCCGATAGGTATATCAGATGGGTGTCCGCTGCAAACGCTTGTTCCTTTTCCCTGCTATCGGTAGGATGTGCGTTACAATTCTTCCGAACGAAAGGATACTAGTATGGCAGAAAAACCAGTTGCCGCAGTGCTCGGAGTTGGTCCTGGCTTAGGGGCCGCTCTGGCCCGCCGGTTCGCTAAAGAATATGCGGTGGCAATCAACGCCCGCCGCACGGAATACCTCGCATCGCTGGCGGAAGAAATTCGTGCTGAAGGGGGGCAGGTCTACGAGGCTCCGGCTGACCTGAGCGACCGAGCCCAGATCGAGGCCCTGTTCAAGACGATCCGTGAACAGCTCGGCCCGCCCGAAATCCTGCTGTATAACGCCGGCGGTGGGACCTTCGGCACAATCGCCGATATAACCCCGGAACAGTACGAGAACTCCTGGCGGGTCAACGCCTATGGCGCGTTTCTGAGCGCGAGGGAAGTAGTCCCGGACATGCTTGAACGCGGACGCGGCAGTATGCTGTTTACCGGCGCGACCGCCGGCGTCAAGGCCGGCCCCCGCTCAGCCGCCTTCGGTCCGGCCAAGTTCGCCCTGCGCGGTTTGGTGCAGTCGCTGGCGCGCGACCTTGGGCCCAAGGGCATCCATGTGGGTTGGGTCAATGTCGATGGCGTAATCGACATCCCTGGCCGTAACTATCCCAATATGACCGCGGACGACATGCTCAAGCCCGAGGCCATTGCCGAGACGTACTGGCATATGGCGCATCAGGACCGCAGTTCCTGGACGATCGAAATCGATGTGCGGCCGTTCAAGGAAAAATTCTGAGGGAAGGGGGTCTGCGAATAGGTCGCTGGGAACCGCTGCGCTTAGCCTCGGAGCCGACTCCCCAACATGATGCGATGACCATCGACCGTTCGCAGGCCAAACTCCCGCATGCCCCACGGCTCATCCCGGATTTCTTTGATGAGCGCCACTCCATGAGCCCGTGCCCTCTGGTGGAATTCATCTACAGTGTCAACGACCAAATAGGCGAAGTACGAGTGATCCCCAAGCTCTGCGGCCGGAATCGCATCCGGACACTCCCCGGCCATGATCCGGCATGACTCCCGTACAAAAAGACGCCAGCCCGGATCTCCGATTTCCTGAATTTCAAACCCGAGTACGTCTCGATAGAACGCTCCCGATCTCTCCAGGTTTGGGACTGCTATGACAAACATCGTGTCGGTGATCATCAGTGACGACCCTTCTCAATGTCGGGAAATTCTTCTTATTGACGGCTTACTCACCACCCGGCGTAAACCGGAAGACATCGAACCCATCGACCACGCTTGGCTGACCGTAAAGTTCCGCCGCTGGCGCAACCTCAGCCAAGGACAAGGTGAGATAAAATAATCGCTTTGTTTCCGGGGGAACATCATCAGGAGAGAACTGCTCTAAGTAGGGTAAGATTTCGTCCATGCGAGCCAGCATCGCCTCATAAAACGCCTTGATCTCCGCTATCGTGCTCGCGTGGCGTTTGGTGCTCCGTTCCCGCTCGGTTGCCAACGACCACGCGAGCCACGGTTCGAGGTCCTGGAAAGCTGCGGGCAAGTGTTGCTCAGACATGTGCTTCCCCCGCTCTTTTGGACGCTCTGACAAACGTTCTTCCGTCGTTTTTGCCGGTGATCATGTTTAAGACCACATTATGGCTGTGCCGTACCAGGAGTTCATAATCCTGGAGGATAAAATCTTGCTTGGCCCCGGAGGAGAGAACCGACTGCGTCTCTTCAACCGTTCTTGCGTCCTCCATAAAAATATCGCGAAAGATAATCCGGCTATATTCCTGACTGAAACGCTGAGCAAGATTCCTGGCTTTCGGAAAATAGGTCGTTGATTCCCAGATCGTGCGGTCCACGTCCAGCGGCCAGAACTGATGCGTGAAATAGGTGCCCTCCGAGACAACGACGAAGAAGGCCGGAAAGATGACGTGCAGTTCAAAGGACCAGTTTGTACTACGGGTTGGGTTGATACCCACGGGCAGCGTTTGCTCGGAAAAACCGTTACGAACCAGGATTGAGCCATGCTTATAGGATAATGTCTGGACCGGACTCGGTTGATGCGCCACATTGCCGAAGAGAGAGGCCCGACCGTGGCGCGGGAAGAGCTTCATATCGAGCACATGGGTATAAGGATTGTCTTTACTCACAAACGCGTCAGGGAGTGAGCGCTTGTGGAGACAGCCCACGTGATACACCTCCTGAAACGAATCCTTCACGATTTTCCAGTTTGCCTTGACTTCGCTTCGCCAGGAAAACGCGGTGGCCGAACACTCGGCAAAGGGATAGCCGGTGAGTTGGGCTGCCATCTCGCCCAAGTAGTCCTGGAGTGTTTCCTGCGGGTCGGGATCAATATTGATAAAGACAAATCCTTCCCACACATCAACATGAACAGGGCTCAGACCTAGGCAGTCTTTCTTGAGATCAAAAAATTTTTCCTCATCCGGAACAAATTTGAGGGTGCCGTCCAAGCCGTACATCCAGCCGTGGAACTTGCAGGGAAAGGCTGAACTATTGCCCTGCTGAGCCCAGATAAGCTTATTGCCGCGGTGAGAACACATATTGTGAAAGGCTCTGAGCTGTCCATCTCTGCCGCGTACCACGATGACCGAAGTGTTGCACACGCCGATGTCTTTTACCCAATAATCGCCCGGATTGGGAAGTTGTTCGACCCGGCAGACGTTCAACCAGACTTTCTGGAAAATATGTTCTCGTTCGAGTGAAAACTGTTCTTTCGAGGTAAAGACCTCAAGCGGTAGTGGCTCCGTTCCGAGCTCGGGATACCGGGCGTGCCATTTGTGTCCGTTTGATTGGGACCGGGCTGTTTTGATCGTAGTCATGCACTTCCCTCCTGAATGGAATGCGGTGAGGCAAAGGCCCTCAGACGAGGGTGAATCGGCTACCCGGTGCGGGCGGCTCTTCCGGTGGGCCGGCAAAGCACTGGGCAAGGGCCATCCATCTGGTGGCCGTAGCGCCACTCACTTCAAGTGAGGTGTCCGCGATATTGCGCACCTGCGTGACCACCTGACAGAACTCGACCGCGCTGCCCTCGATCCGGTCCGCCTGATCCGGCCGATTCCACTCCCATATCTCTCCCGATGGGGCGTTGAGCCGCAGGTAGGGGCCGTCCGTTGGGACGGCAAGTTTGCGGTTCGTGAAGGTCCAGCCGAAGGTATTCATCCCCATGACGACGATATTCTTGATCCGGTCGGTGTTGGTTCGCGTTTGACCCAGCAGGTCGTATATGGCCTGACTGTGCGCCCAGGTTTCCATCAGACGCGCCGTGATACTGGAACGCACACTCATGTCCGGCCCAAACCATTGCACCCGTTTTTTCGGGTCCGCCACCGCAAAGCGCTCCGCCATCTCAAGAGAGAAAGTATGCCAGCGCTGTAACAGTGCGCGATCCCGTAGCCCGTCAAGCCAGACATGGGTGAAGGCCAGAAGGCCGTACTGCTTGCGGCCGGTGGCAAATTCTTTCACCAGGTCCAGGAAGGCACTCGTATCCTGTAATGAAAGATCGGCCGCATAGTCGCCCATATGCAGATGGGCCACGATATCGTTGAGCGTCCACTCTTTGAACTGCGTTTTCCTTCCCCAGTCCTGGTCGTCCAACCCGTCGAGCAGGACGAAGACCGCGTCGCTCTCTTCCCGGAAATCCAGGGCTTGCTGCAACATAGGCTACTCCTATCCACTGTATCGCTCATTTGGCCGGGCAAACAAATCACACCCAGGGTGAAAAGGCCACTCGCCGAGGGCCGGGGATAACCCACCCCGCCGCTGGCGCGGCACCCCTCCCAAGAGGGGATATGGTCTAGTCCCCTCCTCGGAGGGGTGGCCCGAAGGGCCGGGGTGGGTTCCCTTTCGCATCACCCCTCCCAAGAGAGGATTATGCACTGCATCGATTTTCCTGTACGTAGAGCCATATGCACGAACGAAGAGGACGAAGCACGACGTTCAGACAGGGCATGCGGATCGCGGTCTTTGTCGCTGTTGTCGTCTGTCTTGGCGGTGGAACGACCAGAGCGGTCGAGGGGACGCGTTTACTCCAAGCCCACGCCGACCATGACAACTGGCTGACCTATGGACACGGCTATGCCAATCAGCGCTACAGCGGGCTTGAGCAGATCACGACCGATAACGTGCATCAATTGGTGCCGAAATGGATCTATCAGACCGGTGTGCTCGGGACGTTTCCAACTAATCCTCTTGTTGCCGACGGAGCGCTGTATCTCACCACGCCGTATAACCACGTGGTTGCCCTTGATGCGGCAACCGGGATAGAGCGCTGGCGCTACACGCATGAGATGTCGGTTGATACGCTCTGTTGCGGCACCCACAACCGGGGGCTCGCTCTCGGCTACGGGCGACTGTATATGATCACCGCGGACGCGCGTCTGGTAGCGCTCGATGCTGATACGGGAGACCGCGTGTGGGATATGCCGGTTGTCGATCCGACGACCGGAAATCCGTCTGACCTGACGGCGCTAAAAGCAATCAAAGCCACAGACGCGGCACAGCCCGAAAACGTGGCCACACTCACGGCACTGACACGCTTTGCCGGCAATATGGCGCCGGTCGTCTACGACGATAAGGTATTCGTCGGCGTGAGCGGGACCGGCTATAGCGGCGTACTGGGTGAAGCCGAAGCGGACGATCCGTCTCTCCTCGGCCGGCCCGGTCCGCGGCGCGGCCTGCGTGCCTTCCTGTCCGCTTATGATGCAACGACCGGGCAGTTGGTGTGGCGCTGGTATTCAACCGCCTCGGAAGGCTGGGAAGGTGATTTCGTCGGCCAGACCGCGTTTGGCGACGTACTGGAGCGGGACCTGGCCGCCGAACGCGCCAATGCGGACACATACCGCGAGGCCTGGAAGACTGGCGGTGGCTCGATTTATTCCTCACCGTCAATCGACCCGGAGTTGGGCCTGATCTATTTCGGGACTGGAAATGCGTCGCCCGGTTATGATGATTACAAACGCCCCGGCGACAATCTGTACACCGCCTCCCTGGTTGCGCTCGACATACAGACCGGTGTGTTGCGCTGGTATCATCAAATTGTCCCGCACGACATCTGGGGCTATGATGTGGCCTCACCCCCGGTTCTGTTTGACTTTTCCGCCAATGGCACAACGGTCCGAGCAGTAGCGGAAGCCTCGAAATCCGGCTGGCTGTATATATTCGACCGGGAGACCGGCGAGCCATTACGCCGCTCAGAAGCCTTTGTGCCGCAGAATGATTTGCTCTTTCACAGACCGACCCCTGAAGGGATGTTGATTGCGCCCGGTGCGGCGGGCGGAGCAAACTGGCCACCCACGTCGTACAGTCCCCGGACCGGCTGGTTATACGTCTCGGGGACCCATAACCCGACGCGCTATCAGCTCAAGCCGGGGGAGGCCGGACAGCCTGAGCGGATTGTCATTTCGTTCGATAAAACCGTCGAACGCTGGGGAACTCTGAGCGCCATAGCGCCCCAGGACGGGAAGATCAAATGGCAGGTCAAAACGGATCTGCCGCTGGTGAGCGGTTCGCTCGCGACGGCGGGCGGACTGATCTTTCACGGTGAATCGAACGGCAAGTTTGTTGCCCGGAATGCCCAGGACGGCACGACGCTGTGGCACTTCAACGCCGGGGCCGGGGTCAATGCTCCGCCGGTAGCGTATGCGGTGGACGGGAAGCAATTTGTGGCGGTTGCCGCCGGTGGACACAAATTGTTCGATTTTCCTCTGGGCAATGCGGTTATTGCCTTTGGCCTGCCCGATTGATCCGATGCCGTCCCTGAGGCGTATTCTTCGCCTCAGCCGCTTGGTCTATTCTTGACCTTGGGCTTCAAGCTGACGGATATGATGTTCGAGTTCGGTGACATGCGTATCCGTCACTCCCAGGCCACGTAAGCTCTCGGCCAGTCGGATAAGATAGTCCCGATTCGAGCCGCTCGGACCCTTTGCATGAAAAATATGGCGGGCCATCTCCGACACGGAGGCCGGACCGAGATAGTACGGATTATCGTCCCGAGCGATGTAGACAGCGGCGGTGGTCACGGCGGACGCAGAGGCGTCGATTGCAGTGGTCTTGGGGTAAAAGTCCACCTGGTACCGGCGAAACCCGCCTTGCTCGCGCTCATCAAGATAAGAAAAAATCGATGTCAGGGACTCCCCGGCAACCTGATAAGCCACGCCCCAGCACACCGATTGGGTATCGGAGACCAGGGTGACGACGCGCCCTGGGGAACCCGGAATCCCTCTATGGTCGGGTGAGCCCTGGTAAAAACGGCGCGCCCAGCCTCGGATGTAGCCGACCTGACTCTGTTCAAAAGAAAAGCCAGGGTTCCAGACCAATGATCCATAGCCAAAAATCCAGACCTTGGTACGCATGGGTATTGTCGGGATGGCTAGAGAGACGGGGAGGTGGGGTCGCTGTTGGGAACGAAAAAGGTGGGGTCGAATGACCCCACCTTTTGTTTGCAAATGCCCAATCTGCGAATTTATCCCATATGGATGGCGTTGAGCTTGTTGCCGTCCGGATCGCGAAAATACCCGATGGTCATGCCGCCGTCACCACGTGGCCCAGGCGCACCTTCGTCCGTACCGCCCAATTCCAGCGCCTTGGCATGGATTGCAGCGACCTGTTCCGCGCTGCTCGCGGCGAGCGCGACCATCACACCATTGCCGACCGAGGCGGCACTGCCGTCGAACGGCTTGCACACCGCCAACATCGGAGCCCCTGGACCCGTACCCCATAAGATAATGCGCTCAGTATCCATCGTGCGCTTGGCCCCAAGTTCGGCCAGAAGTTCATCATAATACTTGGCCGCGCGGTCCAGATCGTTCGTTCCGATTGTGACATAACTAATCATGCTCTACCTCCTTCTTCTGTGACAGGGTTAAGGTTGGATAAAATCTCGGATCAAGTCGGAGACACGTCCGAGTTGCTCTAACTGGGGCACATGAGCCGCCTGTTCGACCATAGCAATCCGGGAGCCGGCAATCCGACTGCCAAACTCATCGGCATACGTCGGTGGGACGAGCTTGTCCTCAGTGCCCCAGACAATCAGGGTCGGGGCCGTAATCCGATGGATGCGTTTCTTGAGTCCTTTATCCGGAATGGGCCAGATAAATTTGCCGGTACAGGCGAGTGACCAGGTCACTCGAATTTGCAGGTCTTGGGCTTCCTTCTCGTCCTCCGGCACGCTCAGCATCTGCTGGGCGAGTGGACCACTGGGGTCATAGAAGGCGGCTTTGACCACTTCTTCCGCAGGCAGGATCATCCAGTTTTTGACCGGGACGTCGTCCCGCCAGAGGCCGATGGGACTCAGCAGCACGAGTTTGCCAACCCGCTGCGGATAGCAGGCGGCGATTTCCGCGGCGACCATGCCGCCAAACGAATGACCGATGACCGTTGGATTGTCTAAGCCGAGCTGGGCAAACAGCTCGTCGTAATACAGCACCAGGTCCCATAAATCATCCAGGGCCTTTATGCCGTCCGGATCACCCAGGGTCGTACCCGGATGCTCGGGTGCGTACACGGTATATTGCTCGGCCAGCGTGTCCAGAAAGGGGTCCCAGGTCAGGCCGTAGGCACCGTGCAAGAATACCAGTGCCGGCCCACTGCCGGCGACGTGGACTTTGGGGTTGATCTGATTTTTCCACACACTGACGGTTTGTTCTTGGACTGCAACCATCTGTTTTTCCCTTTAGGTCTATCCTTACAAGGCCGCAATTGAGGCCTGGCGCTTGGTCCGCAGCTTTTCCGGCCACCAGTGGTTCTCCCACTGGTTGTCCCACATATCGTGGATATGGGGCATGACTTCGCTGCTGAACATATCGATGTTTTTGAGGGTTAAGTCATGCGGCATGGAGCCGATATGCAACAAGACCATCAGATTGCCGATTCGCAGGTCTTTGGCCGCGTCGGCGAGCATGTCGCGCACGGTTGCCGGGCTGCCGGCAATCACGAAGCCTTCATCCACAAAGTCTTTGAACTTCCAGTTGGGGATGGAGTCGAGTTTATCGAAATAGCTCTTGAAGATGCCCTTGCGGATATTGTTTTCCAGGCTGCGATAATCCTGGTGGCCCGGCGGGAAGAAGTATTCGGGCGGAATATGCAAGGATTTGTTATAGAAGTATTGGATATGCTTTTCATACAGGGCTTCGGCCTTGGCGTCGGTTTCGGCCACGGCCACGAGTTGCAGAAAACCGGCGCGGTAGGGGTTGGGCTCGATGCCGCGATCACCGATGAACTGCCAGAACCCGTCCATCACGCTCTTGCCCGCCTTGGGGCCGTAGTAGCTTAAAAAGCAGTAGCAATGGTTGTGTTGGGCGGCAAATTCCCAGGTGCTGAGGCTGCCGAGTCCGGGGATCCAGACCGGCGGATGGGGTTGCTGGATCGGCCGCGGCCAGACGTTGACCTTGGGGAGCTGATAATATTTGCCGTTCCAGGCGAAGATATCATCCGCGGTCCAGGCCTTGAGGATCAGATCGTGGGCCTCGTAATAGCGCTCGCGCTGCTCAATCGGCGTAATGCCCGCGCACAAGGTGGCATCCATAGCCGTTCCCAGCGGCATACCGGCGACTAAACGGCCGCCACTTATGGTATCCAGCATGCCGTATTCTTCGGCCACGCGCGTGGGCGGGTTGGTCGTCGGGAGCGTAGAGCCCATTTGCACCACCGCCACGTCCATACCATTGGTGGCACGGGCCAGGACCGAACCCATCAGGTTGGGGTTGGGCATAAAGCCATAGGCATTCTGGTGATGCTCATTGACGCAGATACCGTCCATACCGGATTTGGCGGCATGGATCAGCTCGTCCAGTGACCAGTTGTAATACTGACCGACTTTCTCGGCGTCGCCCAGTTCCGTCCAGGGCGGATCGACCCAGACCGAGTGGTATTTTTGCTCAAAATCGTCCGGCAGGTCCCGGTAGGGCATCAGGTGAAACATGGAAACTTTCATACCTGGCCTCCTTTGTGTGTACTGTATCCGGCCAAAATACCAAGTGTGGCGGAGTTTGGCTAGGCGACCCCGCCCGTTGGTTCACGCGACGGCCTGGGAGAGGGTTGCTATCATTCATTTTTATTGTTCGGCAACTGCTGCTTCCAATGTCTCCGACACCCATGCATTCAGACTTTTTCTGTCGCGTTTTGCATGGATATGTACCTTCCGATGCAACTCCGGTGGGATACGAAGGGAAAACTTGCCCGAAAACGGTTTATCAGGTGACTCGTTCCGAGATTGGCAAAATTCGAGATAGTCATCGACAGACTCTTGAAATGCTTTATGGACCTCTTTGACGGAGGTTGCTTGAAATGTGACGACATCCCGAATGTTGATAACTTCGCCGTGGAGAATATCCGCCTCGTCGTCAAACTCAACATGTCCAATATAGCCTTTGTACTCCATCATGGTTTGATATCTGCCTCTATATATGTCCACGCAAGATCAGCCGTAACAGCATGCGACGAGCTAGAGAGTATGAGGGGATCAGGCGCGGAGCGTTAGAGAAACTTCACGCAATAGCTGATACGCGCGGCGCTATCCAAGTCCGCGTCAGCCGGCACAAGCTGTCTGTCTTTTACGAGGTCGCGCAGCTCGGTATCAACCACGCTCGAAAAGACCTCGAACCCGCGTGCAAGATAGGCTTTGGGTGGCTGCCCGCCCATAAAAGCCATGACGGCCCGTGGGGTAGGGGTGGCCTTGGCCGTCACCGCCTCGAATCCGGCCTGCTTGGCCCAGGCCAAAAAAGAGTCCAAGAGCCGCAGGCCAATGCCTCGGCCCTGATAGCGCGGGTCTCGGTCGTCCGTGTCGTCGAGTTGGCCGACATGGTAACAGTAAACGGACAGGCTGCGGTCCGGCAGCGCGGGTGCTGCGCTGCCGAACTCGCCCCAATACAACGGGTCCCATAGCCCCTTGGGCGAGCGGGTGTCTGCGGCGTAGCGCCGAAACTGGAGTTGGCCGACATGCTGAGCCGCGTCAAACGCCAGGATCGCGCTTGAGCCAAGGTCCTGGATGCGGGCGCGGACCTCCTGCTCGTCACCCTGATGGCCAATCGGCACCGCCCCAACGTCTTCTGAGGTCATCGGTCGGAAGGTAATAGTATCTGTGTCTTTGGGCATGGCTTCCTCCCTCATTCGTGCAGGGTCTAACGTTCTCTCATCTGGCTCGTCTGGCAGCTTAATGTACCTTCAGAGAGAGCCTGTATATAGGGCCACCCCTCCGTGGGGGGGAGTTTTTCTATCCCCTCTCGGGAGCTCAGAGGGGTAGGTAAGAAGCCGTAGCGGTAGGCAAGCGCCAGGGCCTCCGGCATCATTTGGAGTGCGGAAACTCGAATGGTGCGGGAGGGAGCCCATGCGCTTGCCCCGAGAAGGTTACCAGATGGAAGAGGCGCTTGCCCAGTATTTGCCGGTCTTACGGCCGGCCCAGCGGCGGGGGTTAGCGCTGTGGGTGTATGGGGCCGTGGTAGCCCAGAGTGCGTGTCAGAACGCGGTGGTCAGTGCGTTATTGGCGGTCGGTGGCTTTCACACGGTCCGGCAATATCTGCGGGAATGGTTATATGATGGGGGGGATAAGGCGGCGCCGTGTCGGGTCCAGGTCGAGGTGGCGCAGTGTGTCGTGCCGTTGCTCCGCTGGCTATTGGGGTGGTGGCAGGGGCGCGAGTTAGCCTTGGCCGTGGATGCGACCTTGCATGGGCAGCGGGTCGCGGCGTTAGTGGTCAGCGTCTTGTATCGCGGGAGTGCGGTGCCAGTGGCGTGGCATATCTTACCGGCCAATCGCAAGGGGGCGTGGCTGCGCCCCTTGGGGCGCTTGCTGCGCCAGTTGCGCCCGGCCATTCCCAAGGAGATGCAGGTGGTCGTGTTCGCTGACCGGGGGTTATGGAGCCCCCGGCTGTGGCGGACGATTCGGGCCGGGGGCTGGCATCCGGTGATGCGGGTGCGCCAGGCGACCGCCTTCCAACCTTTCGGGGCCGCGCGCCAGCCGGCGATGGCGTTGGTCCGGGCCCCGGGCGAGGGCTGGGTGGGGCGCGGGGTAGTCTTTCAGGAGCGGCGGCGCCAGCGGGCGGTCACGCTCGTGGTGGTCTGGGGCACCGGGCAACAGGAGCCGTGGGTGGTGGTGACCGATCTCCCCCCGGCCCAGGTCGGGCTGTGTTGGTATGGGCTACGGATGTGGATTGAATGCGGCTTCCGCGCTCTGAAAGGCGGGGGCTGGCAGTGGCAGCACCCCCGCCGGACCGACCCCGCCCGGGTCGCACGCCATTGGCTGGTGTTGGCGGTCGCGACCTTGTGGGGCGTCGCCTATGGCACCCGCAGTGAGGACGCCCAGACGCAGGGCGTGCCGCCCGCCCGCTTCCGGACGCCGCGGAACCCGCCGCCGCCCGGCAGGCGCCCCCTCAGTGTCTTCCGCCAAGGCTTGCTGTGGTTCGCGCGCCAACTCCTCCAGGGCCGACT